>NZ_CP036267.1:5029040-5632790 GCF_007744255.1 Thalassoglobus polymorphus | reverse complement strand
GAGGCGGCGAGAGCCTGGGTTTCAATGAGTTCTTGAAAACGTCTTGACGAGAGTTTTGATTTGCAGACCTTGTGCCAGTCGCTGGGTTTGAAGCTCGTGATTTTACGTAATCTCAAACGCAGTTTTGGTTTAGGAGATTATGTCTGCGAGCAGCGGACTCACGTGAATAGTCTTCGCGCCAAGAACTCCAAGCGCAGCGGTTGACCAAAACGTCAAGGAGGTGAAACATCGCAACATCCAATCGGAGTAGGATGGAGTTTCACGGTGACGAACAGAAAAGTTCCAGCCCGATGGGCTCTCGACCACCGGACCGGAAAGAAAGCTTGTTGAGAAAAGTGCACATCGCATGCCGGGTTTCGTCGACAAACGAGTCGTTGATGGGTGTGAATCGCTGCAACGTTATTCTCAGTATGGCTTTACGCTACCCGTTCTGTTTGTGGTGGGCTGTTGTGTTTTGGCGTCGCTGAAAATGCGTGTTCAGTCTTTTTGTCAACGTGTCCGCGCAGTCTGTACAATTCGTACATGCAGCTCAAGCAAGGAGTATGCAACAGAGGCGAGGGGCACAGAAGCGTTGCTCCATGTTGAAGTGAATCAGTCGACTCCAGGTTCGTGCGGTTTCTCCGGAGAAACTTCGACAGCCTTGAGCACAATCCGAGTGACCTCTGGGCGGCAGTGGTAACGGAGCGGATGGCGGCCCGAAAGACCACGGGAGATGTGCAAGAGGGTAGGAGCTTCCCAAAAGATTCCCGAAGCGTATTGAGTTCCGAAACGACTGGGCGAGTAGACTGGTCCGACAAGCGGCAGTTGCACCTGCCCGCCATGATTGTGCCCCGAGAGCATCAGGTCGACGTGCGAATCTCGGGCAGATTGAAGGTTGTCGGGAGTATGGCACAGAAGAAGTCGAAAGTGTGCGATCTCTGAGAACTCTGGAGATGTCCCCATCCAGGGTGTTTCGTCTCCACCAATTTGAAGAATGGCGTGGTCAATTTCGAGTTCAACGGTCTCGGATGCAACATTCACCCATCCAATCTTCGAAACCGCTTCGCGAATGACATCGGGATCTTGATACCAGTCGTGGTTTCCGAGGATGAAGAAGTTGCCATACTTCCCTTTCAATTTTCCCAGAGTCTCCGGAATCCATTCGACGCATTTCATACTGTCAATCAAATCACCAGTGAAGCAAACAATGTCCACAGGTTCCTGAGCCAGCAGATCGCTCACCTGCTTGAAGTACGATTGACTCAGCGTCCCCATGAAGTGCCAGTCGGAGATATGCAAAATCGAAAGCCCGTCCAATTCCGCTGGTAATGATTCAAGCTGAAAAGTTTTCTGATTGAATTCGACTTCGAATTGCTCGTTCATTGGGAGCATTGCCAGCCGGTAGTACTTGCCCGGTTCGACAGGCTTCGCGCCCAGTTTATCTGCGATATCAATCGTTTCAGATTGCTTGTCGATGAGTTGCTCGGGAGCTCGTTGCAGGATGTTTCGAATGGTGACGAAAACCAGCTGCATTCCGCCCAATAAACAGACTCCAACAAAAGCCCACCAGAATGGCGTCAACTTCGCCCAGCTTCCGCCGAGCAACAGTTTTGGCCCGGTGAGGCCCAAACCGACAATCAATAGTAACGGCACTAAGATAATCATCACATCGTGAACGCGACGAAGACGGTGCAGCGTCCCGCAAGTCAACGGCAGCGCATGAGTTCGATTCACATAGGCAACCCACAATGTCGTGTTACCAGCGATTAACCAGAGAAGAGCAAGTAGATTGAGCCAGTCCAAGAAGATTCCGTTTCTTTAAATTTCGGTCTGTTAGAGCATCTTTCGAATTGGTTTGCAGGATCTGCCTCGCATTATTCGAATGGCACTCCTCCCGCGAAGAAAGACGCCATCGCCAATTCGAATAATGCGATATAGACTGTGCTGAATAGAGTTTTTTCAAACGGAACGATACGAGAAAAGCCAAACCAATAGCAAACCACCCAGACACATTCGTGTCGCTGTGCCCGTGAAACTCGCTTTCGCAACTCTATCGGCTGCTCGCCACGAGGCTGGGGCGATATCGATTTCGAAAGGTGCTTGAACTCAGAGGGCTTTGCCGGATGGCTCACTCTGGCGTTCAAACTCTTGTAAGAAGTCTTGGTCAATGCGGCCTTCTCTGATTCTACTTTTGGCCCAGTCGACTGCAGTCCAGCCGTCAGAATCTTGAGGAGTTGTTTCGGCTCCAAAGTCGATGAGCAGCTGTACCCCGGAGTAGTATATTGATTCCGAGTGCAAGCTCCGAAGGAGTGCGAGGAGCGGAGTTGTCTGACTCTCTGGCTCCTGGAAATTGACGTCGGCGCCTTCATCGATCAATAGTTGCATGACGTCCAGCTGACCACCCGATGCAGCGAGGATCAGGGCTGTCCGCCCATACTCATCAGTTGCATCGACTTCAACGCCTTGTGCGAGAAACTCTTTCACCAGATCGATTCGCCCCCACCGGGCTGATTCCGTGAATCCAGTGAGACGGCGCTCAGGCGATTTAATGAGATTGCGGAGGTATTGGTCGATCGCCTTTTCATTGTGGACTCTGGAGCTCTCCTTGGAAGATTCCTCTTCCATCTGCGGAGAACATCCAAGCAGCACAATCAAAGCCGTCAAGCAGGTGCAAGCAGAGGCTGCAGTAATTGAATTCGTCCGAGAAAGGTATTGGCAAGTTTGGTCCACACGTACAGTTTACGATACTGGTCCCTTGAATCAAAGATCGAGAGAGCCGTCAGGCTGATTGTCTGTCTCGCTTTGGAGGGCTACGGAAAGAGAATCAATCGTGATCATGTCTGTGGGAGTCATGATCGTGGTCATGATCATGACTGTGAGTGTCGTGGTCGTGGCTATGGGAATCGTGGCGGTGATCGTGGTCGTGAGATGACTGGTCTTTGTGTGACGCGGTCAGCGGTGACTCAGGTTGTTTCTCTGGTTGCTGTTGCTCGAATGCAGTGAGAGCAGCTCGATAGATTTCGCGGATTGGTCGAGAATGTTCTTTGGCGAGTTGGCTGCAGGCTTCAAATTCTGGGGAGAAACTGGTTTCGCCGGAGCGGTTCCAGGCGACTTTCCCAAGGATCGAACCAAAGCTTGTCAGTACGCTGTGCTGTTGGCGATGTAACGTGGACCGCCACAGGTTTTGCCTACGAATTCCTAAGGTTCCTGTTTCGTTGAAGATGATCGCTTCAAGTTGTTCACGATCTTGCGGAGAGCAGATTACGCTCAGGATGACTCCGGGGCGGTTCTTTTTCATATGCACCGGGATTGTGTAGACATCTTTTGCACCGGCGATCAGGAGTTGTTCTTTAGTATGGCCGATCACTTCTCCGCTGATGTCGTCGAGGTTTGTTTCGAGCAGGCAAACTTCATCCATGCCGGTTGCGACAGAGACTTCGCCCACGAACAGGCGTAGTAAATTGGCGCGCGAAGCGAACTCCATTGTCCCGGCGCCATAGCCGATCTCGTTGATGGTCATTGCGGGCATCGGTCCAAAACGATCAACAATAGTTTTGACGATCGCTGCGCCTGTCGGTGTTGTCAGTTCTGCATCGATTGGAACATCGACAAGAGGAATCCCTTTGAGGAGTTCAGCTGTTCCCGGTGTCGGCACAGAGCAGATTCCATGATCGATGCGAACTTGCCCCCGTCCGGTCGGGATCGGGCTGCAATGAACCTGTTCGCAACCGAGTAAGTCGAATCCAACAGCGGCGCCTACGATATCGACGATCGAGTCGATCGCGCCGACTTCGTGGAAGTGAATCTTTTCAACGTCGGTCCCGTGAACCCTTGCTTCTGCTTGGGCGACGGCAAGGAAGATGTCTTGCGCCAGTGACCGCTGCGAGTTCGTAAGCGAGGTCGCATTTTCTAACAGCTTAACGATGTCACTGTAGTGTCGATGTGCATGCTGTTCCGGATGTTTGACGACAATATGCGTCGCACGGAAGCAACTCTTCATTACTTCGTTGACCTCAAGTTTGACTCCGGGGAGGTCGAGCGAGGCAATGGCCTGTTCGATAACTGATCTCTCAACTCCTGCATCCAGGAGTGCTCCGAGCGTCATGTCTCCGCTGATCCCAGTGGAGCATTCAAGATAGGCGACTTTCATGAACGAAATTCCTCTCGTGCGAACAGATATTTCCGGACACTTCAGGTCTCCGGTTGGAGCAAACCGAGTGTTGGTCTTTACGTGCAGCCTCGTGTCGAGCAGTCTGTGGAGTTATGAAAGTGACCTTCACGGGCACTTCAAGCATTGGACATGCTATAAAAGCCAGTTACTTTTCGGTCTCGTCGAAGAGCAGGGACTCGGACATTCGCTGTATTTGGCCATCCTGATCTAAGCATGCCAGAACTGTTCGGCCGGTCGCGATCAGTGTCTCATCCCGATGGATTTCGTACTCGTGTTCGAGCTTCGCACCAGTCAGCTTGGAGACGCGAACGCGGATGCGAAGCAAGTCGTCATAGTGGGACGGCCTTTTATAATTGCATTCTGCTTTAACGATCACCAGAAAGAAACCACGTTCTTCGAGCTCTCGATAGTTTCCACCTCGTTCGCGGAACAGCTCGGTCCGGGCGACTTCGAAGTAGGCGAGATAATTCATGTGGTGGAGAACACCCATCGCGTCCGTTTCGCAATACCGGACACGAATCTCCATTTCGAACCAGTCCGAAGACATGGCAGGGTCCCCTCTTACGACATTCCCACTCGCTACGGGAGAATGAAATTATCCCTTGAACGGACCTTGCTGACGGGCAAGAGCGAGAATTCCTTCGGTTGAGTCGGGCGTTTCAGTAACGGATCCTCCCGAAGCTTCAGCCGGCGGAGCTTCGACAGCAGTTTCTTCAACTGGAGCCTCAACTGCTTCAGCAGGAGTTTCTTCAACGGAGGCTTCTTCAGTCTGCTCGCCTGCGGCCTTTGCTGCTCCCTGTTGACGAGCGAGTTCCAATGGAGAAAGTTTCTTCTCAGCTGCTGGAGTTGCAGCGGGCGTCTCTTTCTTCCCGGCAGCTCCTTGCTGTCGTGCCATTTCAAGAGGAGAGAGCTTCTTTTCGCCGCCAGCAGCAGGTGCTGCGCCGGCAGCTCCCTGTTGACGCGCCATTTCGAGTGGTGAGAGTTTTTTCTCGCCAGCTCCAGCGGCTCCCTGCTTGCGGGCCATCTCGAGGGGGCTTGCACCTCCAGCTTTGGGTGCAGCAGCCGGTTTCGCGGGGGCTTTCTTTTCCGCCTTTGCTTCTTTCTTCTTCGGCAAAGGGGCGTCGACCTTGATCAGGCAAGAAGGATCGATGTCGTACCAGCTAATGTCAACAGGGCCATCGAACTCGACCAATGCGCGGCAATTCATGTTCACCGTCTTGACTTGACCGGTCAGACCGACAAAACGACGCAACTCGGGAATGCTCTCATTCACGATGACGTATTGGTCTGTCCACTCTTTTTTCAAAACTTCAGCATCGGCGATCAACATGGGATGACGCTCACATTTCATCAAAAAACGAATTGATCCTGCCCAAGGAGTACGGGCAATTTAGATCTCCTCCCCGCCGAGGTCAACAATTTCTGAACCGATTTCGGCTTCAGTCGTTGGAGATTCTCTACGAGACCATTTCAAGCCCGTAATTCTCGACAACATCAAGCTAGAATTCAAGTTCAGTCAATCGGTTTCCTCGGAAACAGAATCGATCTTCTCAGCGGAACTGACCTTGGGGGTGTCCGCAGGAATTTCTGGCTGAACAATCTGAACCGGTTGAAACGGGCTTAATCGCTCGGCTCCTTCGGTGACAACCAACATTCCGGGGGTCAACTCCCCCTCTTTGGCCTCAATGGAGTCCTTGTACGATCCGAGTTCTTCAATCATGACGAGTTTTGCAGTTCCTGCGTCTGGCTTGTCTCCCGGCAGAACCGAAACGACTCTAGAACCGTTTTCGGAACGGATGACGGAGTTTTTGGGAACCAGAAGTGCTTTTCGCGGTACTCCCTGAAAAGTGACGCGTGCGTACATTCCTTCCGAAAGAGCAGACTGTTTACGTCCGTTGTAATCCAGAATTTCGTTCTTAACGACCACTTTTACGGGGAAAGTACGCGACCCTCCTTCCCATTGGCTGCGAGGAATCAAAGACTCGACAGTCCCTTTCCAGTACCGTTTTCCAGGTGAGTGGATTTCGATGTCGACTTCCGTACCGGGGCGGACGTTGTCGATTTCCAACTGATCAACATTCGCGATGACGTATACTTCGTCGAGCATATCCGCGATGGTGACAACCGGATCTCCTTTTCCCAGCCATTGCCCAGCTTGCGTATGTTCCGCAACGACGACTCCCTTGAAAGGAGCCCGCGTGGTCCGCTTGCCCTTTTCTGCTTCAAGATATTCGACCTGTTCAACCTGAGCCTGGTAGCGCGCCTTCGCCTGATTGATTTGCTCTTGGCGCGGACCTCTTTGGATCAGCTTGGCTGAGGCGATTGCTGATTCATAAAGTTTTTTGGTGGTTTCTGCCTGTTCGACTGCACTATCCAGATCATCCAGATTCACCGCATTGTTTCTCGCGAGGTCCTGTTGACGTTTCAAACGGATGGCTGACGCATCCATTGCAGATTTCGCAGCAGCAACATCAGCGGCTGCCTTCTCGATTTCTTCCTGTCGTGAGCCATTTTCGAGCTCCTGCCATTCCTGTTTTCGCATTTCGAGGACTTGTTTAGCCTCTGCGATACCCAGGTCAGTTGTCACGATATTGAGAACGGAGAGTTCTTGACCCTCATCGACGAGATTACCTTCACGAACGAGAAACCTGTTAACCTTTCCGTCGGCTCCCGAGGCAACCACGCTGGTCCGTTTTGCGACCACGGTTCCGACAACAATCGTTTCGGGGATGACCTCCCCTTTCTCGACCGTTGCGACATAGACTCTGGAAGGTGGACGTCCGCCCGCTCCTGGCCCCCCGGCAGCCGGCTTCTCAGCACAACCCACCCCAAGCAGGGGCAAAAGGCCCAAGACTGGAATCAACGCGTACGAATAAAGTGAAAAGGTGTTCCGGGGTTTCATGCTTCGCCGTTCTCGTTTTGCTCTGGCTTTGCTTCATGCTCCGCTGGAGCAGCGTGCCCTTGCGATGTTTTAACTCGAACTGGAGAAATCGCTCGACGCAACGTCGTTCGTAGATCGTCTAGCGACGCCTCTTTGCCTGTGAAATACTTGAATTGTGCAGCAGCCTGTCGCACGAACATTTCAATACCGCTCACCGGAAAACACAATCGCTCTTTCGCTGATTTCAACAGGAGGGTGTTTTCCGGATTGTAGATAGTATCAAAGACCACCATGTCCTCGCGAAGCCAGTGTGGCTCGAAAGGGGTTTCATTCATCTCCGGGAACATGCCAACAGGAGTGCAGTTCACCAGAACATCCGCACCAACAGCTCCCCGGTTGCCCCAAGTCACATGTTGGCAGTCCAAGCTTTTCGCAAGTTGTGAGCCACGGGTTTTGGACCGGTTTGAAACGGTGACGACAGCGTTTTCCTTGGCCGCTCCCAGTCCAATCGCCTGAGCCACACCGCCCGCTCCGAGAATGAGAACTCGCTGACCATTCAAACTCGGCTCTTTCTTCGCAGCCAATCCGAGTTTGATCGAATCCAACGCTGCATCGTAGTCGGTGTTTTTCGCATGCCAATTGCCTGATTTGCTTTTGACGAGCGTATTGGCTGCTCCAATCTTCAGGGTGCTTTCGTCGGCTTTGTCTGCGAATTTCAAAGCCGATTGTTTGTGCGGAATCGTAACGCTGTAACCATGAACATTGAGGAATTCGTAGGCTTTCAACGTTTCTGAAAACTCTTCAGCTCCGACTCGCATAGGCAAATACACGGCGTTCATCTTGTTTTTCGCAAACGCCACATTAAACAGAATGGGACTCCAACTATGTCCGACAGGGTCTCCCAAGACGCCAAAGACGGCGGTCTCATCATTGATCTGATCGTACCGGTACAGCCGTTTCATTTCTTCAAATGAAAACTGCCCGGGAGCCATCACCCGTTCCTTGCTGAACGTCGCGTATGAGAACGGAGCGCCATATTTCCCGCACAGAATCCGGCTTACGACACCGTACTCTCCCATGCAAAATCCGACGGTTGGAACTTTCGCCTTCGCGACCAGTTCCAGCATGCGAATGTTGTCGATTGGCGAATCTGCCATGGTCACGATCTTGACGATGTCAGGATCGCACTCGCACAACTGTTCGTGGATTTCTTCCAGATTGTCAGGCGTTTTTTCAAAATCGTGATAACTCACAATTCGTTGAGTTTTACCGTAACGTGGAATCGACTTGGCGATATCTGCTTCGAGGTCGACATACTCCACCCCAGACATGATTGCTTCACGCAGAATCGTCAGACGTTTCTCTTCAGAGTCGCTAAAACGCCCACCATCATCAGGTCTGCGGCAGGTGACGATTACTGGCGTAGGACGATTTTTGATCAACCGGTCCAAGCGAAGCCCACGCGGGATCCAGTCCACACGAAGCTCCACCAGCTCAGCCCCCCTCTCGGCAAGGCTTTGGTGTTCAGCAATCATCATTTTATGTCGGGTGCGGCCCAATGTGACGCAAATCATTTCGCCATTTCCTTTGCTGGCAAGGCGAGGTCCTTGAAATTCCTCTGAGTCTTTTCGCAATTATGGCGAATCGCTCGCTTTAGAAACAGTCACTTGAAGCAACGAATCATGGCGAGGATCGCTGGAAATATAAACCTTGATGAATCTTTTCTTTCGCAGGGTCTGCATTCCACAGTTTGTGATTTCCCATTGTTACTGAAAGGGGAATGAATAGAACACGGATACAACGGATCAATCGGATTTGCACGAATCGGGGGCGGAGACCGGCAAAGTTTGACAGGAGGCTGCACAACTGGTCCCCTTATCAAGATTCGGGTTCGCGCAGAGGAAAGAATTGTGTAATTCTACAGCACAGGTACCGAATCATTCGTATTGGGTGCTTCCCCCCAAAAAAAGATTGATCGTGAAATCGTTCAGGACGGACCAGGTTCACGTGACCCTTCCCTATCGCTTTCCATCCAAACCGCAGGAGGCGGAGATGCCAAGAAAGCAAACACTTTCGCTCATAATATTATTAGGATTTGCCCTCTGTTTGGCCGGTTGCCAAACCATGAGCTCACTCCCATTTGTCCCTCAAAGCGCGGGTTTGCCCGCACAAAGTGAGTAGGGAAGATGCGGACCTCCAGAAAAACACTCGTATTGATTGTTGTGGGAACGCTTTGCAGCGGCTCTGTGGGCTGCGCGCTGGACAGAACGTCATTCCAGATGAATAGTAATTCTCCGATGCCATTTTTCGGATTCGACTTCCGCCTCCCTCGCAAGACATCACAAGTTGAGACATTAAGTCACGAAGAACAGTTGGCCACAAACTGGGATAACCAGGAAGTCGTTCGCCCGGTTAGTCACAAAAAATCATCGGCGCCAACTCAACCTGCGACGCAACGTCTTCAACTTCCCAAGATCTCGACTCTTCTCGAATCGGGTCAGGAAGAAGAACTCTCTTTCACCGGCCCGAAAGCTCCTTTCACTCGTTAGCAAATCTTTCGCGTTGCTCTTCAGCGTCAATTTCGCATCCGGTGAATCACCTGTCGAGGTCAAAGGCCACCGAAGATGCAGCGAGATGGCTGCAGGCCAATCGTGGATTTACTTTGGAGCAGCGCCGAAGTTTTCATGAAGTCTTGAAGTCTGCACTACTCTTTTGAATCGTCATCGTATGCAGGCTCCGCAATTCCGTCGTCGGTGACTTGGTATGGCAACCACAAGATCGAGACTTCGTCAACGGCGATGTCGCTCTTTCTTGGCTTCACTTCGTACGGTTGAATTTCCAACTGACCTTCCGAGTAGTCCGCAGTGATTTTCTCGACTTCTTCGTTGAGCTTCTTTTCGAGATCCTGAATGTCCTGCTCGACCTCTTCAACATCGGCTTTGGCCCGTTTGATATCGCTCCGCTGATTGGCTGCGCGCGATGCAGACCGCATACTGGTTCCAGCCCGCGAGACGTTTGTGGCACTGAGCGTCTTGCGGCCGAATAGTGCCCCTAAAATTGATGTCCCTATCGAAACCGCAGCGGACATTGTCGCTGAACTTGCCTGCTGTTCTTCTTTTTCAACTTTCACTTCCGCACGTCGGAGGCGATCGCTGAGGGTTTTGAATTTCGATTCGTACTTCTTTCGCAGCTTGGCGATTTCTAAATCTCGCTTCTCACGAGCAGCTTGCCCAATACGAGCGGCAAAATCTCCTGGACGTTCATCAGGGCGAGAGTACTCTTTTAGTTCAGGAGAGTGGCTGAGCTGCAGCCGTTGCTCTCGATACAGATAACTTTTGTAGGACGCCTTCCAGCTTCGCCATGAAGTTTTCCGGGAGCAGTTCCCCGGAAGTTCCGAGTACCCAGCCTGATCAACAGGTTCTGCCTCAATTTCGAAATTCGAAACCTTGATCAGTTGCGATTCGCTCCAGGGGTCGCGTTCCAGATCGTCAGATGATCTTAGGTTCAGCAAGCTGGCACAGTCTTTCCAGTTGTCGACATCTGATTTAGAGTCGACAAAGTGTAGAGCTCCGACTCCTAAAAGTGCTGGGCGATAGAGAATTTTCGCATCCAGTGAAACATTCCTCGAAACAGCGACAAATTTCTGTTTCGCTTCCGGTGGAAGAATCGGCGGAGGTGACCCAATTCGCGCCGGTTGTTTGAGCGTGTCCTGTTCTTGAGAGCTCAATGTGGGAGTCGCGACAGGAGCGATGGAAGGTGCAGCAACCTTTGCTGCTTTAAACGGAGCCATGACTTTCGCAATTTGAGCGCGCGTCATCGGTCCACTTAGATACGACAACGCCCAGCGAGTGTGAAAGAGTACCGGTTGGTCCTCATGAACATTATTCATCATGAAGACTCGGCTCCCCACACCTGAGAGAATCCTTTCGATTTTCTTTCGGTCGAAATTTACTCCCGCATTCGCCGAGGCACCCTGCAACCCATCAAGGACTCGCAGTTGGTCCCGCTCTGTTTGAAGCCGTCCCAGAAACCATGTTCCTGCATTCGATAGGGCTTTGTAGTCCAGATCAACCGGATTCTGAGTTGAGAGAACAAGTCCGACTCCATACGCCCGGGCCTGTTTGAGCAATGTCAGCAGTGGAATTTTTGAAGGAGGATTGGCTGTCGGCGGGAGATAACCAAAGACTTCATCCATGTAGAGAAGTGCTCGCAGACTTGAGGTCCCGGTCTGCGTTCGCATCCACGAGACAACTTCGTTAAGCAACAACGTGACAAAGAACATCCGCTCTTGATCGTTCAAGTGAGCAATCGATAACACCGCCATTCGCGGTTTTCCTTCATCGGTGTACAGCAACCGTTGGATGTTCAGTGGTTCACCCTGCATCCATGTTGAGAACGCAGGTGACGCTAAAATGTTGTTGACAGTCATCGCCAGCTCAAGCCGATCTTTGGCAGGAAAGATCGAGTCCAGATCCATGATGCCGATCTTCTTGAATGGCGGAGTCTGGATCTCTCGAATCAACGAGTGCATGTCGAGATCTCGCCCTTCGCGCCAGGCTTTATCAAGAATGTTCGAAAGCAGGATATGTTCGCGACTTCTGAGCGGGTCGGCATCAATCCCCAAGAGAGTCAACAACCCTGAAACAGCAGTGGAAACTTTCTCTCGCATGGCATCCGAGTTGTTCACCACCTGTTCGGGCGGAGCCGCCAGCGACTTCAAAATCGTCAACGGTAAACCGGCATCGCTTCCGGGTGTGTAGATGGCAACTTCGGCGGCCTGCTTGAGTTTCTCCAGTCTCTCCGGGCTTTGTTCCCATTGTGCCAAACCCTCTTTCCAGAGCTTGGCTCGGTCGGCAGCATATTGCTCAACGGTCATCCCTTTTCGGTTCGCTTCCCCCTGCTCGACCCAAGGCTGAAAATCTTTGGGGCTGAGACTGGGGAAATTGAGCAGCAAGTTTCCCATGTCCCCTTTGGGGTCAATAATCAGCGACGGGATTCCATCAATGGCTGCCTCTTCGAGAAGAGAAATTCCCAGTCCAGTTTTTCCGCTCCCTGTCATCCCGACGATGACTGCGTGCGTCGTCAGATCTTTGGCGTCGTACATGACGTAGTCTGGACGAACTTCGGATGTTTCAATGTCGTACTCGCGTCCCAGATAGAATGCGCCGAGCTTTTCGTAATTGAACATCGTTTTCCTCACAATTTATTCAAGCGGCAGCAATAGTCGTTCATGCAAGCTGAATGATACTCAGCGACGTTCGATTGTAGATCAGCGACCTTGCAGGAGTCCTCAAGGCATGTGTCGATTCCGATTTTACAAGACGCAGGCAGGACGCAAGATCGAGTCGAATCTGACTTCTTCGAACGTAAAAAGAAGATCAGTAACGAGTGCATCTCACAATCCGAATTCTACGACCGAACTGCGAAACCGTAGCGGACAACACGCCTCTTCGACAAGACTGTACGAAGACAGATTGCTTCATGCATTCGACATAAGCGGAATCGTTGGCAATGTTTGAGCCCTACGGTCCGCACTTTCGGTCCACGATGACTGAATGCTTGCGAACCGAGTGCAACTTCTACAAATCCTTGCGAACCTGTGGACCGTTCACTCGATAGACATTCACAGTAGGAAAAGGAATCGACCAGGGAATGACGTGAGTTGGTCACTAGAGCAGTTCCAAAACTTGTTTTTATGCTCTGCCTTGTGGCGAGCAGTTTGTGAGTCGTGAAAGCGATCCCACAAGCAAGAGAAGCATTGGAAGTGCTCTAACGTCGGTAGGAGTCACGTGCTTTTGCGTCCTGATATGAGCAAAGGCAATCCCCCACACTCTCGGATGACAACGTTGCAACGTGCCTCGCAGAACCAAACTGTGAGGCAGGGGAGACTGAATCCGCGGGCACAGAAAGCTTCACTGGAGAGTTACTGTTGAGTCGTTCCCATCTGGCTGTAAGACACTTACTCCGTCAACTTGAACTCAAAAGGGAAAAAGGAATGAGCTCTCAAATCATTCCCAATTGGTTCTCCCAGTTCATTGGCGCCATCTCTGAACGGTTTGAACCATTCAGCGGGGTCGCACGTGTCGGTTACGAATGTGCTTTTTCTGAAGGAGGCTGGGAAATCTCAATTTTCCTTGGCGAGACCGAACTGGTAGGAGGGGCTGATGATGGCCGCATGCTCCCGGTCAACTTCCGCTTCGACCTCACTGGTGTCGTTCAGCAATTTGATCAACTGGACGGGATGCACTGGAATGCGTTTCCCAACAGCCCGGTCGAAACAGAGCAACCGAGCGACCTCTCGTTTGTCACAATCACAGGAACCATTCAAGGAGAGAAGGTTCTCATTCAATTGCATGCAACTCCGCCAAATCCTGTCGGCCCGGGAATTCGCCAGCACTCCGATGGACGTTTGGAACTTGTCTAAAGAGAATCCAGGTTTGATCTTAGTGTTCTGCCTCGTGGCGAACTGGACTGGAAGTCAGGAAAGTGACTTTCAGGGTACGGCAAGCATTGAAATTGCTCGAATTCCGTCACTTCAGTTCATCACCTGAGCCCGTTGACTGGGCACATTTCCTGAGCAAATCGCCCTGGCACATCGATTGATCGCAATACAGCCCTTTGTCTGGGGTGCTTCGGAACAGGCTCGCAGCAGGCACGCTGCGAGCCTGTTTTCGTTTTGACATTGGATGTTTTCTACCGAAATAAAATGAAGGTTCCTCTCAATCTTCAAAAACGATCCCAAGCGTTCGGTGTTCGCTTACAGCTTCTTGTCGAGGAATCGAGTTTCGAATCCATCGGGATCGCCGTAGCCGACTCGCAAATAAAGCTTTTCAGCTTGAGGGTTCGCTTTGCGAACTTCCAGAGTGACTTTGCAACAGCCAAGCGACTTGGCGTGAGTCTCGACCGCCTCGAGAAGCATCGTTCCGATTCCCTGGCCCCGATAGGCAGGCAGCACAGCGAGATCATGAATATTTACGAGCGGCTTGGCTGCAAATGTTGTGAAGCCCTGAAAACAGATTGCAGCACCAACCGGAACCTCACCGTCCCAGGCGAACATGGTGAATGCACCGGGAGTTGCTTTCATCCCAGGGACAATTTTCGAAGAAATTTCTTCCGGAAGAACTCGTTCTCCGCCGTGCGGTTCGATTGCATAGGAATTGATGATATCAACAATGGCCTGAGCATGTGCGGGGTCATCAAAGTTCGCGATTGAAGTTGTAATTTGAGGCATCAGGTTCTCTATGTACTTTGTCCAGTTTTGAAAGTTTCGCTGCAAACTGAGAACGCCGCTCCGTGATCGCGACGCAACTTCTGCCTCAGCCCCTTGGTTGTGTTGGTGGAGCGGGCAAGTAAGTCGCACAGATTGCTGAGGGGAGATTTGAGTTACGGAGGTGGCGTCGGTATCGTCTATCGAGTGCAAATCCAACGTTGCTCTTCACGGTAGAGTAAACAGCTCGAACACTTTGGACACCTCATTCGTGAATAATAACAAATCCAGTCAGACGATAAGACATTTTCAGCACCGGCACTTGCGAACTTTTGTGGTGAAATTATTCATCGCGCTCATCGTGATTCCACAGCATGGATGCCAAAGTCGCTCCCCGGAGAAGGAGGTTGCTTCTCAAAGAGAGGACGTAGCAACATGGGATGATCTCGTGCAAGCAGTTCAGTCAGAAGTCAGCACAGAACTCCGATTCACACATGAAGCTGTGAGCAGCGAGCAATTTCTGGAACTTCCTTCACTCGGCGAGAAACTGACAGTCCTGGAAGTCGATCAAGGTCAGCTCGATAACAGCGATCTATCGCGAGTCCTGCAGGAACTTCCCAATTTACGACAACTCGTTTTGCACGGAGATGTCGATAATCAGCAGCTACAAGTGATCGCTGATAATGCAAAGAGCGTGACGGTTCTGAATCTTCCGAATGCAAGTGTTGATGATTCTGGACTCAGCGTGCTGGCAGCCATCGAGACTCTGGAACTTCTGCGATTACACTCACCGAACGTCAGTGATGCAGGCCTCGCCGAAATTGCGAAGTCTCCCGGCTTGAAGTTTCTGCATCTCATTAACGTTCCGATCACAGACGACGGATTGAAGACGATCGCCATGATGGAGAAGTTAGAGTCGTTCTATCTTGATGGGAGTGCCTGTACCGAAGCGGGGCTTTCAGAACTTGTTCGCAAACGGCCGGGTCTTCACTTTCATTGGAATCAGTTGCATCTCGAAAATGATCCCAACAAACACCCACACTGAGAAGACCAGGGCATCTTTCGAATTGGTTTGCAGGTTCTGCCCCGTGGCAAGCAGCCTACGAAGTTGCAAGCGTAATCTTCGCAGGCCCAGAATGCGTGAAAAAGTTCTACCGTGTCATCACGGTTTTGGGTTCGAAGCTGATGCCGTCAGCTTCTGCTTTGAATGTGGCGGCGATTGATTGAATTGCATAGCCACGAGCAGCGTCCGAATCGCGGGCACGTTCGACGATCGCATCGGCAAGCAGGTGCGTTGCGAGACCGGCAAACTGAGCATGTTTGGCTTCGATGATTCGAGTCTGTCGGTAAACGGCGGCAGCTCGGGCAGCAGCTGTGTAGGCGTCTTCACTCAAGATGGTCAAAGCAGAAGTGAGATCAACTCCGCGGAGGGCTTTATCTAAATTCGAAAGTGTTGACTCAATCGCAGAGACACTTTCAGGAGTCGCCCCCTTCCAGTCTTCGTAGCAACACTGCAAAGCACGAGCTCGTTCAAGACCGATTTGAAGGAGCTCATCGAGTGTGTAATAGTCAAGTCGGCGTGAAAGAGTTTGATATGTAAACATAGGTTGAGTGGAGCGCCAGGATTCTTCAGTACTGTTTAGAGCATTTTCAATGCTTCTCGTGTCCGCGAAGTACGTTTTCACGAGTCCATACGCTGATGCCACGAGACAGAGAACTGTTAAGACGAATTGTAGTAGATTTGCTCTATTGTATCTTTCGAATTGGTGTTCAGGTTCTGCCTCGTGGCGAGAAAACTCTGAAGTGTCGACACCGATCTTCACGGGCACACGCTAGAGTAAACTGCTCTAGCGAAGGTGTTTCCGTTAGTGATTTTATGAAACCTTAATAAAGATCACAAAGCGAAAAGACCTGTTCCGAAAGTTGAGCATTCGAAACAGGCCTTGAAGGATCTCTTCTGTTTGAAGCCGCAATACAAAACTTCGAGATGCAAGAGGTTCAAGAGGCCAGATAATTTAATGGTGGCTCTCATTCTCTAGCTCAAGTTCAATTGTTGACCGATACGGACACGACAAGCATTGGATGAAATGCCCTGCCCCTTGACCAGCGACTTTAATTGATCTCCGCTTTGGTTTCAGTCTGAATAGACCGCATCAATTGCCACCGTTGGCCATAGCGAGTCGTTCCAGAAAACCCTGCAATTGCTTCGAGCGGGCGGGATGTTGAAGTTTTCGAACCGCTTTCGCTTCGATTTGTCGAACTCGCTCGCGTGTCACTTTGAAAATACGTCCAACTTCCTCAAGGGTGTAGGTGTACCCATCACCCAGACCGTAGCGGAGCTTGATGATCTCTCGTTCGCGGTAGGTTAATGTTTTCAAAACCTGAGTAATCTGGTCCTTCAACATTTCCTGAGCCGCAACAGTGACCGGACTATGATTGTTCGGAGCTTCGATGTAGTCGCTCAAAAACGCATCTTCCGTCTCACCGACCGGCTTGTCGAGGCTCATGGGCGTGCGAGCCATGAGCAGGACTCGTTTCGCTTCTTCAGGGCTGACATCGGAAGCTTGAGCGAGTTCTTCAACGGTTGGTTCCCGTCCCAGTTCCTGAACGAGTTGCTTACTGATGCGACGCAACCGAGACATTGTTTCGATCATGTGGACAGGGATGCGAATCGTCCGTGCCTGATCCGAAATTGCCCGAGTAATGGCCTGACGAATCCACCATGTGGCGTAAGTCGAGAATTTGTAGCCTCGGCGATACTCGTACTTGTCGACGGCCCGCATCAGCCCGGTGTTTCCCTCTTGGATTAAGTCGAGGAAACTCATGCCGCGATTGCGATACCTTTTGGCGATTGAAACGACCAACCGCAGGTTCCCAGCCGACAAGTCCCGCATGGCCTGATCGTAGTCAGCGAAGCGAGCTTTGATTTCGTTGACTCGCTCAGTTAATGATTCTGGTGTCTCCAGAGTGAGTTGCATCAGGTCATTGAGTTCCTGCAAGGAGTTGGCGCGTTGCTCTTTCCGGAGGCGATCTCCAGAAAGTTCGCTGACGTCTGCCTGCAACTTCGTCATGCGAACGGCAATTTGCTCCAGCCTTTTGACGAGCGGTTGCAGTCGCTGAGTCCGCAGGCTGACCTCTTCCAGTAAGGTGGCGATTTTTCGTCGGCTCTGGTCGAGTCGGCTGAATTTTTCGTCCCGTTCGGTTTGTGATTTCGTTTCGTCCTGGAACTCTTTGAAGAATTCTCTGTTCTGACTCATCAACCGTTGAATCGTTTTCAGGTTATGCGGCAATCGCCCGAGAACCTGGTCCTTCTGAGTCCGTTCAGTCAGCGAGATTTTGATTGTCCGATCAAACGGCAATTCGCCAGCCTGAACTTTCAGCAGAACGTCGTAAGCTTCTTGGGTAATGTAATGGCATTCCAGCAGCGAACGGCGAAATCGCTTGCGGGAAAATTCGATTTTCTTGGCGAGATCAATCTCTTCCGATCGCGTCAGTAGCGGAATTTCGCCCATTTGCGAAAGGTACATCCGCACGGGATCATCGATTCTGCGGCCTCCGCCGGTCTCCTCGACCAGGCCGTTCATGTTGATCGTCTGTTTTTTCTTTGGTGTTTTCTTTTTAGGCGCAGCTTTCTTCGTTTTCTTCTGTTGTGCCTTTGAAGCTTCGTTCTGGACGGCCGATTTCGGCGCAGGCTTTACCTTGGACTCATCGACGATCGACAAGCCGAGGTCTTCCAGCGACAGCAGCAGTGCATCAATTTTTTCCGGACTGATTTCATTATTGGGGAGGTATTCGTTGACCTGTGAAAAGGTCAGATACCCTTGCAGTTGGCCCAATTCTGTCAGTTTGCGAAGGCTCTCATCCAGTCGATACATCATTTTTTCTCCGTATGGTCATTGCGGTTTCTAAAATTAGAAGCCGCTTTTCTTTGTCGCACGTTTTCGGTGAAACTCAGCAGCCTGAAGTAACAACTCATCTTCAGTTGCGACATCAGATCGGGTTTGCCCGTCCGTGGACTGTGAAAGCCGAATGCTCAAGTTGTCGCTGGAGTGACGTGCCTCATCTTTCTGCAGGGCTTCAATTGATTGCCTCAACAGTTGGGGGCACCCCTCTTCATCAACGTCGCTTTCACGTATCTTGTTTGCGAGACCTTTCGCGGATGCTTGCTCGTCTAACCAGACGACCAAACTTTTCAAATCTTTCTCGGGCATGTGGTCGAGTAATCCGGACAGAGTGAACTCGCCGTTTGCCCACGCATCCTGCGTACATTTGCGCAGAATCCCCTTCAGGATGCGATTCCGCATAGGCGTTGTGGAAACTGCATTCTCAACAATTTGGATCGTTTCCGGCACCGCCAGTACAATTTGTAGCAAGTCGCATTCCACTCGCTCTCTTGAAGAGAGTTGGCCATGAATAATTCGTTGCACCTCTTCGGTGAATGAACCTGGTGTGGCCGCATGATTTTCCACGTAAACTCGTTTTGGGCCACTCGATCGGACCTCATTCAGCAACCCTCGCACAGTCTCTTCCGGAACCGATGTCCGGTGTGCAAGATCTGCAATTAAGATTGATTCTCTTACCGAAGTTGACAACTTTGGGACCTGAGCGAGCACATTGAGCATTTCCGTCAACACACGCTCACGACCATCAATTGTGCCTGTTCCATACTTTCGCTTTGCCATCTGAAAGCGAAAATCCCACGCCTGCGGAGCGTTCTTGGACAATTCGCGGAACGCATCAGCACCATGTGATTCCAAAAAGTCTGCCGGATCAAGTTTGTCAGGAGGTGTTAAAATCCGCAGGTCCACATCCTGAGCCAGGAAACGCTCGACCGACCGGGACGCTGCATCCTGACCGGCATCATCTCCGTCGAAGCATAAAATCACTCGTCGAGCGAATCGCTTCAACACTGTTACCTGCTCATCCGTCAGAGCAGTCCCCATCGTCACGACTGCATTCTGAATCCCGTGTTGATGCAGGGCGATGCAATCGGTGTAACCTTCCACAACGATCGCCTGATCCTGATTCCGTATTTCGTCGCGCGCTAAATCGAGGGCATACAGCAACCGACTTTTGTTGAAGACAGGAGTCGCTGACCCATTTTTGTATTTCGAAGGACGTTCATCGCCCGGTAACAGCCGTCCACTAAATGAAACAGCTTGTCCCCGTTCATTGTGGATCGGAAAGATGATCCGGTGACCAAAAAAGTCGTAATAGCCGCCGTTGTCTTTCTTCGCGACCAGACAAACATCTTCCAGAAGTTGCAGCGGATACTTCCCCTGTGACTGCTTAATCAACCAGTCCCAACCGGAGGGATGGAAACCGAGTCGAAACTTCCGCATGGTCTCTTCATCAATCCCGCGACCATGCAGATACTTACGTGCAGGCTCAGCCTCAGGAGAATTGAGCAGAGTTCGTTGAAACAGGCTCTCTGCCCATTGCAGCACTTCAAACTGACGGGCGCGAGACGATTCCTGCTGCGGTGAGCGACCGCTCACGAACTTGGGGATTTCGAGATTGGCCCGACGAGCCAGAATTTCAACCGCTTCCGGAAACGTCACCGACTCCCGCTCAGTGACAAAGGTGAAGACATCCCCCCCTGTGCTGCACGACCAGCAGCGAAACGTTTGCCGTTCCGGATAGACTCGCATTGATGGGTTGTGATCATCGTGAAACGGACACAACCCGACATATTCCCGACCGCCGGAACGAGGCTGTAAGGCGACCGATTCGCTGATCAAACCGACAATATCGGTGTGAGAGCGGACCTCTTCTTTGAAATCCAGACTAGATTGATTGTTGGACAGGTTTGGCACCGACGACTCAGGGGCTGCAAATATGTGGACGCATTGAGTGTTACAACCGTCTCAAACCGTGTAGTTGTTTCATTTTGACGCCGGTTTGACAAGTAGACAGTCGTTCACACTTCTGTCGAGTCACAAGAACGGCGCACATGAGTCAACTCTACACGCCAATTCTCTCGAGTCAAATTTTGATTCGCCTGACCGTGCGAGAATAGAAGACCGCAACCCTTTACTCCGGAAAGACTTCAGAGTCGCCGCAGCCAGCCAGAACCCCCTCCCCGAACCCGACAGCCCAACCCGCACACCTCCCGATATCCTCCAATTGCACCCAACACAAAGCCTCCCCCCACACGAACTAGACACTTAGTAAATGTGAAATCAGGGCACTGCCTAGCACTTTGGTAGTATCTCAGAAAGGTTTGAACCAGGTAGCAATGTTCAGATTTGCAAGTTAGCCAATATCGCATCAAGAACACTTTGTGGGCAAACCCCTCCAATTGACACGATGTCAGCTTTCTCAATAGCGTGAACCCAGTCGCAGACTGCTACACACTCTTTGTATAGTCCAGTCTTTGGGTGTGGGGGGTTAGACTGCCAAGGTAGGGGAACTCTATTAGGCGGCAGCGGTTTGCTGAAAGTTCCCGTGGCGGCAACGACGACTAGCCTCTTTGCATTCTCAATTTGGTCAGTAGGAGTTACAAGAACTGCAGGACGACACTTAGTATTTCGTCCTGACTGATCACTTACAGAAACCCATAGGATGCTACCTTGTTGCAACACATTGCACCCCTAGATCGCCTCAAACGGGCACTCCTCTTCTCCATCTAGCCATTCCTTTGGGACTGGTGAAGCGTCAGCAAGAATCAGTAACTCCTCATTCGTAACAACTCGCTGAACAGTCATTCTTCCAGGTCGTTTTAGCGGCTTTGTGGATAGATGTTCTTTTATGGAATCGAAGTTCGGAAGCAAGGACACCGATTTCGGCATTTCATTGTGGGATGGCAAACTTACCCTCAATACAACGCTTGGTGATGCAATTGTTTGGCTCATTTGTCATTCTCCAGTACAATGATTCGCCGCTCGACTAGGAATTCTTCATTGGCGGATAACTGTAGCCGATATTCACCAGAGTGGACGAACTGCAAGTTCGTTGCGTGAAAATTTATCTCTAAAATCATTCTTGGGTCAACAAAGTCTGCTTCCACCTCTTGTGAAAAAATCGGCTCTCTTTCCTCGTCTACGTCAATCAATTCAAGTTTTACTTTCATTTTTCCACGACCATCAGTCAAGGCTGCGTAGACTGCCATGACAGGATGTACCAGTGGGAACTCTGCTCCCCCAATCATTGAGAAAGTCCCGATTATCGTCATCTTTCCTGTAGACGGATCGCGATGAACATAATCGGCCACAACCAAGGCCAATGGATATGGTGTAATAGCTTGCATTTCATTCTCAATATACACAGACACCCACTAGGTGCGCAAAGTTCATTCTCACTCGACCCTCACTAGAAGTCCAGTGTTCAAATGTTCATTTTGTTTTTGTGTGATTTAAGGAAATGCCCGCCTCTCGCATGGTGCAGCAAACTTATAGTCTACGATATGGGCCGTAGTCACTTGGATGGTTTCGCCCTCCTCGACTCTCCGCTATTTTGCCCGTCCCTTTGCGGCTTCAGTTTTCGGCTATCACCTTCGACTTCATCTCTCACTTCAACAGCACACTGCTGATTGTCTGGCCTAGCCTGAACTCTCGTAAGACTGGTTCAAACTTTGGCGCAGATCAATTCCGTCACCCACTCCGTGCAGGGCGTGGTAATATTGCTCAGGGGTGAACGCAAAGAAGCCCGAGAGGTGGCTCTCGGGCTTCTTGCGAAAAATCTCTAAGCTGATAAAGAATTACTTCTTCGCCAGGCGTTCTTCTTTTTCTTTACGACGTCGTTCCACGATTTCCGTTTGGATGTTGCGTGGGACTTGGCTGTAACGGGCGAATTCCATGCTGAAGCCGCCTTTTCCTTGCGTCATTGAACGCAATTCGTTGGCGTAGTCGAACATGTTTGCCAGCGGAACTTCCGCGACGATGTAACAGGTTCCTTCGCGAGTTGTGGCGGAGTTCACAACACCACGTTTACTTGAAACGTGGCCTGTGACTGAACCTTGATACTCATCTGGAATTTCCACTTCGAGCAGCATGATCGGCTCGAGCAACGCGACGCTTGCTTTCGTCAAGGCATCGCGGACTGCCTGCCATCCACATGTTTCGAATGCTTTCTCCGAGGAGTCCACATCGTGGTAGCTTCCGTCGTCGAGATCGACTTCAACGTAAACCACTTCGGCTTCAATCAATGGTCCCTTAACGAGGGCACGTTTGAAACCGGCGATGGCAGCTGGGATGTACTGAGCTGGAATACGTCCCTGGCTAATGTTGTTGTTGAAGACGTGCTCTTCTTCGGAGCCCTCTGGAAGTGCTTTCAACTTACCAACCACATGAGCGTATTGACCGGAACCACCGGTTTGCTTTTTGTGTTTGTAGTTGAACTCGTAATCCTTGGTCGGCATTTCTTTGTACGCGACTTTGGGCTCACCAATGGTGACTTCGCAACGATATTCTCGTTTAATGCGTTCGATGTAAACTTCAAGGTGAAGCTGACCCATCCCCGCAATAATCGTTTCGTTGGTTTCTGCATCAGTGCTGACATGGAACGTTGGATCTTCCCGGCGGAATCGCTCGAGAGCTTTTCCGAGTCGGTCGGCTCCTGTCCGGTCCGTTGGCTCGATGGAAAGACGAATCACGGGCTCTGGAACGTAAATGTTCTCCAGAGATAGATTCGCATCGTCCCCACAGAACGTGTCCCCCGATGCACAGTCAATTCCGACGACAGCGAAAATGTCACCTGCTTCGGCACTATCAATATCTTCACGGTCATTGGAGTGCATACGTACCAGTCGGCCAAACCGTACTTTTTGTCCGGTTCGGACGTTGGTGTAGCTTTCACCTTTGACAACTTTACCCTGGTAAATCCGTACATACGTCAACTGACCAAACTGTTCCATGACTGTTTTAAACGCCATGCAAACAAGAGGGTCGTCAGCGGAGTCGGTCAGGACAATTCGCTTGGCTTCGTTCTCTTGAATTTCACCCGCTGCGATGGCCTTTTCAGTGGCATCAACGTCAACGGCTGTGTTTTCCACATCGGTCGGACAAGGCAGGTACTCGGTGACGGCATCAAGAAGTTCCTGAACACCTTTGTTCTTGAACGCACTTCCGCACATGACGGGAGTGATGTCCTGAGACAGTGTTGCAGTCCGAATGACTTTGCGAATTTTGTCCGGTGAGACTTCTTTCTCTTCGAGAAGTGCTTCCATCAGTTCGTCGTCAAACATTGAGAGCGATTCGAGCATCTCGTGTCGATACTGATTCGCTTTCTCTTTGTATTCTTCGGGAACTTCGCTGATGTGGATTTCGTCACCCTGGTCGCCAGAAAACGTAATCGCTTCCATGTCGACGAGATCAATCATCCCTTCGAAGTCGACGCCTCCTCCGATTGGAATTTGAATCGGGACTGCGGTCACTTTCAGCTTGTCGGTAACTTGATTCACGACGCTGTAGAAGTCTGCACCGACGCGATCCATCTTGTTGACGAATGCAATTCGCGGAACTTTGTAGCGTTTCATCTGGCGGTCAACAGTCAGCGATTGGCTTTGCACGCCCCCCACAGAACAAAGTACGAGTACAGCACCGTCGAGAACGCGAAGTGAGCGTTCCACTTCCACAGTGAAGTCGACGTGTCCCGGTGTATCAATCACGTTGACGATATGGTCTTTCCACTGAACTTGAGTCGCAGCGGAGGTGATGGTGATTCCCCGCTCTTTTTCAAGATCCATGTGGTCCATAGTCGCGCCATCGCCACCACCCCGGACTTCTTCAATTTTGTGGATACGACCTGAGTAGTAAAGAATTCGCTCAGTGAGCGTTGTCTTTCCAGAGTCGATGTGGGCAGAGATACCGATGTTACGTACTTTTTTGAGATTCATGGTCACACCATGGTAAGAGGAAACTAAGTGGAGAACGTTTGTGTCTTGAGGAGGAATCTCCTCCAACAGCTAATTATCGGAGACCAACTCCGAAATGTGATTGTCTTCAGAGACCAGATTTCCAGGATGATTCTGTTTGGAGACCGGTTCCGAGGGTGTCGTGGTGGTTCGAGAAAATTTTCTCGGTGAGCAATAGTCACGAATTCTTTAAGCGGAGAGTCGGACTGTGGTTTGGAATAGAATCTGAACGAGATGGAGAACCGTCACGTCAAATCATGCATCCCCTCCGGTTCAGCTTTCACAAAGTCGGCATTCTCAGTCTGAGAATCTGCTTTGAAAGCTGTCCTGAGTTATCCTCGAACTGCTCGAATGGGGTTTTGCATAATGACAAACTCCGTCGTATGAAAAGGTCGCTCACGACCTTTTAAGAAGCCAGTACCATTTAACTAACGCTAACAAACTCTGAACGATCTTTTGTCGCTCTGGTCAAGAGTCAACGATGTCAAGAGTGATGTCACGCGTTCCAGGAAGTCTCGATCGCCCGAGAGAGCGACAATGAGATTCGAAGCGATATTATGTATTGATATTTCGTCTAGCGAATTCAAAAGTCAAATTTGATTTGAAGTTGATCAGATAGAAGCGAAATTTATTCGCTCGCACGAAACCAGAAAAGTGAAACACAACTTTTTGTGAGTGAAGGACTCAGCGAGTTCAATGATTCACGAAAATTCAAGTAATCGACAAGTTTTTATCTGTTGACCCCAAATTGAGTGCGCGGATGATATCGGTGTTTCAGTCTGGAGAAAAGAGGAAAACATGGAATTCGCTAAGGGTTTTCGATGTTTTTTCTTTATCCTCAGCTGAAAATACGATACTTTCATTGACAGGGGCGCACTTCTTGGATTGTAGCACAGGGTCACATGCATCCGGAAGAGATGCCTCTCTCAGGGTATCGTGCGATATGACAAAGTGCGGGAAGAGTTCTATCTTTAAGTAGGGAAAGGACTTACAGTTTTAAGCGTAAGTCGGATTCAACGGAGAAAATCGACGTGGCTCAACGGGCAAGGGCAAGTCGTCTCGTGGACGCGGATGAATTTATAGATTCCATTGAAAAATGTGGACTCATCGCAAATCCCGAGATCGATAACATTCGCAGGTCAATTCTTCCGCAATGTGGCAATCTTGAAGATTTTGCCAGAGCGTTGATCTCTGCTGGACACATTACGAAATTTCAGGCCACGGTCATCTCTCTTGGTCGTGCCCACAAGCTTGTGTTGGGCAACTATCTCTTAGTGCGGAAAATTGGATCTGGCGGCATGGGGGATGTGTTTTTGGCAGAGCACCGGCTCATGAAGCGAAAGGTCGCGCTGAAAATTCTCGCTGCAAAACTCATTCGAGATAAAAAAGCACTTCAACGGTTTCAACAAGAAGTTGAGGCAGCTGCACGGTTGTCGCATGTGAACATTGTCACTGCATTCGATGCAGATGAGGCGCTAGGCTACCACTTTCTGGTCATGGAGTATGTTGAGGGCAAAGATCTTTCGCTCTTCATTCGCTCTACCGGTCCGATGGGTGTTCAAAAAGCAGTGAAATGCATTTTGCAGGCAGCCCGCGGACTTGAGTATGCCCATGGACAGGGAGTGATTCATCGAGACATTAAACCGCATAATCTCTTACTTGATACCGAAGGGGTCGTGAAAATTCTTGACATGGGGCTGGCAAGTGTTGAGCAGGGTTCCGATGAGAAGCAGAAGGGGCTGACTGCCAGCGGGATCGTCATGGGCAGTGTGGACTTCATGTCGCCCGAGCAGGCTCGTAATACGAAAAATGCAGATGCGAGAAGCGATCTCTATTCATTGGGCTGTACACTTTATTACTTGCTAACTGCCAGGCCGATGTATCGCGGTGAGACGCCGGTTGAGAAAATTTTCGCACATCGGGACCAACCGATTCCTGACCTCTCTGAGAGAGTTGACGGGTTGCCACCGGCGTTGAAGGCGATCTTTGAAAAACTGGTCGCCAAGAAGCCCGCAGATCGGCACCAGTCAGCAACCGAATTGATTGAAGATCTGGAAGCATGTTTGTCGGGGAAGATCACACCTTCTGAGATTCGAATTGAAAACGAGGCCTTTCTGTCTTTCTTACGGACTCAACAATCGGAATCTGCTTTATCAATCGATGCTCTTCAGCCAAGCGGTTTTGCGGGTGATACCGTCTCTATTGCCAGTCAGAATACAGACTCTGATTCATATGCTCGACCACGTTCCTTGCTTACGAAATTGAAGGCCGACCCAAAAGTGAATCAATGGGCGTCCTGGAGTGTCGCCGGAGTCATGTTGATACTCTCCATGTTTCTCTTTCTTCCGCGAGGCGATGATTCAGCTGAGAAGGCGATCCTGTCACTTTCTATTTCAGAGCTTCAGGCGGTCGGAACTCAAATTGTGATCGACGGAGTTGAAGTCTCGAAAGTCAATTCAACAGGAGAGACGCGTCTCAAAGTTCCCTCGGATGAAAAGATTCACAAACTGGAACTTCTCCGGGATGGGCGTGTTTTGTACACATCGAGGTTCCGAGTCGCTCCGGGAAAACGAACGCCCATCAAAGTCATCTTGAAAGACAGGTAAAACGCTTTCAATCATTGTTGTGCACGTGTCGCCCTCTTTTATGACTTCATAGAACCAGTCCGAAAACCTCTGGAATAGAGCAGTTTGCTCTACCGTGTGCCCGTGAAGAACGCATTCCTCTAGTAAAAATGCTGTTCGCCACGAGGCAGAGTCCGGACTCCAATTCGAAAGCTGCTGTAGAAGCTGATTGCCATCACTTGCTGTTCTGGCGGTCTTCGTTCATTTCTCGACGGAATTCTGCGATGCGGAATGGGTCCAGATGTTTTGTTGCAGCGTCGGAGATTCCATCGCAAAGGCGTTTGACGCGAATTTCAGCGACACGATCTCGAGCAATCTTCGCTTTCTGAACGGCACGGACCTGTAAGGAATCGATTCTTCCGACGAATTGTTCCTGTGTTGGCAGGCCTTGAAGTTGCGCCAGGAATTTTCCGACATCATCCCATCGTTTTGCTTTCGCAGCCACACGCGTTCTCGCCATCAATACTTCACGCGTTGCGATGATGTCGATGAGTTCACTTTGCAGCAGTGCGACTTCACCCTCAACGCTGAGCCGCGCGGTGTCGTCAGGGACTTCGACTTCGAGCAATGGAGAATACCCCGGAATGAAGGGGACTTTTGCGAGTAAAGCCTGTCCGCTGTGGACGTATAAAAATTGCAGAGGAGATTTCTCCACGACCGGGACAGTGACGATTCCTCGTCGGTCCGTTTCGAGTTTTAAACGGTCCTCGACAGGGTCATCCTTTGAGGGGAAGCGGTCCATCACTTCACAGCGATACCCCACAAGAGGATTCTGCTTTTCTCCTCGTGGGTAGATCATGATTTCAGTCGCATCAAGGTGGGGACGAATACGCATCGCCATGATTTCCACACGCCGACGTTTGCCTGCGATCGGATTTCCAAACGCAGAAGTGACAGAAAGGCTGATCCGACTTCGCTCTACGGATTCGACTTTCATGTAGGTCCAGGGGAGTTCCTGAATCTTCTGGACTTCGCGTTTTCGATTCAGATACCGCAGGTAGGGAACGAGATAATCACCGACCTGAAACTGCTGCATGTTTTGATTTCGCGGAAGGAATTCTCCGCCTCGGACCAGGAACTCGATTTTCTCGTCGTTCACCACTTCCAGTTCAGCGAGTGGTCGAAACGCTTCTGAAATGCCTTCTCCCAGTGTGGCCACAAATTCTCTTCGGTCTGAAATCGTGGCTGTGTGTAAACTTCCCAAGGTTCGCGAGCTTGCGTCCCATTCTCTTACGAGAGCGGTGTATCGTTTTTCCTGGTATGACAGTGTGGCCAGGAAGATTTTGTCATATTCCGATTCCAGAAAGTCCTCGGGGGCCCAATTGTGTGGGAATGCTTTGAGTTGAACATCAGAAATCCAGGACGTTTCTTGTCCTTGTTTGACGTCTAATTCCCACATTTGATGGTACTGAGCCTGCAAATGACCTTTCAGGGAGGTCAACGTTCTCGAATGCATCGTTGCTGGAAGCATGGGATCGGCTTCGAATGAAACGATCACCCGCACGCGATACGGCTTCAGTATTTCCGGGGTCGGAGGTGGAGGGACAACGACTTCCTGCTTCTCATCTTTTTTGTCTTTCGCTTCCGCAACAGGTTTGGCTTCTTCATTGGCTGCTTCAGTTTTTATGGAAGCAGCAGGCTTGGCCTTCTCTGTGGCAGGTGCTTTTTCCTGCGCAGCCACAGGTGAGAATCCATTCGCAATCAGGAAGATTGCGAACAGAGGCGTAAGGAATAGTCTGACACTCCTGAAGGCGTGAATCATGGCAACTCCGTCTGGTACCAGGAATCAACGGACCAACGGTCGATTTGATCGTAACAGTGCATGAGCGTTTTAGGATAACCTTGAATGTTTTTGCGAATGACCGCATATCTCTGAAGTTCCCAAAGCGGGAAGACAGCTGTGTCGCTCCAGAGATGACGATGCAAGACCTGTAGTGCGGAAATGGCTCGGCTTTGCTCACTAGTGCGATCAAGTTGAATGAGCTCTTGTTTCAGCCAGTCAGGGTAGTCGCGTAAGTCGTCGAGTCGGGCGCGCTCTTCAATGGTCAGGAAGGGCCAGATGTCGACGAGTGGTTCGACCATTTGCACCGAGCGGTAAATGATGTCCCACTTTTCTGGACGGGGTTCATGAGCATACACCAGTGTGATATCGATTCCGATTTTCTTCCAGACAGCTGCAATCTCTTGAGCTGTTTTCTCGGCTGTCGGCCCAGGGGCGACAATCATTGTGAGTGGAGGAATTCCATCTTTGAGTTGCTTTCTTGAGGCAAGCAGCATGGCCAGTGCAGCTGAAAGATCGTAGCGGCGAGGTTCAACTAATATGTTGCGACCGGGATTAGAGGAAAGAAACGGAGTCGTGACCACCTTTCCGTTGAGTGCTTTAGGATCGCGAAGAACGATCTCTCGGAGCAAGGTCTCCCGGTCGACCGCATAAGCCAAGGCGGTTCGCAGCTCGCGGTTGCGGACGGGTTTGCTGGCTGGGTTGAACTGGAGGAGGTGAGTCTCGGGAAGCTGGTACGGTAAAATGAAGAATTTCTTCATGAATTCTTCGTCGTTTTGCATCCTGCGGATGATCCAGTCTGGCAAATCAGGGATCATTGAGATCTCACCACGAGTGAGAGCTTGTGCCGCTTTTTCATAAGAATCGTATCGTATTTCGATCAACTCAGCGATGTGATATTTCGGAAGTCCGTCCGGCTGTTCAATCTTCCTGTTGTAGGAGATTGAGTTGTCATCTTGCTTCAAGACCTGGAATCCACCCGGATCGCTGAGATCCTCAGACAAGGTCGTTTCATCCGTTGCAGAGACGGAAATGTTTGCCAGCAGGGGTTCGATTCGTGGAGGAACCCGGCGGAAACTCAGTGAAAATTCGGTTGGCGAGTGGACCTCAATCGATTCAACATACGAGCTGAGTCGTTCATCATACGCAGGATGACTGGGTGTTAATCGATTAATGAGGAGCGGAACAATATCGGCTGTGGTGACGACAGCTTGCATTTCGTACGGCTGACGAAATTGTTTGAGCGTGAATCGCATTTCGCGTCCGAGGTCAGTCGGCTCCCATTCATCGAAAAATCGAGTTCGATAATATGCCGTTCCGTCTCGTAGTCGTTCGAGTTCAAAAAGATTGAGCCGAGTGAGTCGTTGCTTGCGTAGATCCGCCGGGGAGAGAGCAAAGTAGGCGTCAGACTTTCCTGGCAAATCGACAACACCGACTTTCAGTTGTTGAAACCGTTCCGTGTGAGTTCGGTGTGATCCTTTAAGGCTGGGCGCGAGCGGCCAAATTTCTGCAGCTGACGAAATCAGTTCGGATGCTTTCTTGAAATCTCCGCTCGAACTTGCACTGTTGGCTTGCTCGACCAGTTCGTCTGTTTTTTCGATGAGCTGAGCACTGAAGGTGTTGTAAATATCGTGGTTGGAGAACCGTTGTCGCAGCCAATTCAGGTAGAACTGTGCCCGTGTGTAGTCAGAATCTGCAAGTGCTTTCTCAACGAGTTGTTGGACTGCATATCCGGATTGTGTACGCAGTCCGGGATAATTTTTATCCGCCTGATAAACCTCGTTCAGCAACATCAGGCTCGTTGCAGCATCCCCTTTTCCGATTCGATATTTCGCATCGGTGAAAATAATTTGCAGATGCGTTTCGTCCATGCCGGGCCAGACGTCCCAATTGCGACGGAGGCGATTCATCAGTTCGAGTGCGGGATCAATTTTGTTTTCTTCGAGCAGCTTATGAATTCGCCGCAACATTAAGTCTTCGTGGTGAATAATCTTCACGACTCGCTTCAGCGGGACTCGAAACTCAGGGTTTCCCTGGACGTCTGGTAGAGAGACATACAGGTGCCGCATCTCGTCGAGTTTTTTCGCGATTTCTTCTCGTTGGTTGGCAGGCGTTTTGTTGCGAACTTTCTCCAGCTCTTCGATTTCTGTTTGACGAATCTCAAGTGTGTCCGGGCGAGGAACAATCGATTCCACAGTCAGGACTCCGCCAGTGTTCAGCTCGATCCAATCGACTTCTGTATCGTTGAGGAGTTGCTGGACTGTGGGCAGTACCATCTCATCGATAGTTGGAAGCTCTTCTTCCTCTGGCGGCTGCGCATGTGCAGCCGTTGCCAGCAGGATGAATAAACAAATTGAAAACTGAAGAACTTTCATTGATTGCTTAGCTCTAATTCGCTCAGCCAAAGTCTGGGTGAGTAATTGTCATTGCACTGGATCACAGCGGTTTCAGGAGCGTCGAATGCGAAGTTTGGAGTCAGTTCGGTTTACTTGGTGATGTCCAGACGGAACATTGTGCCATCGATTGTGATGACAAACAGTTCGTCGCCAATGTGAAGTGGCCCGGCACTCAATACGGACCTTAAGTTGTGTTCTTTCGTTATTTCACCTGTTTCCGGGTTCATTTCACTCACGATTCCGTTCTGCTGTGCAACGATCAACTTCGGTCCGCTTTTGGCAATTCCGGTCACCGAAACAGATTTGAGTGGTGATGTGAACAGGTCTGAGAGATCGTCCGGCTTCATTGCATGAAATTGTTTACTTCCCGCTTCTGCGTAAACGACGTTGTCGACCAGTTGCGGAGTGGAAGTAATCGGTTGCGAAAATGTTCGTGAAGCGATCGGGTCAAGCCGAACTGTGTCGAACAGTGTTAATTTTTTCGATGCATCTGCGATTGCGATCATACTCTCAGTCGCAGCGACGTCGGTGAGGACGGCTGCGCCTAATTCCAGTTTCGCGACCTCTGCTAAATGGGGGCGTGGTGTCGGTTGGATTTTCAGTAGAATCGCAAGGCCCTTCTTTGTGACTGCCACTAATTGATCATCACCGACGGCGGCTAACGACTTCCATTCATGTTCTTCACCAGTCGGCAGCAGGTAATCCTGAACGGCTGATTGTCCGGAGAGTCGGACGACATGCAATCGTCCGTTCAGCGGCAAGACCACCCTGTCTCCCAGTGATGCCGGAGCAGCCTGGACAGGTTCGGGAATTCGTGGAGAACCTTCGATTTGCCCGGCAGCGTTGATGATCCAAAGCCTCGGCTCTGGGTTTCCACAGGCAACTGCGATGCGGTTCCCCGAAATTTTCGCACCGACTAAAGGGGTTTCCAGGTCTTGGTGCAGGGGGAGACGAACCGAAGCGTCTGTCACAAACTTCCCTCCGGAAAGTTGGCGACTTCCGATTTTGAACGCTTGCCCCGCTTCGTTGATGGCAGCGATGTTAATGGAATCTCCCGTACTCCCCGTGATTGCCAGAAGCTCTCCACCGAGGACAACCTGCCAGTCACTGGTCATGTCGTCCCGGTTCGTGCGGGTGAATGTCACTGCGTCGGTATAGGCGCGACGTCGAGCATTCAGCAGGTATCCGGAAACCATTTGTAACGGCTGCGTGGCGACACCCGGAGCGGCTGGGCTGCCGTCTGGTTGTAACGAATCGGTCGAGAGTTGCAGCCGATTCAGTGCGTCGGTTGCCATCCAGACTTGACCGTTGGGACCAGTCAAAAGGTTAATGCTGTCCCCCTTGCTCCCTTGTCCATCAAAGATTGGCCCTGTTGTCAGCGGTGGCTGACCTGGATCGTCTGAAACGGAAAATGCGTAAATCAACTCGCCTGTTGCGGGGACGAACAGGTTGCGTCCGCGGATCACAGGATCGTCAATCACGCGAGAGCCAATCACGGCAGAAGCGACTTCTGTGGCAGGTTCATCAGCTTTCGCCACGTTCATCAGCCGCAACCTTGCGGAGTTGGTTTTGTTTTCGATCATCAGGACGTACGGTCCCATCTCCAGGAGTGGAGAATCGACTGAAGCAGGTTGTTGTCCGAGATACGACACCTTCACGCATGCCAAGGGGCGTTTACTGATCGTGTAGCAAACTTCTTCATTCCCTGCGAGAAACAGATGTTGTTCGTCTTCCAGTTCAACACAACTTGAAATTGGTTGCGAGAAATTGAGCTGACCAGCGATCAGTCCGGTTGCTAAATCGACTGCCAGGAATCGTCCTGATTCGGTCGAAACATAAATCGTGTTGTCGACTAATAATGGGCGGCCAGTCACGAAATCGTTGAGCTGCTGCTTCCAGATGAGTTGACCAGTTGTTTGATTCAATCGGACCAGCTCAAGGTTGTTGGTGTCGAACAGAATAACGCTGGGGAGTTGTGACTCCTGGATCGGAAAGAAGGGTGTGTCGAATCCGATGACACGTCGCCAGATTGGTTCGCCAGTGACGAAGTCAACGCCATAGCAGCAATCTTTGGCGAGCACGATCACGGACTTCCCAACAGAGACTTCATCGGTGCGAGTTCGTCCATGGAACACCAGCGTTAACGGAACCGCTGTCGTTTCATCATCCTCGACAACGGCTTCGATGTCGTTTTTCGATTCGACAACTTTCTTTTGCTCAAGCGTCAAAGCTTTGTTGAAGAGCTCGACGACCTTTTTGTCTCTGGCGAAACCCCCTCGGTCATTGGGAGAGTTTTGTGGATAGCGAACCAGTAGGTCACGGCGGATTTTCAGTGCTTCCAACGGATGGGTTTTCGCTGGGTCTTCGTTTGCCAAAGCTTTCGACATGCGGTCTACGTGATCTTTGTAGACATCGTTTTTCAGGATCTCTGCTTCGGAGGCACGTAACGCGTTTTCAATTTGATCGAGAGTCTCCTTGGGAGGATTGTCCTTCGGGGCGTAGGTGTTCAGGATGGTTCGTGCTTCGCGTGAGATTTTTAATAAATCGGCATTGTGTTGTTTTCCCGCTGCCTGGGCAGCTTCGAGAGAGATCGTCCTGGCGTGTGTGACAATTTCTGGGTGTAGCGCCTCGAACTCGTCATCGCGATCTGAATTTTCTCGAATGAAGAGCCGAAGTTGCGTCAGGCCTTCTTCAAACTTAGGAGCAGCGACGTCGATCTCTTTTCGGACTCGTGCGAGTCCAGCAAGGGTTTTGGCTTTGACCGTCAAGTCGAGGCGAGGGTATGCGGCTGCGAATTTTTGAAACTCTTCAATCGCTGGTTGAAACTTGCTTTCTTCGTAGAGGGCGTTTGCCTGGTCGAATTGTTGTTGTGCGGTTTGTCGCGAAGCGATGAAGTAGAAGATCGCTCCTGTGAGCATCAGGGCTGCCGCACCACCAGTCAGTGCAAGGACTAACGGTGAGCGAAACGGGTCTTCTTCTCCGGGGCGTCGCTGCCGATTCCGCATTGCCTCGCGAAGTCGTGGAGAGAGTTGGTCATCCTCCCGAGAGATTTCCGCAGGCTTGGGGGCGCTGCTCGGTTCAGGGCTTTCGGGAGCAGCTTTCTCTTTCGCTGCAGCGGTCGTTGAAGGCTTGCTTGCTGGTTGCTTTGATTGGCCTTCTGCCTTCGGTTTTTGTTTCGGTTTTGATTTGGATTTAGGTTTCTTCTTCCTTGACGATTTCCCGCTCCCCTGGCTTTCGGCAGCGGCAAGAGCGGCTAACCCAGAAGCGATATCGACTCCTCCTGGCGAGACATCGTCGTCATCGTCAAGAATTTCTAGATCGTCTTCGATCAGGTCGTCTTCGTTAATTTCATCCACTTCAGGTGAGGCCTTTTGAGAAGGAGTTCTCGGAACAGGGATTTCTTCCGACAACGGCTTCAAACCGCGTTCTTCTTGATGTTCATCTTCGACGGCATTGTGTCCATCTTCTTTGTTGTCGCGATAACGGATATCCACCGAGCCGAAACGGAGTGTGTCTCCCGCTTTCAGCAAGGTTCGCTGGACCAGGTTTCCGTTGACTTCAATCGGTTCCGTCCCGGCAGCGACTGCTTCATAACCACCTTTTCCCCAACTGATACGACAGTGCATGATTTCGACACTGTCTTCATCGATGGTAATGTCAGTCGATGTATGGCTTCCGATCGTCAGGGGTTGCTGCTTGGACAGCTTCATCTGATCGACTTCACCCGAGATGTGAACTATTTCCAGAAACGCCATTCTTCAACCTGCTTCGACCATGGGACTGCTCGGTCTGTGTTTTGAGTCTCTTCAATTCTTACGACAGGGGCTTTTACAACATAGGGCTTTGGACAAAGGCACAAGGCTCGATGGGGCAAATTCGCTGTGGTTGTTCGACTTGTTATTTCTTTCGATAGAATCTGTTTCTACCGATCATTTTGTGGCTCGAAAGTTAGTCATCACTCTTCTTCACCGCACGTCGGATTCGTTGCATTTGCACTTCAATTCCGGCATCAGTGACAGCGACGACAAGGCCATGTTTCGCGTTCGGGTGTGCTTCGATGAGCATTTCTGTTTTCCCTTCGTTTCCAATTTTCGCTGCGAGAACATCGGTCAATTCTCCGATGCCCGAAACCGGGACGTCGTCCACCCGGATTGTGTTCTCTTCATCAAGCTCGACAACGACCGATTCTTCTTCAAGGTCTTCCATTGTGACCGATTGAGAAACCCCTTCTTCGTCTGGCTCTGGCGGAGTTGCAGGCTGCGATTTCTGCATGCTGAATGACGCGGTAATCATAAAGAAGATGAGTAGCAAAAACGTGACGTCTACCATGGGGGTCATGTCCAGGCCGGACTCTTCCAGATCGGCCGATCCTAAGTTGAAGTCGTCGTCTTCCTCTTCTTCACTTTCGATCCACGGGTTCCGTTTCTTGGACCATTCCGTCTGAATCTCTGACTCAGAAAGCTGAGCCTGTTCGTTGCGAACAAGCTCAAGTTCTAATTTGCCAGAAGCATCCGCATCTTCCGGTTCGTGACTTTCCGAGAGTTCTTTGGGAGCAGGAACCGTAATTCGTTGTACGCACTCTGGGCATGTCACCGCCTTGCCCGCTTTTTTGCGAGTGACGCTGAGCTTTTGCCCACAGTTAGAACAACGGAAAATGATTGGCATAGGTCTTGGTCGCTTCGGGTCGGTTTGACTCTACTTTTTGTCTATGATTCCGATGAAAAAGGTTAACTCGGTGTCATCCACTTCATTCGCGGCCCGCGCAACTTCTTCCACAAACCCGGAAGGAAGATCTTTATCTGCTTTGATGATGATGTATTTCTTCCCGTCAGCAACACCCGCTGAAACATATGCTGTCACCTCTTCCATGCCGACTGGACCGTTATCTTTCGTCCCGTCCGAGAGATAAACTTCCGGATCGCCGTCAGTCTTGAAAATTGTCAGGATGACGGCCTGTGAAGTGGGGACGCTCTCACCATGCTTGGCGCGGGGAATGTTGACGGTCGCTGACTGTTTCATGTTGGAAGTGACCATGAAAAAAATTAGCAACAGAAACGTCACGTCGATCATGGGCGTAATGTCCAGATCTTCGTCGTCTGTTTGAATTCGCTTCGATTTCCCAAATGTCGAGGCCACGTTGTCATCCTGCTCGGCTTCAGATTTACGCTGTCATCTCGCTTGGCTGTCGTCTTTGGTTGACTCAGCCTTCCGCCATCACTTTTTCTAAGTCGTGCAGAAATTCACTCAGGTCTTCCTGAACTGCGTCGGTCATCTTCCCTTTCTTGACCTGCACAGCCGCCCCCAGCATGGTCAGTGGGATGGCAATCATCAAACCGCAGGCAGTGGTGAGGAGTGCAAAGCTGATGTCGTCAGCCAGGTCTGCCGGGTTGACTCCCGATTCTCCGGAACCAGCAATTTTTCCAAACGCCAGAATCATCCCCGAAACGGTTCCGAGCAGCCCGAGCATGGGAGCCGTTTTGACAATCGTTCCAATCCACGAAAAGCGATATTCCAGATCGGCGAGGACATCGCGCTCGTACTTCTCTGCCAGCAAGATACGTAACTTTGAGAGCCCACGATCTCGGTGAGCCAAAGCGACCAATATCATCTGGGCAAGTGCTTTGCTCCAATATGGAGGGGAATCGCAAAGTTCGACGATCCCGTCGAAATCGCGGCGATAGAGCTTGTCTCGGACCTCGTCTAAAAACTCTCCCGATTGGGATGCACTTGAAAAACGTTTCTGTGAAATTTTTCGAAACAGGAGAACGGCACAGAAGACTCCGTACAGTGCTGCGAGTGCCATTGCAACATAAATCACTGGTCCTGCTACTACGAGAAGCTGGTTCATTTATTACGCCTTCTTGACCTTACGGCACGTTTTCGTTGAGTTTATCTCAAGTAGGTTTGTCTGGTGACCACAAATTGATAGCCCGAACCCTTCTTCGCAACAACGAAATAGGTCCGACGGATTTCGGACGCCTTCCGCTTCGCGTAGTCGTACTCCAGTTGCAGTAACATCTGCTCTGTTTTCTTCGGATAGAAGTGGAACAGGATGGCATCTGAAACGTCGACATTGATTTTCTTAAACAGTGTTTCGTCCGCAGCTTTGCGATTTCCTGCTTGCCACGTCATGTAGAGACGGGTTTCGCCTTTGCCGGAACTTTTCGTGGTTTTCTTCGGAGACCCAGCACTCATGTTGCTCATTAAGATGAGTTGACCGCTCGGAATCAGTGCGCCCATTTCGATCCCAAAATAGTCGAGCTGTTTTGCGTACTCGTCGACGGAAGCCTTGTCTGAGTAGCGAATGAACCAGCGTTCTTCGTTGGGGATCGAATTTCCAGGTCCGTTCCCGAGTCGCTTTCGACCTGTTCCGACGGCACTGCCGGGTGTTCCCGGCTGACTGATCGGGATGGCATTGACTTGCTGTGTCGCGACATCAGCCAGTTCGACGACATCTTCGACAAAATCTGTCAATTCTGCTTCTTCCAGAACTTCTTCTGTGGGAGACGGGTTTTCATTCGGGTCTTCGGGGGATTCAATCTGCAGCGTCTCATCAGGAGCGCCATCTTCCTCACCGCCCACTTCGACCATTTCCATAGGGACCAGGAACGTCGGTTTCTCTACTCGTGTTGATGCCCACCAGAGCAGAATCCCGATCACCACCAGTATCAACCCGAACACAAACGCAATCATCCCCGCACTGAGACGGTCGAAAGAGTTCACTTTCATGACCGGCTCAGGCACGTTCGACATTGCCGAAAGACTGGGCTTCGCCATCGGTGTGGATGTGAGCATAAATGACATGGCGTAAATAAAGTGTGACGAAGTTTCGTGGGATGGGAGGAATGGAGAGACCTACCCCCACCAACATCAGAATGATGTTAGGCAAAATGCTACGTGGTTACTATCAACAGTGTCAACTCGCTGCCGTACTTCTGATTGCTGAAGCAGCGTTTAAAATCTTGTCTCACTCAGAATATGGAGAAGCATTCGAGACTCCAGAACGTCGGGCAATACAAAGTATTCATCCGCATATTCACGCAACAACTGAGACTGCATTACTCCTGAAAGTTACTTGTCAGAAGAATACAGCTGAAGCAGATTTCGGAATCGGATCCAGCATCAGACTATGCGGATAGACACGTTTAGTAGAGATCGATTGTTGATGGAAAAGCAGTATCGCAAATGCTTCAGGCGAGCTGACCATGCATTCGGAATCACCGTAGGGCAACTACCTCCGCTGAGGTTTGAATGGTTCGTTTGCTTCCTTGGCAAGTTTATATCCCGTGTAGGTCAGCCAACTCAGGCAGCCTAAGAAGATCCAGATCGATGTCTTGTTCGAATGGCCGTGGAGTCGTGATGAATCTTCAACACCTGAAAGGTACTCCACTTCAACCGATTTTCCGGGATCGCCCCAGCTGACAGCCACGTCATCGCGTTCACTGTGGGATCGCCCGCTTTCGTCCATGAATGAATATTCGATTGCCAGCAGTTTCCGCTTGCGGCCCCGTCGACCACGTTCTTCGGTTTCAAAGACTCGTTGCACCGTTGCGGTCGCTGTTTTTCCAAAGATGATGTACTTCACTTCCTTGAAGGCGAAGTAGGTCGAGATGAGAAACAGGACAGTGGCGAACAGAATCCGTTTAAAACTCTTGAGCTCTTCTTCGTCATCCATCGTTGCTATCACCCGTTGTTGCTGGAGGATTCGTTACGACCGGTTTCACCGTGATGTGTCAGCCCGTTTGGGAACCCTCTGTTCGCTACAACAGTAACGGTCCTGCTGATCCTGAAACTCTGTTGTGAAAAATACACAACCTCGGTGAGTTTTCTCAACTCGGTCCATTCTGGGGTGTAGGTTTGAGATATTGTCACAGAATTTGGCATTCGTGCTTTTCGCCTCTGGTGAATCACTCGATGAATGCGGCTCCCAGAGAATGATGGAGTGACGAGCGACACGCCTCGCAATGTCAGCAATTCGCACCGGCATGGGCGGGGTGATGAAGAGAGAGTTGTCCCAGCACGCTGAGAGGACTCACAAAGAGAACGGCAGAACGGACCTGTCCACAAAGGCCCCTCACGGGAGGTGAGCGCAGAAGAGATCTCCTGCGACACTGAACGAACATGATTGATTACCAACGTCTGAAAAATGATTTGCTGGCGCTGGGCTTATTCGCTGCGACACTGTTCGTGGCACTCGCCTTGTTCAGCTACGATTCGGCGGACCCCCCGTCGACGTCGGTTTACCCTGCGCGGACATACGTCACCAACTTGTGCGGACCGACCGGGGCTGTCATTGCCCATCTCTTAGTGAACGCATTCGGCCTCGGGGCATGGTTTCTTCTGGTGAGTCTGTTCTGCATTGATATGGGATTGTTCTCCCGTAAACAGCTCGCGGATCCAGTCGTTCGCATCATCGGAGCATTGACGATGTTGATCTCGTTGTGCCTGTTGCTGCATCTCACAGTTCCGAATCTCCCCAATTCTCCCTTGATCGGAAGCGGAGGCTACCTGGGCGCGTGGGGGCGGGTTTTGTTGATGGAGAATTTTTCCATCGTTGGCTCCATTGTGATTATCGCTACGCTCTTCTGTGTCGGAATGATCCTGGCAACGGAAACGCTATTCTTTCGGATTGTCTACCGGGTTCTCTTTGCTCCGCTCTTTTGGTGTGTGCGTGCGATCTACATTAAAAAACAGCGACCTCCTGTCAGTGATATCGCCGTTGAAAAAACAGCCGCTCGCAAACTTAAGCCCGAGTTGGAAGTTGAGTCAGAGGCAGAACCTGAAGGTGAACCGGAACCAGCGGGGATCGTTGAGGTCGTTGAAGAATCCCGCGTCCCGACTGAGTTCAAAGTGAATGCTCCTCTCACTGCCAAAGGTGCGGGGCAAGGGTTGATGGGCAGCTTGTTCAAACCGAAAGTGCGTGAACGTTTGGAGCAAGTCGACTTGCCCTCTCTCGATATTCTCGAAGAAGCCGAAGAGTTTCCGTTTGAGTTGCTGGCGAAGAAAGCACAGGAAGCGGCTGTCGTTCTTGAGCGAACGTTTGAAGAGTTTGGGTTGAATGTTAAAGTCGCAGAGATTGACACCGGTCCGGTTGTTACTCAGTTTGAGCTGACACTTGAGCCGGGATTAAGAATTTCGAAAGTCGTCAACCTGGCTGACGACTTGGCGGTCGCATTGCGCGTCCCTGCGGTGCGCGTTGTCTCTCCGATCCCTGGAAAGAACACTGTCGGTGTGGAAGTCCCGAATGAGAAACAAGTAACTGTGCGGTTGAAAGAACTCGCTGAAACAATGTCTGCAGAAGCAGATAAAATGGCGGTTCCGATCTTCCTCGGGAAAGACGTCAGCGGTCGTCCGTTGGTTGTCGACATGACCAAGATGCCGCACTTGTTGATTGCTGGTCGAACGGGAACTGGAAAATCTGTTTGTCTGAATACGCTCATTACCTCAATCCTCATGACGCGAACACCGGACGAAGTGCGGATGTTGATGATCGATCCGAAGATGGTCGAACTCAGCCCTTACACTCGGATTCCACACTTGATGAATCCTGTGATCACCGACATGAAGAAAGCGGAAGCGGTCCTTGCGTGGGCTGTCGACAAGATGGAGGAACGCTACGACTTACTGGCTAAAGTCGGGGTACGACATCTCGACAGCTACAATAAACTTGGTCGTGAAAAAGTCCTCGACCGAATGGGGATCGCTGAAGGGGACGAAGAAGCAGACGATGTCCCGGACCGCATGCCGTACATCGTGATTGTCGCTGATGAAATGGCAGACTTGATGATGACGAATGGCAAGGAAGTCGAATCGCACATTATTCGTCTTGCCCAGAAATCACGAGCAGTCGGAATCCATCTCGTCTTGGCAACTCAGAAGCCAACGGTCGATGTCATTACCGGTTTGATCAAATCCAACCTGCCAGCAAGAATTTCCTTCCAGGTTGCTTCGCGAACTGATAGCCGCGTGGTTCTCGACGAAATGGGAGCCGAGAGACTGCTCGGAAACGGAGATATGCTCTATCTCGCTCCGGGAACCAGTAGTGTGACTCGTGCACAAGGAACGTACGTCAGCGACGAAGAAGTGAATTCGGTTATCGAATTCTACAGCGATTACGAACCTCGTTACTCGCCTGAAATCGAACAAGCCACTAAGGCTGCGATGACGGCCGGGCCGGGTGGAGGAGGCGTTTCAACTGAACGCGATGCGATGTATCAGCAGGCTGTTTCAGTTGTTTTAAGTGAAGGTCGCGGAAGTGTTTCGTTACTGCAGCGTGCACTGGGAGTTGGCTACGGCCGAGCTGCGAGAATGGTTGATCACATGGCAGAAGATGGCATCGTGGGTGACTATAACGGCTCAAAATGCCGTGAGGTGATTTGCAGTTTCGAGGAATGGGAAGCACGCCAGGAATCCATGGAAATGGCGATGTAGCCGTTTTGGCACACACGTTCCTTCTGTTGTAGATACAATCTCTGGCACCTGAAATCGTCGATTTCGAGCCTTCAAAACGATCTTGCGACACATCGACGCTTTCGAGTATGACCCGCCCTGCCCGAGAGGACTCGAACGTGTCGCGAGCTATTCGTCTGAACATACTGCTCACACTCATGGCATTTCTGATGTCACAGTTGCTTGGGAATGCGCTGTTCGCGGGTGACTTGGGCAACGTTCGGGAGTCAGCCAAAGGGAGCAACTCGAAGAAGGCAGCTGCTACTGATGACGACGATCGCCCGAAGAAGAAACGGAAGCGTCGCCATCATAATGATTACTGCGACGATAATGATGATGCCTTTGCCTCCTTCTCGGGGATGGTCCTTTTCTACGCCGTCGCTTCTCCGTGGATTGTCCCTCCTGCAATGCTTGGCGATGACTATGCCGACGTCGTTCAGTTTTCAGATTTCCCATACGACAATGGTCACAACGGATTTCTGGAACTTGTGGCCTTCGACGAGACTGCTCAGAACGCGAACTCATTTCGTTTGACGGGTGAGTATGGGACCGATTTCTCCGGTCTGGAGCGCTTCGGCGGGCGATTACAGCTGGACAATATCTCTCGATGGGGCCTGGACACCGAGTGGAATTATTGGCAAGAAGATGTGACCGGCAGTCGTCACGATACGTTGTGGACCGGCGATGCGAATCTGGTCTATCGCTTCGCTCAGAATGAACATGCTCAGTTTTACACAGGGCTTGGGCTCAACTGGCTGAGCGGCGGGCAAACGGATGTCGGATTCAACTTTACGTATGGCTTCGACTGGTTTCCGACAGAGCCGTTTGTCATTCGTAGCGTTCTCGATGCAGGAACGATCGGCGATGCCGATATGTATCATAGCAAGACGACACTTGGCCTCGTCTATGAGCATGTCGAGCTCTTCACTGGCTACGACATCTTGCACATCGGTGACACGAACCTGCAGGGGATCATTGGCGGCGTCACATTCTGGTGGTGAACAAACGGTATCATTTTCGCAAGAAACGCCCACTTTTCAGGTGTGAAGAGAGCGAAAACAGGGCTGATTTCCCCGGAACCTGTCCGTAAACCTCTGGAATCGCCCCCTTTCTCAACGTTTTGAGAGAGCACTTTCAAGTTTCAGGATCAGATCTGAAAATGAGGTTCGACCTGCTGTAGAGAAATGCAAGCCCTCAGGCGATTCACTGCCTCCAATCCGTTGGGAAATGGTTTCGGACTTGTTAGACTCCGCGAATCAAGACTGCTATCAATCGTTTGGTGGAGGTCAAGTTTTTATTGCATCGAGAGGAGCACATTAACAATGTCATTCCAAGTTGGTGAAGCCCTGGTGGGCGAAGGTAATGAAGTTTCGCACATCGATCTGATCATCGGTGACAAAAGTGGTCCTGCTGGAATCGCATTTGCCAATGCACTTTCAACACAGTCACAAGGCCATAGCAACTTGCTGGCTGTGCTCGAGCCAAATCTGGCTGTGAAACCAGCAACAGTGATGGTCACCAAGGTGACAATCAAAGGTGCAAAGCAAGCAGTTCAAATGTTCGGCCCTGCTCAACGTGCAGTTGCCGATGCAGTCGCAGAAAGCGTCGCTGAAGGGACGATTCCTAAAGACCAGGCTGAAAAGTTGTGCATCATTTGTGGTGTCTTCATTCACTGGGAAGCAGACGACGATCAGAAGATTTATCAGTACAATTACGAAGCGACGAAGCTCTCCATCGAAAGAGCGATGAAGAACGAGCCAAGTGCCGATGAGATGGTCGCCAAGAAGGACACTTCAGCTCACCCATTCTTTGCAAAGAGCTAATCTTCTCCATTACAAAGATCACTCACTCCCGGGATTTTCTGGTTCGGGAGACGATATTTCGCACCCCCGATTTCTGATCGGGGGTGTTTTCGTTAGGATACTTTAGAGCCAGTCCGAAAACTTGCGGAATGGTATTCTTCTCAGTCTTTGAGAGAGTCAACTCAGGTTTCAGGCTCAGTTCAAATCATTACGACCAATTCTTTTCGGATCACTCTCAGATGAAAAAGATTCTCATTCAGTTCGACACTGACTCTCTTCCATCCTCGTTCGATCGGGTTGTGGCCATCGACAGCGGTGTGGATGAACTCTTCAGCTATGGAGGAGTGACTCCTGAAAACATCGAACCGCTCATTCATGGCGCGATTTTTACTCGCAGCGCCGAAGAGCTCAGCAATACAGCCATCTTTATCAGTGGCAGTAATGTTGAAGCAGGAGAACGCCTCCTCTCGAAAATTCAGGACACCTTCTTCGGCCCGATGCGGGTCTCCGTAATGATTGATTCGAACGGTTCCAATACGACAGCCGCCGCCGCAGTTCGGTGTGCGTCGAAGCATCTCGATTTCAATACGACTGAAGCGCTCATCCTCGGTGGAACCGGTCCAGTCGGTCATCGCTGTGGGCAAATCCTTGCAGCTCAGGGAGCAACAGTTCGCATCGCCTCCCGCAGCGAAGAACGTGCTCAAGTCACCTGTGCAGAGATTCGCCACGTGGTCCCCGAAGCCAAAGTGGTCCCTTGCGAATTCTCCGATGAGGGAGTCGCAGCCGCTGTCGACGGCATCAATCTTATCATTGCTGCCGGTGCTGCTGGCGTTCAGTTCCTCACAGGTGAGGAAGTCGAAGGGATCGAAACGTTGAAAGTCGCTATCGATGTCAACGCTGTCCCACCTGTTGGCCTGGAAGGCATCAGTCCCACAGATGATGCAGCAGAGGTCAACGGTGCGACCAGCTACGGTGCCTTCGGTGTTGGCGGCTTGAAAATGAAAACTCACCGTGCCGCAATCGAAAAACTCTTCACCACAAACGATCAAATCCTCAATGCAGCAGAGATTTACAACATCGCCGGAAGCGTTTAAAGCATTTTCGGCGCTTCTTCTTTCTCATAAAGATCGCTTTGACGATTGCGATTGAATAGGTGATCACGTGTCGCCGTGGAACTCATTGCAGACTTTCCACCGGGGATTTCGAAGACTGCTCTATAAGAGAGTTTGGGGCAACACGATAAAAAGATGCCGGGTTTTATTCTTCAGGAGTGGGGAACGAAGGCACTCTCACTCGATTTCCTGACTGAAGATGAGGCGGAAGCGCTCGAGTTGGGAAGTCTTGATCAATAGCGAGATTGAGCATTTTTTGATCATCTGTTGACGACAAAAAAGCCTCCGGTCAATAACCGGAGGCTTTTGTATCTTTTGGAACTACGGGTGTTTCGGTTTTATAGCTCGTCGCTGGCGCAAACCCATTCGTCGAGGGAAGATTTGTAGCTGAGGACTTCTTCGGCCTGGAAGTAGATACCGATTTCTCGAAGAGCAGCTTCGGGGCCATCACTACCGTGGATCAGGTTGACCTGTCGGGAGAGTCCGAAGTCTCCGCGGATTGTCCCGGGAGCAGATTCGCGGCCGTTGGTTTTTCCCATCATTCCACGGACGACGCTGACTGCTTCTGGACCTTCCACGACGATCGCGACGACTGGGCCTGAGGTGATGAACTCTTCGAGCATCGGGTAGAACGGTTTTTCAACGTGTTCTTCGTAGTGTTGTGCTGCGAGCTCTTTGGTCACTTGCAACATTTTCATTGCAATGAGTTTGAGTCCTTTGTTTTCGAGGCGAGTGATGATCTCACCACAAAGGCGACGCTGCACGGCGTCAGGCTTCAGCAGGATCAGTGATTTTTCGAGTGCCATCGTAAGGGTCCGAAGTGTCTGTGTGTGATTTGAAAATTAGAGCAGTTTGCTCTTTCGTCTACCCGTGTAGAACGCGTTTGCCAGTAAAAATGCTGTTCGCCACCAGGGAGAACGCGAAACCAATTCGAAAAATGCAATTCAATCTGTTTGTTCTGACTGATCGCTCACTGAACTTGAAAACGCCGGCAAGCTGGGAGCGAAAGCAGGACTGGAGGAAGTGTTGCAGTTCGCTGGGAGTTCTGCCACGACTCCAGTTTTTGAGAGTGAGTTAATTCGCCATCATCTTGCGGAACTCACCGAATAAGTAGTGGCTGTCATGAGGCCCCGCTGACGCCTCAGGATGGTATTGAATTCCGAACGCTCCATAGCCTTCGTGGCGGATACCTTCGACAGTTTGGTCGTTCAGGTTAATGTGAGTGACCTCAGTCCCTTCTGCCAGCGTTTCGCCAGAGAGAGCAAATCCGTGGTTCTGCGATGTGATTTCAACTCGACCAGTCTCTTTGTTGAGAACTGGTTGGTTGGCTCCCCGGTGTCCAAATTTTAATTTGAAGATCTCGCCACCCAAAGCCAATCCGAGAAGTTGGTGTCCCAGGCAAATCCCGAAGATCGGTTTTTTGCCGAGCAGGTCACGAATCGTTCCGACGGCGTAGTCGAGCGGACGCGGATCACCGGGGCCATTGGAGAGAAAGACACCGTCAGGATTGTGTGAGAGGACTTCTTCAGCGGTCGCTGTCCCAGGGACGACTGTCACCTGACATCCCATCTGTTTCAGGTGCCGCGGAATGTTCCATTTCATGCCGTAGTCGATGGCGACGACATGAAAGTCCTTGTCGCCTTCGTTGGATTGATGACTCGAAGGAGTCACTTGGTCCAGCAACATTTCGTGTAGCCCGGTTGGCCAATCGGCAGCCGATTCTGGCATCACGTCTTTGATGAGATCTTGGCCGACAATGTCCGGGCTTTGCTGGGCCTTGGCAACAAGTGAGGCGTCATCAAGATCGACTGTGGAGAGAACACCAGTCATTGCCCCTTCAGTGCGAATCCTCCGCACCAGTGCTCGAGTGTCGATTCCTTCGATTCCAATCACATTGTTCGCACGCAAGTAGTCATCTAGTGATTGAGTTGATCGGAAGTTGCTGGGCTCACGGCAGAGTTCTTTGCAGACGAATCCACGAAGTGAGAGTCGGCCACTTTCAATATCGTCAGCATTGATGCCGTAGTTCCCGATGAGCGGGTAGGTCATTGTGACAATCTGTCCATTGTAGGACGGATCAGTCAGGATTTCCTGATACCCCGTTAAGCTCGTGTTGAAAACGACTTCACCGAAGTATTCTCCTTCGGCACCAAAGCGAGTCCCTGTAAAGACGGTTCCATCCGATAGAGCAAGTTTGGCTGTCTGGTTGTTTGAAATCGGGTTGTTCGCAGGCTGGTTCATAGTACAGGTACTGTTGGAGTCCGTGATATGACGTTTTTACCAGACTCAGGAGATGGGGAAAAGGATGTGTCACCTTGAATCGTGGCGTAATTCCCAAAACTTCATGTTCGTTGAGCGTTTACCGAGTTATTTCCGTTGTTGTCGGGTCGTATCGATGGCTATTGTTGCGATGTCGGTTGTCGTCTGGAATTTCGGGAGAACAAAAAATGGATCACTTTGAGAGCATTGTTTGTACGCTTCTGGAATCGGAAAATTACTGGGTTCGACAATCGTTTAAGGTCGAAATCTCCAAGGAAGAGAAACGCAAAATTGGAAAACATTCGATTCCTCGCCCAGAGATCGACTTGCTTGGGTTCAACTTCTCGGAAAACCGGGTCCTGGCCCTCGATGTCAAATCGTTTTTCGATTCTTACGGCGTTCGGCTGAGTGCTCTTCAGGAGGAGTTTGCCATTCCCCAAGGAAAATACAAGCTATTCACCTGTTCAAATTACAGGAAGATCGTTTTTGGCAAACTCAAGCAGCAACTCATCGAATCGGGAATGGCAAATACCGAAACGCGAATTCAGCTTGGTCTGGCGGCTGGGAATGTCTACCGCAACCAGGAAGAAGAAATTCGAGAGTATTTGGATGCGAAAGGCTTCGTCTTTTGGTCGCCCAGAGAGATCAAAAGGATGGTCGAAAAGCTCGCGAGTCAGGGCTATGAGAATAATGCAGCTGTGATGACTGCGAAGATTTTGATGCGTTCCTGAGCCACTCTGTACTCGGTGATTCTTGATTGAAGGGACCTGACCTCTCTCCCCGATTCGGTTTTGGAGACGACTTTTTATTGTTGCTTGGCTCACCCTGTTTGCGATCACGATTTCGTTCGACCCTGCCTGTTCCCCGATGACCGAGGCTGGGGCACTTTCATCCCAAATGAGTCGCGATGAAATCGAATAATTCTCGCGTCTTGTTCTTTATTTGCATGTAAGTCGCTGAAACAAAGAGGCTTACGCAATTCGAGGAGGGAGGGGGTGATGCTGCTCGGTTAGATTTGCCTAATTCGACTGATACGATTAGAATCTTCCGCGGTAGCAGAACCAATCGTTGAGATTCCTTGTCTTAATTGATGGTGCGACTAGGGCATCTTTCGAAGGGGTGTTCAGGTTCTGCCTCGTGGCGAACAGCATTTTTACTAGAGAAATACGTTCTTCACGGGCACACGGTAGAGCAACTGCTCTAGCATGACACCTACAGCAGCCGAAGTGGCGGAATTGGCAGACGCGCTGGATTCAAAATCCAGTGTCCCAACAGACGTGTGGGTTCGAGTCCCACCTTCGGCATTTTCTTAAACACCAAGTACAATTTGTACTTGGTGTTTTTTCATTGATGCCAGTCATTTTGGCCCACCTGCACAGAATCCTGTGCAAATAGGTTTGACGCCCGCGAGCTGTTCGTTTTGTGCAGCGATCTCTCTTTTTCTACTTTTCCGACACTCTCCATGACCAGCAATATTCTGGCCATGGAAGTGCGGTTTGCTTGAGTTCGACAGCTTCACTTCTCGTAAAGATTCGTTCGGTCTACAGGCACCAGCGGTGGATCATGCGGGTGTAGATGTCGGTGCCTCGGTCGAACTCTTTGAGGTCGAGGAATTCGTCGTGAGTGTGGGCTTGAGCAATGTTTCCGGGGCCCATCACCACGGCTCGTTCGAGTTCGTAATACCAGGCCCCATCGGTGCCGTAAGAAACGGTCCGAGGCGTTTTGTTCTCAGCGAGTTCCAGACATTCCTGAACGTACTCAGCTTTCGGGTCGATATAGAATGGGTTTGCTCTGAAGCGGGCCTCGAATTCGAGACCGTTGGACTCGGCAGCGTTTTGAATCCGTTCGAAAATCGGCTCAGCGTCGATGCCCGGCATACGGCGATAGTAGATCGTGCAGATACTCTGCGGCGGCGTGATGTTGATCGCTCCCGTGTGATCGTTGATCCCGATGTTCATCGTCATCGTAGGGGGCGTGAATTCTTCGTTTTGCCACTTCGAGTCCGATTCCAACTCGTCGTTGAGGGCTCTCATTTCCGCCAGGAACGGAATCATTTTCCAGTTGGCGTTGATTCCTTCTTTGGTGCTTGAGTGGGCAGCCCGGCCTTTTGATGTCACTACGATTGAACAGCCTCCTTTGTGACCGTGGACAACATCAAGCATGGTCGGTTCACCAATAATCGCACGCGCCTGACCGGCGACCATTTCACGGTACATGGAAGAGTTTTTGACAACCTGCTCTGCTCCGCGCATTCCGACTTCTTCGTCAGCTGTACAGCAGAAGTAAACTGGAGCAGTCAACTGTTTGTTTTTGACCGATTCCATCGCTGCCAGAAAGCAGGCGACAGACCCTTTCATGTCGGTTGTTCCTCGACCGAACAGTTTGCCATCTTTGATCGTCGGTTCGAAGGGACCATGTTCATCGAAGACCCAAGTCGTCGCGGGGACGACATCTGAATGGCCAAAGTAAGCCAGGCCACCCTCACCGGAGCCGATTTTTCCAAGGATGTTCGATTTGCTGACACCGTTGGCGTCGATGTAATCAACTCGTTCCACCTCGCAGCCGAGTTGCTTCAGCCAGTCTTCAATCTGATTTGTGACTTCAACATTTGATTTTGAAGAAACAGAGTCAAAAGCGACCATTGATTGTGTGTATTCCAGCGCAGATGGCATTGTGAGTCCTTTGCCCAGTATTGATGTCGTTTGGGGTTGATCAGGTTGATGTCCTGCTATTCTCTCGACTCTGCTTCGATTGTGCCAGTCAATAAATCAATCAGAGTCTAGTTGGGAGTTTCGCCCATTTGGTGGTCATCGAAATGACCTCTCACGTTCTCAGAAGTAGTGACCGATTGCCACTTTCGGATGAGGAAGGATTTCCCAGGGAGATTCCGTTTCGCCAGAGCGTTTCTGTAGACGTGCCCAGATGTTTCATTTGAGTTAGAATCGTTCTGTGATAGCCAATCGTCGTCAGAAACGGCGTGGCAGATCACGTTTCACGAACACGCCTTTGCCACTTACAGCTGAATCAGCAGAGCGCCTCGCGCAGGTTGCGACAGGAATTGATTGACATGAAGAACTCAGATGTTGCTCGACACTTTGAAGAGATCGGGGACCTGCTGGAAATCCAGGGGGCGAATTCATTCCGAGTTCGGGCTTATCGAAACGGGTCGCGAACGATCGAGGATCTGGCTGAGCCGATTGCCAGTATCGCTGCCGAAGGAGAAAAGGCCCTCGTTGAACTTCCGGGGATCGGGAAGGATATCGCTGCCAAAATTGTTGTTCTACTGGAAACCGGAACAACTCCTCAGTTGGAACAATTGCGAGAAGAAGTTCCGCCCGGTGTGGTGCAAATGCTGAGGATTCAGGGACTCGGCCCCAAGAAAGTGAAAGCGCTCTTTAAAGAACTGGAGGTGACTTCGCTGGAGGAATTGAAGGCAGCTGCCGAATCAGGAGCTGTTGCCGAACTCAAAGGGTTCGGAAAGAAAACTGCCCAGACGATTCTGGATGGGATTGAACATGTCGAGCAAGCGGGAAACCGGTATTTTATCTCCGAAGCGCTCGTCCCTGCTGAGTTGATTCTCGAAGATCTTTTGAAGCTGGATTCCGTCACACAGGCATCGATCGCCGGGAGCGCGCGGCGTCGAAAGGAGACCTGTGGCGACCTCGACCTATTGGCGACCTCATCCAATTCGGCGGAAGCGATGGAGTTGCTTGCTAATCATGAACTTGTCGAGAAAGTCCTTGCACAAGGAGACACGAAACAGCGAGTGCGGTTGCGATCGGGGATCGAAATGGATTTGCGAGTGGTACCTGATGAATCGTACGGAGCCGCAATGCAGTATTTCACCGGCTCGAAAGAACACAACATCGTCATCCGCCAACGAGCACAAAAACGTGGCCTGCGCTTGAACGAGTACGGAATCTTCAAGGATGAGGAACTCGTTGCCGGGAAGACTGAAGAAGAGGTTTACAAAGCGGTCGACTTACCCTGGATTCCGCCTGAGTTGCGAGAGAATCGGGGTGAGATTGAACAGGCTGAAGAGGGTCAGTTGCCGAAGCTGTTGGAGCTGAAGGACATCAAAGGTGATTTGCATATGCACACCACCGCGACTGATGGGACGGCGAGTATTCGTGAAATGGCTGAGGCGGCTCGCGAGCGTGGGTTGAAGTACATCGCGATTACCGATCACTCGAAACGTGTCACAATGGCGAATGGCCTTGATGCTGATCGCTTGCGTAAGCACTGGGCAGAGATTCGGAAGATACGCGAAGAGTTCTCGGACATCGAGATTTTGTGCGGAATCGAATGCGATATCCTCGAAGATGCTGAACTGGATTTGCCGGACGATGTCCTCTCGGAAGGAGACTGGGTGATCGCAGTGTTGCATTATGGACTGAAGCAACCGGGTGAGCAGATCATGAAACGATTACTCAACGCGGTGAAAAATCCATACGTCTGTGCGATTGGTCATCCCTCGGGAAGAATTGTCGGTCGGCGACCGGGAGCAGATATTCACTATCCCGATTTATTCAAGGCAGCTGCCGATCACGGCGTTTTCATGGAGATCAATGCGCATCCATCGCGTCTTGACTTGGACGACATACAAGCCGCGGCGGCCAAAGATCACGGGATTCCCATTGTGATCAATACTGATGCTCACTCCACGACAGGCTTCGATGTGATGAAGTACGGAGTGTATCAGGCGCGCCGAGCCGGGTTGGAAAAGAAAGATGTTGCGAATACGCGGACGTTCAAGCAGTTCAAAAAGATGCTGCGAACGAGTTCGTGATTTAAGAGCATCTTTCGAATTGGTTTGCAGGTTCTGCCTCGTAGCAAGCAGTCTATGAATTCATCAATGTAAGCTTCGTTGGCACGGCAAGCATTAAAAAACATTGAAAATGCGCTGCTGCAGTGTCCGGCGAAATCTGTTCTTACTCACGGGCCTGGAAGATGAGGGCGATTTCCTGTTCCTCATCGATGATGCGAGAATGGACTTTGATTGTGTCTTTGACTTCCGCAAAGCTAGCCCCGGGGACGCGAATCAGGATCTCCGCCGTCCCATCAATCACTGGCAAACGATGAGTCGGCCGGGCTTTCACTAATTCTCCATTCGCTCGGAAGTAGTAGGCGTCATCAGGAATGATTTGACGATAACCATCTGTTCCGATGACGGTCCCTTCGAAATCAGACAGGCGGACGAACTTTTTCGTTTTCGGAGTCTTCACGCGAATGACGATGGAATAATCTTGTCGAACTTTTGGGAAACCTCCCGGGTCTCCATGGCGTATCTGACCATTCACTTTTCCGGCCAAGATCGGCCAGGGCCAAACTGAGAAGCTGCCTGCTTTGATGGCATTTTCAGGCTCAGCGACACGGCCGCCTCCAGCCTCTCCACCCGAGCCGGTTCCATCGCCGTCGCTTTCGACGGTTGTTTGATTATCCAGCTTGGGCTGAGGAAGGAAGTTGTAATTGCTGTTCAGTATGGGGTCGAGCAACGCCTGCTGAACCTGATTCTCTGAACTTTTCTCTTCCGGCATCGCGATCAGTGTATCGAGCGGAGCGTCAAAGATGACTTGCTCCTCGTTCGCTGTGTTCTCCATCAATGTGGTGAATCCGTCGTCCGTATCGAACGAATGCAGAACCGGTATCGAAAGCATCGCCAACAGGATGATGTGGAGAACGAAAGAAATCGCGTAGCCAGCACCCTCGTTGCCGTTGAACTGATCGACAGCTCTTTCCCACCAGTTATTGCTGGGGGGGAGAACTTCGAAAGATTTCGGTCGCTGCGATGTCGCCTGTGTATCTTCCTCCTTGAAGTCGTCGTTGCGACGCTTCCTTGGTGGAGGAGGAACTGGAATGCGGGTCGACATTGTGAAAACTGGTGAGTATTGAACGAGTTTGAAGAGTGCCGGCAGCAGACTTCGCTGCGGCTTTCCTCAATTATCACTCGATCGGGCCATTCTGACAATATTGATCAGCGATTGCCGCAGAATTAAATTCTTGCGAGGAGAACCTCGTCAATTCAGGTTTTCGGCTCTTTTCGCAGAGAAATTGCGTCGTTGCCTGTGGCCCTGGAGAAGAGAGTCACGCGGGATTCTCAATTTTATTCTGCTTGCGGTTCCGACACGCGTCCCCTGCTTTGTTAAGTTTTGAGGGCGATGTTGCAAGTTGTGAAGACCGTGATGTCGCCGTTTTGCAGAGATTGCCAGGGCTGGAAGATCGGGAGTTCACCGGGTTCGCACCGACTATTACTGGTCGTCCGTTTTCTTGTCATCGAGTGGGCGAACCCAGATCTCGCGAAAGTAGACAGTGCTGTCCGGATCGTGTGCCTGCAGTGCGAATGTTCCATGGTCGATTTTCCGTCCCGAGAACTTGGGGTGTTTGTAATTCGACGGTTCGGTATATGTGACAACGGTTTTGTCGTTCACTTTAATTGTGACGCGGTTCCCTTTCACGGTGATGAGTTCGGTGTAAAACACATTGTCGGTAACATCTGTTTCGGTCACATCTTTGACGGTAAACAGGCTTCCCGTTTTGTTTGGATTCTTGTGTGTGCTGTTGACCTGTACTTCATGTCCAACTTCGGGGAAGCCTTCTTCCTGATATTCTGTATGGAAGTAAATTCCGCTATTTGATCCCGGTGTGGTCATGACATAGACAAGAAGCTCAAAGTCTTGGAAGTCGGCGTCGTTCACTTCACCGGTGTAGAAGAGGTGCGATTGATCGCTGGTCGCCTGGGCCTTGATCATACCGTTGACGACTTCAAAGGAATCACTCGGAGTGCTTGCCTTCCAACCGTCGAGGTTGCGTCGATTGAAGAGGGGAATCCACCCTTCTTTCCTCATCGCTGTGTCGTAATACTCAACGTGAGACGGAGCTGGAAATTGTCGAATTGCGCTGACCCGATGGTAGGTTTCAAAAACATCCCCCCCGTCAAGGATACGCGGGTCTTTGGTTTTGATCAGGTAATCTTCGAATTGTTGTGCGAGTTGTTTTTCTGTCTCAGCGAAGCCTTCCGTTCCGGCGAGGTTGTTCAGACAGGCGGGGTCTTTTTCCATGTCGAAAATCTCGACCGCAGGTCGCTTTTGAGTGGCCCAGTCAAAGTACTTGACGATCTCTGGATCGGTTTTGTTTTCAATGAAATACGACAGGCTCGGACATGCGTCGATGTCGTGATAGCCACCATCTTGCGGACCCAGGCCTCCGTTTTCGTCGAGCTTTCTTGGTGATCCAGCTGGCCAGCGATCCGGGCGAAAGTTTCGGATATACAGATGCTGCTTAGTCCGCATTGATCGTTGCGGGTACGCCAGATTTAAATATCGCGAAGAAGAATGGCGTTCCCGACCTGAGAAGACTGCTGTGCGTGTGGAGTCGACAGTCCCTTCTTTTTCGGACTTCAGGATGTTGACCAAACTTTTACCTGGGAGAGAGGACTCTTCGTCTGGAGGAGCGACTTCCGTCGCGTCATAAATCGTGGCGGTCAGATCAACAAACCCAACCAGATCATCCGACGTTCGACCTGCTGCGATTTCGCTTCCCCAGCGAATTGCCAACGGGACATGGACGCCGTACTCGTAACAGTTTGCCTTCGCTCGCGGAAATGCCATTCCGTTATCGGAAGTCACAATCACAAGTGTGTTCTCAAGCTCACCAGCTTCTTCAAGTTGATCGAGAATCTTTCCTAAGTGCTGGTCAAACCATTCAATTTCGACTGCGTAATCGAGTAAGTCAGATCGAATTTCGGGGCGGTCCGGCAGGAACGCTGGGACTTCAACATCTTCCAGTTTCTTACCGGCTTTCAGGCCAGAGCCTTGTTGAAAGGCGCGGTGTGGTTCGTGCGCACCGTACCAAAAACAGAATGGTTGGTCTTCCGGTTTTTCGCTCAGGAATTCCGCAAAGTTTGCAGCGTAGTCTTTCCCGCTGATTTTCTTAAAAGGAGGTTTTGTTTTCTTTTGGTCAAACGATGGACCAGCTGGGTTCTGTTTCCATCCAGCTGTTTCAAAGTCCCCTGGCCCCCACCCTTTTCCAGTGAGTCCAACAAAGTATCCGTTCTCGCCCAGCACTTCAGGGAATGTTTGATACTTCCTGGGGAACAGGCTGGCATGCGTTCCGGCATGTTCGATTTGCCAGTGATGCTTTCCAGTCAGAAGCGCAGCTCGGGATGGACTGCACCCGGGAGAGGCTGCGTAGGCATTGTTGAATAGAACGCCTTCTTTGGCGACTCGATCAAAGGCGGGAGTCTTCACAAACTTGGAACCATAAGCCGAAGTGTGCGGCCAGGATTGATCATCGCTGATGGCGATCAAAATGTTTGGACGCTTTTCTGCGTAAGCAGAAACGAACGGCATTTGGAACAGGAAGGTTACGACGAAAAGCCATCTCATGAGGTGGAACCTGATATTGATGTTCTGCAAACACCTGGCTTGCAGTTTCTGAAAGATTGAGAAGCTTGAACAAAACTGTAGAAACCGTGTTGGTTCCATCTGTGTTCAATAGCTAATCAGATTTTGTTAGAACGAATCAATTCCGCATCTCGGCATTGGAAGCGAACTTCACCATCCACAATGGTGTATTTTACTCGCCCGGTGACAACCATGTCATCGAAAGGATTGTTTCGGCTTTTGGATTGGAACTGGTCGGTTCTGATTGACCATGTCTCATCGGGAGCGATGATGGTGACATCCGCGACTGACCCCGGCCGAATTGTACCCGCATCGAGTCCTAGAAGTGTGGCAGGTCCATGGGTCAATTTGCAAATCAACTGCGACCAGGTGAGGTGTCCCGGCTCGATCAGAGTCTTGACGCATAATGGAAGAAGTGTTTCCAGACCCGCAATTCCAAAGGGAGCTTGGTCGATCTCGAGGCTCTTTTTCTCTTCGGAAAGAGGTTGATGATCCGAAGAAATGCAGCTGATTGTGCCGTCGGCAAGGCCTTCGATGAGCGCCTGGCGATGCTCTTCTGTGCGGATTGGAGGATCGACTTTGTAGTTGGTGTCGTAGTCAACTAAGCACTCATCTGTGAGGAGCAGGTGATGTGGAGAGACATCGGCGGAGACCTGAATTCCTCGCGAAATCGCCTGTCGGATTTCTTCAACACTTCGTTTCGAAGAGATCGACATGATGTGAACGCGGCCGTTCGAGGTCTCTGCGAGTGCGATATCGCGCCGCACCATGATCTCTTCTGCAGCTGCCGGCATCCCACGCAGCCCTAAGACTGTCGACTGGAACCCTTCGTGCATCTGCCCTCCCTGCACGAGTTCTGGAACCTGCGCGTGGTTGAGAATTGCGCGATTCCACATGCTTGTGTATTGCAAGGCGCGACGCATGATTTCAGGATTCGAAATCGGACGCTTCCCGTCAGAGAAGGCGATGGCTCCGCCATCGATCAACTGGCCGATCTCTGCCAGCTCTTCGCCCGCATGATTTTTCGTGACTGCTCCAATGGGCACGACTCGGCATTGGGCAGCTCGGTCCGATTGCCTCACCACGAACTCGGCTGAGGCTCGGCTGTCAACCACAGGAAAGGTGTCAGGAAGATCGGCAACGGTTGTGAAGCCACCTGCGAGCGCGGCTGTCGCTCCTGTTTCGATGGTCTCGTCTTCTTCGAAACCTGGCTCGCGAAAACTGACATGGCAATCGATCAGTCCGGGGCAGACAATCATGCCTGTTGCGTCGATTTCGCGGTCAGCTGCGAAGTCCGCACCGAACTCTTTTTCGTCGACAACGAGACCATCTATGATCAGTAAGTCTTGCTGGGCGTCGAGGTGATTCGAGGGATCGATCACTCTGCCGTTCTTGATTCGCAAACTACTCATTGAATCACCGATTTTCGCTCTTGGGTTTGAGCGAGTAAATGCAAGCAGGCCATTCGCACAAACAGTCCGTTTGTCACCTGATGCAGAATTTGCGAGTGTTTTCCGTCCGCCACATCGGGGGTGATTTCCACGCCACGATTGATCGGCCCCGGTGCTAAAATTAGCACGTCTTCTTTGGATTTCTGGAGACGTTTTTTATTCATTCCAAACAGGTGGGCATACTCAGCGATCGATGGAAAGAATGCTCCTCGCTGTCGTTCAAACTGGACTCTCAGCAAGTTGATGACATCCGATTCAGCCAGGACATCATCGAATCGATGTGCGACTGTCACTCCCAACTGTTCAATTTCAACCGGGATCAAAGTTGGTGGACCGCAAACGATCACCTTTGCGCCGAGTTTCTGGAGTCCCCAGATATTCGAACGGGCAACACGTGAGTGTTTGATATCGCCGACAAGCGTGACGGTTTTTCCTTCGAGACTGCCGAGCTTTTCCCGCATGGTGAAAATGTCGAGAAGCCCTTGTGTGGGATGTTCGTGAGTTCCATCACCCGCATTCAGGACACCTGATTTCAAATGTCGAGAGAGAAGTTCCGGAGCACCGGGAGAACTGTGCCTGACGACCATCAAATCAACACCCATTGACTCAATCGTCAACGCGGTGTCGATGAAGGTTTCACCCTTGGAGAGGCTGCTGCCACTGGCAGTGAAGTCGACCGTATCTGCACTGAGGCGCTTAGCTGCCAGGCTAAAACTGGTTTTTGTTCGAGTCGATGGTTCAAAAAAGAGATTCGCGACGACAATCCCATTGAGATGAGACAGTTTTGATCGGGTCGCTTGAAGGGTTTTGAACTCAGCAGCGTGATCGAGAATCAGCTCGATCTCTTCTCGATCAAGTTTCTCCAAGCCCAATAAATGACGGCGCTTCCAGTTTCCAATTGGGACAGAACTTGTAGGGGAGGCAGCCATTTTAGAGAGTGTTATTCATGTAAGAGGCATGATTTTGCTTCATCTTACTCATCTCGATTCGAATCGGCAAACGAGTCACTCAAGTGAGAATTCCATAATTTATTTATGGAAGGGAAAATGATGACCTGCTTGACAGCGGTGACTTGTGAGCGGCGACTTGTGAATCTGAATCCCTTGGAGGAGTCGCTGATCTATAGGTACTTTGAAGCTCCCTGCTCTATCAATTGCTTGGCGACTTCTGCTCCCAGTTCCGCCGGGGAGGCGGGGTCGCCTGTCACCGAAACGTCGAAGCGGGCCTTTCCATCCGGGCTGAGAGCAACCGCGTCGAGTTTGAGTCCTTCCTGGTCTTGTTGACACAGCACGCCGACAGGAGCATGGCAGCCTGCTTGAAGGGTGAACATGCAGGCTCTTTCAGCTGTGACTTCAATTTTGGTTTGCGCGTGCGAAATTTGATGCAACAATTCGATCACTTCTTGATCGTCTTCCCGGCATTCAATTCCGAGAGCAGCCTGCCCGACAGCGGGGAGCATCAAGGGTGGTGTGAGCAAGAAGCTGATTCTCTGTTCCAGTCCGAGGCGACGAAGACCCGCTTCAGCCAGGATGATGGCGTCGTACTCGCCGGTATCGAGTTTTTTAAGTCGTGTGTCGAGGTTTCCACGGATTTCGAGTAACTCGAGATCTCTTCGAGAAGAGAGCAATTGCGATTGCCGACGTGGGCTTCCGGTTCCAATTCTAGAGCCAGCAGGCAGGTCATCGAACGTTCGAACTTGCGAGTCTTCTGGCAGGATCATTGCATCGAACCGGGGAGCCCGTTCCGGGATTCCGGCAAGCGATAAACCGGGGATTGGACCGGTCGGTAAATCCTTGAGTGAATGAACGGCAATGTCCGCATGGTTCTCGAGGACGACCCGCTGAACTTCACGAGTGAAAACTCCCTGACCTCCCATTTCGCGCAACGGTTCCGTTCGGTCGCGGTCGCCAATCGTTGAGACAGGAACGAGTGCTACATCGAAGAGAGAGGTCGTTTCTCGCAGGCGATCGGCAATGTAGTTCGCCTGCCACATGGCAAGTTGGCTTTCACGTGTGGCAATACGAATGATTCGCTGCTCAGTTGCCATTAGTCCTCGTCTCCATCTTCTACGTTGATATCAAGCGGATGAGCAGGAGCGATCCACTTTTGCCCCGTCGGCATGGGCGCTCCCTGCATTGTTTGTTGTGGAGAAATACTCGCTCGAATCAGCCCTTGTTCGACGAGCTCTTTGAATTTCTCTGGTGTCATTTTTTGATGCCCAGGTGAGAGAACTCCACATGAAATGCAGAACTGCATTGCCTGTTCCACAGTGATGTCCAAGTCGAGGACTTCACGTCGAGGGACGTTGACAGTGTAGCCAGTCATTGGTGCAGGTGACGAAGGGACAAGAAAAGTCACGCACGGTTCCCCTGCCCCAATCGAAATTTGCATCATACTTTCCCCGGTCACGAACCCGATGGACCAAACACCCTTTCGAGGGTATTGGATCGCTGCGACGCGACCATATTCGACTGGTTGATTTTCTGTGAAGAAGAAGTCGGTGACCTGCTTGGCCGATCCATAAATGTTTCGCACCAAAGGAAGCCGACCGAGGATTTGTTGTTCCGTAACTCGAACAAACCAGCTGCCCAATCTTGCGGAGACGAATTGCCCTGTGAAGTAGAGGACAAAAATAATCAAAACGACTGTCAATAAACTGAGGTGGAACAGGCTTCGAAAATACTTGTGAGCCACATACTCCAGATAGACCGCCCTCGCAGAAACCGGAACTTGACCGGGAGGGAGATTTCGGGCGACCTCGGCGTAGACGTCATACGGAACGGCATTCGGACCAAGCTGAACGTAAATTTCCGTCCCGATTTTATCGGCTTCATCCTGCAGCCAGGCAATTCGCTTTTGTTGCCGGGCAGCGTAGTCGTCCATTTCATTGGGGTTCGTCTCTTCCGTAATACGGCGATCGATGGCGGCCTGTTGCCGAGCCACATACTTCCGATACTGCTCCCGTAAGTCTTTCGTGACCAGATAACCTGTCCCGCAATATTTCAGAGGGGGAGCGGTTTCCAGTTGAATCAGCGACTCGCTCAAGACGGATTGGTCGACAAACTGCGACATTGTGTACTTCACCGTCCAGGTCGCTGGGACGATGATATACTTATTTACGAAGTTCAGGACCCAGATGAGAATCACGATCGTGAGGATCGTGGGTAAGCTGACTGCCAGCCCGCGAATGAAAATTCGCGTTGGCGTGAGGGCTCGCTTAGGCGAATTCGCCTCACTATTCGGCTCCTCGCTGTTCACATTGTTCTCAATGTCTTCGGACATGAATTCTTTCAGTGAAGGGCATCACAATTGTGTTGCATGTGATCGCAGGAAATGAAATGTTGTTCGGTTCAACAACATTTGAGTTTTATCTTTTCGTTCATGACAGCCACACAGACATGCTGCAACGTTCTTTAAGCAGGCCGATGAGCTGACACAACACTCTGGGTGACGTGAGTGGATGACGTGAACAGTTACGCAATTCGCTACTCAAGGACTTCGCCAAGCACTATGCACCGATGCCGCGCGCTAAAACGGCAACTCTGACTTCTTCTGCACCAGCTTGCAACAGCACTCTGGTTGCTCGTTGGCACGTCGTTCCCGTCGTGAGGACGTCATCGACAAGGAGGATCGACAAACCTGTCAAATCAATTCCCCGATTCACTTTAAAGGCTGATCGTAAATTCTTTCTCCGGGCAGCTGGGCTTAATAAATGTTGTTTCGGAGTTCGTTCTCTTTTGCGGAGTATATGCCTGTCATTCGGGAGCTTCAACAATCGGCTCAGTTGATTTGCAATTGTCATTGAAGCTTGATTCAAGGAGAGAAAGCGATCGGACCAATGTTGTGGAATCGGTACAATTAGATCCATTGATCTGTTCGGAGCCTCTTCGTAAACAACCTGGGAAAGAAGTTCAGCCAAAGTCCTCAAAGCGAGTTCGTCATACTGGCACTTTCCCTGAAGAACCGCTTTTTTGAGGAGACCTGAGTAATTCCCCAGACTGGCGACCGAGCGAAACTCGTAGCCCTCGTGTCGGCAATGAATACATCCGTTGTCGGTGGCTAAGTTTGGGCCGACAACAGCTGAGCAGAGTTCACATGAGTTCTTTTGTTTCAGGTTCAACGCATCGAGGCACTCTGCACATATTCGATTCGGGCAGCTTGGGGGGATTGCGGAATGACACAACGAGCAGGCAGAGGGGAATAGAAATTCCGCACCTGTTTCCAAGAAGCGATTCAATGGTGCCGTGATCAAACTCACGAATTGGTTTTCCCTGCAATCAGGTTACAAAAGAGAAGTCTCACAGAAAGCGAACAGACAACTATATTGGAACCAGTGCGAATCGTCGAATTATGGGCGAATTGAGACTCCTTGTGTTTCTTCAGGCGATCCTTCGTGGCGAGCGGAAAAATGCAAAAATTGCATCATCGCAAAAACTGCCGAAAAATCATTTGACACATATTGACCTAAATCTGCCGAAAGAATTATTAATCGCTTCTCCTCTCTCACTTCACTTCACTTCACTTTTCCCCCACTCATTCACCCACGCACTCATCATTTGCGGAACGCAGAAGGTGTACTTCTCACACACCATCCCACTCTGCGGAAAGCGTTTTGAGATGCGCAGGCAGGAATCTCATGTCTGTTTCCATCCCCCCCGCTACCATACGTCCGACCGGAAGAGTCGCTGCGTGTGCGAAAGATGTTGCCGCTCAGCAACATCTGGAGCTCGCAATTCGACGAAACGGTTATGAATCGATTGCCGTCTCCTCACTAGAAGAGCTGCGTGCTCTTTTAATGAGCGAAAACATCGCTGCCGCGGTGATAGACGAACCGGAATCAATTGAAGAGATCGAACGGCTCGATACTGAAATGCGAAGAGCCGATCGGCCCACACAGTTTATTCTACTCCCTTCAATCGGTCACCGGATCAACGTTCCTCGCTCGGTCTCCTGCGATGTTGTTGAGCCGCCACTAACACCAGAACGAATTGGTCACTCCCTCTTTTCGGCAGTTGGGCGTGCTCAACTGATCTCCGAAAATCTGGAACTCAAGCAGAAACTTGAAGGCCGAATGTTCGATGGACTTGTTGGCAACAGCCAGCAAACACGTGAACTTCGTAACCAGATTCATACAGCTGCAGAACACGATCAACCGATCCTTGTGACTGGAGAAGCGGGCTGTGGAAAATCGGAAGCAGCCCGAGCCATTCACCTGACTCGCTCTGGTCCCACACAACCTCTCCTCACTATTCGTTGCAGCTTGTTGACTTCAGCAGCGATCGAGAAAGAGCTTTTCGGTGACGAAGAATCAGATGGCCGTTTTGCCTCAGCTGCGGATGGGACTCTTGTTTTCGAAGATATCGAAGCACTCACCATTCCGCTTCAAGTGCAAATTGCAGAAGTGATTCGAAACAGTGCATATCGTCGTGGAGAAACTTACATTCCACTTCGAGCTCGAATTATCGCGACAACGACCACGAACTTGCGTCAGCTTTGCACAGAAGCCAAATTCGACACCCGGCTTCTGAATCTGATCGAACGAAATACCATTCAGGTTGCATCGCTTCGTTCACGTGTTGAAGACCTTCCAGCTCTTGCTGAACACTTTGTTCAACAATGTTGTGTTCGAGAAGGTCAACATTTACGACGTCTTTCTGATGCAGCACTTTCACGACTCGAAAGCCACAACTGGCCGGGAAATGTTCGTGAACTCGAGAACGTAATCAACCGCTGTTGTTCGCTCGCTGGCGATACCGTCATCACTGCTGAAGAGATTCAGCCTTGGCTTGAGCAGAGCGAAGAATCGACCGAATCTCCCGGTTTGACGCTCAAGGAAATGGAACGCAAGCTGATCGAAGCGACGTTCAATCGCTTCGGTGGAAATCGTGAACTGACTGCCAAAGCATTGCAAATTGGAATTCGGACGCTCTCTGGAAAACTCAGAGAATACGGGTACCCGCCACGAGGTGGACCAGGTTCAAACCGCAAACAACAACGTGCTGCCTGATCGCAGTACGGCGAATCCCCCCCAAGGCCGTCTAATAGAAATGTTGGACGGTCTTTTTTTTATGACCATTTGACGAATAGCATTTCTTGAAATGGTGTTCAGGTTCTGCTTCGTAGTGAGAAGTCTATGAAGTCATGAAAGTAAATTTCACGGGCACACGGTAGAGCAAACTGATTTAGAACTGGTCTCAAAACTTGCTGTTCACTTTTCTGGTACAGAGAAAGGTCACAATTCCACAGGTTTTGAGAACGCTATCGTTCTCCGTCTGGCTTGCTCGGGACAATGGTCCCGAGCTACGAGGGGCTTGTTCTCCGCTCTCGAGCTACGAGGGGTTCGTTCGCTGTTCGCCTTAAAATGGAACAGGCAACAAGAGTGAGTGATGTTGAAACAGAACCTGCTTTCCTTGTTCACCCAAAAACTGCGTAAAGAAAAGGATGAACACATAGAGGCCAAGAACCGGGATGATCGTGCCGCCAATCAGCCAGCGGACAGACCAGTGTGGGCGATTTCCGAGCTCTCGCTTTTTGACAGCATGGTGGTAAGCCCATCCCAGCAAAATTCGTGTAGGGTAAATACTGACAACGAAAATTAAAGTCACCGGCCACATTGCATCGGGAGGCAACAAAAATGCCTTAAACAGGTAGAGCGGCAACGACAGCAAATACAACACGACCAACGAAAGTGACCAGACAATTGGGGCGTACGAATAGAGCGAACGGATTTCACGAAGTTCTAAACCAGATCGAAAACAGTTTTCAGAAGCGAATCGGGCCTGCAAAAACGGAACCCAACTGAACACAACGGCGAGCAGAATTCCGCCGGTGACAGTCAGAAAGATTTGCCCCCCTTTCGGTTCCTGAATCGCTGCGTACATGAGAGTGGGGAGAAACAGCCACAAGAAGGCAACTCCGAAACCTCGCAGTCCCAGCCAAAAGTGTCTGCGGATTTCTAATTTCTGGACGAACTCCTGGATCTTCCGGTCCGCATGCGCAAAGTAGTTCCCCTCGCGAAGTCGACCTGTCAACCAGAAGAAATTCTTGAATGGTCGGACAAAACACCAAAACGTTCCGCCTCGTGCAATCGCCAGAATCAAGTGGAGAGTGATGACGCACCAAGCGACATTCAGTGCGAGATGGAATCCGACATCAGCTTGCGAACCAGGGTCAATCAGGCGTGAATCGGCGGCAAAGCTGGCGAGAAAACGAAGTGGCAGAAGAAACACCCAAATTCCCCCAGCCAGCACCACTATTTGTGGGGCGGCATCAAGGAGTGGGAATCCATCGCGAAGACGTCCACTCCTTGCGACTCGACCTTCGACGTTCAGAAAATAGCCCAACACAAAGAAGTTCACGAGTGGAATTGCAGCCAGTACCGCAAGAACCAGCATCAAGCTGACAAAAGCAAACAGGTAGTAAGTTGTGAGGGCAAGGAATTTTATTGGATGCCTCCAAGGGACCGGAAACGCAGTTGGTCCCGCGGCAGCCACTTCTTCGGGTTGATGAGTCCCGCGCATTTGTTCGTTGACTTCAGAGGTGACGAGTTCTTTGGTAGGCGGCGATTCAGCTGCATCCTCTGAATCGAATGGCGACTCGCCCATCTGATCAAATGTTGATGTTTGCATTGAAATCACCGGTAGAATTTCGCGTTTCATACTCAAACTACCCAATTGCCCAAAGGAATGTTTCAACGAAGCGAAGAAAGACTGAAACTTTGTGGCAAAGAAGGAGGTATCCTTCTGAGGTCGGCGCGAACGCTGTGTGGCTGTTTTTTATGAACTGGAGGCTGAAGTGATTGTCGTGTTGAAGTCATTCATCTGGCCGGTGCTTGTTGTCGTTGGAGTCGTTTGGCTCACGACAAACAGTGTCCGGTCAGCTGCTGTGGACCCGACTTCGATTACAATTCCGATGCCGAAATCTGATTCCACCTCAAAGGAGACAGTTGTTCGTGTCAATCAGGAACTGGCTCGACTTCGCAGCGAAGCCAATCTTGAAATGGCAAACCCCGCAGAGGAACTGACAGTTTGGCGAAGACTCTCGCTGGCGTTGCATGGCACTATTCCATCGTTAGAGGAAATCCGAAAGTTCGAAGCTGACCAGAAACCTGACCGTCTCGAACGCTGGCTTGAGTACCTGCTCAACGATAGTCGGTTTGATGATTACTTTGCCGAGCGGCTCGCTCGCAGCTACGTTGGAGTTGAGGCTGGACAATTCCTCGTTTTTCGGCGTGATCGTTTTCTCGACTGGCTGACGACTCAACTTCACGAGCGGCGTCCCTATGATGAAATTGTTCGGGATATGATTTCCGGAACCGGTGTCTGGACTGGCGAGGGGGAAGTCAACTTTATTACCGCAGGGTTCGCGAATGATGAATTCGATCCGAACAAGTTATCCGCTCGATCTGTGCGGGCCTTTCTAGGGCAGCGGATGGACTGTGCTCAATGCCACGACCATCCATTTGATCATTGGAAGCAGGGAGAATTTGAAGGCTTGACGGCATATTATGGTCAGGTCGTGAACAGCCTTGCTGGAGTGGCTGACAAGCATAGCAAAGACTATGTCGTTGAAGATCGTTTAACTCTGGAAAAGCGGACGGTGGAGCCGAGCGTTCCATTTCATCCTGAGTGGCTTGGCGAGAATGGTTCGAGACGCGAGCAACTTGCCCGCTGGATGACGCATCCAGAGAACCAGCGTTTCGAACGGGCAGCTGCCAATCGAGTCTGGGCACTGATGTTTGGTGTTCCATTCCTCTCGCATCGACCTGTCGACGATCTTCCCGATCCGGGTACCAATCCAGAGACGGCAACCCTCGATCTCCTTGGGGAGGATTTTCGCAAACATGGCTACGACCTGCGTCGTCTCATTCGAGTCATCGCTGCGACGGATGCCTTTCGGATGTCATCAATCTACCCCTTGCCAGAGAGCGAGCAGGAGAACGACGGGGACACCTTGCAAACGGCTGAGACGATTCAACAGGCGAAAGAACGCTGGGCTGTCTTCCCATTGATTCGGCTGCGACCGGAACAAGTGATCGGGGCGATGCTGCAAGCCAACAATGTCCGGACTATCGATCAGAACTCGCACCTGTTTGTTCGAGCCTTAAGATTCTTCAGAGAGAATGACTTCGTTGATGAGTTTGGCGATCCGGGAGTTGACGAACTACAGGACTGGTCCGGAACAATTTCGCAAGCTCTCCTCCGAATGAATGGCGAATTCTCACGTGAGTTGACCTCGCTCAATCCACTCGGCTCACCCGGTCGAGTCGCGACTGCTGGTTCCACGCCCGAGAAAAAAATCGAAACCATCTACCTGGTCTGTCTGACGCGACTTCCCACGGAAGCGGAGAAACAATATTTCATCCAACGATTCGAAAAAGACAAACCTGATCAAGCCGTTGAAGACTTGTACTGGACACTTTTTAATTCTCCAGAGTTCTCCTGGAATCATTGAGGTGAGCAGGCAGTAATGGGTGCCCTGAAAAGACTTTGAGCTGATTGATTTTCACAGCTCGATTCAGAGGTGTTTTCTGACGCTCAAGCCGCAAACGGACTGTAATTATGATTCATCATCATTCATTTCGAAATCTGTTTCAGAGACTCACGCGTCGGCAGGTCATGCAGGCGGGTTTGGGGGCAGGTGTTTCGTTCTTGCTTCCGACGTTGAGTGCCCGGGCGACACAGAAACGAGGGCAGGAGCGTCCCAAATCATTGATTGTCCTTTGGATGGCAGGTGGGCCAAGTCAGGTCGACTCGTGGGACCCACATCCTGCTTCAGCGGTCGGTGAGACAGTCGGGAAAATCAAAACAAGGTTACCTGGGCTGGAAATCTCTGAGTTGCTCCCCCAAATGGCTGAGCAAATGCAGAATGTCTCCTTGGTCCGATCGATGGTTTCAAAAGAGGGGGACCACGAACGGGGAACGTACTATGCACAAACCGGGTATCTTCCCGATCCGAGTGTCGTTCATCCGGCCATGACGGCAATCATTTCAAAGCATTTAGCCGATCCAAGCATTGAAATTCCACAACATATCTCGCTTGCCAGTGGAGACGGGTTTGTCGTCCCACGTGGAGGTTTTCTTGGAGCAGAGTATGATGCCTTTCGGATTTTTGACCCGGGGCGAAATGTCCGCAACATGAAGCCGAACGTTGATGAGAAACGTCAACAGCGACGACTGGAAGGGCTCGATGTTGTTTCAAACGCTTTCAGGCAACAACGTCCTTTTCAGACAAGCGAGACGCTACATCAAGAGCTCGTCAACAAAGCCTTGACCATGATGTCATCGAAGCAACTCGAGGCGTTTTCTCTTGATGATGAACCGAAGGCGACAATTCAAAAGTACGGAGACTCACGCTTCGGTCGCGGTTGTCTGGTCGCTCGCCGACTCGTGGAACAAGGGGTGCGAGCAACGCAGGTTGTTCTGCAGGGGTTCGATACGCATATCAACAATCTGAAAGGCCAGACAAAGCAGTTTCAAATCCTTGATCCCGCATTTGCAGCCTTGATTTCAGACTTGAAAGATCGCGATTTGCTCGACTCGACAATTGTGCTGTGCATGGGCGAATTCGGACGGACTCCTCGTCTCAATCCGCTGGAAGGCCGGGACCACTGGCCGATGGGCTTTTCATGCGTCCTTGGCGGCGGAGGAATTCGGTCGGGAGTTGTCATTGGTGAAACAGACCCCGAAGCTGCCAAAGAAGAAGACAAACGAGTGACCGAGCGGACTCCGCCGAAAAACCCGGTGAGCATCCCGGACTTGTATGCCACAATCCTGACGGTCATGGGGCTCGACCCGTATGAAGAGGTTCAATCCCCCATCGGTCGCCCCTTCATGCTGAGTGAAGGAAGTGCGGTCGAACAACTTCTGCCTGAGCATCTCATTTAGAGCAGTTTGCTCTACCGTGTGCCCGTGAAGAACGCATTTCTCTAGTGGAAATGTAGTTCTCCACGAGGCAGATCCTGCAAACCAATTCGAAAGATGCTCTAAGTGAGAGTTGAGTTAGATCGACTTTCGAAATCGTATCCGTGATGTACCGTGTGACGCGCAGTCTCTGAAGTCGTGAAAGCGGCCTCAGATGTATTGTAAGCGGTTCTTAATTCGCCAGTTCTTCGCCTGTCATGTTTTCATCACGTGAAAAATAGAACGCTGGAACCGCGAGGCAGGCTCCAAGGATGGTCGCGACGATATAAAGCCACAAGTGCTCCACGTTTCCACTGAAGATCGCTGGCGCGATTGACCGTGCGGGGTTCATAGACGCTCCGCAAATCGGGCCAGCGAACATCGCTTCCAGGCCGACGGTCGCTCCAATCGCCGCTCCTGCCATAATTCCTTTTTCTTTGGCTCCGGTCGAAACATGCAGGATGACGTACATCAGCAGGAACGTCAGGATGAACTCGAAGATGAACGACTGCCACCATGTGTCGCGCGGAAGCGTCATTCCCAGATTGCTCTGGTCCAGGAAGAGGACTCGCAGTACTCCACTCGCCAGGCAGGCACCAAGCAGTTGAGCGAAGATGTAAGGGACGACCTCGCGACCGGGAAACCGTTTTCCGAACCAGAATGCAATGGTCACCGCCGGATTCATGTGGGCTCCGGAGACGTCTCCAACCGCATAGATCATCGCCATGACGACCAACCCAAAGGTCAGCGCAACACCAACATGAGTCACATCGCCACTAGAAACCTGATTGACGACAACGGCACCTGTTCCTGCAAACACCAGTGCGAATGTCGCGATCACCTCTGCAATGTATTTTTTCATCAATCAACTTTAAGCAACTTTAAGCCATACAGGGAAGTCCACTACTAGAGCAATATGCACGACTCATCTGCCTGTGCTGAATGCGCACTTAATGTTCAATTCTGCTCTTTACTTACTGCATCGTGTCGAGCAGTCGATGAAGTCATGAATGACCTTGATGGGCTGTACGCCACGAGGCAGAACCTGAACACTAATTCGAAGAATGCTCCAATGTGTACAGAGTTCAGCAACTCTGTGCGAAAAAAACAAGTTCCATCACCACAAAAGTGAAAAGTGTGCCGCCAGTATTCAGTCCTGCTACGATGACCGATGGACTTGGTCTTCCATCAGTTGGCGAGCTTCGAGTGTGGCGGCCTCCCATCGGCCTTCTTCGGCATTGTGGATAATGACTCGCAGCCACTTCGCTTCCCGCTCTGAGAGGTCACCGCTTTCGAGATGGGATTCAATCAACTTGGAAATTTTCGAAACATGCTCATCGCTTTTGCGGTTGCAGGCAGAGTAAAGCGCTTTCGAAATTTCATAAGTCTTCGGGCTGACATCCGGGTATCCGCAGCCAGTGAGGCCACATAGCAGCATGAGTACTGGAATCGTGATTGACAGTGTTCTTATACGGTCGTATTGCTGATGAAGCAGATTCTTAAAATTCTCCAATGATCTCACCTTCGTTAATGCTTGAAAGTTCTGCCCAGGTGATGAGGTCGATGTTTTCGGAGACGAATCGTACAGCGCCATCTCCCATCATGATTTGCCCTCCGCCTGGATGCTCGGAGAACATTTGTCCGACATGAAGTGTTGGAAAGTTCACAGGATGAATGATTGGAAATCCGGTGATGTCGAGTTCTCCCCCCGATGGTCCTGCATGGACGATTGTGAGCGTGGCAGCGGCATCTTCTCCATTCTCAGGAGAGGATAAATTCGGGTGAGTGAACGCGCCCGGGACGACTCCGACCCAGGTTTTCTCACTCAGTTTCGAAGAGTGCTCACCCATGAAAATTGAGTTCGATGTTCCATCGGTGACGTCCCGAAAACGGGTTGCGGAGTTGCGATAGAAAGGGCCATCCGCAACGGCAGCAGCGTTTCCGTTGATCGTTACAGTCGCAGTTTCTGAAGTATAGATATTCGTGAAAATGACTCCGGTGCGACTCGCTCCACATTCTCCCCAGCATGACTCCTGTCCATGGCTGGCTACGTAGTGGCTGCGACCAAAGTTGATCTGATTGCCTCCAATGACCAGAGGACTGCCCGCTTCATTCCGGACTGTGAACTCGTCATGCGATCCAGAGACCGACGGGCATAGAAAAACAGGTAACCGAGTCCGGACCGGGGCCGAGTTTATGGGAGAGAAGCAGGCCTGGTTTAAGTCCAGATTGTTGTAGAGAGGAGCCTGATCCAGAAACGGCAGCAGCATCGTTCCCCAGCCCCAACCGGGTGCGGCATCCCATGTTTGCGGATCGATGTTCGCCCAGCCAGGTCCGTTTCCATCACTTGTCCCATACGAGTAATACCCGGCGGGAAAGGTGGAGTGGACATCATGGTAGTTATGGAGAGCGATGCCAATTTGCTTCAGGTTGTTTCGGCATTGCGAGCGCCGGGCCGCTTCTCTTGCCTGTTGAACGGCTGGCAAAAGGAGTGAAACGAGAATTGCAATGATCGCAATCACCACGAGCAATTCAATCAATGTGAACCCGTGTCGGTGGCGAAGTAGGTGAGATTGTCGACTCATATGTCCCTCATGATACGGGGTAGCTAGTGTTACAGGTTGGGCGTGATTGTAACCATGGCTACGGATGTGTCAAGAGTCTCTTTGCACGAGGCTTATTGCGTGACGGGAGATGGGTGAAGAACCGAAACTGCTGGCTGGCCGACGTTCTGTTACGGCAAGTTAAGACTGCTCGGCACATTTCCAATGCTTAATCGAGCCGTGAAATTTTCTTCCATCTCTTCGTGAACTGTTCGCCACGAGGCAGAACCTAAAAGCCAATTTTGGATTTGAGGCAGAGCGTGCAGTTCTTCAATTCTTCAGAGACGATTTGAGCGAATTTCGTCCATAGAGACTAAACCCATTGTTCTCGTAGAGACTCTTCCAATGGTCGTCGACGTTTCGTTGGAGCGAGGAATCCTCAGCAGGGAGCAAAACGTAATCAATCGTTTCCATCCAGTCGCCTTGCGTTCCGTCAGCTTTCCAATTGTCGACGTTTTCTTTGCGGGTCTGATAGTCTGGCGTATTGAACTTGTGCCCGTAGTACGGTCGCGCAGAAGTGAATGTTGCACTGAGGTAGCAGAGTTTGTCGTCTGGGATCAGGAGAACTCCTTCGAGTAGCTGTTCGTCCATCCAGCGGAAGGCATCTCGTGCGTCGTGGTTGAGTGGCATGTTGTTCGAGTTGTCGCGTGTCGTAATCGTCAGGAATGCAATGTTGTCAAGCGAAGCGAAAAGGATCGCAACAGCGAGTATCAAAGTTTGTCTGACATCGCCCGATTTGTCTTTCACTGAAATGACCCAACTCGAAATTTTTGGGACCGCGATCAAAAACAGCGGAAGCCAAACGTACCCTCGTGTGAAGTGCAACGGTTGATGCGGCTTGACGAAGTAGTCATGTTGAATGAGCAAAAATGAAACCGCAAAAGCGACCAGAAAGAACCATGTCTCTGGCACAAATTTTCGCCAGTTTCCACGCATTCGTTGAAGGGCCAGCAGCATGACCACTCCATACGCCAGTGCAACAACAATCGGCGGGACCACCCATTCAAGGGCCCACGTTGATCTTAAGTTTCGATGCGATGAGAACTGTTCCAGGAAGACGAAGTAATACCCCAGGAAAGCAGCTAGACCGGCAGTAAGAACCAATCCTCGCCATAAGGGGCTCAGGTCAAATTTTGGAGTCGACTTCTCGTTCGCCTGTTCACTCAAGGAAGATCTTCTGGAGTTGAGGTTGACGATCAGCTGCGCGAGATTCCACGCCCCCAGAATGAGGAGTTGTTGTATTCCAGTAAACGGGTGCGTTGCAGCCAGGATCAAGACCAGCGTCATTGCCGACCATTCACGACGTCGTAAAACGCAAAGCCAGATGCCAGCAGCAAACGCATGGTAGACAGCTTCTGTTGGCAAAATGAAGTTTCTTCCCCAGCTCATAAACCACCAACCGCGACCTAAATCGAACATCAAGAGGTCCGACAGAAGTGGTTCACCTTGCGTGAGGTTCAGGAAGCATTTGAAGAGGACAAAGAGGCCACCTCCCCACATCGACAATAAAAAGACCGGTGTCACTGCCCGATTGTCGGGAATCAACTGCCGAATGATTTGCAGCGTAAGCCAACTTCCGCAGATTCCTGCTACAAGCCCCAGGCTGACAAAGACGAAACCCGGATCGAGCCCCAGTACAACAACACTGAAGCCGAGAATCCAGGTGAACCAATGGAAGTAGATCGTCGGTGCATCGGAATTTTCATCGTATGGGTTTGGGCCGGCGAATCCGTTTCCTCGTTCGAAGATTTCCCGCCCGTTTGCGACGTAGTAGGGCATGTCGTATTGAACAAATCCTGACGCTCCGTCCGGATTCACGCAATGCGCAGCGTAAATCGAATAGAACGGCAGTAACGCCGCACAGGCCAACAAAATGTCAAGAACTTGTCTGCGCATACAGCTTGGCAACATCGCAAGAAGGAAACCTACAGGATGTTGTAAATCTACATCACCCGTTGAGCGATGCGCGCATTGAGTCGAGACTGTTGCGACTGAATGATCGACTTGCCGAGAGAAGGCGTCATAAACCGATCAGAAATTCTAGAGCAGTGTCGTGCTTGTTCTGTGGGAAGTTACACTTGTCCACGAGTCAGAACGCGAACGCCGATTCAAAGATGTTACAGCCTTACGATTTTGTCTGTTCTTGGATCATGTGTTCCAGGGCAGCCCATCCCTGTAGTTGCTCGGCGGTCCAGGTTGATTCTTTTCCATTTTCTAAACGATGTCTGGCAGCTCGAAGTTCTCTTCGAAGTTTCCGAGAGAGGCTGACTTTTGTGTTCACGTTTAACCCGGTCACTGTTTGCCTCTGATGTTGTCTGAGGATGCGTTGCTTCTCTGTATTCAACTGATATCCGGATCGATTCAGAAGATGGCGGGTCCGCTGGATGATTCCACGCATTCTCTTTGGAGAATCCTTGCGAAATGAATAGGTGATGTCATCTGCGTAGCGAGAATACTCGCCTCGATACTTAGTGGCACAACGAACCAGCTGTTCGTCGAGTAGGTAGTTGACGAGGTTGCTGAGCCGTGGGCTCGTTGCGGCTCCTTGCGGAAGGGCGTCTTGATCACATGTTAACTTCGTGAGGAGTTTTGCTGATTTCCGATTCCAGCCGATTCGACAAAAATAGGCTTCGACTCGCGATGCCGTTGTGGATGAAAAGAAGTCAATCACATCAAGTTTAATGACAACCGCTTTCCCAACATGAGGCAGCGCGTTGTGAACGATCGACTTTCCAGTTTCAAAACCGCAGGCACTTGGGTGAGATCGAAGCTTTGAGAGAAGTCGCTGCAGAATGCGTTTCTGAATTTCAGCAGTTTTTTTATCGGGAATCCGTAACTCGCGAGTGCCGCCCGATCTTTTTGGGATGAACGCTGAAACATATTGAGGCTGATGCTCGGTGAGTTCATTGACTGAATAGCCCAGTCGATTGGCCAGTTCTTCAATTTCAAAGCCCCAGCCAAATTTTGTTCGAATCCAGTGCCAGGGATGTTTCGAAGTCAATTGCAGAAAGGCCGTCCACCATCCGAACAGCATGGTTGCGCAAATCGCAACCAGAAGTACGGACATGATTGCGAACGAAATTTGCGAATCGGAATTGAGAAGCCAGAAGAAAGTGACAACTGCCGTCGCTGCCGAGAGACAGCAGCCGGTTGCCATCTGAAAGGTCGCTTTTGCAGGCATACGGCACGCTGCGGTGAAAGGCTATGCTGTGAAGGTCAGCAAAAAACGTTGAGTGAGGCAACAAAAGTTGCCTCACTCGAATTGCCTTGCAAAGCGTTCTTTTAACAAAAGAACGCTTTCAGCAGAGTTTTTGCAGCCACATCAGGACCGGGTCGACGAAACATCGACCTTGTGCACTCAAGCACCACCAAGGCAGATCGATTCTCTCGAATTCCCTCAGGGCAAGCAAGAGATCAAAGAATCAAAACTCAATGTCAGGCATTCAGAAGATCAAAGGTAAACTCCCCTGCCCTGCTGGCGCGACATTTTTCTGATCCTCTGACTCCGGAGATGCACTTATCCCATCAGCGATTTCAGTCGTTGAACCGCTTCTTCTACATTGGCGCGGCTGTTGAATGCGCTCAGGCGGAAGTAGCCTTCCCCGCTGGCGCCGAAGCCGGAACCGGGGGTTCCGACGAGGTGGGCTTTGTCGAGAAGGTGATCGAAAAACTCCCAGCTCTTCATTCCTTCTGGAGTCTTCAGCCAGATGTAAGGAGCGTTCACGCCACCAAAGACATTAATTCCAACAGACTGCAAACCTTCGCTGAGGATGCTGGCATTCTCAAGGTAGAAGTTGATGAGGGTTTTGATCTGCTCTTTGCCTGCGTCACTATAAGCAGCTTCAGCTCCCCGTTGGATGATGTATGAGACGCCGTTGAATTTGGTGCTTTGGCGACGATTCCAGAGAGCGTGAATCTCTTGCTCATCTCCATTTGCCGTTTTGCCTTTCAGGCTTTTCGGGACAACTGTCAACGCACAGCGAGTCCCGGTGAAACCGGCATTTTTACTGAAGCTGCGGAATTCGATGGCACAGTTTCGAGCTCCGTCGATTTCATAGATCGAGTGCGGGATTGAATCGTCTGTGATGAAGGCTTCATAGGCAGCATCAAAGAGAATGATTGAGCCATTTTCGTTGGCGTAATCGACCCACTTTTTGAGAGTCTCTTTACTGGCGACGGAACCAGTGGGGTTGTTGGGGTAGCACAGGTAGATCATGTCGACCGGCTGTTCCGGCAAGCTCGGAGTGAAATCATTATCGGCTGTGCATGGAAGGTAGGTGAGTCCTTCGTAGCGTCCATTCTCATCGGCTTCGCCTGTTCGGCCAGCCATGACGTTGGTGTCAACATAAACCGGATAGACCGGGTCTTGAACCGCGACAGTGTTGCCCGGTCCGAAGATGTCGAGAATGTTTCCGGTATCGCATTTTGAACCATCAGAGATGAAGATTTCCTCTGGGGAAATGTCACAGCCACGCGATTGAAAATCATTCGTTGCAATGGCTTCTCGCAAGAATGCATAACCTTGTTCGGGGCCATAACCGCGGAAGGTTTGGCTCTGTCCCATTTCGTCGATCGCTGAGTGCATCGCGGTGCGGATCGCTTCGGGAAGCGGTTCGGTTACGTCACCGATTCCGAGTTTGATCACGTTCGCATCGGCGTTTGCATCGCAAAACGCATTCACGCGCCGTCCGATTTCAGGAAAGAGATAACCTGCCTTGAGTTTCAGGAAATTGTCGTTGATGTTTGCCATGATGGAATGTTGTGAAAAGTGAGTTTATGGGGATGAGTGAGAAATCTGTGTCGTCACTGAGTGTTTCGTCAATGAACGATGTTCAGTTGATCAATGTACGCGCATTCCCGGTTGAGCACCGTCGTCGGGATTGAGGAGGAAGATTTCTTTTCCGCCCGGTCCGCAGGCGAGGACCATGCCTTCGCTGAGACCGAATCGCATTTTGCGAGGCTTCAGGTTTGCACAGCAGACAACGAGTCGCCCGACGAGTTCTTCCGGGGTGTAAACGCTTTTGATTCCAGCGAAGACGTTACGTGTTTCGTCGCCTCCAAGTGAGAGTTTCAGTTGCAGTAGCTTATCCGCACCTTCGACGTGTCCGGCCTCCACGATGCGGGCGACTCGCATGTCGACCTTCATGAAGTCTTCGATGGTGCAGTGCTCTTCGGTCATCGGCTCTTTTTCAAGAGCTTCCGGGCCATCATTAAACTGTGGAGCAGCAATTGCATCGGCTGCTTGTGTCTCTTTGGATTCTTCAACCATTTGTTTGACTTTCTTTTCGTCGACGCGTTTCATCATGTGCTGGAATTTGCCAACTGTTGCGCCGAGGAGTGGCGTTTGGGCGTCGTTCCAGTGTTCGATTTTATTGTTTAAGAGTTCTTCAGTTTGTTTTTGAATACTGGGGAGAACCGGTGCAAGGTAAATGATCACCTGCCGGAACAGGTTGAGGCCGACGGTGCAGATGTCGCGAAGTTCGTCTGCACGTGCTTCGTCTTTACGAACGACCCACGGTTCTTTTCCTTCAATGTATTGATTCGCACGGTCTGCCAGAACCATGATTTCTCTCACAGCACTGCTGTACTCGCAGTTCTCGTAAAGCTCAGCAATTTTTTCTCCGACAGCGGCTGCCTGTTCGAAGAGACCACCATCATCGGGGTACTCTTCGGAGAGTTCTTTTCCTGCTACAAACTTGGCACACCGACTGGCGATGTTGACGACCTTGCCGACGAGATCACTATCAACTTTCAGTTTGAACTCATCGAAGTTCAAATCGATGTCGTCAACTTTGGAGCTCAGTTTCGAAGCGATGAAGTACCGCAGGTGCGACGGATCAAGATGCTCAGCGTACTTGGCAGCTTCAATGAATGTCCCCTTTGATTTGGACATTTTCTCGCCGTCAACGGTCAAGAAACCGTGGATGTGCACTTTCTCTGGAAGTGTGAGTCCAGCTGTCTTCAGCATCGCAGGCCAGAAGAGAGTGTGGAAATAGGTGATGTCTTTTCCGATAAAGTGATGGATTTCGGTTTGGTCGCTTTTCCACCAGTCGTCGAGGTTTTCGCCGTTTCTTTTACACCACTCGTAAGTGCTGGCGATGTATCCGATTGGTGCGTCGAACCAAACGTACCAGTAATTTCCGGGGAAGTCGGGGATCTCAAAACCGAAATAGGGAGCAGGTCGCGAAATGTCCCAGTCGCGAAGTTCATCGCTCAGGAAGTGCCCTTTCAGGTAGTTGGCGACTTCTGGCTGCAGGTGCTTACCTGACTGAGTCCATTCGTTCAGGAACTCATGACATTTTTCAAGTTCGATAAACAGGTGCGTCGCGGTTCGTAACTCGGGAGTTGCCCCACTCAATGTACTTTTCGGGTCAATCAGTTCGGCGGGTGTATAAGTGGAACCGCACTTATCACAGTTGTCGCCGTATTGATTTGTCGCTCCACACTTCGGGCAAGTCCCTTTGACGAAACGGTCAGCGAGGAAGGTTTGTGCTTCCGGATCAAAAAGTTGCTCGATCTCTTTTTGCTTAACGAGTCCGGCATCGCGGATCGATTTCCAAATCTGATGACACAGTTCCCGGTTCTCTTCGCTGTGTGTCGATCCGAAGTTGTCGAATTCAATATCGAATTTGGAAAAATCGCTGATATGAGCTTCACGGACGTCAGCAATTAATTCTTCTTCGCTGCGTCCTTCTTTGCGAGCGCGAATCATGATTGCGGTGCCGTGGGTGTCGTCCGCACAGAAATAACGACAGTTATGGCCCCGTAATTTCTGGAAGCGAACCCAAATATCGGTCTGGACGTATTCGACCAAGTGGCCAATATGGATGTTTCCATTGGCGTATGGCAGAGCGGCGGTGACAAGAATACGGCGGTTTGACATAAGTGGAGGTCGATTCGAGTGTCTGTTCGTCGGCAAAGTCTGAAAATCATTCAGATTTCGTTGAATGAACGCAGTTTAGACAGCAATTGCGCCGGTCGCGAGTAGTTCAACCTGAGAAAGTCGAGTTCGCTCTGAATTTGACACGGTTTTCGGGGAAGCGGTTCGAATGTCAAGCGGAAAACTTCCTCGCTCGACAGTTCGACGGTCTGGCGAAACAGAGGGGTGAACTCATTCTTGTTTCGACGAGCGGTACATCTCCTGCTACAATTTACAACAACTTAACAGTACGGGATGACGGATCAATCCCCATGTTTCTCAATCAAATGAATCGGATCGCGTGTTGAACTCAATTCTTGCACAATCGAGCACTTCAGCGACTCCGTCCGGGACGTCATCCAGTATTGAATTTGACTGGCCCTATTTCTGGACGGATTGGTTGCCAATCGTTCTTTTGCTGTTGGCGATCGGAACGACGCTTTACTTTGTCTTTCGTGATACGAAACAGTTCAGTCGCGGCTGGACGATCCTGTTGACGGCTCTGCGTCTTGCGTTTCTGACGCTGGGGCTGATCATGGCACTCAATCCCCATGAGCGGACCCAAACAGATACGTATCGGCCTTCGCGAGTCATCTTTCTTGTTGATACTTCCACTTCGATGCAGCAACCGGTTCGAGACCCACGCTCTGCTGGAGTCGAGAGTGTTCCAACCCGGTCGGAGGCGATTCTGGAATTGCTTGGCCAGTCTCCATTGCTTGAAAGGCTGCGAGCCGACCATAGCGTCGATCTATTCACATTCAGCGATGATCTCAGCCAGTTGAAAGCTCGATTCCCTACTAATGCCAGTCCAGCAGGTGGGGCTCAGCCGAATACACAGCAGACTGATGAAACGAGTGGGGACGATTCTTCTCAAGAGGAAAAGATCGTCTGGGATGAAATTTTGAAGACGGATGGACATTTAACCCGCCTCGGAGACAGTCTGGACAAACTGCTTGTTGAAGCAAAAACATCGACGCTCTCGGGAATTGTGGTCATTTCAGACGGTGCGACGAACGCCGGTCGCGATATTTCCGCTGCTCGTGACAGAGCGGCGGAATACGGTGTGCGGCTGGTTTCCGTTGGAGTCGGCAGCACTGAGCCTCCTCAGAACCTGGAAGTTGCGCGGCTGATCGCGCCGACCGATGTTCAAAAGGGAGACGCCTTCGAACTCTCGGCGATTTTGCGAGGACAGGGTGTTGTTGGGAAGTCTGTGCAAGTCGACCTGCTTCAAAAAGGACCGAATGATCCCGAGCCGATTGTTGTTCTGACAGAAACGCGGACAATCTCTGAAGACGGGGCACCGACCGAAGTTCTGTTTGATCTCAAGCCCAGCGATGGCGGAGAGTATCAGTTTACGGTTCGCGCCAGTTTGAGCGGGGGAAACGAGACACGCCAGGAAGACAATCAACTTAGCCGGTCCGTCAACATTTTTGATCGCCCCTTAAAAGTGTTACTGATCGCGGGAGGGCCGATGCGGGATTACCGTTTCGCGAAAACGGCACTTTATCGACATCCTTCAATATTGACTGACGTCTGGCTGCAAACGGGATCGGTCGGGATTAGCCAGGAATCAAACCGGTTGCTGTTCCGTTTTCCTGAAGACCGCGAGTCGCTGTACGAATACGATGCCATCATCGCGTTTGATGTTGATTGGTCACAGGTGAGTGAAGAACAACGAGGCTTGCTGACAGACTGGATTTCTAATGAAGGTGGCGGATTGTTCGTTGTCGCGGGGGATGTGAATACGCCTCAACTGGCAGCGAGCGAGGAGTTCGAAAAAATTAAACGACTCTATCCCGTACTTCTGGAAGAAGTCAGCTTGCGTCTGGGTAACCGCGATGCCGCTTCGACCGCTTTTCCGCTTGGCTTCACTCAGGACGGGGAAGTCGCCGAATTCTTAAAGCTGGCAGAAACAGGAGACGAATCTGCCTGGTCACAGTTCCCCGGTGTGTATCGAACCTATCCGACGCGCGGAGCCAAAGCGGGAACGACCATCTTTGCCGAATTCACCGACCCACTGTCGAGAGGACCGGGAGGCCAACCGGTGTTGCTGGCAGCCCAGCGATTTGGGCAAGGACAAGTCGTCTACCTTGGTAGTCCGGAGATGTGGCGATTGCGGTCAGTTGATGAAAGCTATTACGAACGGTTTTGGATCAAGTCGGTTCGAAAAGCAGCTGAAGGTCGTTCGAAACGAGGGCTGCAGCGCAGTTTGTTTATTCTCGATGGAACAGAATTCGAACTTGGGCAAACCGTCCCGTTGCGTGTTCGTTCAGTGACTCCGCAGTTTGAACCTTTGGTTTCAGAGGAAATTTCCCTGGAACTTTATGGCCCGAATGGGAGTCCAATCCTTCCGGGACCGATCCTTGTTCGTGATCCCCTCAGGCCAGAGGAATTCGTAGGTGACTATCGACCTCTCGTCGCAGGTGCATATCGTTTTGAGTATCAGGTTCCCGAATCGAGTGACCAAATTCAGCAGAATATTGAAGTTCAATTTCCGCGACAGGAAGCGGCGTCGCTGGTTCAGGAAGTCGAACAACTTCGCAGGCTCGTTGAAGGGACCGGCGGTGAGTACGTCAGTTTGGAAGAGGCTGCGGCTGCGGTTCCGAAACTGCTGCCAAACAAAGGAGAGTCAGTGACCATTGACCAGAAGATCGAAGAACTCTGGGACCGCAAGTTCCTGATGTTTCTGATGGTGCTGCTGGTCTCGGCGGAATGGTTGACACGAAAATTATTGAAACTTGCGTGAAATTCAGACATTAAGTTTTGTTCGAATAAAGAATTCAGACGAAGCGATAGCGAGATTCGATCCAGGAAAAACCAAATCGTTTCGCCGGCGACTTCAAGTCTCCGGCTGGAGCAAATCCAAGATTGGTCTTTACGTTCTGCCTTGTGGCGAGCAGTCTATGAAGTCACGAAAGTGAGCTTCAAAGGCACGACCAGTATTGAAATGCTCTGATATGCGATGAAAGAAATAATGAGCCAGATTCCCAACGAAATCCAGAGTGTCTTGAAACAGTTTCGTCGCTGGATTCGCCGCTACATTCTGATGGAAGGGGTTGCCGTCTTTGTGGCTGTGGCTGCGACGATGTTCTGGGTGACCTTTCTTGTTGATGTCGCATATTTCTGGTTTTCTCGCCTTGAGTTGCCGACATCGTTTCGACTCATCTGTCTGATCGTGATGGTGGGGGGACTTGTTGGTCTCGGCGTTTCATGGGTTGTTTTTCGACTCTTCAAACACTTTCAGCTCAAAGATCTGGCATTAGCGCTCGAGCGGAGATTCCCACAACTCCGAGATCAGCTCATTACGACAGTTGAGTTCGAACATGAAGCGACCTCACCGCTGACATCCCAAATGGTGGAGCAAACCAGCCGCGAGGCTGCCGAAAAGATATCGAAGCTTCCATTGGAAGAGACGTTTGATCGAACCCCTCTGAAACGAATTGCTCTCATCGCGACGGTTCTCTTCAGCACGCTGGCCGTTTTTGGTGTCGCGAACGCTGCTGGCGTGCAACGTTGGGTGCATGCGTACATTTTGACGAAAGATAATTACTGGGACCCGTATCGCCAGCAGGCTTTAGCGTTGAAGGTGCTCAGCCAACCGGGGGAACGTGTGAGAGAGTTTGATGAGAATCGGACTTATAAACATCCCCGAGGTGCGGACTTGCAACTCCTCGTCGAAAGCGATGACGCAGCCATCGCTCCGGAAGACGTGACGATTCAATATATTTCATTCGAAGGCAACGCGACCGAACGTGGCCGCGCGAATATGAATCGCTTCGGCGATGGGGAATTCCGCCACTCATTTTCTCGCGTCGTGAATGATTATCGGTTATGGATTCGAGGGGGTGATTTTGTGAATCGAACTCCGTACCGAATCCAGATTGTCGACCCGCCTCAAGTCGATGCGATTACGCTCATGTGTGACTATCCTTCTTACACCGGGATGGATGTCATGGAAGACAAGCCGGTCTCCGTGGTCGGCACTCAGGTCTCTCTGCCAATGGAAACAGAGTTTGAGTTGCAGGGGCGTTGCAATAAGCCGCTGCGAGCGGTCGATCTTCGCAGTAGCCGATTTCAGTTTTCCTTCGGGTATCGGCTGGTCGATGGCGACGAAGTTCCTAAGCCAACAACGTTTACTCTTCGGAATGAAGAAAACCAGATTTTGCGAACTGTCGAAGTGGATGCTTCTCCGGAAAGTTTGCTCAGCGAAGATCGGAGCGGATTTCAAATTCCCTTTGTGATTTCATCCAAAGCCGAACAGCAGTGGGAAGAGCTTGGTGATCGAATTGAACTGCCGATTCCGATTCCACCCGACTCCGCTTTAAAAATCTTCCTCGAAGACAACGACGAAATTTACAGCCCGGAACCGGCCTCGTTACTCGTGAACGGAATCGTCGATGAGCCTCCAGTGGTTGACACGAAACGGACAGGAGTCGGTTCGCTGATTACCCGCAATGCAAGTATTCCAGTGGAGGGGCAACTCTCTGACGATTATGGAGTTGCAAGTGCCTGGTTTGGCTTCAAAGTCGGCAGCAACATGGAGGAGCAAACCCTTCCTCTCAATCAGCTTCCGAGTGGGCAAAAAGAGTTCACGCTCAACGATGCAGCGGATAAAGATGTTGAACGATTCAATTTGCGCCCCTTAAAACTACAAGAGGGCGAAACGCTGACACTCGCGATTTATGCACAAGATGCGGACGACTTCAATGGTCCACATGTCGCGCATGGAGAAATTTTCTCCTTCAAGGTTGTCACGGACGAAGAGCTTCAAGCACGACTCTTTGACAGAGAAGTCAACTTGCGATTGCGGTTCGAACAGATTCGCTCCGAGGCTGGAGACCTGCGCGACCTGCTGGCAGAGCAGCAAACAAATCTCGCGGAGAACGTTCAAGTCGAAGAGTCAATTCTTTCAGCCTTTGTCGAGCGAAGTTTGCATCAATTGCGGAAGAATCAAACAGAATCTCGGTCGATTGAAGTCTCGTTTCAGAGTTTACGAGAAGAAATGGTCAATAACGGGATCGATACGAAAGACAAACTTGATCGCATCGACAACGGAGTGATTGCTCCATTAGGGGTTCTGAATGAGACGTTGTTTGTCGAGGCGGACCAACGTTATGCGTTACAGAGACTCAGTTTGCAGCGAGGAGCCGGGTTTGATGAGGCACTTCGGGAAACCGTTCCGGCAGTGGACGCTTTGATTGAACAAATGGATCGCATCTTGGAGGAAATGCAGGATCGCGGTACAATGAATGACCTGATTCAAACGATTCAGCGACTTCGTGACGAGCAGCTGAGATTGAAGAAATTGACGGAAGAGAAGCGGATTGAGGAGAATTTTTTCTTTGATTTCGAAGAATGATCGGGATGATTCATCAGTATTCATCCTCAATGACGATAAAAGAATGAGGAGTCAAGTATGCGGAATCTGTACATCTGCCTCGTTTGCATGATGACGGTGGCCGGTTCGTTGAACAGCAGCAATGCCCAAACAGCACCCGGTCTCAGCGATGATTCCCCAGCCACGCCCGCTGCCTCTCCGGATGCTACCGAATCGGCGGAAGCCACACAGGACGTTGATCTCAACAATCTGCAAAAGCAGATCTTTCGAGATTACGAACGCTTCGAAAAGTCTCTGTACGATGTTGCGGAGCAAATGCGTCGCAAAGATCCCGAGCAGGCGGAAGTTCTTTATCGCGCCCGCAGCAAATCGCAGGAAGAGAACCTGCTCGCTGACATGGAAGTTATCGCGGAACTTCTTCGAACCAGCGATGGCGATGAGAAAAAGACCGCACAATACGGGCCAGCTGTTGACCGTCAGGATGAGTTGATTGCGCGAATGGATTCAATTCTTAAGCTGTTGCGGTCGTTAGATGAACGTCAACGACTCGCTGAGGAGATGAAACGGGTCGAAGAGTATCTCAAGAAGACGAATCGGCTGATCGCGGGCGAAAAAGATGTTCGCGCTGAAACACTTCGAAACCGGGATTCGGAGCAACTGAAAAACGCTCAGCAGAAAATTGCCGACAAAGCAAAGGAACTCGCTGACGAGATTGATCGGCACGACGCCGAACGGAATGAAAATAACTCCGATCAGCAGGGGTCCGATCAGCAGGGGGCTGAGTCTTCCAGTGAGGGAGATTCAAAAGAGAAACAGGGTGACTCTGAGAAATCGTCTGGCGAGAAGAAGGAAGAAGGGAAAGAGTCTTCTGACGGGAAGATGCCGGAGAAGGCTGGAGAAGAATCACAACAAGGTGAACCTTCCAAGTCGGGCGAAGAATCAAAGAGCGGAGAGAAATCAGAAAGCGGTGAAAAGTCCGAGAGTGGAGAAAAGTCTCAGGAGAGTCCGTCTCAACAGGGCGAGAAATCAAAAGGTGAGCAATCTCAGCAAGGCCAGCAACCACAGCAAGGCCAGCAACCACAGCAGGGACAGCAGCCACAACAGGGGCAGCAACCACAACAAGACCAGCAGTCTCAACAGCAGCAAGAGCAAGAGAAAACTCCCGGGCGAGAGCAACTGGAACAGGCCCGCAAGCAAATGGAAAAGGCGATCGAAGAACTCCTCAAGAAGAAAAACGATGAGGCAGTGAAGGATCAAGATGCCAGTATCGCCAGCTTGGAACAGTTGAAAGCCGAGCTCGAAGAAATTTTGCGGCAGTTGCGCGAAGAGGAGAAGGAAAGCTACCTGACACTCCTCGAAGCACGCTTCCAGAATATGTTGCGTCGGCAATTACAAATCAATTCGGAAACCAAACGTCTCGACACAATCGAGAAAGACTCAAGAGCACAGCAGGGATACGCTTCCAAAACGAACGAGATTCGGAAAGACCAGGAAGAGAACTTGATGGATGCTGGGAAAGCTCTCAATTTATTGCGTGAAGAAGGCTCGTCAGTTGCCTTCCCGGAAGCTGTCGAACAGATGAACAAGAACATGCGAGTGGTCATCAACCGGTTGGGAGCACAGGACACCGGAAAGACAACACAACTCGTTGAAACACTCGTCGTTGAAACTCTCGAAGAAATGATTGAAGCGTTTCAGCAGGAATTGAAAGATCAGGAAGAGAAAAAACAGCAACAAGGCCAGCAGCAACAGGGGGAGCCCCAGGATCCCGGGTTGGTCAATCAAATTGCAGAGCTCAAAATGATTCGCTCGCTGCAATTGCAGGTGAACCGAATTACTCAGCAGCTTGGGACTGAAATCGGGAGTCTGTCAGAAATTGATGCGGATCAGCAAGCGCTCATTAATGATATCGCTCAACGACAAAAACGGATTCAGGAAGCGACTTACGACCTTTCCGTCGGGAGAAATAAGTGAGAAGTACATTACCCATTACCTCATTGATGATTACCCTCGTGGTCGCTGGCGGACGGAGCGATTCTCTCTTCGCCAATGAAGAGGTCTACTCAGCCCCGTCGCAGGAAGAACTTCGTCTCTCCGTCGAGGAGTGGTTGGCCTTCAAAGGGTTAGGCCAGTCTCCCGTTGTTGATGCCGTCGAGCCGTTTTTGAAATTTGAAAGCGACCCCCAGGCCGAAGAGCTTTTCGATGCCCTGATGCGGACGCTTTATCTGGCGGACGACGATGTCCGTGCTTTGGTCGATCAATGTCGCGACTTGCGCTACGGTCCTGAAGTCCTTCAACTCAAGGCACCGACTGCTGAACGGACAGCGACTGAACCGTTACTGGGCCACAACGTCAAATACTTCCTGGCACGGCATTTGTCGATGCTGACAGCCTACAACGAAGCTGCCGAATTGTTTCACACCATCGATCCCAGCTATGTCGTCGATCCTGCTGGCTGCCTGTTTTATCAATCGGTTTGCGAACATCATTTGTTGATGCGTGAGGACGGATTGGAATCATTGGACGCCTTGCTGAATCGAACGGAAAATCTGCCGATCCGATATCAGAAGCTGGGTGAGTTGATGCTTCAGGATCTTGAAGGTGTGAAAGAGAAATCGCTCGGCGAAGTGGCTCGGCAAATGAAGGATGTTCAGCGGCGACTTGACCTCAGTAAAACAGATGAAGGCGTTCAGGAAGTCGAAAACAAAATCGTTGAGACGCTCGATGAACTGATCAAAAAGCTGGAAGAGCAGCAACAGCAGGCCCAGGCTGGCGGAAGTGGTGGCGGATCGTCCGCCCCCGATCAAGGGGCGAGTGATACCTATCTCGGCGGAATTAAAGGGGAAGGCCTCACCGATAAAAAAGATATCGGGAACAAAGACAACTGGGGCGACCTTCCCCCCAAGGCTCGTGAAGCTGCCAAGAATATGCTCGACCGACAGTTCCCCTCTCACTACCGACAAGCGGTTGAAGAGTACCTCAAGAAACTCGCCGATCGCCCCGCCCCGAAATAGGGGTGGTTGACAGGTCGCTGAGCATCTTTCGTATTGGACTTTCAGTGTCGATAGCGGCCCCGGTAAGTCACCGGGAGGATTAAAGAGGCACTGTCGACCTCTGTGAACATGCTCTGGCCGGATCGGTCTGGATCCTTTTCTTCACACACAGCTTGATCTCAAGATGAAGTTGCTACACGAAAGTGCTCGATTGCAGGGGCATTGCGTTGAACAGGGAATGCGTGCAAGTGCGGAGGAAACGGGAGTGCAGCACTGCACACACAGGGAAATACTGCCGTGCGCCTGAGTGGCTGGGGACCACAATTCCCGAAACTCTGTAACGTCTTTTCGAAATCTGGGACATTCTCGCGACTTTCGGGATTCTGTTTCCTATAATCATCGGCGCCATTTCGTGCATGTTCATACGAATTGGCACGTTCAATTTTTGTTCATTCTGAACAGGCTGAAGAGCAAATCGCTTTCGGTCACAGATTTCGTCGCGAGAGGTGCAAGTTTGGATGCTGCATTACAGTTGCTGTTGGTGGCGACGCTATCGGGAACACCCGTCACCGTCACAACACTTGATGGTCAGTCAACCGTTGGTGAACTGGCGAAGCTGGATTCCGCTCAAGTGGTCGTGCAGACGGAAGCACAAGACAAGACACTCCCGGTCGATCAGCTGATGCTGCTCCGTTTCAACGATGCACAAATCAATGAGACACCGACGGAAGGCAAAGCTGCGAAGAAAGTTGTCCGCCTGAGTGATCAGTCGCTGCTCACCTTTGAAACGGTCATCTTCAAAGAAAAGCAGGCAGAATTGGAAACCGTTGGCTATGGAGCGACGACCGTCCCAGTCAGTGCGATTCGGGACATTCGCTGGGGAGCGGTCGACGAGAAAGTTCAGGAAAGCTGGACAGACCTGCAATCTCGAGGGGCTCGAGATGATCTTCTAGTGTTTCGAAAAGGGGATGTGCTCGACTACGTTGCCGGTTCAGTGAGCGATCTCACTGACAAAGGTGTCACCATCAACGTGCGAGGCCGCGAGCTGAAAGCTCCAGTGGATCGAATTTTCGCGGTTGTCTTCGCGAATCGATCAGCGAATGAGACTCCGGGAGTCGGGCTGTTGCGTACAACAGGAGGAGACGAACTCAAAGCGAAGTCGATCACTTTAAAAGAGTCAACGTTAGCAGTCTCGCTCGTCAGTGGAATCAATCTGGAGCTCGATCTCTCGAAAATACGGGAGATCGATTTTGGTGGCGGAAGGATTCGATATCTCGCAGACCTTCCCTTTGACGACTCTACGTCTGTCTCTCCAAATAGCGAATTCCCAGTCGTCTGGTTTACAGCTCTAAACTTCCCAGCTGGCTCAGGAGGACGACGTCCACTGTTGATCGACGGGAAGCAGTATCAACGGGGATTGTGGATGCACTCGGGGGCGGTGGTACGTTTCCGTTTGAACCGGCAATTCACCGAGCTTCGGACAGTTGCAGGGTTTGACCAAACGCACGTTGGGAAAATGCCACGATTCAATCCGAAGGTCAAGTTGGTCTTCGAGGGCGATTCAGAAGAGTTGTATGCGAAGGAATTTTCCTGGGACACCCCACCGGAGAAGATCAATTTAAACTTATCCAATGTTCGTGAATTAATCATTCGCGTAGAATCATTGGGGGTCGGAAAAGGAATTCTCGAACACTTTGCTCTCGGTGATGCCCAGGTGATCAAGTGACAAGCAAGCATAATCAATTTCTAAAACCTGCGATGCACCTTCGCGCATCCCGCTGGATGCCTGTGGTGATCTTCTTTTTGATGACACAGACAAGTGTGTTCTCGCAAACGTCTGTCGTCGTTCCAGAAGCTGTGCTTCAGGCACAACAGCATCGGATTGAAACTGTCGAACGTGTTGCAAGCAGCGTTGTGGCGATCTTTGCTCCCGGAGGGCAAGGGGGCGGTTCCGGTGTTTTGATTTCTTCCGATGGCTTCGCAGTCACGAATTTTCACGTGGTGCAAGGTCTCGGTGGGTTTATGAAGTGTGGCCTGAATGACGGTCGCCTGTACGATGCTGTTCTGGTCGGGATTGATCCGACGGGGGATGTCGCGGTTGTGAAGCTCCTCGGTCGTGACGATTTCCCTCATGCTGAAATCGGCGATAGCGATACCGTCAAAATGGGAGACTGGACTTTCGCAATGGGAAACCCGTTCCTGCTCGCGGATGATTTTCAACCGACAGTCACCTACGGAATGGTCAGCGGAACGCATCGTTATCAATATCCAGCTGGGACGTTTCTGGAGTACACCGATTGTATTCAGGTCGACACATCGATCAACGCCGGGAATTCAGGCGGTCCGTTGTTTAATATCAATGGCGAAGTGATCGGAATTAACGGGCGGATTTCCGTTGAAAAACGTGGCAAGGTGAACGTTGGAGCTGGCTATTCTATTTCCATCAATCAGGTGATGCACTTTCTCGATCATCTCAAAAGTGGTCGCATCGTTGACCATGCCACACTTGGGGCAACCGTCACCAGTACGTCGGATGGAGCTGTCGTCGTCTCAAACATTTTGGAAACATCGGAAGCGTACCGACGTGGGCTCCGTCAAGGCGATGAACTGATTTCTTTCGCAGGTCGTCCTGTCCGGAGTGTGAATCAATACAAAAATATCTTGGGAATCTACCCGAAGAACTGGCAGGTTCCTCTCTCTTTTCAACGAGACGGAGAACGGTTCGACATCGTCGTGCAGCTCGCCGGTTTACACCGTCGTGCAGAGCTTGCAGGGGGACCAACACCAAGCGCGCCTGAGCCAGATGAAAAAGAGAAACCGAAAATCCCGATTCCAATTCCTCACATGGGAAAGAAGAAAGAGCCGGATATTCCCAAGGAATATTTGAAGCTCTACGAAGAAAAGAACGGGTACGCAAACTACTACTTCAATCAAATCGCACAAGATCGATTTCTCGAAACGATTCAACGATGGGGCGACTTCAGTTCGAAGCCTCGCATGTGGGCGCTCGATGCAACATTCAAAGATGGGGCTCCGCTGCAAATTCGGATGCAGCCTGAAGCAATCGCAGCCAAGTTTGAACAGGGGTTCGCTGTCCTGGAACTGGGTGGGGAATTCACCGCAGAGCCGATGGATTCCGGAGGATTGCTGGCCTCTCTGGAGCAGTTGAAACAATTGTTGATTGACCCAAAAGATTACTTCACAGAGTTCTACTACGTTGGAAGCGAGCCTTTAGATGGTCAGGGAGAGCGAGTGGATGTCCTCGTGACCACGAAGGGTTTACTGATTTCACGTTGGTATTTTCAACAAGAGAGTGGAGCGCTCATCGGAGTCGATACAGTGATTGACGAAGAGCATGATTCTTGCAAAATCCGTTTCGGGGAAATGCGGGATCTCGATGGTGTCAAATTTCCCTCACGATTGACGGTCCGCTCGGGGGGGCAACTTTGGGGCGAGTTGGATGTCACTTCGCTGAAGTTTCTTGACCCCGACTCGAAAGGCTCACCATGATGACTCGATTCATGATTTACGCATTTTTCGTTTCCTGTTTGCTGAATTGTGAACTTGTCAAAGCACAATCCGCTTCCGAGGCAATTGAATCTGTTCAGCCGAAAGTTGTGAAGATTTTTGGTGCTGGCGGATTGAAGAACCTCGCCAATTACGGGACTGGAATTCTCGTCTCCCCAGACGGTCACATTGCGACCGTTTGGAATCACCTTCTCGATTCAGACGCCGTCGCTGTCGTCCTCAATGATGGTCGCCGATTCTACGGACGGGTGATTGGAACGGACTCTCAAAAAGATATCGCCATCCTGAAAATTGACGCCGAGGAGTTACCTTTTTTCGATATCGGTTCTTCTGTCCAAGTTGGTCCGGGAACACCGATTCTTGCGTTCAGCAATGTCTTCAAAGTTGCCACAGGCGATGAGCCAGTGACTGTGATGCAAGGTGTTGTCTCTGCAAAAACAGAACTCGCTGCACGTCGCGGACGCTATAAAGTTCCCTACGATGGTGAAGTTTATCTTGTCGATGCCGTGACCAATAATCCGGGGGCAGCGGGTGGCGTGCTAACGACGATGGATGGCCGATTGCTCGGTATGCTCGGGCGGGAACTCAAGGGAAACAACAATACCTGGCTTAATTATGCGATCCCGTTTCCCGTTCTGAAACAGTCGATTGAGGATATTATCGCTGGCCGATTCAGCCGCAGAGACGACCTTCTCGCTGCAGGAGGTGAACCGAGTGAGAGCGACTATCAGTCTATCGATTTCGGTTTTGTTCTGGTCCCAGACGTTGTCGCACGAACACCTGCGTTTCTGGATAAGGTGATAGAAAAATCGAAAGCGGAAGAGTTTGGTCTGAGGCCTGACGATTTAATTGTCTTCGCGAATGGGGAGCTTGTTCAGTCGATTCGAACATTCAACGAAATTCTGGATCAGCTGATCCCCGGGGATGACCTGCAACTTATTGTTCGTCGTGGAGACGACTTGATTACGGTCCAGTTTGTTGTCCCGCGCAAGTAGCAGAGCTGTTTCTTTAATCGTGAGGCAGCGGCTTTGGCAGAGTGAAATCATGTTGCGAATTATGAAAACAGAACTCAACCAGACTTCCCCCCGGACAGTCAGTCTCTTCCTGGTTGCCTTCGCAGTGATGAATACGTCATCAATGCTTCAGGCGCAGCCATTGTTCACCCAGGAACAACAAGCGATTCAGCAGGCGACGGCGTTTGCAAGTCCTTCGATTGTTCGAATCGAAACCGTAGGGGGACAGGACCTTGTTGGCGATGTGCTGACAGGGACCGGGCCGACGACCGGCGTCATTGTGAGTGACGATGGTTACATCATTACCAGCAGCTTCAATTTTGTCTCAGATCCTGCGAGTGTTCTCGTCACGTTGATCGAGCAGGACGAAGAGAAGAAATACGCCGCGGAAATTGTCGCGAGCGATCAATCCAAAATGCTGACATTGCTGAAAGTTGAAGCGTCCGGTTTGAAGCCGATCTCGGTTTCTCCCAAGGGAGAACTAAAAGTGGGGCAACGTGCCATTGCACTGGGCCGCACGTTCAATGTGGAATTTCCCAATATCTCAATTGGGATTGTCAGTGCATTGAATCGAGTCAATGGAAAGGCCATTCAAACGGATGCAAAAACTTCGCCCGTCAATTATGGCGGCCCGTTGATCGATTTGACTGGACAGTGCATGGGAATTCTTGTCCCACTTTCACCGCAGCAAGCAGGCGAGACAGCTGGTGTGGAATGGTACGATTCCGGAATTGGATTCGCGATTCCGCTCGAAGATATTCAGCGTGTTCTTGATCGAATGAAAGCTGGTGAAGATTTACAGTCTGGACTGTTGGGAGTCGGGTTTGAAGCTCAGGGCCCACTCACCGGGGAAGCGAAAATTCTTCGCGTACGACCACAGTCCCCCGCAGATCAAGCAGGTTTGAAAGTTGACGATGTCGTGATTGAAATCGACGAACATCCGGTCAATCGGCTCGTCGACCTGCGTCAAAAACTGGGTAATCGCTATGCCGGAGAAAAAATTTCTCTGATTGTTAAGCGAGGCGATGAAACAATCGAGAGAGAGATTCAATTGGCTGGCGAGTTGCTCGCATACGAATTCACCTCGATAGGAATTCTACCAGCTCGACGAAGTGCGAGCGACGAATCACCTGACGAAGGGGTTCTCGTGAGGTTTGTTTACGATTCCAGTCCCGCTCAGGCAGCGGGGATGAAATTGGGAGATCGAATTCGGTCGATCGATGGACAACAGGTTTCAACGCCGGATGAAATTTCCGTCATCCTGACCACCAGGAAGAAGGGCGAGGAAATCGCGATCACCTTAGATCGTGAAGAAGAAACTCAAACGGTCAATGTCACACTGGAAGCGTTCCCCGATGGAGATGGACTTACAAACATTCCTCCGTCTGATATCCCTCCTGGAGATGTTCCCGAGGAACTCAAGTTAGGGAGATCCAACCAGAAACTCGCGGGAAGTGATCGCAGCTTTTGGGTCTTTGTTCCGGAAAATTACAATCCAAATTTTGAGTATGGACTGCTGATGTGGGTCCACCCATCGGGCGAAACGATGGAAGCCGACGTGCTGAAGTTCTGGAAAGATCTTTGCACAGAGCGAGGAATTATTCTTGTTGGTCCACGTGCTGAAGACCTGAGTGGATGGGCTGCCACGGATGAGGAGTATGCCAAAGATGTGGTCAATTGGGTTCAGGAAAACTACGCAATTGACTCGGCTCGAGTAGCAGTCATGGGAGCGCAGGACTCTGGAGTGTTTGCCACGCGACTCGCTTTTAAGTATCGGGACCTGTTTCGTGGACTCATTTCTATTGAAGGTCCACTTCGCTTTCCTCCCCCGGATAGCAATCCCGAACAGCGATTACTCACAGCGTTTGTGGCTGCTCCCGAAACGCGACAACGTGACCAAATTTTGAAATCCGTCGAGCTGTTGAGAAAACAAAAATTCCCGACTGCTCAAATTGATAGCGAAGAAGAAGCAAAATTCTCATTCGATCTCGTGAACGCTCTGGTTCAATGGCTGGACGGGCTGGATCGTCTGTAGATGTTGCTTTTCGGTGCGATCATCATTCTTTGAAATCAACATATTCTTAATAGCGACAATGACCCGTGGAGCTCGGCGATACAATCTGTTTCTGTTTTCATGTGACAAAGCGGAAGATATTAAACTACCTGCGCATTCATAAACCGCGACGGGCGAGTCAGCTTTCTGAATGTGGAGGGGCTGGGACTGGATGTGGCTGGTGCGTGAACTACCTGAAAAAAAACTTCGAAGCGTTCGAGGCGGGGCAGACTGACGCTGACGCCGATCTTTCGATGGATGATCACGCGGCTGGCCGATCGACGTACATCTCCGAGGGAAAAGGGACTCCACGGCCTGGCACATAACCCTGCTCGGACTCTGGATCTGTGGCTCACGCACATCAAGAACTCAGTACTGAAGCTTCCTGAAGCGTAGCTCTGATGGCAGCAGCGTTTTTTGAGCAGTTTGCTCTACCGTGTGCCTGTGAAGAACGCATTTCTCTAGTATAAATGCTTTTCGCCACGAGGCAGAACCTGCAAACCAATTCGAAAGATGCTCTATCTCGTGTGAGAACGTGCGAGATGCAATCACAAACGTGAAGCGCAAACGTAAAGTCAGCCAAAGACGTAACTCGGGTTACTGAAGAATCGGCTTCCACTCTTCGATGGATTTTGAAGTCGTCCAACGTCTGCGTGATCCTTCGGGGACCTTTTGCAGCAAGACGATGTCCAGTTGTTCGTACTCTCCAACGTCCTGGTGCTTGAATGCCAGGCGGGCAAGATCGGCAGCCCGCGACTCGCTCTTCTCAACTTCCTTTTCAGGATTGAACTCCTCCTGCGGAACATAAACCACGACACGGAGGATTTTGGGGAAGTCTTCTTTGTGGCTTTTGTGTTGACCTCCAACAACTCGTGGGCTGGATTCAGGGTATTCATCCGCAATGGCATACTGCAATTCTCTAAAGGGAGCCGTGTAGAATTCCCAATAAGCGAAGAGTAAGCCGATCATCGTAAAGGCGAATCCAAACATCACGACGACAGTCCAACGTCCGCTGTTCGATTTTGTTTGTTGGGGAATTTCGTCGGACATGGTCAGTGCAAAATCTCTTGAGGATTAAATGGGTCTCAGCCTGTCTGATAATCATAGAGGGCAGCGAGGCTTCAGGCGAATGAGGGACATGAATTCGCCGGATGTACTGGAAAATTGCCCTTCGGTGTCTCAATCATCAGAACGGAGAGGATTGATGTCGAATGGAGCATCGGACTTTTTTGAAGTTGTACGTTAAAACAGCGGTTCGCTCATTTGTCTGTTCATTTGCTCCCATCGGTGAATCAGCGATTTCAAGAGATCAGGTTTCGCGCCTGCCAAGTCGTGCTGTTCACGAAGGTCAGTGTCAAGATCATACAGTTCCCACTTCGGCTTCTTGGCGTTTCGAGACATATTGACGAGCTTCCAGTTTTTGTATCGCAGTGCCGAACGCGGACCTTGCCTCCAGAAGAGTTGCTCGTGAGGAGCGGAGTCTTTCTTGCCGAGCAGGTATGGCATCAGGTCGACTCCGTCAATCGCATGTTGAATTTGTGCGCCTGCAAGATTTGCGGACGTGGCAAAAATATCCATACTGCTGACCGGCTTCTCGTACGTCTTCCCTTTTGGAATCTGCCCTTCCCACTTCACCATCATGGGGACACGTACCCCTCCCTCGTACATGTGCGATTTTTCACCGCGCAGTGGCAAGTTGCTTGATGTTAACTCGCGTGTTGGTCCACCGTTGTCGCTCAAGAAGAAAATCAGTGTCTCTTTCTGCAAGCCAGATTTTTCGACCTGATTCATGACCGCACCGACACTGTCATCGAGGTTGGCGAGCATGGCTGCAAAAATGCGGCGATGGGGATCTTCGATCGATTCGAACTGCTGCATGTACTTGTCCGCCCCCTGTAACGGGCTATGGACAGCGTTGTAAGCCAGATAGAGAAGAAACGGTTTGTCGGAGTGCCGGTCAATAAAGTCGACAGCTTCGCGCGTGAATGCATCCGTGAGATACTCGCTTTCCACAACAGGTTGCCCACCGCGCACAATCGGATTATTGGCATCGTAGTCAGGTTCATTATGCCCCATGTGCGTTGTGTAGATGAGATTTCGGCCGGTCCACCGCCCTTTTTGATTTCCTGGCAGAGACTTTCTTCTGAGCATGGTTGTCACCCCGCGATACGGAGGTGGCACAAAGTAGTGGCCTTCGTGAGTGAATCCAAAAAACTCATCGAATCCATGACGCTGCGGATGATAGGCAGCTGTCCCTCCCTGGTGCCATTTCCCGATCAACGCGGTTGTGTATCCAACGTCGTGCAGCATCTCTGCAAGGGTGATCTCTTTGCCTGGCAGGCCGATCGCTGGGTCTTCGTTTCTGGCTCCGATAGGGTTGAATTCGTATCCGAATCTGGTCGGGATTTTTCCTGTGAGAAGACCTGCTCGCGACGGGCTGCAATTAGGGCCAGTCACATATCCTTGAGTGAAGCGGACTCCGTTTTTGGCGATGGAATCAATGTGCGGCGTCAGAATTTGAGGGTTCCCCTGACAGCCGAGCTCTCCATATCCCAAATCATCTGCCAGCAGCACAATGATGTTCGGTTGAGTGATATTCGGCTGCCGGGCAGAGGCGACACTCTGAAGAGTGAAGAGGCACACAATCTGCAAGATGCAAGACATGAGCGACAAGCAAGAAAAGAAATGTGTCGGTATGAAACGGCTCATGGTGACTGCCGGTTTTAAAGTCGAGCAAGAAGGAAAATCAAGAACGGGACGTAGCCCGGGACCATTGTCCCGGACGAGTCAAGCGAGCAAGCCGCATTGTTGTCGCGACGCAATATTGTTTTGGCGGGCATTGTCTCGGCGCATCGATTGTCTCGGCGGGCACATTGTGATGTGTGACCCCTTCTGAGTCCTGACACGTTTTCTGCCCCGTGGCGATTCGGTTCTTTCCGAAGAAAAGCCGAACTCCACGAGGCAGATTGCAAAACGATGTTGAGAAACTCTCTTGTGCTGTCTTAGTCAGCCAGCTTCTTCACGCGGAGATTTTTGAAGTGAACAGTGCTGTTCGGGTCGTGTCCCTGAAGAGCAAAAGTTCCTTTGTCGATTCGGCGTTTTGGCTGGTTTGGTTGACCGGTTGAGTTTTCAGGCTCGGTGTAGTCGGTGGCAACCTTTCCATCGATTTTAATAATGACGCGTTTGCCTTTGACGATGATGTGCTGAGTCCACCAGGTGTTGTCTGGGATCAACTGTTCAGTGACATCATCGACTGCGTACAAACCTCCTGTCTTGCGAGGATCTTTTTTGTAGGTGTTATTGACCTGAGTTTCGAATCCTTTTTCAGGCCAGCCACTCTCCTGGAATTCCGTGTGGAAGTAGATTCCACCGTTGCTGTTGGGCTCTGCCATGACATCAACTTTGAGTTCAAAGTTCTTGAACGGAGTACCATCTCCGACGTAGAAGAGATGGCTGCGTGGTCCCTGACAAACGATCGCCCCGTCGACAATTTTCCAGGTGTCTGGAGATTCGTTGATCTTCCAGCCATCGAATGTCTTACCATCCCAGATTTGTGTGAAGCCTTCGTCATTACTGTCCAGATAGGCAACACCTTCGCGGACAGCTGCTAGACAAAGCTCAATATCGGAGAGAGGATTCTGTGGGTTCTCTTCGTATTCCAGCGAAATCGGGTTGGTGTATCCAATTTCTCGAAGCGCCCGCAACACCCCCACGATGTTCAGTTCTCCTTCGCCGAGAATCGTAAAAATTTTGCCCTCTTTTTCGAGGTGATTGGCTCTGTTCTTCGGCAGCACAGCCATGAGTTTCGCTTTCTCTTCCTCAGAACGGATGGTGCGAACATCTTTAAAGTGAACTCCGAAAACCCGCTTGCCAAGCTTTTGAATCACTTCCACTGGATCTTCGTTGCTTCGCAAGTAGTGACCGGTATCAACGCAGGCTCCCAAGAGCGGGCTGCGACCGTCGACCATTTCTAGGATGTCATCAACCTTGTCGTACAAAGCCCCGGGACCATGGTTATGGATCGCGATCGGAATCTGGTATTCCTCGACGAGCTTTTCGAGTAGGTCAAAGGTCGCTGGATCCTTTTTCGGATTCGCACTGATCGACTTGAGTCCCATCGCTTTCGCAAAATCAAAGATTTCGCGAGCTTTGGTTTCATTGGTATCAAATCCGACGACTCCATACGCAGCGAGTGTGACTCCGGAATTTGCAAGCTTCGCTTTCTGCTCTTTGATGTGAGCGGGAACTGTCGAGATTGGAATGTGCTTTGGGTAGGCCTCCCAGTATTTCAGGCCGAGCTTTTCCGAGTGCTTTAATGCTTCGTCGACGTCAAAACCACGAAGTGAGTAACTCTGGATTCCCATTTTGAATCCGCCGTAAGGATCAGCATCGGCAGCAGTTGATGTTGCTGGCGAACCCAAAAGGCAGGCGACGATAGCGAGCCCCGGAATAGAAAGCTTAGGCAATCTGGGGTGAGAAAATTTCAAGGTGTACATCTGGCACGACTCTCCATGAGGACAAGAATTTTGATTCGTCCCGTAGTATCGCCCCCTCGCACCTGCTTCTTCAAGCGATTCGATCCCTGCAAAACCTGTACAATCGGCAATATTGTTAAGTTCGAACGGCAGCTAGCCGATTTAAGAGATGGCGCGGTCCTTTCAAAACGTTGTCTCTGAAGACCACAACGTTTGTGAAAACTGCGACAAGGTGGAGAATCATTTGGTCGCGATGGTCGAGGGATGAATGCTCCCTCAATGTGAGATGGGCCTCTCCATAAACGGATTGCAGCGAGATGTTCAAAACTCGATAGGGCACAGCTGAAGGTTGAAAGTTCAGGGTGATCGGTACCGTACGAACTCGTTTTGTGTTTCCACTTGGAGACGCTTGTGTTTGATTTGAAGTTTCATTGATAGATCAAGTTCGGAGAAAACCTTCAACCGACAGTCGCACAAATTCCAGCGCAAGGCAGGGAGTGCATCGAATGAATCCATGGAAAAAACAGCAATTCTGGTTCTGGTTGGCAGCGATACTCATCGTTGGCGGAGCATCCTCTTTTCGCGACACTCGTCACGAGAATGCTTCGGTGCGTGCAAGACTCGGGTCACACAAGGCTGAGAATGTTTTTCGCAGTCGAGAAAATCTTCCAGAGCCCAATCAGCTTGAAGTCGCTTCAGGCAGTCCGATGAAAGAGTTGCAACCCAAGTCGACTCACTCGCCCCTGAATGGAACCTCCCAGACCGGTACCCTGCAAAACGAAGTTGTTGAGCGAGTACCACATCAAGATGCTCAAGTTGTGCAAATATCATATGAGAGAGAGGACGAAGTTGCCCGCCCTGTTGTCTGGTTGGTTGGCTCGATAGAGCCTGAAGAAGAGTAGTCGTCCGCCCTTCTCTGTTTTCAGCGCTAGCAAATCCAATGCAATAGCAAATCCAATATTGATCTTTACGTTCTGCCTTGTGGCAAGCAGTCTGCGAAGTCTCGAAAGTGAGCATCACGGGCACACGGTAGAGCAAACTGCTCTAGCAGGAAAATCAAAGCTCGACGGAGCGATCATTCGAACTCAGGACCAATAATCAAAGTGGCAACTCGCTGCTGAATCGTGGAAAGTGGAACTATGTACGAGGTCTATTGGAAACTGAATTCACGACCTTTCGAAGATGGGGCGTATCCAGATTACTACTCAGCCAGTCCATCTCATCAGGCAAGCTTGCTGAAGCTGCGCTACCTGATTCAACAGAACAAAGGGATCGGACTCCTGCTTGGTGATCATGGCCTGGGGAAGACGTATCTCACGCATGTCCTGGAACGAGAGTGCCTTGACGATGGGATTGGTCCTTTTATTCGTCTGGTGTTTCCCTGTCTCGCACCAGGAGAGATTCTGAACTACTTCGCAATGCGTTTAGGAATCCAGACGGCAAACGTGACTGCGACAGAAAGCATTCTCGTTCAGGTGGAAGAGAAGCTTCGTGAGATCGCTCAGAATGGTGGGCATCCGGTTTTTGTAATTGACGACGCTCACCTGCTCGATGTTGAACAACTCGATGTATTGAGGTTGTTGCTGAACCTGCATGAACAAGGTACGTGCCGATTCTCGATGATCCTTTCTGGAAGGTCAGACCTTTTGTCTCGCGTTCAGAGAATCAAAGCGCTTGATCAGCGTGCCTCGGTGCGGATGGCTTTGCAACCACTCACATACGAGCAAGTTCAAACTTACATTGCGGATCGGCTTGGAGCAGCCGGAGCTGAAGAGATTTTTGATCAACGAGCAGTTCGAACGATTTGGGAACTCGCACAAGGTGTCCCGCGCCGTATCAATCAACTCTGTGACCTTGCTCTATTAGTCGGGTTCGTGGATCAACTTCCCCTCATCTCCCCTGTTGAAGTCGAAGCGGCTGCGGATGAACTTGTTTGCATTCAAGCTTAACTGAACAGCGACGCTTTGCATTACACGAGTCGTATCGCGTTAACGGCGCTGCACGAAAGCGCGTTATTGAGAGCAGCTACATTGCTCGGAGTATTGGGTTGGATGGACTGTCGACCCGATCAGCATGCACACACATGCGCCATCTTTGTATTTGCAGGTGGAAGAATAGTAGTCGACAGGAACGAACGTCGCTCCAGAGTTTTCTTGACAACCAAATTCGTCGCTCGACTCCATAGTTGTAACGCACATTCCGCGTACGGCGAACTGGTAACCTTCGAGCGTTCCGCACTGAGATTTTTCTGTGGGGTGGCAGTTCGTTCCTGAAGAATCATCTTCGCAACGCATGTTAGCGCTGATCACCATGTGCATATGCCGCGCATGAGCCGGGTCACAAATAGTTCCGTCGAAAACTTGTCCACCCTGGCACTCAACACCTGCAATGACTTGAGGTGAGACACCGTTCAGGAGTGACACTCCCCCGGTGCAAATCAAAACCAAACTCAACGCTTTGTAGTACAACATTCTTTCACGCTCGTGAGGAAAACAGGCTATGGTTGAAAACAGGAAAAACTAATTTGCTGACCTGCGCCACAGAACCACTCCCAAAACAATCAGAGAGATTCCATTGGCGATTAAAAAAAATGCCTTCCAGTCGAATTTTCTTTCAGACCCAGAGATTGGAGTCGCAGCGACAGCCTTGCGTGCGATTCCATTTGCCAGGAAATATTCAGCGGCATCTTCTATATCGTGTTTGAGTGCGCGAGCGTGACGTTCCTCTGATCTTTGATCGACCATCGCAGCGCCCTCCTTTGCTGGCACAACAAACGCTGTTTTAGGGATATCAAGATTGAACTCCGCATCGACAATCGCTGTTAGCTCTGCTTTTTGAGCGATTCCATCACGAAAGTCGACTTCGACACGCATGGCTGGCGCAGTCACGTCTCCAGGGAAAATCGTGGGAAGTTTGTAATAGGTAAGTCGACCATATTTGGACTGATCGTCCATCGATGTTTGCGAAATCGGTAAATGTGTTTCTGCATCGAGAACCCAATCCCCTGACTTCTTTCCCGAAAGCTTCAACGAACCCGCTTCAGAATGAGCGTGTTCAACTTGTTCGAGAACCTGTGCCGGAGGAATTCCCAGAAACCAGTCACGGTCATAGAAGTAGACCATGCAACGACCTTCCTCGAAGGCTGTGATCTGTTGCGACAAATGCTTCGAATACATCAAATGCAGCCCACGTGCCACAATGTGCTCATTGCGTCGGCCGATGCTCCGTCTGTTGATTCCATCATCCAACAGAACCACGTCATCCCACAGATCCCAAGGACCGGTCGATTGATCGTGCTGCCGATGCCGTTCGATCACCTCGGGGTGGAACGTACTTACGAACTCCTGCATGAACTCTTCATCGGCAGAGAATTCAAATTCCGCAACGAGACGGTGCACATCTTCCACGCTGAATTTCTGCTCTTTGCAGTCAATGAATGCAGAAAAGAAGTGGATTTTCGCAGTCGCTGAGCGGGAACGATGCTCGTCCCAAGAGACCGAGACGGAGTCAAGGAGTTCAGTGGTTTCATCCGCGTAGAGAGCAGGTGAACTCAAGCCCGCTGAAAGGAAAAAAAGTAAAACGAACCTGAAGCTCATGGCCCATCATTCAACTTTAGAACTGATCCTGAAACTTGAAATTGCTCTCTCAAACGTTGAGGAAAGCGACCATTCCAGTAGTTTTCGGACTGGTTCTAGACTTACATGCTAAATAGAATCATTCTGTCACAAGAATAAAAGTTGAGCGTATGCCAAACCTGTTCAAATTGCAACGCGAAGGCCCTCCTGAGTCTCCTCACATATCTCCGCTCGCGTCTAACTCAAAACAGCAATCTCTGATGCTTCGCCGAGTTCGGAGACTTGGCGTGCGGGCGTGGTCAGAAGTCGGGGGTAGAAAAAAGGCAGAACCTGCACACCACTTCGAGGGATGCTCTAACCCTTCTGCCTGCTCACTTTCTGCAATCCACTTTTAATGCTCTGTTCACTGAAGACCAGATTGCGAGATTGCGCCAAAACATACCATGCAAGAATGTTCTCGCAGGACAAAACGTGACTCTTCACGGAACTTGTGAAGGATGTCTTGCATCGAACCTGCGAGATTTTCGCTGCGAGAAGTTTTCGCTTATGCAGCTGCTTTGAGTTGCGGGGTTGGTGCGTAGAATTTTTCGTAGACTTCGTGGTCACTATTTTCCACGTCGCCGTAATAGAGGTGCAAGAGCGAATTACGCTCTCCACTATTCTCTTCGAGTTCGCTGCGACCATGCCAGCTACGTTTGAATTTGGTGTTCAGGACGACGAACGCGTAGCCGCTGTTCGGTTGGAAAGGCGTTGTCATCACTTTGGTAAACCCGACTGGCTTCGCAAGGAGACCAAGTGGGCTGAGCCTGTAAAATTCGGTCCCCAAATGAGATTGTGAGTCGTCAGCTGGCAATGCGATTTGCATGGTGACGACTTTTTTGCGTGTATCGGGATGTGGTTTAATCGAGTAGCCCGATTTCTCGTGATAGATTTCAGTTTTCGGGTAGGCCCTCACATTTTCGACTTCATCGCGCGGGACTGAGTAACGGTAGGTGAGTCCTTCGGAGAGTTGACGGAACACAGCTGCTTTGACTGTCGGATGTCCGAGTGCGTCTCGAACGGCTTTCCATGTCGCCTGACTTTCAGAGTCCATTCCCTGAAGCCCTTCTTGCGTTAAGCTGCAACGATAGCGAGTTTGCCCTTCAGTCCCTGCGTATTTGCCTAACTCAGAGTAGTTTTCAATAGGAGGGAATGTTTCGAGGAGTCGAAAATACACTGACTCTGGAAGAATGTTCTGGAACAGAAAGTGTGGAAACGGACGATTCGAAACGTTTGCACTTTCCACCGCGCTGAGGATGGAATGGAAACAATCGTCAAACACAGAATTGTAGGTTGATGAATTCACGGTCGACTCTCTCGGCATGGTGTGGGTGCGAAATCACGAGTCAGCCTTCTAATCGAATTCTCCTTTTCAGGTCAAGATGAGGCTGAAACGCTCAGCTTCCATAATCAATAGGAAGTTTGTTGAGTCGACTTGCAGGTGAGTTCAGGTTTCGAACTCGTCTTTGCGATCAGCCTTGAGCATTCAGCTTGAGTACCCAGTACGCATGATGCACGCTATGCAACATTATTATGGGGTGTTCAAATAAGTTTGGAGACATGTTCGTCGGTCTCCATTTGGACCAATCGCTTCAGTGTGAAGTGATTCCGATAAAAGGCGATGTGAAAAAAGTGCTCCAGAGATACTGATTCATCTTGCAGCGGAGAAAGAAATTACGATAAAAACTGTCGATCTGGTTCTGAGCCAGGCAACGACTGCCCTCTCAATCACTTCGAACTTCAGGCATGGATGCCGAGACATGAGCGACATAACCTCAATCGCAACAAACACTTCCGTAACGTGTCCGCTGTGCTCGTCGGATGAGCACCAAACGTTGGCAACACGTGGCCGAGCTGGGGAAGACTTACACACGGTTGTTTGCACAGGTTGTGGACTCGTCTTTATTTCTCCCATACCTACTGCTGAAGAAGTGGCGGAATACTACGCTAAAGAATACCGACTCAAGTACAAAGGGGTCGTTCAACCGAAGCGGAAACACATTTATCGAGCTGGAAAACGGGCACTGATGCGGCTCCCCCTCATCGAAGAGTTTGCAAAGCCCGGTCAGCGAGTTCTTGATATCGGTTCCGGGGGCGGAGAGTTCGTCTACTTGCTGAAATCAAAAGGATTCGCAGCTTCCGGGATTGAACCCGACGAAGGCTACGGAGGCTTCTCCGTTCAAGAATATGGCATCGACGTAAAGATTGGTCCGTTCGACGAATCAATGTTCGAACCAGACAGCTTCGATGTTGTGACTGCGAACCATGTCGTCGAACACCTTCGTGATCCACTCAGTGTTTTTCAGGGAATCTGGAAAGGTCTGAAAAAAGGAGGTCACTTAATCGTCGAAGTCCCGAATGTTGAAAGCAAGTACCACACCCCCTGTAACCGCTGGCACTTCGCACATATCTTCAATTTCAATCCAGACACAATGGAAAACCTCGGAAGGCGAGCAGGATTCGAAGTTGTCAGGACAGATCTGGTAGGCAAATCCGTGCATGTTCGGACAGTCTTTAAAAAGTCCGAGAACGCAAAGCCGATGCAGGTATCACACGAAAATTATCATCGTGTCAAAAACACGCTCGATAGCTACACAAACTACGATCACTACACCTCAACCATGCCTGCCAAACGACTCTGGTCGTCCGTCGCACAAGTGGTGCATGAAAAAATCGCTGTCCATGCTACGCTTTCCGGAAAAGAAATTCTCGACCGAATTTACAATGCCGAATCCTCAAAATTGATTCTCGCGCGGTCTGCATAATTGCAGGCAAAGGCGAATGACCGACAAGTAAAGATCCCTTGCACGGCTTCAGGCTCATGCAAATCGGTCGACTACTGTGCCGTGAACAACTGCCTCGTCATTTGACTCGCGCTCGTTTTACGTGCCAGATCGCGATCACGAGATCGCTGGAGGTGAGCCGTCGATATCGCAAAGAATCGACAGCCACAAAGCACTGATACGCGAGAGCAAACTGCTTTAATGTTAAGGTCGCTCTGCGGAGATTGAATGTGAAAGAGTTCAGTGATGTGAGCGAGAAACGACAACCTCCCCCGCCGGTAGATTGACAACCCCATCCATTCACATAAACTGACGACCCTCTGTGATTGAAGCTGAGTCCAAAAGATTACCGCAACACTCACAAACACGGGATGTAGCGCAGCCTGGTAGCGCGCTTGACTGGGGGTCAAGAGGTCGCAGGTTCAAATCCTGTCATCCCGACTCAACTGGATATGAGGCCGTTTTGCGAGCTCGCAAAACGGCTTTCTCTTTTCTATCACTAGACTTACGTCGCCGAGCATACGGTTCAAAGATACCGTTTCCAAGATCCGCCGTTTTTCGAGCATCTTTGAACAGTGGTCGCGGATTCTTGGCATCATCCGGTGCGGTCTTTCCCATCACTGATTGCCGTTGAACTTGCGTTTACCAAGATGCTCCGCCCACGTTGGCTGATGCTGCTTTGCATCTGAACTCGTAAACGGAGCAACTGCAATATCAGGGCGACTTTCAGTCTGAGGAGCCATCTGATTGAGAGATGTCGAGTCCGGGAGTCGCTTTTTTAAGCGGGAGCGAACTGGAAGAAATTGTGGCTGCCAGTCTCACACCGAAGTGAAAGCTTTTTTTATCCGGAAGATCGTGGTTTCGGTATGTTGGGCGGCAATGGATATATCCGTGAGTCATTGCTCCGCCTCGCAAGACGCGATCCTCCCCAGCTTCGAGCGAGACTGGATCTACTCTGGAAGACTTCCGGTAGAAGTCAGGATGATAGCTGTCAGCACACCATTCCCAGACGTTTCCTAGCATATCATGAAGTCCGAAAGCGTTCGGTGTTCGCTCTCCACCTTTCTGCAGGTTGCCTTTCGAGTTTAAATTGAACCAGGCATATTCCTCCAGTTCTTCTGGAGGATAGTTGGACCGCGGGTCCCCTGCCTTGCAGGCATATTCCCACTCTGCTTCAGTCGGAAGTCGAATCGTCAGCCCCTGCAGATCAGCTTTTGAATTCATCGCATTGACGAATTCCTTCGCTTCATTCCAGGTCACCTGATTCACTGGATGCTCCTTCGAATTCGCATAGACAGATGGATTGTCCTCCAGCACTGACAACCATTCTCCCTGAGTCACTTCCTGTTTACTAAGATAAAATGGATTCGAGATCTGAACTTTGTGTCGCGGAATCTCGGCAGGAGTTCTTTCAGCGTTCCATTCACCTCGAATCGCGTTAAGAAACATCGATTGCTCGTGTTGATGGCTGCCCATTTCAAACTCACCCGGCGGGATGAGTACAAAGGTGATTTTCTCTCCTCCGGGAAGATCAACTTTTCTCTCGATAGGGACCCCAAGGTGTTCTGACCATGCTTTCTGATGAGCTTTCGCCTTTGCTTCGTTGAAAGGTGAAAGAGCGATGGAAGGGGCCTTTGAATGGCTTGACGCGTCAGTTGTTGTGTTTAATGAAGGTTGGAGTCTTACTTCCCCCCTCACTTCAATTTGAGCTTTTGAAAGATCGCCATACCCTGAGAATTTAACTGTGGTCGGGCGAACGGTATTCCAATGCGGTAGCGAGATTCGTGATCGAGCTCCGGCGAATCGACCAACGTGAACTCCATCTAACGTGACATCAATTTCAACGTTCTCTCCCTTATGGCGAATTTTCCCCGACAATTGTTGCCACTTACCATATTTAAGTTTCGCATCGTCATTACGGAATTCTTCTGCAGCGTCACGGTCTTCCTTCCCATCGATTTTCATCAATGCACTGCCTTGTCCTCCGATATGGACACGAATCGCCTGATTGTCTCCGAGTGGAAAATCAACTTGAATGGGATAGAAAGCTGATTGCTTGAACTCAAAATCGATGTCGTAGTCTCCATGAATCTCATTCGTGAACTCTGCTGCCACCCATTTGTGGGTTTTTTTTGTCGCTGTGCCGTGTCCTTTCAGCACTTCATCTTTGAATTCCCAATTCATGTTCTCGGATTTCAAGATTTCCAGATCTGTACTCAAAGAGAACGACCTCTGCTGAGACGAATCCATCTCCAGTGCAACCCACTTCGCTCCGATGATCTTGCCATCGTGCCCGTTGCCGGAGGCGTCTTCGAGGGTGGTGCCTGAACCTTTGTTAAAGAGGTAGAGCACCTTCGTCTGAGTTTCTTTTTTGAACTCATCTGCCGGGATGAAATTCTCTGTGTACTTCACACCTGAAGTCATACGGAAAGCACGCATCGATCCCTTGAAGAAACTAAGCGGATGTTTGCTGCCGGACTTCGTAAAGCTGCCGAGATGATAGTTGGCACCGATCGTCAAATTCTTCTTGAATCCAATTGGCTGTGCCAGTTTGACAAGCTGCTCAAACTCAACATTTGACAAGCTTAAAGGGGGCGTTTTTCTGCCATTTACATAAGTTACGCAGCGACCTTGGGCATCGATCTGAGATGCAATATGAGTCCATGAAGGAGAATTGAGTTTTACCCTGGAAAATTCAATGGCACGTGACGTTTCTGTCTCTTCTTCGATCTCCAGGAATGCGAAATTACTATAGAAAACATTGGTGTCCTGATAAGTTCGAAATGCCGTATTGTTATACGGTCCGACAGATGTAATTGTTCCACTTGCACCTTCTGGCAAGTCGTCATTCAGTTTTATCCAAAATTCTATGCAAAATGGTTTTCCCTGCTCGATATTCACGGAATTGACTGAGATGTAATCACCATCGCCGTCGAATTCCAATGCAGAGTTCTTTGTCGGAATTGAGTTCTCGGTTGCAGTGACAGAGTCAGCACTAATATGGCCTTCTACATGCTCGTTACCTGAAGCGTTTTCACCGTTCAACAATGCGTCGAGTTTGCCGTTGACTACGACAGCTCGGATGGCCGTTTCGCCGTCTTTGGTGACGGTGAACTCTTCGATGTGAGCTGTTAGACCTTCCTTCTGCAGTTTAAGTTTGTGCTCACCTGCAGAGAGCTTGTAGAGATCTTGTCCATCTTTGATGTTCAGGACCTCGTCATCGACGCTGAGCGTGATTTCCGGATCGTCCAGCGTAATCTGCACGTCGTACTTACCAACGCGAACGATGAAGACGATGCCGAGCAGGAGTAGTAACCCACCCAAGCCGCCAGCGATGAGAAACTTCTTCGGTGGACCGAAATTTTCAGAAGCTTTCTTTTTTGATCTCGGTCCCGCCTTGTTTGGCGAATTTGACTTCTTCGCTGCCTTCGCTGTCTTGCTCTTCTTTTCTCGTAGTTGCTCAGCGTAAGACTTGGGGTGTTCAACTGTCACTAAAGCCGGATTGGATTCTTCGTGTGAAGTCGGAATTGCGTTTGGTTTGGGGCCGGTATTCTTCGTTGCGTCTTTCTTCTGTTTTCTATTGGGGTGCCTCAGTACATCTTGCAGGTCGGCAGCGACGTCATTCATCGACTGATAGCGTTTTGATTGATCGCCTGCCATCATTTTCAGGCAGATGGTCTCCAATCTTGGATCGAGATCTTTGCGAAACTCCGATGGTTTTTTCGGATTGTTGAGAGAGATCTGTTGCAGTAGCGCCATCAGATTCCCTTTAAATGGCATCTCGCCAGTGATCAACTCATACATGATAATGCCGAGAGCGTAGATATCGACCTGATGGTTGATCGCTGACTGATCGCCGGCAACTTGCTCGGGAGCCATGTACGCTGGCGTGCCGAGAATTGCTCCGCTCTGCGTCACCTGCACATCATCACTATCGCTCCGGCGGGCGAGGCCGAAGTCCATGACGACCGGCTCGCCCTTCTTGTCGACCATAATATTTGCAGGTTTCAAATCTCGATGAATGACACCGATGGCGTGTGCCTGTTCTAAGCCGACTGCCAACTTGCGTATGGTCGTGATGATCTGTTTTTCTGAATGTGACTTCTTCGATTTGGTGAAGTCTTTCAGCGGGCGGCCTTCAATATAGGCCATCGTGATGTAGTGTTGCCCTTCAATTTCACCGACATCATAAACCGGGCAGATATTCGGACTGCGGATCGTCGCAGAGGCACGTGCTTCTCGGTAGAACCGTTCAAGGAGTTCTTTGTCATCAACGCCACTGCCGTCGCCGAACTTCGGGATCTTGAGGGCGACGTCACGATCTAGCTGTGTGTCTTTGGCGAGGTAGACCGCCCCCATCGCTCCCTGCCCAAGAACTTTTTGAATCGCGTAACGACCGAAGGTTTCCGGGATTTCAATGTTCGTCGTTGAGCCTGAATTCAGTCGCTGGTGGTCCCGAGTCACCGAGGTTTCCGAATCGGCCATTCCTCGGACGACGGTCTGGGCGGTTGGGTCATCGTTCGAATTGTCAAGATCTTCAGCCGGTTTGACGAGTGTCTCGTCCACCTCATTTGTGTCGGTCCGTTTCAGGCCATCCAGCAGATTTACGTTCTCAAAGTGGCGATTCAGTTCTTCCGCATGCTCCGGATGTGCAGCGATAAACTGCGTAGTGTCAAGTTTTTCGCCGGCATCGGTGCGTCTCATGTATTCAGCGATCAGCTGATTCACAACCACACTTTGATTGTTTGCGTTCTTACTCATGCCCAAAACCTATTCAACTTCACGCTCTTCCCGGCTGAGAACGTGCCAGTTTGCTTCGCTCTTTCAACTCACTCAGAATGACAAAGCCTGCCTTTTATGCAGGCGATATACGGCAGGCCTTAAGGCGGTCAAAATAAAAAAAAGACGCAATTGGCATCAATTCACATTAGTTTGATGAAAAAGCACAGTCAAACACAACCGTAATAAATCCGAGTAGGCATCGGACAGAAAACGTGGCGCTCGACAAAAAGATTTTGACGGAATAAAAGTGAAGCGCCCAGATGATCACTTGTTGTCAGATGTTCAGGCTATTTGTGCTTTGAGTTTCAGTCTGAACTCCAAGTGGGCGACGGGCGGAACGCTGATGCACAGAAGTGGGCAGAGATTCGTCATTGCGTCCGTGAACGTCACTTTCATGGTTTCATCGACTGCTCGGCAATTGAGGAACTCAAACACTGATTGAAAAAATGCCAATACAGTCGAAGATCAGTTACGAATGCGACTGTTTTGAGATTTCAAAGAGATGCCGGACGGCTCTCCCACTAATCGTTTCATTTTTCAGTAACTCGTTAGCGATTAGTTCAATGGCCTGAGTCGGCTCGGCGCGGCTGAGTAGATTTTCAGTTTTGTCAATCATGCGTCGTGCAAGTCTCTGCAATTGACGTTCGTTTGTGGCACGGTTTTCCGAGAGGAGACTTTTGACGAGGTGAAGGTCCTGAGAAGCTCCCAATTGGCAATAGCGCCCTGTCACTCGGCTTTCAGCAACCATCCCGGACAAGAGAATCAGAACTTCGTCCTCCAGTGGATCTCTGGAAGGTTTTCGCATTCCTTTTTGCATCTTGCATGCCCCCAGTCGACTCAATCCGCTCTGCATTTGGCCGGGAGCAATCGTGACTTTTTCGACCGGTCGTCCGAGTAACATTGCCATGACTGCGTGACCAGCTTCATGAAAAGCAGTCGCTTTCAATTTTGCACTGGGCCCAGTGTGCACCGAATCTGTGTGCACCGGATCGCTTGGCGGTATTGGTTTTCGTTTTTTACGAGTCATGGTCAGCAGCAAGTTGTAGAACGGTTTCGTGTTTCTGGTGTCTGTAAAGAGAGCTTTTTATGTGATAAATCACTCATCTCCACGAGGCAGGTCGTGCATGTTCATTCGACGAATGCTCTAGTAAAGCAGGCTTTCAGAGACGCTGTTCCACCAGGCTGCTGTGTCGAGTTCGACTAAGTTGTTCAACGCTGGCTCATCGAGTCTTTTGGCTGATTTCAACTCTGTTCGCAGATCGCTGTTACCGAAGAGGATGTCGATGGGGGGGAGAACAGTTTCGTATTCATAGGGGGGAGCAAGCCATTGGAAATCGTTGGGGGCCAGTCGGCAGGCTGCTTCAATGATTGAGACAGTGAGCATTACCGACCTCGCTGCTTGCGGGTCGGTGACGTGGATCGACACGCCCTCGCAGGCCTGGTCTTTCCATTTGTCGAACGTCGGGCGAAATCGAATCGGTCGCAATACGAAACCGGGATGCTCGATACGGCTGACTTCTTGGCAGAACTCTTCGGCGTTGAGCCAAGGGGCTCCACAGAGTTCGAATGGCTGCGTTGTTCCGCGTCCTTCAGAGAGGTTTGTGCCTTCGAGGAGAACCTGCCCCGGGTAGACAATTGCAGTTTCCAGCCGTGGCATGTTTGGTGAAGGAACCGCCCATGGCAAGTTTGTTTCCTGAAAGAACATGGACCGATTCCAGCCTTGCATCGGAACGATGGTCAGTTCCGCGTTGATGGATTTGGACTTGTTCATCCACTTCGCAAACTCGCCAATTGTGAGGCCATGTCGCAGCGGGATTTCTGCCCCGCCAACAAAGCTGACGTATTCCGATTGAAGCATCGGGCCTTCAGCAATTTCTCCGCCCAGTGGATTCGGTCGATCAAGAACGAGAACATGGACGCCATGCTCAGCACAGGCTTTCATGCACTCCAATAGTGTCCAGATGAATGTGTACACACGCGTCCCGACGTCCTGCAGATCGACGATGAGGAAATCGATCTCAGCCAGCATTTCCTTCGTGGGGCGTCGCGTTTCTGAATACAAGCTGTGAACTGGAATGTTGAGAGGGCCAGAAAGGCTATGGTCCGATTCAATCATGTTCGCTTGTTCTTCGCCCCAGAAACCATGCTGAGGAGAGAAGAGTGCGACAAGTTGCCCTGGAAAACGTTCTGCGATTCGGTCACAGGCGTAGCGGTACTGAGGGTCGATCGATGCCTGATTCATCAACAACCCGAGTCGGGCCTCGTTGAGTTCCGATGGCGGGTCTTTAATGAATCGTTCGAGACCGGTTTTTACGTGATTTGTCACAGCGTCTTCGATTTCATGCTGAAACACTTTCGCGTTTTTTGTGTCCGTGGAAAATCTGAACAACAATCCGAAAGAAGTGAGATGTGTTTCTCAATACAACAGAAAACCTTCCCGTCGTTTCAGGAACTGGTCGACTCCCTGTTCTGCAATCGATTTTACATTCTCAGCAGATTCACCTGCGAGGATTGCGTCGAGCGTTTTGCGATTTCCCAACAGCCGCATGGCGTCTTTCCCCTTCCAGTCATTCGGGTAAAGTTTTTGAAGTTGCGTCGAGACTTCGAAGCCGACCCGCAATGGCTCGAACTGGTCGCGATTGGTGATGATAATATTCACTCCGCCACATTCTTCGTCTTTATACTTGCTTGAGTCCGGGGTGTACCGAATTGGGACGTAGCTGACGCCGGGGGTCTCTTGGCGATTGAGTGCGTCAGCCAGTTCTCTCGGATTGATCCAGGGTGCGCCGATGACTTCGAAAGGGGTATCTGTCCCGCGACCGACCGAAAGGTTTGTTGTTTCAATCAGTCCGATACCGGGGTACAGCAAAGCCTGCGTCAGGCAGCGCATGTTCGGTGACGGGTTCACCCAGACGAGACTGGTTTCGTCCCAGAAATGCTCGCGTTGCCAGCCTTCGCACTTCACCACATGCAGGTTCAAGTCGAGTTTCAATTCCTTGTTCAGCATCATCGCCAGCTCTCCGGTCGTCATTCCATGACGAACTGGAAGGTGGTGGTAACCGACAAATGATTCCTCCCCCGCATCGAGCATCGGGCCAGCGACATTGACGCCGTTGATAGGATTGGGGCGATCGAGAACAACAAACCTTTTTCCTTGCGCAGCCGCTTGAGTCATCGCTTCACCCATCGTGGAAACGTAAGTGTAGAAGCGCGCCCCAATGTCCTGAATGTCGAAGACCAGTGTGTCGACCTCATCGAGCATTTCTTTCGTTGGGCGACGAGTCGCTCCATACAGGCTGAATACGATGAGACCGGTTGATTGATCTTTTGTGTCGCCAATTTTTGAAACGTCGAGCTTTCCTTCGAAGCCATGCTCGGGGCTGAAGAGTGCTTTCAACGAAACGTTCTTCGCATCGTTCAGCAGCTTGACCGTACTGACTCCGTCGCGGTTGAGTCCGGTATGATTCGTGATGAGACCGACGCGTTGATCCGCCAGTAATTTGAACTTGTCTCGTTGCAGGACATCAATCCCGTTGAGAACACCATCGTCCGCGGAGGTTGGAGAAGACGACATGGAGAAGCAAAGCACCACGAGGAAGAGTCGCAACCAGTTCGATGCCGATTTGGCTTGCGGTTTCGAGTTCGAATCGACTCGCTGAGGGAATAGGAACATCATTCAATAACTGCCTGTTTCTGAGGGAAAATGAATGAAATCAGCATCCCCACGGAGAATGTTGTCACCGAGCCAATGAGTGCAATCCATGGCCAGGCGACGAGCGGTTTCCCGTCGGAATTCTTGAGAACGAACTGCACAATGATCAGGACAATCAAGCCGACGAAAGCTCCGCCGATGGCAGACTTCTGACTCGCACGTTTTGTCAGGACTCCCAGAGAAAAGATCCCCAGTAACAGCCCGGCGGAGAATCCGGCGATCGTCAGAGCGTTGTTCACGACTGTTCGTTCAAGTGAAATTGCCCAAACACCAATTCCGATTTGCAGCACACCGAACGCGACCGTCAGCCAGCGTGAGATCGTCAGTTGTGTATGATCATCTGGAGGTGTTTGACAGTTGGGGACATAGAAGTCGTTGAGGAATGCTGAAGAAGAAGCGTTCAGCGAGCTGGAAAGTGTCGACATCGCCGCTGCCAGAATTGCTGCCAGAATCAAACCGATCAAGCCGGTGTTGCGAGGAAATTGATTCACAATGAAGTGTGCAAAGACCTGATCTGCTTTTTCAGGAGCGACATTTCCGTCCAGTGAATAGTAGCAGGCCAATTCAACACCGATAAACAAAAAGAGTGCAAATTGCACTAAGACAACGAGCGAACTCAAAAAGACAGCTCGCCCAGCTTCGCCTTGGCTGCGAGCACTCAGGTATCGCTGAACCATCATGTGATCGGTTCCGTGTGTCCCAATGGTCAGGACTGCCCCACCGATCATTCCTGCCCAGATGTTGTAGGGATCGGAAATTAGAAACTTCGTTTCAATGATCTTGAGCTTTCCAGTGGTCTCGGCAAAAGTCCAGATTTGCGACCATCCTTCGGGAACTTGGCTGGCGATGATGAACAGGGCTGCGACGCCTCCGAGCATATAAATGACGAACTGAATGCAGTCGTTCCAGACCACAGATCGCAGCCCCCCGAAGAACGTGTAAAAAATCGTCACCACGCCCATTGCGATCACACAGTTCACAAACGGCCATCCCAGCAGAGTATGCAAGACAATCCCCGCCAGAAATAACCGCAGCCCATCTCCCAGGTTTCGCGTGATTAAAAAGAGAAGTGACGCTGTTCTTTTTGTTGCTGTTCCGAACCGCGAATCAAGAACCTGATACGCTGTCAGCAATTTTCCTTTGAAGTACAACGGCAGGAAGACTTGCACGACGACCATTCGGCCGACAATGTAGCCAAAGGCGATTTGCAGCCACTTCATGCCGGCATCGCCAAACGCAACACCCGGCACACTCAAGACCGTCGCGGTGCTTGTTTCGGTGGCGACAATCGAACCGAGAATCGCCCACCAGGGGAGTGATCTCCCACCGAGTAAATATGACTCGACATCGGTGTTCTTTCGGCCGGACCAGAACCCAATCGCAATCGCTGCCAGCAGCAGCGAGATCAGGACGACAACATCAATGGGGCCAAGTTCTGCACTCATTATTCATAATTTTCCTTGCTGCATGTTGTAGTTTGTTGTGATTGATTTCGATACTCTGGAAGAACTCCGATTTTCGCATTTTGCAACTCAGAATTTCTCGAGCCAGCGGCATCTTCAGCCAGAAAAAATCAGTGAATTATGAAAGAGTCCTCCTCACTCACGACAGAAGCAATCAATCCGTTATCAGAGAAAATTGATACGCTTTCTCCGTTGGAAATCGTACAGCTGATGAACGCTGAAGATGCGAAAATCGCAGAGGCGGTTGCACGCGAAGCGGACTCAATCGCGAAGGCCATCGAGGTGGCGACCGGGCGGATTCGCAGCGGAGGGAGACTCGTTTACATTGGAGCGGGGACATCCGGGCGTCTGGGAGTTTTAGACGCATCGGAGTGTCCTCCGACTTTCAACACCCCTGCCGAAATGGTCGTGGGGCTCATCGCTGGGGGAGACACAGCACTTCGCAAGGCAGCTGAAGGAGTTGAGGATCATCCTGAGGCCGCTGTGATCGATTTAAAAGCGATCGACCTAACCGGCAAGGATGTTCTCGTCGGAATTGCAAGTAGCGGGCGGACTCCGTACGTCATTGGTGCTCTCGATTACGCCAGAGAAGTTGGGGCCTATGCGATTGGACTCGTCTGTAATGAGAATTCACAAATGGCATCTCATGCTGATCTGATGCTCGCTCCGGTCGTCGGTCCTGAAATCATCAGCGGATCGACTCGCATGAAAGCGGGGACCGCGACGAAAATGGTCTTGAACATGATTTCGACCGGGACCATGGTCCAACTCGGGAAAACATTCGGAAACTACATGGTCGACCTGCGAGCGAGTAACTCTAAGTTAATCGTACGTAGTCGACGTATCGCTGCTGCATTGGCAGGCATCACAGAAGGTCAGGCTGAGGAAGAGCTCAAAAAATGTGATGGTGAATTGAAAACAACTGTTGTGATGTTGCGAAAGAACGTCTCCCCGCAAGCTGCGCGGACCCTTCTAGAAAAACATGGTGGACAGCTCCGGTTGGCTTTAGAGGAGGATTTGCAAGAGTGAATGAACCTCAGGAAAGTGACCAGAGCCCGACCATCGGTGAATTGGTGATCGGCGTTGACGCCGGTGGAACGAAGACAACTGCGTGGCTGGCGGATTCTGAATTTCAAAAGACTCAGCAGCCAATCGGCAAGGGGCATGCCGGACCGGGGAACCCACGGGCTGTCGGCTTTGATGCTGCCTGCCAGCAAATTCAAACAGCCATTGAAGACGCATTTTTAGATGCTCAATTGCCAAAAAAATCTGTCTTCACACTTTGCTTGTGTGCGGCGGGCGCGGGGCGTGTCGAAGAGCAAGTTCGTTTGAAAGCATGGGCAAGCGGACTTGGCCTCGCAACGAATGTGGTTGTAACGGACGATGCTCAACCGATCCTGGCGGCTGCCAGCCCAGAACGAATTGGAATTGCACTGATTTCCGGAACGGGATCGTTTGCCTGGGGACGAAATACGGAAGGTGACATCGCAAGGTCAGGCGGTTGGGGGTATCTGTTTGGTGATGAGGGAAGCGGATATCAAATCGCACTCGCCGGTCTACAAGCTGCTACGAAAGCTGCCGACGATCGCGGTCCGCGAACTCGACTCTTGTCAGCCTTTCTAGAGCATTTTCAGATCGCTGAGGCTTCAGAGTTGATCGGAAAAATTTATGGTGACAAGTTGAGTCGCGAGGTGATTGCTGGACTCTCCGGTATTGTCTTTTCGCTGTCTGATGATGAGGTCGCTCACAGCATCATCGATGAAGCTGCCAATGAACTCGCAACAATGGTGGAGTGTCTCGCTGCTAAACTTGGATTGAATTTGGGTGAGGCCCAACTTGCTCTTGCTGGTGGCGTATTTGTGCATCAGCAGGCATTTGTCGAGAAACTTCAGCGCAGACTCGCACTCTCGGAACAGTTTATGACTATCGTGAAAGAGCCGGTCGCCGGAGCGGTAGCCATTGCTCTTAATGCGAATGACAGCGAGCAGTGAACAGCGACGTTTAATACTTTATGTTAACCGTGCAAAATAAGGGGAACGTATGTCCGAAAGAGTGAATCTTGGCAAATCAGCCCCTGAGCTGTATCAGGCAGTCATTGAGCTTGACCGGCTTGCCTCTAATGCTTTAACCAATGCAGGAATTGCCGTAGGCTTTTCGCATCTCTTACGCTTGCGTGCCTCTCAGATTAATCAATGCGCATTCTGTGTCAGGCTGCACACACGGGATGCACTTGCCAACGGGGAGTCTGCTGACCGTGTGGCAGTTGTTCCCGTATGGAAAGAGACTGAATACTTCAGCCCCAAAGAGTGTGCTGCGCTGGAGCTTGTGGAGGCAATCACCCTGATCTCTGAAGGCCAGCTGCCTGATGCAATCTACGAGCAAGCCGCAGCCAACCTTTCCGGAGAAGAAATGTCAGCCATTGAGTGGCTTGCCGTTGTCATTAATACATGGAACCGCATTGCCATCTCAAGCCGTTATCCTGTCAAAGAGTGACGACTGGTGGCTGGGGGCAGATTGCTCGATCAGGTTGAAGTGAGTGCAGGGCAGGGTTTCCCTGCCGCGAGAAAGCACGCGTCGAAAATCGGGACGAGTGGCACGCTCAGACTGGAGCGCAGCGTAAGGATGGGCGTGCGGATTCAGCGTTGACTTCCATTCTTTTATCACAGATGGTGACCTGTCCATTGAAGAAGGACGTTTTCTTCTCCGGCTTACCAGTGAATAATGGTAGTCTAGGTGTCAGAGCGAATGTTAATATTGTGTGGTTTTAAGAATTCATTGATGGTAGATTTTATGCTATTGGGTTGACCATTGTGTTGGCTTTGCGGCAGGGGAGCCCTGCCCTACAGTTACTGCGAAATGCAGGCCTGAAGGAACTCATTGGGATGAGTGCCAAAAAGTCTCAAAGATGGCTTGCGAATGCCAAAGGCAATGAGTTGGAACGAGCATACAATTCTATAGTCAAGGCGTCCAATAAATTTGACACACTCCATCCGGGGTACGATGTCTCCGGTGCATTTTGGAAAAACTATCTTTTTGGAAACATGAATATTGGACCTGGAGGAGGCTTTTAGTGAATCCTGACATTTTTTATCTGGCACCATTTGACGAGAATGAGTTCATTCATGTTAATTTACTAACGAACCCTAACTGGAAGACATCGGCATTTTGCCGATCTTGTCGACAGTTGAGTAACCCAACCTTACTTCAGTGGCTGACTTGCGAAACCCCAGAGACGAATGTGAGTGGTTTCCTGTCCGCATCGAGTTTTCATGTGACAGCACTCCACTGTGATATGGCGGAGAAACTTTCCCCATTTCTCAAACATTTTTACTGGGTTGGATTTCAAAACGATGGGTTAAAGTTTGTCAAAGACTGGCTTGGTATTGTCGCGATGGACCAAGCCATTATTCGCCTTGCAGCAGACCCTGCCATCGAAGAGTGTTCTTGTTGCGGAAAGGTCGAGCACTTAAATGTGTATGACGACCATGAAGCTGTTTACACTGCAAAATCCGTTGAAAACCTTGAACTCGGATTCACAGCGTACCACGGTTTAGTTTTCAACGAGAAGATCAAAGAGTTTCTGGAAGATTGGCTGAAGAACGATTGCCCTTATCGTTTTGGGATTGGCAAGGTCAATATCGCTGATTCGGGAGGGCAGCCTAAGTGAATAGGTCAGCAACAGGAAGCCGGAATCTTATAACCAGGGAGGAAATAGAGCACGGCGAAATATCCCCTCTCAATACTCAACGCACAGCGGGAGAAATTATGAATCGCCTTCCAAAATGTAATCCTTATTTTGAAACTCTTTGGGGAGAACCAGACAAGATTGTTCAAACTCGACTACCCAACGTAAAATTTCCGGTTTCAGTATTTGTGTTTTGTCCCGAATCGACTGGGAGAGAGTTCTTTACGTTCTTGACCTCTGGTCTCGCGAGTTTTCAATCGCATGATTCGCAGTTCGGCCGCTCGGAATTAGTCTTATACTCTAAAGAGTTTGACGAGTTCTACGCAGAACTTCTGCATCTGTGTGCCAAGGTCATAGTTGGGCGTGGCCTGGACATTAATCATGGAGATATAATTCCGCATGGAGCACCTCCAAGACCGGTTTTCCCCGAGACCCCGTGGACGCACATCCTGTTTCATGAATCTGGAATCGAACCAGATTCGAATTTGTCAAATGAATTGACAATCTTGGGGGCTCCAGTCTTCCTATACAATCTGATGCTCATTTCAGCTGCTGAGAGTCAGTTTATTGAAAAACATGGCATCGTCGAATTCTCTAATCTCCTGGCAATTGACCTCAATCCCATTGAATTTGAAATTATCTCCCGTGACAGAAATGTGGTAGTTTAATTGAGGGCCTCCGGGAATTAATTTTGACAAACATCCAGTTTTTCACGCGACGAGAAATAACGACTTACGTCAAACCAATCCATGCTTCCGAAATCGGTGAAAACACCTTGACTTACACCGGGCGGGGTGGCCCGGTTGAATGAGTGAAATACGGAGGTGCCACGATTGTGCCTGGCAGAGTGGACCGACTGAATGAGTGAAATATGGGAGTGCCACGGCTCTGCGAGCCGTGCGGAGCGGGGGAGAGTGTAGGAGTAATGCGAGGCGTCGTCGTCTCTGCATTATGTGACCGTGTCGCGCAGCTCGTGATTGATCTTTGGAAATTTGGTTGAGTCACACATGCCTGAAGAGCATCATAAAAAACGACGTGCTATCAACGAAGCTGGACATGCACACTTCATTACGTTTTCGTGCTGGAAGCAAGGTAGGTCAGGCTGAGCTTGACGGGATTAAGCGTTGAATTTTCCTCGAATTCACAATTGTTCTTTGACAATTTGGTTAATGAGACTCATCGTAGTGAGTGTAGGGCAGGGCTTCCCTGCCGCGAGAAAGCACGCGTCGAAAATCGGGACGAGTGGCACGCTCAGACTGGAGTGCAGCGTAAGGATGGGCGTGGCGGATTCAGCGTTGACTTCCATTCTTTTATCACAGATGGTGACCAGTCCATTGATGAGGGGGGTTTTCTTCTCCTGCTTACCAGTGAGTAATGGTAGTCTATGTGTCGGAGCGAATGCGAATGTTATGTGTTTTTAATTATTTATATGTGATAGATTTTATGCTATTAGATCGACCATTATGTTGACTTTGCGGCAGGGGAGCCCTGCCCTACAGTTACTTCATCTTGTCGCTAAAGCGACCCAACCGAACAAGTCGGTCGGGCCACCTCGCTAGAATCTCAGTTGGAGTTTGATTCAATAGAGAATGTGGTGAAGTCGATTCGCTGGTATGCAGATTTTCCGGGATCTCCTGCTTCAAAAAGGACGCCGAATGGGGCTTCTTGCGAATCGAGCTTGACCATGTCGCTGTAGGCTGCCGGGCCTTCGTGAATCAATGGGCCGTCTTTCCATGATTTCGATTCGTCGGTCGAATACCGAATTCGCAGGTCGCTGCGGCCTTTTCCGGTGGGGCCATTTTCATCAGGGCCGGAGAAGAGAATCAGGTTTCTTGAATCTCCCAACTTCGTAGAAGCTGCCCGTAACAATGCACATTGAACGACAGGTGGATCGAGAGTTTCGGTGATCGGACTGAACCACTTGTATGCCTTGTCTCCGGTCGCGTCGAATGATTCTCCGCCGTCGCTGCTGTAGGCAGCCCCACGTGTTCCGGGGGCTTTGCCATTTTGGTCGCGAGTGTTGAAGTAGAGTCGACCATCGTTGAGTTCGACAACTGTCGTTTCGTTGGAGTTCAACCCATCTTCGTAAGTGTCGTCAATCGCTCCCATCTTCCATGTTTTACCATGATCATCACTGTAGAACGCCTGTGCTCCATTGGGGCCGCGATCAGCACCCGCGTCGCCTAAGCGGTGATCAGCGGGGATGAGCAAACGACCTTTGTGCTTTCCGTGAATCAACTGAATCGAATGAACTGGTCCAGTGGCGTACCAGCCCCAGGATGGAAGTTTTACATCTTGAGTGAGTTCGCGTCGCGGCGACCACGTTTCGCCATGATCATCGCTTGAGATGACAAACACACGATCATTCTCAATCGTGAATGGCATCCAGATTCGCCCCGGATGATCAGGGTCCAGCAGATCGACAACGGGTGCCGGATTTCCCACAGTGACATCTGTCCCGGGGTACAGTTTCTGGAAATCGTCACTCTCCTGGACAACTTGCAGCTTCCCCCAAGTCTTTCCCTGGTCGGTTGAACGTTTCATTACTAAGTCGATTTCGCTGGCATCGCCTCCTTCGCGTGCTTCGCAGAATGCGAGTAAATCGCCATTGGCTGCCCGTACAATCGCTGGGATGCGATAGACGTTGTATCCTTCCGTTTCAGACTGAAATACTGTCACCGTGTCAGCGCTCGCAGGAGGAAGTGAACAAAGAAAAACGGACAAAGTAAAACAAGCAAAGATCAGCTTCAGCATTGATTTCTCCAATCGTATGAACCTCCCAATAGAAATATGAGCGTAATGAATTCTTTCTCAATTTTCCGCTTCGGAAAGAAATTGTGTGCAGCTAATGTTGAATCACCTGAGGGGAATTGGTCCGAGGTCGAGATGAACGGCGTCTGCTCCAAGGGCGGAATTTTTGTGATGCCTTGCGAAAAGGGTTGAGATGCAGTGCAATTCTTTCAGAAGCCCATCCGTATGAAGAGACTCTCTTCCCCTCCACTGAATTCAAAGGCCACAACGATGTATCGATCTGTGCGATTTGCTTTGCCACTTCTGATTCTCATGCAGGCGAATTCGGCTTGGTCCCAAGAGACCGAAGCCATTGAGAAAGCGTTACAGCATCGGCTCATTGACGTTGATCATGCGTGGAATGAAGTTCAGGATTTCACCGAAGCTCGCGTTCTGCCGATGCCAGAAGTCACAACGGTCGAGGCGTGGGAGCAATACATTGAAGGACGTCGGCAAGCTGCGTTGAAAGATGTTGTTTTTCGAGGAGAAGCTGCGAACTGGCGAGATGCCAAAAAGAAAGTCGAGTGGTTGGAAACGATTGAAGGCGGGCCTGGCTACAAGATTCGCAAGCTTCGTTACGAAGCAATCCCCGGCCTCTGGATTCCTGCGGTCCTTTACGAGCCTGACAACATCGAAGGAAAAGTTCCGGTTGTGATGAACGTGAATGGTCACGATGGCGACGGAAAAGTTGCCGACTACAAGCAGATTCGCTGCATCAATCAGGCGAAGCGAGGTATGCTCGCATTGAATGTCGAATGGTTGGGAATGGGGCAGTTAAGAACGCCGGGATTCAATCACTACAAAAGTAATCAAATCGATCTTTGCGGAACAAGCGGTGTCGCACTGCATTATCTCTACATGACACGCGGTCTTGATATCCTTCTGGAACACCCACATGCCGATCCGAATCGAGTTGCTGTTGCGGGGCTTTCTGGAGGAGGCTGGCAGACAATTTTCATCAGCTCACTCGATGAGCGAGTGACGCTCTCGAATCCGGTCGCAGGATATTCCAGCTACGTGACCCGGGCGGAATTCATCTCCGACTTGGGTGACTCTGAGCAAACGCCGGTCGATCTGGCGATGGTTGCGGACTACAACCACTTAACTGCTATGCGAGCTCCACGCCCCACTTTGCTCACTTTCAATGCTGATGACCAATGCTGTTTCAAAGCGGATCATGCTTTGGCTCCTCTGATGCAGGCATCGCAGCCGGTCTTTGATTTGTACGGCAAAGGAAGCAATCTTCGCTCACATGTCAACGAAGACCCCGGCACGCATAACTTCCTGCTCGATAATCGACAACAGTTTTATAAAATGCTCGGCGATCATTTTTACGCAGAGAGTGACGACTATTCGGCTGATGAAATCGCTTCCGAAGACGAACTCAAAACCAAGGAAGAATTGCACGTCGAGATTCCAGAAGACAATCTCGACTTTCACAAGATTGCCACAAAATTGATGGAATCGCTCCCCGCGCCTCACATTCTTTCGATCGAAGGACGGCGAGACAATCTCGCCAGCGTCTTAAGATTGGAGCCTTATCAGGCTCAGGCTGTGCAAAGTGATGATCTGGAAATCCCGAACGGTTCTGCTCGGGGAGTTCGTTTGAAAATTGGGACCGAGTGGACTGTTCCGGCTACGGAATTTACTCCCGAAGGAAATGTCAAATCGACGGTCATCATGCTGGCTGATGAAGGCCGCGGGAGCACTGCGAAAGCAATCGCGAAGTCCCTGAATGAAAGTCAGCGAGTGCTGGCGATTGATCCGTTCTACTTTGGAGAATCGAAGATCAGTAAGCGGGACTTCCTGTATGGATTGCTGGTTTCTTCGGTTGGCAAACGGCCACTGGGAATTCAGGCCGCTCAGGTCGCTGCTGTTGGGGAATGGGTTAAAGCTGAACATCAGGGGCCTGTGACAGTTCAGGCAATCGGACCACGGACAGGCTTGATTGCACTGACTTCCGCCGCTCTGAATCCGGAGTTGTTTCAATCCGTACAGATCACCGGCGGATTCAAAAGCCTGAAAGAGATCGTCGAGCAGGACATGACGGTTTCCCAGGCTCCCGAACTGTTCTGTTTCGGCCTGATGGAAACATTCGATATCCCGGAGCTGACATCTTTGGCATTGCCGTGCAAAGTGAGCAATCAATAAGGCTGCGGGGAGTTCAGGCTCTCAGTAAATCCAAAGGCAGACGTACCAGTTGACCCATTCACCCAGCGGAGGAATCCAGCCCGCGAGTTTCCAGAGAGGTTCGTAAAAGGCTGCGATGAAGTGGCTTCCATCGACATGTTTAGCTTCGATCCAAGTCCAGTACATCGGACCAATCGACAAGATGTACAGACCGAACACGATCACCATTTGCTCGGCACTGGCGATCAGATAGCCGAGGACCGAATCCTGTTCAGCATCGTTGGAGGTCTCTTCAACCGAGACGTCACGCGATTCAGTCTGTTCGAGAAGTGACATAAATTAATGGTGTCCGGGGGGTGAAATCGACTGGTGATAGAGCACTTGTGGGATTGGTGTTCGCTTTCTGCCTCTTGGCGAACGCTCGTTTTGCTGGTGAAGCAGGTTCAACATGGAAACATGGTCGAGCAGGCTGGTGCACACCATTGGTCAGGAAACATGCAGCGTTTTCAATGCGTTTGTTGTCGGTAAACCTCATTATCGCGATGTGCTGAGCGCTTTGTAAACAGCCGTTGAAATGGCCATTGGGTCGGCGTAATTGCAGTTACACATCACGACGACTCCATGTTTCTGGTTGGGGTATAAGACCATGCGGGTTTTTGTTTCTGCCTGGCTTCCATTGTGCGAGATCTTCAATCTGCGACCACTCCCTTCGACTCGCACCCCGAGTCCATAATTTGATGACGTTCCGTCCAAAAGTTTTTGCCTCGTCCACATGAGCTGTTGTGTCTCAGCGTTGATGAGAGATTGATTCATCACCGCCTGCGCCCATTTTGAGAAATCATTGACATTACTTTTGTACGCTCCCGCGCCATGCTTCCAGGCGTTGGCCTGTTCCGGAGAGGGGATGATTTTTCCAGCGGAGTTCTTTCTATAGCCCATGGCCCACTCTTTTTGACCATGAGTCGCGACATCGAGTTCGAAAGAAGCCATGCCGAGCAGTTTGAGAATTCGTTGATCAAGTTGCGAAGCGATCGGTTCTCCGCCCGCCTGTTGAACGACAGCAGAGAGGAGAACGTAAGCATGGGAGGAGTACTCTGTTTTCGTGCCGGGCACAAAAATGAGTGGTGAGCGATCGAATCGTTTTATGGCGAAAAGCGGGTTCAGTTCTTCCTGTTTGTTTCTAGCCCCCGGGCTGGGGAGAACACGACCGTTGCTGTAATGCGGCAGCCCACTTTGATGACAAAGTAATTGCCGAGTGGTGATGGTGTGATCTTTTCTGGGGAACTCAGGAACATACTTTCGCACGTCGGCGTCGAGATCGAGCTTGCCCTGTTCCACAAGCTGCATGGCGAGCATCGCGATGACCGGTTTGGAGTTCGATGCCCAGTTCACCACCGTGTCCGTTGTCATTGGGGTTTTCTTCTCGCGGTTCGAAAGTCCAGCCCCTCCAGTAAAGACGATCTCTCCGTTTCTGAGGACTCCGACTGAGACTCCAACTAACTTCTGACGCGACATCTCGGCAGCGATGCTCTTCTCGATCGCAGTCACTTGATTCGCAGAGAGTCCTCTCCGGATTTCCTCCGCTTCTGAAGCCTGCGAAAACAGAAAGCAACCCAGCACGAAGAAGGCAAGCTGGTGGCGTCGCTGTTGAAGTTCACTCATTGGAAATTCACGCATGTTTGAGATGGTCCTGATGAACTGAGAGTCTTCAGTCGAGTGTTTTCAATGCTTGTTGCACCTGTGAAGATTGCTTTCCACGAGTCAGTCTGTGAAGACGAATCTAGGGGGGCTCTAACTTAGTAGCGATTCGACTTTTGGCAGGGACCAGGTTAAATCGTCAGTTGCCTGAATTGACAATTGCGATTCGCCGACGAGATAGGAACCGATCAGGCCAGCGATCTCGCTGATGTGGATCGGATGATTTTTGACGGCTTCTCCAGTGGCGTCGCTTTCGCCGATCACTTGCCCTCCTTCAAGTCCACCACCTGCCAGCATGCCGGACCAGACGTCCGTCCAGTGGTCCCGCCCGTTCTGTTCATTGATGCGAGGGGTTCTTCCCATCTCACCGGTCGCCACGACGAGTGTCTGTTGCCACAGTCCGCTTCGCTGAAGGTCATCAAACAACGCTGAAGCTGCTTTATCAAACTGCGGACCAAGTGTGTCTCGGTAATCAAAAATTGTTCCGGGTGCGGTCTTTGCACAGCCGTGGGCATCCCAAGTGACATTCCCTTCAAATTGATCAAACGTATTGACCTCAACATACTGAACGCCCGCCTCGATCAGTCGAGCCGCAGTCCAAAGCAGTTCGCCAAATCGATTTTCCCCAAAAGCTTTCTTTTTAGCGGAAGAAAGCTTTGAGAATTGAGGAGTCTCGAAGCCGGATTGCTGCAGAGTGTTCAAGTCTGGCATGAGGATCGAATCATCCAGGTCGAGGAACCCTGCTCCATCGCCGTGATAGGCTTTAACCCCGGTCTTTTGCACCTTTCCTCCCAGTCGGACTGAGACCGGGGCGTTTCCATGTTGCTTGAGAGCATGATTCAACACAACGCCGATATTGGGCGGTTGTTGTTCTTTTTTCACGAGCGAACCGGTCAACAGTAGCTGCATTCCGCTTTCGTGAATCGGGGCAGATTCATGATATAACGAACGCAAAACGACCAGCTCGCTTGCACGTTGTGCCAACTTCGGAAGAGACTCGGCAAAGTGGACTCCCGAAATCGACGTCGCAATTGATCGGATCGGGCCACGAATTTCTCGAGGGGCTTCGGGTTTGGGGTCAAAGGTATCGAGCTGACTGGGGCCACCATTCATGACGATTTGAATCACCGCGCGAGAATTCGACCGAGGCCGGGTGCGTGCTTCTCCTAATGATAACCCAACTACCCCAACTCCCCCCACTGCCAGAAAACTTCTGCGTGAGACCGAGTCGAGTGCTCGCTTCTTCTGTTCAGACATTCATCGCTCCTCAAATGATCTCGGAAATCGGATCGGGGATCTGATCAATCAGTCTCTCCGAATACCTTTGAATCGAGGCATTTTCTTAGTGTTCAAGAGATCATTTTCAAGTTCTTGGATCAGTGGGCGAAGTATATCAAACATCGATCAAAATACAGAGATCATTGCTTCAAGCCTTTCGTAGTCGAGTTTTTCCAGCCTCTGCCCTTCTGCCTCGACGTGAAATACTGAGTGGTGGCCTTGCTGGACCATGTAAAGTTGTGAAAATCTCCAAGGCTTGCTGTGCCCTTGGAACTCACATTCCTGACTTCATCGAGGGACGCCACACGTGTCGAAGAAATTCACACTTGAGTTCAATCGCTGAACGATTCATAGTGGGGTGCCTCAACGACACATTTCTCAGGAACTTTCCATGGGACTTTCCCTGGCTGCTTATATTGACGAACTCCACGAACGGTCAGATTTGATCTGGCCGAATCCTCCAGCCATTGTGCCGATGAAAGTGACGCCGTCGCTCAAGCCGCTTCCGGGGATCAAAGCTGTGACATGGTCGGTGTATGGGACTCTGTTGCAAATCGAACAGGGAGTTTTGCTGCATCACCATGAGCAGGAAATTCGCATGCAAATCGCTCTTGAGAAGACAATTAAAGAGTTCAACATGTGGAACAGCATGACGCGCCGCAAGGGGCAACCCTGGGAAGGGATGCTGATCATTTATAATCGCATTCGAGAAGACCTCGGGATGGTCTCTTCCAAGCAGAAAGGAGATTTTCCAGAGGTTGATTCTGCTCAAATCTGGAAGAAGGTGATCGGCAAGCTTGAACTGAAAGAGTACACTTACGATCAGGGAAAATATGGAGACGTCGATGATTTCGCTGCGAAAATTGCCTACTTCTTTCATGCCAGTTTACAGGGGGCGGAAGCAGTCAAGGGAAGTCGAGACACTCTCGCTCATCTGACGGATGCAGGAATCCGACAAGGTTTGATCGCAGATGGACAGGTCTTTACCATTCCGCAGCTATTACATGCCCTGAAGCATCAGGGATCGTTTGCGTCTTTGGCGGAGGTCCTTTCTGCGAGTCTGATGACAATTTCGTACCAGCAAAAAATCAGGAAGCCATCGCCATCGCTTTATCGATCCGCTAAAGAGTCCTTCAAGAAGATCGGAATTCAACCTGAAGAAGTCTTGCATGTGAGTCATCGGTTAAAAGACGATCTGGCAGTTGCGAAAAAGATAGGGTTCCGAACGGCCCTTTTTGCAGCTGATAAATCGGCTTGCAAGGTGACAGCCAGCGATGTACGTGATCCCGAGATGAAACCCGATCGGTTGATCTCCGAGATTGCTCAGGTTCGCGATATCCTGCAAGTTTAAAACCGAGTCACACTCACGAGTTGACTCGTTAGGTCTCATTGAAATACTCAAGTCAAATTTTCCGCAGGCTTGTCAACCTGCATTCGATACGTAGCTGGAACCGAATCCAGCCTGAATGAACCATTAGATAGAACACTGCTTGAAAGCATTCCATGCCAGCTAAAGCCCTTTACGACTACACCGAATTCAATTACGAAAAGCCACTCTTTGATCTCAATGATGTCCGCAAGGTCAATCCTCAGCGTCATGAGATGGAACAGCTTTCAGGCGTTGTCCATATTGACCGTGACAACCATGGCCTCGTCGGATTCAAAGAAGTGACAGACGATGAGTTTTGGATTCAGGGGCATATGCCCGGGTTTCCTCTCATGCCGGGTGTCATGCTTTGTGAAGCTGCCGCGCAACTTGCGGGGTTCTATGCTCGCAAGTACGACCTTCTTGAAGCAGGTGATTATCTGGGGTTTGGCGGAATGAACGAAGTCCGATTTCGACGCCCCGTCTACCCGAATAGTCGACTCATTATCTGTGCTCAATGCACGAAGGTGAAAAAGAAGCGTCTCGCAGAATTTGATTTTCAAGGCTTCGTCGATGGGAAAATGGTCTACAACGGCTCTATGATTGGAGTCCCGATTAGCCGGTAATGGCTCATCACTGAACAGACCTAACCACGTCACGTTCTCTCAATTTCGAATTGAAACCTTACTGAGGATCTTTCTATGCGTCGGATTGGATGCCTTGTTGCTTTTCTCGTTAGTTGTTCTCTCGTTCAGGCCGAGGAGAAGGAACTTCCCAAAGCATTTGTTGACGGGAATGGCCCAGGCTGGCGAGCTTTGGGAGAAAAGGACTTTGCTGACGTCAACGGTGATGAGGAGACTTGGACGTTCAAAGATGGGATGGTCTTTTCGACAGGAAAGCCCATCGGCGTCAACCGAACAATCAAGCAGTACACAAACTTTGAGCTCGTCTACGAATGGCGGCATCGGAAATCTGGCGGCAACTCCGGTTCATTCATCTGGGTTCCTGAAAGTGCGCTGACTGATTTACCTCCCAACAAGCTTCCATCTGGAGGGATCGAAATTCAGGTTCTCGATCACGGTTACGCAACAAAATTCAAAGAACGAACAGGCAAAGATGCCGATTGGTTCACGACAAATGGAGACGTCTTTGCGGTCGGAAAATCGACGATGAAGCCGTTTCCGCCTCTCAGTCCGAATGGTCAGCGAAGCTTCCCTCGAAAAAACCTGAGCAAAGGGGTTGATCAATGGAATCACTATTACATTCGTGCCATCAATGGAGAGGTTCGCCTGTGGGTGAACGGAGAAGAGGTCTCCGGTGGGAATGAATGTAATCCAAGAAGTGGCTACATCTGCTTGGAGGCAGAAGGCTCACCGATTGAATTCCGCAACCTGCGACTTCGCGAACTTCCGTGAATTGATTGCGGAACCAACCGTTTTGATTCGGCAGCGACCATTTGACCAATTGCTGAGTCAGAGGTCATCTCAAGGTCGGAAACTGTATCGGATTCGATTCAACAGGAGTTGTCAGGATTACTCCTGTTGAATCTGAATTTCCGCGATTCTCAATGCCTCTGCTTCGTACATGCTCCCCAATTTCTGTTTCAGTTCTGCTTCTGCCTGAATATTCTTTCTTAGGTCACTACGAGGCAGAAAAAGAGCGAGGGCAATGTGGGCCAAGCTGCACTATCACCCTCTTTGTGGAAGTGAAAAACGGCTCTCCTGGAAAAGTCTGAACCTCGCATCCAGTTTGCGATTCTGGGGCTGCATGAAATTTCGCAAGGTGCTGGTCGCAGGTTTACGGTCTGGTTGTTGGTTCGTAACCTGTTTTAGATTAGTAGTTTACGGCGTGTTGTTGTCGGTTTCGTGTCTGGTGCCGCATGAAAAACGAATCTCGACATTCAAGATTTGCTTGACAGCGAAGGAACACTTGTATACTATCTGGGCCGACGGACGAACTGGTGAACGTTCTCAAGCTTTTCAACTCCAGATTTTGAGAGTCAAGTCTTTCATGTTTGGGGAAGTTTTCAGAGAAACTTGAGTTTTCGTTCCTAAGTGCTTTAACTACCACAGTCGTTCGAATCACAGAGTTTGAAGGTCACCCTCAATTACGGAATAGTCATGAAGACGATTCGGCACAAGCATGGATTGCTGCGTTCGGTTGGATACTCCGACTGGCGAACAATGCCCCATCTTTGCCGCGCTCTAGCTGACCTGCGTGAACACCGCTCTTGTTTTTTAGCTCACCGCCATCTCCCGAATAGTGACGCGGTGTAGTGTTACGAGATTCTCGTAAACGATGAGATTGAAAAACTGTTCTGAATTTTAAGTAGCGATATAAATAAACCTGAAATCGTGATCACTTACTAAGGATGCCCCGGCAAAACGATTTACCCCAAGGCTTTGTACTGAAATCGTTGTGAATCACTGTGAATCACTCAGTTTCAATCGTCTGCTTTGGTTTTTGTTAGAGCATCTATCGATTAGTTCGCAGGATCTGCCTCGTGGCAAACAGCATTTCACTAGAGAAATGCGTTCTTCACGGGCACACGGTAGAGCAAACTGCTCTAGAGCGGATGAAACTTCGATCGCTCTTCAGGTCTATTGAAGTGAAGAAATCATTGCTTTTTTTACGGAACCGATTTCATCTCAAACACGGCTGAGAATTGAAATGTCCAGCCAAATCGACTGCTCGTCAAATAATAAGTGAGAAGCAGCGAATCAGAGAGTGTGTGCCAGACCCATTCACGGAGGAAAGGCATTTGACACAACGTCGAATTCTCGACGCCTTCTGATTTATGCAGGCTTGAGATATTCACAAACATCTCGTCTGGTGAGGCTGCTATGCCATGGAATGAGCATTCGGAGAAAAAAACTGTGGCATTTGTGAATTACCACACTGCTTACGAATAACATTTCAAATAGAGTTACAGCGTTGCACAATGGATGTGCGGCAATTACATGAGGATGTAAACTATGTTGGTCATTACACGCAAAACTAACGAAGAAATTGTTATCGGCGACAACATCGTATTGAAAGTGATTTCAAACGGGAACGGTCGAGTTAAGCTTGGAATCGAAGCTCCGAAATCGGTCCGAATTGCACGTGGAGAAATTGCTTTCCGCGAGGAGCTGATCGCAGAGGCAGAAGTAAGAGAACTCGCGACTGCGTAAAGATTCATTTGCTGAATCCTTGGGATTCCCCTGCTCTATTGAGCGTTGAATGCCAGGGTGTTGGACTGCGCTTGACGCTCTATGTCCCTGCGAGGCCATGATTTCAACTGGTCAGTAGAGACAGGCAGGCGACTACTGAGTGACCAGCTTTCCGGATATTTACGATGCCGGAAAGCTGTTTTCTGATTCTTTTCCAATCGTTGCTGGGAATTCAACTCTCACTTTGACACAGGGAGTTGAAGCTCATACGCTATCGTGAGCTGCGAGTCTGCAGACGGGGATTCAAGCACGAATTGCATTGAGACCCGGTCAATCGAGAGCAATTTTATTGATGAAACGCATTCTCGCGGTGACACGGTAGGCAAACTGCTCTAAGACCTTTCACAAACATGCGCAGATGTGCGCACGTCAATCAATCAATCAGGCAGGCTCTAAGGTAATGTGGCCACAGTTCTTTTTTGTCATCGCCTGTTTGCTGCTTCCCGTCGCTTGGGGAGTGATCGTTCATCAACTCTTCGAGCTCCTGGAGCGAAGCTTAAAAAAAGACAAACGTCCTCGGGATAGTTCTTATTCTGATTATCAAATTTGAATAGGAAATTGCTGGTTGCTTCTGATTGCAACTCTGGGCAACATGCTCCACAATCCTGCTTTCATTCTGACGCGCCGGAAGCTCACTGATTCGTGGAAATGATCTTAGCTATAGTTGTTGCTTTTTTTGTGGGCGCGATCTCCGCAATTTTTGGGGTCGGCGGAGGCTTCATTCTGGTTCCCGTGCTGAATTCGGCATTAGGGATTCCGATGAACATCGCTGTTGGTTCGGTGGTCAGCTATGTCCTTGGCCCTGCGACGACAGCACTTTTGTACCGCAACGTTCAATGGACGAGTTGGAGACTCCCGCTCATTCTGTCCGGAGGCCTTTCCGTTGGAGTCTTTCTGGGTGGATCGACGCTCAATTTCTTCACTCACTCAGAAACAGTTTCGATTGATGCCGAGACTTTGGTGCTGCGAGTCTATCTCGGGTTACTGAGTGCTCTCGGGATGTTTTCTTTATGGGAGAGTGAGAGAGCGACACGTTTTCGACCGATTCCTCGCGGTTGGTTGAATCGCATTTTGCTTCCACCGGTCATTCGAATTCGAGATTGGAACAATCGAACTTTGTCGGTTCCGATGTTTGTCTGGTTCGGAGTTTCAGTCGGCTTTCTCTCGGGGTTACTTGGGATCAGCGGCGGGTTGCTCATTGTTCCCGGACTGTTGTATCTGTTTGCTGTCGACGCTCAGAAAACTGTGGTGACGTCCATGGTTGTCGTATGGCTCGTCTCGTTTCAGTCGACGATTTTGCATGCCTGGTCGGGAAATGTCGACATAAAACTTGTTGCAGCTCTCCTTGCCGGAGGAACCATCGGAGCGAGGGTCGGTTCGAGTATTGGCCGGCGGCTAGGCTCTCAGCAACTTCGCAGAAACTTCGGGATTCTCGCGATCTGTACAGCTATCTTCGTCGCCATTCGCCTGTCGATCTCTGCCTCGCGATAACGATTTCATTATTCGAGGAAACGGCAAGCTCCATGATCTGGTGATGCAGTTGTTGTGCGAATGATTATTTGAGGCATCCAAAGGATTGAAAAACAATCAGGCTAAAGAACTCGGGCAAGTTGGCCTCAATCCGAATGATTTGGAATGATCTGGATTCCAAAATCTGATTGGTCGCCCTCAACCTTCGGAGAGCTCTTCTCTTTCGCTTCGAGATATTGAGGAATAGAACGCAGGAGTCTGTTCCCTTGCGGGAATACCGTCCAGAGTACAACAGTGCAATTCAGGGTTACAACAAGCCAGGTTGTGAACAAGAATGGCCGCTTGCTCGTTTTGTGTTGCAGTGCCGGTTGAGCGACCAGTCCACCCGGCCAGCCGCAAAATAGATCGAGTAAATGAAGTGTTGTTTCCGGTGTGCGCCAGTTTCCGTGGATCGCTGCCCTTTTGTCGATCGCATAAGCTGAAAATGAGACCGCACTCATGATCAGGTAAACGCTCACCATTTCGACAGGCAAGCGATGAGCAGCTGACATCGTGATCAGGAAAGCGAAGAAGAGGGCAGCAAAAATAAAGTTGAAGCTGCAAGCCTGAATGTGCCTCCTACGTCGAGGCCGTATTCTATTGGGGAGGACAACCTGCTCTGCTTGCAGTCGCCCATCGGGATCGGTAGCGACGACATACGAAACGGTATCGTTCTCGACCGGTCTTGGCTGACGGTGCTTGAACGACTTTATGTGAACAAAGACGTCCTCCCCGCCTTCGTCTGGAACGATAAACCCGTAACCCTGCTCGTCTTTCCAACGTGTGAGCTTGCCTTGATGTCGCATGGGAAATGGAACTCTTTCAATATCTACAAGGCCCGTAGAGACCGGTTCGCCAGCTGTTTTGCCTGGTTGGAACTTTCTCAATGCTCTTTGTGCCCGTTTTGTCCTCGCGAAGAGTTTTTTTGATTTCATCGATCCTTGTCACGAGGCCAGATCCGAAGCTGATCGCCGATAGTGATCTTGAAGAAGTCCCTCGCTTTACTCGCTCGTCTGGTCCGTAATTGAATTTACATCACGCAATGATGTCGTGCGCGACATTTCCATGAACATCAGTCAGTCGGAAGTCTCTGCCGGCATGGCGGTAGGTGAGTCGTTCGTGGTCCAATCCGAGGAGATGCAACACCGTGGCGTGTAGGTCGTGAACGTGCATTTTGTTGTGGACCGCCTTGAATCCGAAATCGTCTGTCTCTCCGTAGGTCATTCCGCCACGGACGCCACCGCCAGCCAGGAACATTGCGAACCCGTGGTGGTTGTGATCACGACCATTCCCATTTTCCGACGTCGGAGTTCTTCCGAACTCGCCTCCCCACATCACAAGTGTGTCTTCGAGCAATCCCCGCTGTTTCAGATCGCCGAGAAGAGCGGCAATCGGACGGTCGATGTCTTTGCAAAGCTTGGGGACTTTATCGTCGTGACCAGAGTGTGTGTCCCAGGGTTGTCCGTTTCCATAATAGACTTGCACAAATCGCACGCCTCGTTCGACGAGTCGGCGTGCCAGCAGGCATCCATTTGAAAAGTGTCCGTCTCCATAGTCCTCACGAGTCTGTTTGGACTCTTCCTTGAGTTCAAATGCGTCGCTGGCCTGAAACTGCATGCGAAAGGCGGTTTCCATCGATTGAAGCCTCGCCTGAAATGCCTGATCTTCTCCAGTTCGACTTTGAACTTCGGCATCGAGTTGGCGCATCAGTTCGAGTTGTCGCCGTTGCGTCGACTGGTCCCATTTTGTGTTTCGCAGATGGGGAATCATCTTCGAAGGCTCAATCGAAGAGTGGTTGATGTAAGTCCCTTGATACGCAGATGGCAGGAACGCGCTGTTCCATAAAATTGAAAACCGCACCGGTCGTCCCGGACAGAGAACCACATATCCGGGCAGGTTCTGGTTTTCGGTGCCGAGCCCATATGTGAACCAGGCGCCCATGCTGGGGCGGGTGGGAAGAATGCTTCCGTTATTCATTTGCAGCAATGCCGGACCATGGTTGGGATTGTCGGCATGCAGCGAGCGGAGAACGCAGATGTCATCGATGTGCTGGCTTAACAGTGGGAGCAGTTCGCTCACAGGCACACCACTCTCTCCGCGTGGCTGAAATTTGAATGGAGACGGGAGCAGTCCACCTGTGGGGCGTTCTGTCACCAGGTCGGCGCCTGGGGGACGCTGGCCTGCGAATTTTTCCAAAGCCGGTTTCGGGTCGAAGAGATCTGCCTGAAACGGTCCACCATTCATGAACAGGTGGATCACCCGCTTGGCCTTCGGTGGGAAGTGGCACCCTGCTGCATTCCCAGCTGAGGCGGCCTCGCTGAGGCTTTGCTGGGACAGGAAAGCGGCGGCCCCGATCATTCCGGGAGTGCTTCCAAGTTGCTGCAGCATGCTGCGGCGGGAGATTGGTGGTTGAAAAGGATTGATGTTCATCGATTCAGACCGTGGATAATTATGACACTGGTGGATTGTGACTGGTGCATTGTGATGCGAGAGGTCAGTAATATTTTACCTGTAGTCCGGGGTCAGTCAGTCAACAAAAAGGAATTCATTTGAAGCGAGCAGCACATGGGCATATTGCGTCCAAGCCTCTGCCCGAGCCACTTCATCTGGTTGATTCAGAAATGTCAGGCCGATTTCAATTTCTTTTGGGGTTGGCTTTCGTGCGTACAGCAACTCGTAGGCTCGACGAATCCTTTTTGAATCGTCGTCGGGAATTTCGGTAGCGAGTCGTTCAGCGAACTTCTCTGACCGACCTAGCAGCAACGGTCCATTGAGAACGTACAGCCCTTGAAGTGCTGTTGTGGTACTCAGTCGCTGAGGATTATGAGTTGTCGGGTCGGGGAAATCGTGCATTAACAGCATCGTCGACATGTCGCGTCGGTGGATCGTTCCGTAAATCGTTCGGCGAAGATTTTTGGGGTCCTTCAAGTCTTTTGATGGCCCTCCCATGGTCAGGTCGAGTTCGCCGCTCGTGCTCAGCATGGCATCGCGCCAGGATTCGACGTGCAAGCGTTGACGATTCATACGAGAGAGCCAAATGTTCTCGGGGTCGACGCTTTCTTGATTTTCCTGAATACGACTCGATTGACGATATGTGGAAGAGAGGACAATTTCACGATGAAGTTTTTTGAGTGACCAGCCATTCTGAATGAATCGTGCAGCCAGGTCGTCGAGAAGTTCCGGGTGAGAAGGACGTTCTCCCGAAAGTCCGAAGTTGCTTGGCGTGTTGACAATCCCGCGTCCGAAATGTGCCAGCCAGATACGGTTGACCATCACTCGGGCAGCCAGCGGAGCCGATTCTCGTGTAATGGATTGAGCAAGTTCGAGCCGACCGCTCCCGTTGGTGAATGGTTTCGAATTTTCATTCGACAGGACTTCCAGAAACCTTCGAGGGACAACATCGCCTAGCCGGTTTGGGTTTCCGCGAATGAACAAATTGAGATCGCGTGGCTCAGGTCGATAAACGAGGTTGGTTCCCTCTTGAGGCGTTTTCCCTTTTCGTTCAACAAAAAGTGCCTCTTCTACGATGCCGGGTGCCATCACTGAATTGTAGTGCGGAGTTGAGTTCTTAATGTCTTCGATTTTTTCCGTCAGTTCGGCGATCTCGTCTTCAGGCTTGGGCTTTTTCTTTTTGAGTGCTGTCAGTTTTTTCTCTAAACCTTTCACCTCTTCACGCGCAACGCGAACAGGGGCATACAATTCTTCCTCGATTGTCGGGCACTCATAGATTCGAGTGCTTGCAAAGACGCCTGCGAGGGCGTAGTAATCTTCTTGTGTCACGGGATCAAATTTATGGTCATGACAACGGGCACATGCAACGGTGAGACCGAGAAAGGTACGGCTGACGGCGTCGACACGTTCTTCCCACTCGTCGGCAACAATCACTTTGATGATTTCAGAAGGAAGCTTGAGTTCTTTCCAGTAGTTTGGGCTGAGACCTAGAAACCCAAGTGCAGGGGAATCTTCCGGTCCTGTCTCTTCCATGAAATCAGTGGCGAGTTGCCGGTGGATAAAGTCATCGTAGGGGACATCATCGTTCATCGCTTTGATGACCCAGTCTCGATACAGATAAGCCTGTCCAGTCGAGTCCAGCCAGCTTGCTGTCTTATCGGTGTAGCGAGCCAGGTCGAGCCACATTCTTCCCCAGCGTTCGCCGAAGTGTGGGTTCGCCAGCAGCCTTTCGACTTCTTTTTCGTAGGCGTCCGGAGCGGGATTGTTCACGAATGACGCAATCTCTTCTGGGGTCGGCGGCAAGCCGATGAGGTCAAAGCTTAAGCGGCGCAACAGTGTTGCCCGATCCGCTTCTGGAGAGGGAGAGAGCCCTTGCTTTTCCATGGCGGAAAGAACGAAATGGTCGAGCCGCTTTTGTGGCCAGGACGACGTTGATGTTGTTGGCAGAGGTTGCTCATGAACTGGTTGGAAGGACCAGAACTTTCTGGCCTCCTCCATGTTGATTTCCTGTTTTGCGGTCTCAACAGAACCATCGTCCGGGAAGGGGGCTCCACGGCGGACCCATTCGGTCAACTCAGCGATCTCGCTCTCGGGCAACTTCCCTTTTGGCGGCATTTGATAATCGGCATCGCTGTCATACAGGATGGCAGCGATCAACAAGCTCTCTTCAGGTTTGCCGGGGAGAATGGAAGCTCCGGAATCGCCACCAGCATACAATGCTTGAGCCGAATCCACTTTCAGGCCGCCGTGAACAGTCTTTGCACTCGACGAATGGCATGAGTAGCAATGCTCCGCCAGAATAGGTCGGATCTTCTTTTCGAAATACTCAATGTCTTGAGGGGACGCCGCTGGCAGGGCTTTCTTCTCCTCAGCGCTGGTGGCTCTTCCAAGAAGAACAACCAAACTCAAAAGTATGAGCGGGAATTTCGACGTATCTGGCATTTTGAAATCACTCATCAAAGGCATGACAATTCTTTGAGTAATCAACAGGTGGGATTAAGATGCATTTTGGTGAAAGTGCAGTCTCAACCAAATCGGTGGGATTGGTTAAAAAGTGTAACAGGTTTTCCGTCAAATCGCGAAATCAATTGTCGTTGATGATCAATTGGGACGACTCTATTCTGGTGACAGGTTCTATAATCGTTTTCACCCGCTCCCCGACCTCGCTGCCTTGGGTGGGGAAATGTTCTACGTGAAATTTCTTAAAGCAAATTCACGATTGGTCTGCAGTCATATCGCTGCATCGTGTCGCTGCATCGAGGGTGGTCGTTTACCTCCCCCGCTGATTCGTCGGGGGCTGAATCGACACAGAACACCAATTTGAAAGATGTTCTGGAAGCTGTCCGAGACCACTCGGATAACCGCTTTTCTTCACGCTTGAGAGAGCAATTTCAGGTTTCAGAGCCAGTTCTAAAAACAGCCTCCTGCAATTCCCTCGGCGTTGTTGGAGGTTCGCGTCATTCGCAGTACGTGAAGGCCAATATTGGCTTTGCTGTGATGTCCAAGCAGTTGCTGTCAGAGGTGTCCTTCCCATTCTCGATTGAAGCCAGCAGGCAATGCTCAACAGGTTCGAGCGTCGGTTTCGTGGTTGCTCAATCATGGGTGAAACCATTTTGTTCAGACTGTTTTGAGGTGAATTCTGAAATTGTTTTTTGAAAAAGTGATTTCGCTTTAACTCTTTTCTCATCAAGGTGTTGTGCTCTTTGCGGGGAGGCTGTTTTTGAGTGGATGGTAAAATTTCGAAGATTTCTCCGGACAAAACAGCATTCGTTTGCGCCTTATTTAGGTAGGGGTTGCGTGTTGATTTGGTTCAAATTTTAGTTGCATTCCGGGTTTTTAAGTTTGCAACGTCCAATGACGGGCTGGATTTTGGTTGAATCGATACACAATCAGACCGGAGGGAGCACAGGCGGGTCGGCTCCCTCCGGCATTTATCTTCTGAGGAAGAGAACTCTTTTGATTCCGACGACACCCGGAGATGGGCAGATCTCGGGGTGTTTTTGGAATCTGAAGACTTCAGAAAAATCTGAATGCGAACCAGAAAAAGTTTGTCAGGGGAAATGTCCCCTTGATAAGATCAATTTCGTGATAAGTGGTGTGACAAATTTTCGAGGTTGAGCCGAAAACCTGAGCTTGGCCTCTTAGAGACTGAGGAATCCTTCGTGAGATTTGCAAGGCTTCTGGTCGTCATCTCAGGATGTTCTTGTTGCCTCGTACCACGTGCATTTGTGATTGGCTTGTTGGTCGATCAATTTGATCAAAGACTGGTTCAGTGAATTCGTTCAAAGCGGGCATTATGAGTCAACGGTCTGTTCTTCTCCCGAAAACGATTTTCACAGCTGCGTTGAGACTCTCTTCCGGGGAAGAAAGAGAAACATTTCTAAAAGAAGCCTGTTTTGATGCTCCAGAGCTTCGCTGTTCGGTAGAAAAACTGTTGGCTGCTCAGGAGACACTTGATTCGAATCCTCTCGATAATGCGGTCCAGGCGTTTTCTCCGAAGGCCTCTTTACCCTGCACGATCTCATTTGTCAGTCCCTCGTTAGAGCTTGATAGAGAGATCGACATCTCGAACCATCCGCTCGTCGGTCCTTACAAGCTCTTGGAGCTCTTAGGGGAAGGAGGGATGGGAACCGTCTACATGGCGGAGCAGCAATACCCCATGAAGCGTAAGGTTGCGCTCAAGCTCATTCGCGCGGGAATGGATTCGAGTGAAGTGATCTCACGTTTCGAAGCAGAGCGGCAAGCTCTGGCGATCATGGAGCATCCCAATATCGCAAAAGTCTTGGACGCTGGAACGACAAACACGAAGCGTCCCTATTTCGTTATGGAACTCGTCCGAGGAGTTTCCATTACGGATTATTGTGAGAAGCATCAGCTCAATATTCGGGAGCGGCTGGAACTCTTCATTACTGTTTGTCGCGCAGTTCAGCACGCTCACCATAAAGGGATCATTCATCGAGATTTGAAGCCTTCCAACATTCTGGTGGCTCGACTTGACGGGAAACCTGTCGTCAAGGTGATTGACTTCGGGGTTGCCAAAGCGCTCAATCAGGAACTGACCGAAAGGACTCTGTTTACCCAGTTCGCTCAAATGATTGGGACGCCTGTTTACATGAGCCCGGAACAGGCGGAAATGAACCTGCTGGATGTCGATACTCGTTCGGACATTTATTCACTTGGGGTTCTGCTGTATGAGCTTCTTACAGGCAAGACTCCGTTTCATCGAGCCTCATTTTCCAAGCTCGGCTATGACGGGATTCGGAAAATTCTCAGAGAGGAAATTCCTCTCAAACCAAGCGCGCGTGTGAGTACACTGCGAGTCAACGACAGTTCGACAGTCTCCGGAAGCAAAAATGCGGAATCACGAAAACTTCGACGCTCGCTGAAAGGGGAACTTGATCTCATTGTGATGACGGCTTTGGAGAAGGACCGGGAGCTTCGATACAAAACCGCAATTGAGTTCGCAGAGGATGTTCAGCGATATCTGGATGGTCAACCGATTATTGCATCGCCTCCCACGTTGCTGTATCGGACCCGCAAGTTTTGCACTCGGTATTGGGTTGCGTTAACGATCATGATGATGACATCTGTTGGCCTTCTCACCGGAGGAGGCATTGCGGTTTCTCAGATGCTGCGCGCGATTTCAGCAGAGAAAGAGGCGACGCAACGAGAGAAGCAGGCCAACGACTTGCTTGAAGCATCACGTTTGCACCAAATGTTGACAGCCTTTCGAAGTAAAAACTATTCATACATTGCGAGTCTCCATCTTCCTGAAATTGAAGGGGCCCCTGTCGCTGATTCGTCCAGTTCTGGATCGTTGCGTCGACTCTTATTGAATGCTGGAAGCTTTGCTCCCAAGACGCAGTACCTTCATCCCGCGGCTGTTGAGGATTTCGCGATCTCTCCTGATGGTCAGTCTCTTTTAACAGCCTGTTCCAACGGGGGTGCGTATTTGTGGGAGGTTGAGTCGGGTCGACTGATACGAACCTTCGAACCTCACCCGGAACCTGTGGACGCCGTCGCAATTTCCCCCGATGGACAATTTGTTGTGACCGGAGGCCGCAACGGGGAAGTTTGGGCATGGCATCGAGAGGAGAAAAAGCCACTCAAACTGATTGGCACTTTGCCGACAGGGATCGAAGCGGTTCTTTGGTCGCCTGATGGCGAGTCTCTTGTTGCTGGTGCACGCTACACCGAATTTTGTGTCTGGGATCGGAAATTCAGAGAAGTATTCCGTTCCGAGAACGATCACCGCCACGAGTCTTTTCTCTTTTCTGAAGACAGCAAATTGCTCTATGTGCCAACCCGGACCTCGATCGCAGTTTGGGATGTCTCAGCTGCGGCATTGGTTCATTCGATCCCTTCGGAGTCAATCCTGAACATCCGTACGATGTGCTGGGCCGGTCAAAATCGCCGATACCTTGTGGCTGCTGACAGATTCAGCGATCAGATGGCTGTGATCGATCCGGTAGAACGATCGGAAGTCGCTTTTCTTTCAACGAACGCAATCTATCCGCAGCATCTTGGGGTAAGATCTGATTTGTCACGTTTGGCGTCAGTTTATAACGACGGTCAGTGCCACATTTACGATCTCAATTCGATCCGCCCGGGAGTTGAGGGGCGAACGCTACAAAAGTTGCTCCTTGCCAGTTTTCAGGCGCATAACCCGGAGTACGGCAGGGCATCTGTGGTGAAGTTTCGGGACCATTCTGAAGTTTTGACATCCGGGGCTGATGGGAAAGTGGCTCGCTGGAGCTTATCGGATGGAAACTCCGCCTCGGTGTTGAAACCGCCGAAAGCGTTGTCAGGGCTTCTTCCATCGGGGCCTGATCAACTCCTCTATTTTGTAGGCGGATCGAAGCAACCATTGAGAGTCAGCACGAAAGGGCGCGGTCAAACTCAGATCGATGCGATGTCTTCGGAAGATATCCTAAGCGTCGGGAATTTGTCTGAGCAAGGTTGGTTCCCAGCACGCGTTGGAGATCGAGTTGAAGTTCGAAATATCCATACGGGGCAAGTGCTCGGGACAATCAAAACAACTTTTCAGTTTCGAAACATGATTGAGATTTCGGAAGATGGAACGCGCATCGCTGTTGCTACCGCTGATGATCAAATCCATGTCTGGAGTTCATCAAACGCCTGGGCAGAGTCGGAGCTTCTCACGAAACTACTGATTATTCCAACTTTCGGACTCCGGTTTGCAGACGAAGGAAAAACTTTGATCGCCGACCACGACGATCAATTTCTCATCGAATGGGATCTTGAGAATGACGTTGAAGTCAAGCGAACCAAGGTGACTCCTGGAAATGACCTGGTCGTTTCTGAAGATAATCAACACATTGCTATTGCGACGGAAAATGGATTTCAGATTTGGAACCGAGCAACGAGTGAGGTCATCCTCTCGCGGATTGCAACAAATCGTGTGACATCTCTCTTGTTCTGTGATCATGACCGGGTATTGCTGACGGGGTATTCCGATGGGAAAATCTTTGCATCGCATCTTCCAACAAAAGAAGAACTCGGTCTTTTGTACGAACCCGAAACGATCACGGGATGGCCGGTTTCCATGCAGTTCATGCCAACAGGTGACCGGCTGTTAGTTCATTTCGATTTACTGGTGGGGGGAAGGCACACCACAAAGATTCTTATCCTCGGGCCAAAGGTCCATTGAAGCGTTTTCAATAGTTGTCCTCCCCGAGAAGAACGCGTTCACGACTTCATAGACTGCTCGCCCAAAGTCGAACGCGAACATCAAGTCGAAAAATGCGATCAGTGGAACAAGGCTGTTTCAGAAACTCTGTCCGAATTTTTCGGCAGTCGATTCTGTAAACGCTGTCGAATTCTTTCCCGTAGAACTGGTCATCGAACTGGAATCAGATTGCTATTCGGCGAGAGGTCGAATTCGACGATGAGCTTTCCACTTTGGACATGAACAGCTGTCATTAAAGCAGTGTTCAGTCCGGCCTGCTGTAGAAGAGGCGATGAGACGGGAGTAAGGTCGATCTTTCTAGGATAAAGCCTTGGGGTTAAGTCGTTGCTGAGTTGAGCGCGAATTGCTTCTAAAGTGATTCCGCTCGCGGTCTTTCCACTTTCTCCACCGACTTCTTCCACATTCACTAGAGCTGGAATCAGTTGAACCGAGTCTCCTTGAAGGGAAGGAGTCAGGCTGATGACAAAGCGGTGGAGAGGGCGCTGTGCGCCCAAAACGGGTTGAATCGCCAAGCGAGCTTCAAGGTGGATTGCCCCGTTTTCGAAGTTGATTTTCAATGGTTGAACATCATCAAAGACAATCGAAATGAATTCAGGCGTTGCGGAACTCGTCAGAGTTTTGGCTTCACCTGAGATCACAGCTTTGAGATGACGATCGGGAATACGCAAGCCCGCGAGAGGCAACTTTTGAATCAAGCGGTTCAAGAGTGCGTCATCCAGAATGATGGAGAGATCACTCTTGGCTGCCATCGGGACAGAGCTGTTCATGATCAACGAAGATGCTCTCGTTGAAGCTGACAGGACCAATTGATTTTCGGTTGTGTAAGCTGAAAACTGAGTTGCTTCAAGTTGGTATTTTTCGAGGAGTTGCTTGAAGTTCCCATGCAGAAATTGATTAATCTCTGTGAGTTTTGCGTCAACTTCATTGTTGAATTTCGGAGCAACTTTCTGGGTGACTTTCGCTGCTGCGATCTGCTCTGCGACCGGAGTTCTTCGATTTGCGACATTTATCGCGGTTCGAGTCGTGAGAGGTCCCAGAATCGGGACGGGAGCAAGTCGCGTGGCGGCAGCAACGTTCTGCTGATCCGCAGTCAGAACCGCACTGGGGGCCCAAGTCGAAACGACTGACCCATCAAATGCGATCTGTTTCGCCATTTGAAAATGGTATGTTCCAACCGATTTGATGGCAGCCCGTTGCGTGTAGTTTGTGGTGAGATTTGTTGTCGTTCCATTCAGGTTGATGACAAGCCGTGCTTGACCATTCGAAGGAATCAGCTGCAGTGACGAGGCCGCAATTGTTCGCTGAGAACCGATCACTTCTGCACCGAGGACAAAGTCCCGCACGGGGCCTTCATCGATGATCTGTGAAGAAATGAGTTCATTGAGGAAAGGGCCAGTCAACACAATCGAGGCATGGCCGGAACCGATATCCTCCGGAAGTGAATGCTGAGGAACAACCGGTTTCAAATTTTCTCGAGAAGGCAACACTGGTGCAGCAAGCTGCGCAGAAAGTGAACTCGCGCAAAGCAAGCTTACGATCAAAGAGAAGCAGGGTAAAACGATGCTTGAAACGTGCATGATGGCTTGATTCCTCTTTCAAGTGAGAAAGAGTTAAATGACAATTTGGCGGCAAAGTACAGTCTACAAAGAAACAGTTTCAGGAACAGTAGTTTTCTTAGAATCGCAACAGAGAATGATATTCGGAACGACCGTTAAGAAGTTCGAAATAAAATGGAAACTTGCCGCAGGCTTCCCAGACTTCCTGCTTTAAATGTGTCAGGTTCCTGAGTGTGCAAATTATGTTGCCTCTTAGTTTTGATTGTGCGGATTGTTATGAAAAATGCAGCTTTGCTGGTTCTTGCGATGGTTTTCCTGATCACCTTGATTGGTGTGCTGATTCATGACCAACAGCCCGTTGCGGGGAGTGAAGCACCCGACCTCACCAGTTCTATCAATCCTGATCACGAAGAGTCCAATGGTGACCAGTCACCCGGTGGTTCGTCGCAGAGTTCTTCTGATCATGAAATTGCCTGGTCGACGAAGTCCGGGGAAATGCAACGCTCTCCGAACTCGATTCCAAAACCGTATGAGCCGGGAGTTGTCCATCTGGGGCCGGGAGCTTCTTTGGGAGGGAAACTTCCTTTCCCCAAAGACAGTCCTTGGAATCAGCGAATTGACACCGCACCAGTCGACCCACTTTCCCGTACACTCATTTCGAGTATTGGAATTACAAAGAACCTCTTCCCGGCGTTTGGATCAGGAACTTGGGAAGGCGCTCCGATCGGAATTCCTTATGTGGTGATATCCTCAAGCCAGCCGTCGGTTCCGATTGTCTATACAGCCTACGGTGATGAAAGCGATCCCGGCCCCTATCCGATTCCTGCTGATGCACAAATCGAGGGTCATCCGAACGAGGATGGTGACCGGCATGTCATTGTCATCGACCGCGATAACTGGAAGTTGTACGAACTGTTCCGAGCGTTTTCGATTGGGGACGGTCAACTCTGGCGGGCTGAGTCAGGCGCGATCTTTGATCTTGCTCAGCATCCGAGTCGTCCCGTTGGCTGGACGAGTGCCGATGCTGCTGGGTTGCCGATCTTTCCAGGTCTAGTTCGCTATGATGAAGTGATGGAGCAGAAAGAAATTCGGCACGCACTCAGGTTTACGGTGAACGACACACGACGAGCCTTTGTCCCTCCTGCAACTCACTGGGCATCGCGATCTAACGATCCTCGGTTACCGCCAATGGGGATGCGCGTTCGACTTCGTGCAAACTACGACATTTCAGACTTCCCGCCCGAAGCGCAAGTCATCCTGAAGGCTCTCAAGAAGTACGGAATGATCCTCGCCGACAACGGAGGCGACTGGTACATTTCCGGTGCTCCCGACCCACGCTGGGACAACGACGCCCTGCACACTCTCAAAAAAGTACAGGGCAAAGACCTCGAAGTTGTCTTGATTGAAAACCTCGTCGCTGAGTAAACAAACGAATGTCTCCCGCGTGCACCACTCGGGATCTGGAAGGTCGGGATCAGGTTTGCTGTCGAGCAAATCCAATCTCGGCCTTTTACGTTCTGCAAACCAATTCGAAAGATGCTCTAGCTATTGCAAACGACTCAAATGATCCGGCACACTGTGTCGATGGTACCGCCGGAGCGTTGCTGCAGTGGCAACTTCAGCGGACATGAGAATCACGTGTCGATGATATTGCGGGTGAAGTCGCCTTCGAGACATTTCGGGATGAGTTACAAACGACATCCCACTTCTGAACAGATCTGGAGTTGAACGGAAATATTCCATGAACGGACTGGCCGTGGCTGACTGGTTGGCACTGGGAGCGTACTTGATTGGGGTGACGTTTCTTGGGGTCTGGGCCAGTCGACAAGTGAAATCGATGTCTGACTTTGTGATGCCACGCAAGTTCGGCAAGGTGATGATGTTGATGCACGGATTCGGAACCAGCACTCATTCCGATCAAGCGGTGAGTGTGGCTTCGAAGTGTTACACAAGCGGGCTTTCTGGAATCTGGTATCAGTGGATGTGGCTGTTCGCGACACCCTTCTTCTGGCTGATTGCCCCGATGATGCGGCGATTTCGGGCGCTCACAACAGCAGATGTGTTCGCTGCCCGATATTCACAATCTGTCGCAATTCTGTTTTGTGTGTTCGGCTTAGCCAAGTTTGTTGTCACAATCGGCAATATGCTGAAAGGCTCTGGTGAAGTGATTGAAGCCTCGACGGGAGCGTTGATTTCATCAGAGGCGTCGATCATCGTCATCACGATTCTGTTTGTGGTCTACGGTCTTGCTGGAGGGCTTCGGGCTGCGATCATTACCGATTTTATTCAGGGAGTTTTGACTCTCCTCTTTTCGTTTCTTCTTCTTCCGGTTGTGTTGAACGCCGTTGGTGGGATCTCCGGAATGAAAGCGTCGTTTGCAGAATTGACTCCGGATAAAGACATGCTTTCTCTCGTGACTCCCGGAGAGATTGGCGTTTTCTATATCTCGATGATCGCATTGAATTCGCTTCTCAGCGTAACAGTTCAACCTCACAATATGGGGACCTGTGGAGCGGGGCGAACAGAAGTCGATGGGGCCGTCGGGTTTATGGGAGGGACATTTCTAAAACGGATTTGCACCGTGGCCTGGTGTTTGACCGGGCTAGCTGCGTACGTTTACTACAAGGGGAATATTGAGAACCCTGACCATGTTTATGGGACGATGGCTGCTGAATTTTTGCCGACGTTGCTCCCCGGCTTACTCGGGTTGTTTCTGGCTGGGCTGTTGGCGACTGTCATGGGGTCGTGCGACTCATTTATGATCTCCGCCTCAGGGCTTGTCAGCGAAAACTTTTATCGTCCCGTTTTCCCGAATCAGAGCGAGCATCACTACCTGTGGGTTGCTCGGTTGTCTGGTTTGCTCGTTGTACTTGCTGCGATTGCGTACGCGTACTGGTTGAGTGATGTCATCGCTGGATTGGAGATTTTATGGAAGCTCAATGCGGTGATGGCTCCTGCATTTTGGCTCGGTGTCTTCTGGCGCGGGGCGACTACAGCGGGGGCCTGGACAGCGACTTTTTTGACAGCATTCACCTGGTGGATCACCGGGCTCTCTTCGACAGCAATCGCGATTGCCCAAATTCCAGTTGTTGAATCGCTTGGCATTGTGGTCGAGAAGAACAGCGAACTGATGATCACAATTCCCTGGCAAATGCTCGCCTATCTGACAGCCGGTTTCGCAGGCGGGATTCTTGTCAGCCTCTTCACGCGAAAAAATGATCCGGAGCAACTCGAACGCTTCTACGAATTGATGCGAACACCTGTTCAGGAAAATGAAGAAATTGAAACTCCCTGTCGACTCCCGAGTGGAGTAACCCCCGCACCACGTCACGTTTTCTTCCCAGAGACCTCGCTGGAGCTTCCGATTCCAACCTGGCGTGCCATCTCCGGTTTCCTGGTTGGGTGGTTCCTTGTCTTTGCAATTATCGGCAGCGTTTGGTGGATTGTTTCGTAGAGAGTTCAAAACGGGAAGGCTGGGGACGTCGCCGAGCGGGGCTTGGCGTGAATAGACCAGAACATGGAAAGTTCGTTAAGATGGCATCGTGTTGAGTTGCAGCCAATTCAATATCAAATTTCTGTTCTGCTTTATTGGAAGTCGTCTCTGCATCTGCGAAAGTGACATTCACAAGCACGACAAGCATTGAGAATGCTCCATACGACGAGGCAAGAGCTGTACATCACTTCCGACAACACTCTGATTTTCCGCGAAGCAGTCTCCACAAGAGTCGTCGATCTGAAATCGATTCTGGTTTTTAAATGAACAATCCACAGCGTGCAGCGTTACAGCTTTTGAAAGACTGTCAGTCCGCAGGTCTGACTCATCTTCCGTTGCCAGTTCCTCTGGATGAACAGGCAGAATCGGTACAAGCCGCTACGGAGCAAAGTCCGGCCGTTCAGGAACCGGTCGTTCAGGAAGATGTTGCTCCAGCAGAGGTCGCAGTCGCTCAGGAAGCTGCTCCTTTGCCAGATTTAGAAGTTGCGAGTGTGGAACAAGATCGAGAATCTTTGCTCACTGAACTTGCTGCTCGTGTTGCGAACTGTACTCGCTGTCAGGAACTTGCATCAACGCGGACGCAAACTGTTTTTGGAGTGGGGAACCCTGAAGCGAAAGTCATGTTCATCGGCGAAGCTCCCGGAGCTGACGAGGATCGACAAGGCGAACCGTTTGTCGGGAAAGCTGGACAGCTGCTGACAAAAATTATCGGAGCTTGCGGCTGGACGCGAGAAGAACTTTACATCTGCAACATCCTTCGCTGTCGACCACCGGGAAACCGGAATCCGACATCAGAAGAGGCGAACAATTGTCGAGAGTATCTGGATGGACAAATTTCCATCGTCGATCCCGACTACATTGTCTGCTGGGGGGGAGTCGCGGTGAATAATTTGCTCGGCGTGGAATCTCCTGTCGGCCAGATGAGAGGGAAGTTTCATCAACATGGTCGCGCCAAAGTTTTGTGCACCTATCACCCATCCTATTTATTGCGAAATCCGTCCGCCAAGAAACCGGTCTGGGAGGACATGCAGTTCCTACTCGCCGATATGGGGCTGAAGCCTCCCCAAGGCTAACCCAAGGCTTTGTTGAGCTTTGGACTCTTGTGATTTGATGGCTCTGGCACTCTCCTTGGCATGAAACGAAATCGAATCTGAAAGCACTTGTGCTGGACGGTCCATTCGTGAGTGTTACAGTTGTCTTGATGATTCCAAGGAGTCAATCAGTGCGGTTTTATGTAAAATGTCATATTATCGTTGCATCTCGATATCCACTGTCATCACAATGATGCTCGCCAGAGCAGTTTGCTCTGCCGTGTGCCTCGTGGCGAGCCGTATATCAAGTCGTGAAAGTGATTTTCACGGGCACGACAAACCGTGAAAATGTTCTCAGGTTGTTGGACAGGCGAATCGAATCGCCCACAACAAAATTGAATCAATCATCACCCAGCAGGTCGTGTTCATGACGAAGTTGTTTTTCCTTGGTTGCCTTACCCTCTTTTGCTTCTCTCCAGTTGTTGTCTTTGCTGCCGACGGGAAAGATGGCCCCGTTTATACCAACCCCAATGAAGTCGATTCGGACTACGCTTATCAGGGGGAATACCGGGGATGGCAGCGGTCGCGCCCTTCTGCTCGCAGTTCGGAACCGGTTGCGGTTCAGGTGATTGCGCTGGGAGAAGGAAAGTTCGCTGCAACGAAATATTACGGCGGGCTTCCCGGAGAAGGCTGGTTTGGTGGGACTCGCTATGAATTGACGGGAAAGATGACTGGAGATGTCGTCACGTTTCATAGCGACCAGTACGACATTGTCGTCGATAAAGAATCTGCAATGATTATGACGCGAGACGGTCGACGAGCAGGTGAGTTGCAGAAGATGCACAGAGTCAGTCCGACAATGGGCGCACAACCTCCAGCTGGCGCGATTGTCCTGTTCGATGGAACGAACACAGACCATTTCAAAAATGCAACGATGACGGACGATGGCCTCTTGATGGCGGGGACTGAAACGAACGTTGGCTTTCAGGATTTCCGACTGCATGCAGAGTTTCGTTTGCCGTACAAACCGATGGCGCGAGGTCAGGGGCGTGGCAACAGCGGGTTCTATCTTCAAAGTCGGTATGAAGTTCAGGTTCTTGATTCCTTCGGTTTAGAAGGTGTCGAAAATGAGTGTGGTGCGCTCTATAAAACCAGACGCCCAGATTTCAATATGTGTTTCCCACCTCTTGTGTGGCAAACCTATGACATCGATCTCAAGTCTCCAAAGTTCGACGAGGACGGAAACAAAATTGAGAACATGCGGATTAGCGTTTGGCATAACGGAGTCCTCATTCATAACAATGCCGAAATTCCTCATAAAACTGGAGCGGGGAAACCGGAAGCTCCGACTCCATTGCCGACAAAGCTGCAAGACCATGCAAATCCGGTTGTTTATCGAAACATCTGGATTGTGCCAAGACCTCAAACAGCACAAACTGATCGAAGTTGGGTGAAGCTCCCTGTGCAAGCGGCCCCAGTTCCAATCTATCAGGCAATGAGTCGTTGAGTACAGAAACGGTTTCACAACTGATTGCACTGACCTTGCAAGGTGCTGAATCAAAAGAAAGAGCCTGAAGCATGGACGTGGATGTTTCATTTGTGATCCCGGCGCGTGATGAAGAATTGTTGATCGCTGCAACAATTCAATCGATTGCGAACGCTGTTTGCGAATGTCAAATCACCAGCGAAGTGATCGTCGCCAACGACGCTTCAACCGACGCCACTGCCGAGATCGCAAAAAGTTGTGGTGCGAAAGTGGTCGATGTGGAACTCCACAATATCGGCGCAGTTCGCAATGCTGGCGCCGAGGTGGCAACTGGGCGCGTCATCTTCTTTCTTGATGCCGATACGCAGTTGCCAGCGAAGACTCTGAAAGCTGTTCTCCTCGCTGTTGAAAATGGAGCGGTCGGTGGAGGAGCAAGTGTGGAATTCGATGAGGGAATCACGTGGTTCCAGCGGAAGCTTTCTCACATCTTCCTGTATTACTGGCAAGGAATTGGAGGCTGGGCTGCCGGGTGCAGCATTTATGTCTTACGGTCGGTCTTTGAAAAGATCGGTGGCTTCGATCCTCAGCATTTTGCCGCTGAAGAGCGATTCCTTTCTGAAGCGATTCGACAGCAAGGGAAGTTTGTGATTGTCAAAGAGCCGGTTCTGACCTCAGCTCGAAAACTGCGGATCTATTCAACTTGGCATCTCCTCAAAGTTGCATCCCATGCCATGTTCATCAAACGCTGGAAACTTCGTGACCGGTCCGGGCTGGAAATTCTCTATGATGCTCCGCGCGAAAAAGAATAGCCAACGCTGGCAGGTCCGAACCCTTTCCTGAATTGCTGGCTCATCCCATGCACATTCGTGATGCTCGTGTCCGTGAAGAAGCCCTGTGAACGCCTTTTATCAGGGGAAATACGGTACACCACGAGACAGAACGCGTACAATAATTCCGGAAATGCTCTAAGATGGCAATTCTCCGACCCCGAAACGAACGCTAAGCAATCATGGCCAGTAAAAAAGCAAAGAAGAAAAAGAAGGAAGCAGAAGATCCGAACTCTCGGACAGTCTGCCGGAATCGACGTGCGAGTCACGATTATGAGATCATCGATGAGCTGGAGTGCGGCATTGCCCTGATGGGGAGTGAAGTCAAAAGTATTCGCAACAATAAAATTACAATCGATGAAGCGTACGCCAGGATTCAAAAAGGGGAGCTTTGGCTACTGAATTGTGATATCGCTGAGTACCCGCAGGCGACGTATCTGAACCACGAACGGCGCCGTGAGCGTAAGCTGCTTCTCAAGCGGAGAGAAATTCGCAAGTTCGCAGAATCCGCAGACCACGACGGGATGACGCTCATTCCGCTGGCGGTTTATTTTCGGCGCGGAATCGTCAAAGTTCTTATCGCAGCAGCCAAAGGACGCAAGCTGTACGACAATCGTGAAAAGAAGAAGAAGGATCAAGACCGCAAAATGATGCGAGACGCAGTCCGCAAACGCTATTGATTAACGCTCTATTGATCAACGCTATTTTGAGCAACACTTACTGAGTGTTTTCGCGGCTTCGGCCAATGAGGCTGCCTATCGAAACAACTGCAGGTTTTTACCTGATGTTGAAGACGCAGAAGACTTTTTGGAGTCCCCATTCGATGGAGATTTTGCGACGGTCGACTCTTCGAGTTCTTCGATGAACTTCAGATGAGTGAGCCGAGGCCGGAAAATGACCATCAGTAATAACGGCACATACCAGAGTAAGTAGACTCCACCCTTCTGGGTGTACCAAAGTTGTGTACCGATGATGGCCGCTGCAGATTGAGCCAAGAGGACTTCAACATTGCGTCGACGTGGCCAGATCGTCATGAAGATGAGCATGATGAAGTACGACGCCATCACAGGCCAGCGATACGGTGAAACGTAGTCGGCGTCTTTCCAGAATCCGGGCGAAAATTCCTGATTCGAAAGTGCAGTCAACGGAACATTGATTGTTCCGATGGTCTTTTCAAAGAACGAATCCGAATCCTTCGATGTAAAGGCCAGGCTCGCCAATAAGACTATGGCGACCGCTACCAGTGCCATCACAAATCGACCGGCACGTTTGCGACCATAAAAAGCGGCCCAGATCGGCAAGAGAAATACCGGAAACAGAAGCGTTCCACTGGCGAGTCCGAGTAGGACACCGGAAACAACTGGCTTCCGAAACGCAACAAATGCCCACGTGACCAATGCCGCTGGCAAGACATGGTTGAATTCAGCAACATTGTATGCGGTACAGGGAAGCAGTAGATAAAGCGTCGCCATGGCTAAGCCGATACTCTTGTCTCCGAACAGATTCCGACCGACAAACCACAATCCACTGATGACAGCTGCGTGTGCGAGAATCGCTAAAATACTCGGGGCGAGGTCATTAAAGATCAGTTTCAGAATGACGACGAAGATCGGTGCAGCAGGCCCACCTGTGGAGAATTCCTCTTGGGAAATCTTGCCCGGGTCAGTCGCTGTCAGGTTCATAATGTAATCGGCCTGAGCAATCGTCTCTTCGGTCTCTTGTGGAAGTGAGGACGTGATGACCTGGGTGAAGAGAAATGCACAGACTGCAAAGAAGAGGAACGCCATTCCATGCGTATTGAGATTCTGGCCCAAGTACGGGCGTCGACTCAGGATCGGATCAAAGAACATTCGAAGCAGAAAGACGCATGCGATGACAAAGAGCCACGCATGACCGAGCGTTGAATCTTCCTGAGCTGCCACAAACAGCAGGCCTGGAGAAGCAGAAAGTAAGAGCGCAAGATCTAAGTTTCGCAGCGAAAAGATTCGCATAAAGCGAAAATAGATCGCAACGATGAGCAGGAACGACAGGTAAAACCATGTCGCCTGATTCATGCTGTAGCTGGGCAACAGAAAGTCCATAGGACAGCTGCCTTTATTTCAACAAAAAAGTTATACGTCGCATGCTCAACAATGCTTGCATCACAGCGGGAAAACTTATTTTGTACACTCTGGATACCAGTACAGAACTACTTTCTTTGCGTCATGACATTCATCGACGCGAGGAAAACCCACTTCCGTCTGGAACACGAACACTGTTTTAAATCGAAGTATGAAATCGAATGAAAACCCGAAAGAATGAGGTGAATCTCAATCAACATGAGGTTGATGAAAACTAGCAATCCTGCTGAAAATGACCCTGTTGGACTCAGCAGTTTCATAGTGACATCACGGTCACTTTTCAGGTTTTCGAACCGATTTTTCGGCTCAGTTGCATCACCATTCGTTCCCCAACCAAGGGTGATGCGGTCATCGCCACCTAACCAACGTAACAAGATCCATTCGGAATTCCAAACAAATTCCTGATCGTCACTAGAAAAAAAAGATCAGAGCTAATTTATCTGTGGAGAAGCCTGTTACTTTTTGGTCGCTGATACTGGTGTCGGCTGAGTGAGATAGCTGAATAGATCAAGAATCTCCTCTTTGGTCATCTTTTGTGTGAGACCATCCGGCATGATTGATGTTGTCATTGCTTTCAGTATTTCGATGTCGTCTCGAGAGACCACTGTGACCTGATTATTCGCACCACGCAGGGTGACTCTGGTTGGTGTTTGTTCCTCCAGTAAGCCAGTCAGGACACGTCCATCTGTGGTGAGCAGCTGGAATTGAGTGAACTCTTCACGAATCGCTGCTGAAGGATCAACGATTGCCAATAACATGAAGTCAAGATTGTCTCGTTCGTAGCCTGTAAGGTTTGGTCCGGTTTTTCCGCCATCGTCAAACAGGGTGTGGCAAGTTGCGCAGTGTTTTTTGAATAACTCGCGACCGTGGTTGACGTTCCCGGAAGCTCCTTCTTCTTTCAGCAATCCCAGTAAGCGTGCGATTTCGTTCTGTTTTTCAGCTGGGGTTGCGCGAACACTGCCCCAGTGCTTTTTGACGAGTTCCTGGATTTCGGGATCGGGGTGAAGCTGCATTTGCTGAATGACATCGAGTGAAACCGTATCGGGTTTAATCCGGAAAGCCTCGATTTCTGCCAGGAATCGTTTCGTCCATGCCGGTCGACTGGCGAGCACACGATGAGCAGTCGAACGCAGCCCGTGTTGATCAGGCAGAGATGAATGATAGCGAGCACAGATTGTTTGGCCGATTTTGGGATCGGAATAATTCATCAGCGAAAGCATCGCGGCATTTTTGATGGCACTGGAACGCGAACTGGAGATCAGTCCAAGTAGGGTTGAGACGCAACTTGGTTGTTCAACTTCACCAAAGATTTGAATCAATGCGAGTCGCTTTGAGTTGTCTTCCTTCTCATTGCGAATGACAGCCAATGCCTCTTTGAGAGCATCCGCTTGCCCGAGGCGAATTCCGAGAGCCAAATCGGACTTCCCAAGTGAGCCTTGGTACGACTCAATCTCTTTGCGGAGACCTTCTGGCAACTTGGCAATGTCTCGACCTTGATACGCTTCAAGGAAACCGGACATCAACTTGCTACGGTAGTCGGGGTTTGGAGCCATCTTTAAAAGCTGTTCACAAGCTTGCAGGCCAGCCAGTTTCTCAGCGGCATTTCCGGGTGCGTATTGATCCATCGCAAAGCGTTGCATTAACCGAGGCAAAACAGTCGATTCGAAAATCGGTTCGTTCCAGATTTCGTCATCTTCCAGGAATGCAACCAGTTGCTCGCGAGGAGTTCGTTTTGAAATGGGATCGAGATGAACTCCGATTTGCTGATTGTTGTTCATCAGCGAGGTCCCGGAATGACCTTCAATTCCCCACCAGATGAGGAGTGGCATATGTGGGTCGTCCGCGTCTTCTGTATGTTTCAATAATGCCCTCAGAACAGGCAAGGCGTATTCCGTGTTGATACGCCGAGCTGTGGAAGCCAGCTGTGAGCGGACTTGAACGTATGATTCCTTCGTTGCGAGTTCTGCTAAAGCAGCACCGAGTTCCGGGGTCAGTTGGCGATGGTCGCCAAGGAATCGGACCGACCAGCGACGAACATCTGGATCTTCATTTTTGAGTGTCGCAGCTGCGAGTTCTGCATCAAACTCGCCTGCCCAATGCAGTGTCCAAAGAGCTTCGAGAGCCGTCGGGTCGCTCGTGGATGTTATTTGTTTCAGCTTGTTGACTGTTGCCGCCCGTGCGGTTTTGACTTGTGCAAGCAAACGGTCTCCGAGGACGCGAACCGAGGTCTGTCGCCACCATTTGTTTGTGTGTGAGAAATGGCTAATGAGTTCATCATCAGACAGTTTGGTGAGGTCGGTTTTTCCAGTGAGCGGCTTCGCATCTTTCGATTGGATTCGATAAACCCGTCCACTCCCCTTGTGCCAGTTGTCACGCGGGTCGACGTGTGAGAGTCGAGTGTCGTACCAGTCTGCCAGATAGACGGCACCATCTGGGCCGACTTTGACATCAACCGGTCGAAACCAGCGATCTTCGGTTTCCGCCACGTTCGGCATGTCGACAGTGCGATAAGTGGAGCCGTTTCGTGAGACTTCGCTGGCCCAGACACGGTTATGCAAAGCGTTCGCTGCAATGACATTTCCGTTGTAGCGTTCAGGAAGAGTTCCCCCTTCGTAGATCACGAAGGTTTGCGGGAAGCGATCTTTGTCCCCCTCGTGAAGCATGTGTTCGAAATATCCAAACGCGAAGGGATTTGTCAGAGGGCCATGTTTTCCCCAGTTTTTTGAACCGTAAGACCCTTGCGGGTAGTACATCCCGCGAGTGTTGCCATGGTTCGTACCTGAAAAGACACGGCCGCGCCCGTCAATCTCTGAGGAGAATGTATTGCCGCCACCCTCAGCGTAAATTTCAAAAACTTTCGTATCGGGATGATATCGCCAGATATTCTGACCTTCCCATTGGACATTTTTGTTCACTTCGGATGAAACGTTTCCTGTTGTGGTGGACCCATTGGCAGCGTAAAGCCATCCATCCGGTCCCCAGCGCAAACTGTTGGCGATCGAGTGTGTATCTTCAAGCCCAAAACCGGAAAGCCGAACTTCTGGATCTCCATCGGGGATATCATCGCGATTGGCATCCGGGTAGAACAGAAGATACGGCGGGTTGATCACCCAAATTCCCCCATGGCCGGTCACGACAGAAGAGGTGATGTTCAGACCTTCGATCACGTTCTTGCTGCTGTCGTATTTGCCATCGCCGTTCGTATCTTCGTAGACGGTGATGAGATCTTTACCTTTGACGTGATTTGGCGGAGCTTGAGGAACCTTGTCGAAGACAGCTCGCAGGTACTGGTCGTAACGAATGACCTTGAGGCCTTCCGGGAACGGGTACTGCAGGTATTGAACAACCCACAATCGTGCACGATCATCGAAGTGCATGAAAAGCGGTTGCATGACTTCCGGTTCTGTGGCAACGAGTTCGATTTTCAAATCGTCCGGCAGCTGAAAGAGTTTGACAGCCTCCTCCGCAGGAGTCGGATCGCTATCGTCACCGACCACCCCTTTACCTTGGAAAGTTTGAATCACCTTTTCAACATCTTTGTTGCCGGCAAGGTTTTCTTTGAAGCGATCTCGTGATCCTTTCTCCTCCTGAGCAAAACTCAGTTGAAGCAAGGTGCATAAACAGGCAAGTGAAAGTAGAGCTCGAACCAAAATGGCAGGTCGTTTCATCAGTCCATCCGCAAAGCAAGAAATTCAGTCAAGGTGAGAACCTTGAGAATAGCTGAGAGGACCAGTGAAGAAAAGCTGACATCTGAATTCTAACTCGAATCAATGTTTAGCGGGAGACTTGAAGCTTCAGTTCCGCTGGGGAAAAAACACTTCGTTCGATGATTTCAGCCGTTAATGAGCGGAAGACGTCAGCGTATCCTTTAGTATACTTCCCGCTGAAGCTTGTCGGAAAAAAATCAGGCTCGGTTGATTCTGCAATCGCTGTGGCATTTGGAACGATGGTTGTGAATGGCTTAGGAAGCGTTTCAAAACCCTGCACTTTCCCTTCAATTGTTCGTTTGTGAAGAGAGTTCTGCCTTCTAAAGAGAGACCAGATGGTACCCAGTGGTTGAATTTTCCGGCCTGTTTTTTCAAGACGCTTCATGAGATAACAAGACCCCCTCACTGAGAGTCGATCCGGAACGCATGGCACGACAAATGAGTCTGCGATGTTAAGCAAAAAACGGACTTGAATCGGAATGCTTGGCGGACAATCGATGAGTACGAAGTCGTAGTTCTGAGAAAGCCATTTTCTGAGCATTCCTTTTCTCTTGTCTAACATGGCGCTTAGTGGAATCGAGTTGTTATATCCTCCTTTGGCGAGATTGGTCTCAAATTCATCGATTCGAATCGAGCACGGAAGCACAGACAGATTCTCCAGCCCACCGTTAATAGATGATGCTTCATCTTGCACGTATTTGGAAATATGGTCTCGATCAAAGCCTTCTTTCAATAGTGCCGCCAATAAATCGTGAAGAGTTCTTTTTTGGTTGTCACACTGCAACAGGAGTCTCCCGCCGAGCAAAAGTTCTCCTGCCATGCACTGGTGGTCTGCGTCGATTACTAATGTCTTATGTCCGGCGACTGCCAGGCATTCTGCGACGGCAACTGCGGTCGTTGTCTTCGCGACCCCGCCCTTAAGATTCGTAAAAGCAATGATTGGCACCGTTGGCTCCTTAGAGCAGAACTAAGATTGGTCTTTACGTATTGCCTCGCGCCGAGAACTCATGAAGATGAGCTTCACGGGCACGACAAGCATTGAAAATGCTCTGGCCACGTTTACTAGAATTGATCCTGAAACTTGAAATTGCTCTCTCACTACGTTGAGAAAAGCGACTTTTCCAGAGGTTTTCGGACTGGTTCCAGGTAAAGAAACGTCACGATTCCGGGAAAGGCAAACGGAATTTGATCAATCAGTCAGGATTGATTGAAATCACCTGGGCCAAATCTGCGTCAAGCGGTGTTCTCAGAAAAGGTTGTCTGTGTCACCAGGGGCGGTTGGGGCCGAACGAATTTCCGGAGAAGCTGCCACCTTTCCAGCGTTCTTCATGAACACTTCCGTGGCCAGAGGCAGTCCCTTCCCAATCGGTTGTTTTCCAATTGCAGCTGTGTCGGTCGACTTTTTCGCTCGCGAAAAAGATGTGCTGGTGAGCAGCTCGCCATTCTCCTTCTGGGAGTGGTTGCGGTAGTAGCCCAAAGGTCCTTTTGAACAAGTAAACAGCTGCCAGAGAAGTTGCGAAGAGAACTCCCATAAACAATGCAAGTGGCACAAGGAGCACTCCTAATTCAAAGAGGCGACCGACGCGGCTCCAGATCGGTTGCCAGAACAGCAGCGTCAGTAACGTTCCCAAGCTGAGATACGGTCCGTAGGGAATTGATCGATTTCGAACAAACGGAGCGAGAAGAATCACCACCGCCAATGCACAGACCGGAGCGATGAAAAATGCAATGACAGTCGGTTGCCAACCAAGAAAAGCGCCGACCATCGCCATGAGGTAAACGTCGCCATCGCCCATGGCTTCTTCACGCAGGAAAAGAAAACCAGCCCAGCGAACCAGCCAGACGATTCCACCACCGACAAGCATCCCGGCGAGACTCACTGAGAGGCCATGCAGGTACGGGTGTGCATTCACCCAGGCGGGGACTGCTGGGCCATCCATAAACGGGTGCAGCCATTCCGGGGTAATGATTCCAAATGTTCTGAGAAGTCCCGGTTGCTGATACCAGACCGGCACTAGATGTAGTATCGGTACGCACAAAAGTACAATGACTGCAAAGATGTTCGCGGGAGTTGTCGTCGCTTCGGGAATAATTCGTAGATCGAAATCGATCAACGACGCAACCAGCAGAGTTTCAATCAAGACGGCATGGAACAGGAACCTCATCCAGACAAACGCTTCCGGAGAGTAACCTTGCAAGCCCGGAAAAATCTGCGGTCCCATGCTGGCAAAGACAGAACTTTCCTCGAGCGTTGCATGGAGTCCAACAGGGACTTCAAACCAGAACAGCAAGACGAGCAGCGACCCATTCAGAAATTCAATGAACGGGTAACGTCCTGAAATTTTCATCTTGCAGCTGCGGCAACGGCCCCGAAGCTTCAACCAACCGAAAACCGGGATGTTGTCGTACCAGAGGATGTGGGTGGAACATCGCGGGCAGTTCGAGGGCTTGTCCCACAACGACTGCATTTGACCCCACAGCCATTTGTGTTGCGGAATGCGATAGACGCAAACATTAAGAAAACTTCCAATCACCGCCCCAATGATGAAAATGAAAATTGACATCATCCAGAATGGAAAATCCAGCAGAAGTGTCACCGGCTGATTCATATTCACATCATTAATTTGTGCAAGACTCATCATCACGCTTTAGCTCCCCCGGTGGAGAGTTGCGAAATGATTTCATCAACGATCGAACTAAAGTCTCGTTGATCGGTGTTGATGATGATCGAAGCTGGTTCGGCATAGTCAGCTTCCCGCTGAGCAAGTACCGTGGCGACTTCATTGAAAATGTCGTCACCCGTGAGTGATGGCCTGCTGGATTCCGTCGACTCGTCGTTGCGAAGTCGTTCTACAATTGTCTCGACACTCGCCTGAAGCCAGACAACTGGGCCAGCGCCTTGCATGGCCTGGCGGCTGATCGGATCTAGAATCGCCCCTCCCCCTGCAGAGATGACGATCTTGTCGAGAGCCAATTGCCGCAGGAGTTCTTCGCGTTCGAGGTCGCGAAATCGGGATTCACCATCTTCTGCGAAAATTTCGGCAATCGATTTACCGGCCTGCTTTTCGATCTCCCGATCTGTATCGACCAGATCGTAATTCATCCGCGCAGCCAACTGCGTACCAACCGAACTCTTTCCAGTTCCCCGATATCCGATGAGTGTGATGACCATCTGTCTGTTGCTCAATCAATTAAAATGAAAAGCTGCGAATGATACCGACTGAACCGAGGGTGAGTGCGCGAGACGGTTGTCGAAGGGCAGCGTGTCTTGGAGGTGTTTGGAACGGCAGGTCGTTCAAAACTGCGAATCCAAGAGAAATGAAATCGAAATGCGTACAAACAATACGCTCTAAAAAGCAGGTTTCACAGTACGACGTCTGAAAAACAACGAGAACAGGGAAGAATCTCGGTGAAGACAACTGCAAATAAACGAAAAGTTCACGATTGAAGAAGAGTGAGCGAGCCTTTCCAACACCACCTCGTCGCAGCGACCCCTCGTAGCACGGGACCATTGTCCCGTGCAAAATTTTCATATGTATACTTGTCGAGTTGATAAAATGAAGCATTTCGACAACTAATAACCACTCATAAAATGATCGGGGGCAACTCGGAGTTCTCACAAACCGTGTCAAGGCTTTCGAACTGAATCGTCCGCCGATATGATCGACGGTTCCGCAACTGATCCCGGTTCTATGGATAAATAAATGCAGATCAAAATCCTGACTTTGCTGCTTTTCTGTTCCTCTGCCAGTTCACTCATCGCACAAGACGCTGCTCCCCAGCCTGACCGAATGGTTACCTATAAAAAGGTCGGTGATGTTGAGTTGAAGCTGCATCTCTTTGAAAAAGCCTCTGACGAGAAAGATCGTCCAGCGATTGTTTTCTTCTTCGGCGGAGGTTGGAACGGTGGAAATCCTTCACAGTTTTATCCTCACTGTCGACACCTGGCTGACTTGGGGTTTGTGGCGATGTCCGCAGAGTATCGCGTCAAGTCGCGCAATAGAACGACTCCGTTTGAATGTGTTGTAGATGGAAAGTCAGCCGTTCGCTGGATTCGCAGCCATGCCCAAGAACTCGGGATCAATCCCGATAAAATCGTCGCAGGCGGAGGATCAGCGGGTGGTCATGTTGCCGCCGCTGTTGCGACTGTGCCGGGGCTGAATGCAGAAGGAGACCCGAAGGAAGTCAGCTGTGTGCCGAACGGTCTTGTTTTGTTCAATCCGGTTTACGATAACGGACCTGATGGGTACGGTTATTCACGAGTGAAGCCTCGACACGAAGAAATTTCTCCCATGCACAACATTCGTAAAGGGATGCCGCCAGCGATTGTCTTCTTGGGAAGTAAAGATAAGCTCATCCCAGTCAAGACTGCTGAAACGTTCAAAGCGAAGATGGAAGAAGTCGGCAGCGACAGTGTTCTGAAAGTGTACGAAGGAGAAGGGCACGGCTTCTTCAACTACAATCGTGGTCATGGCGATGGATCAAACTATCAGCAAACCATCACTGAGATGGATGCGTTTCTGACGAAGCACGGTTTTCTGTCGAAGTCCCAGTAAGAATGCAAGCAAGACTTTGGAGGCCGCTCAGAACGAGGCCGAACGCGGACATCATTTTTTAAAAGGCTCTAGTAATCCTTGGCTGACTTGTTCAATCGACATTCTGATTCAGAGCTTGCAGCTGCCTACCAGCATTGCGTCACCTTGGCTCGCGGTAGTGGCAGTAATTTCTTCTTTGCGTTTCATTCGCTACCGAAACAAATGTTTCGCGAGATGTGTGCGCTCTATTCCTATATGCGATTGACAGATGACCTGGGCGATGACGAGTCGGTTTCGATGGAAGAGCGGCGGCGGCAACTCCTTGACTGGAGGACCGATCTCCGTTCGGCATTTGAAAGCCAGAAGAGTTCCTCACTCGTCCTTTTGGCGATGACAGATGTCGCTCTGCGAAAAGAAATTCCGATCTCGTTGTTGGAGGCCGTGATTGATGGTGTTGAATCGGACCTGTCACCGGTTTCATTTCCCACCTTCTCTGATTTGAACGCCTACTGTTATCAGGTCGCAGGAGTTGTTGGTCTTTGCTGCTTGAAGATTTGGGGATACGACCAAGACGCACCAGGCGTGGACGACATTGCAAAAGACTGTGGCACCGCTTTTCAGCTCACGAACATTCTACGTGATCTCGCTGAGGACGCGCAGCGAGGACGGCTCTATTTCCCGCTCGAAGATCTCCAGCGGTTTGAGATGACTCAAGCTGAGCTCTTTTCTGGAACGAACGACGCAAAATTTCATGCGTTCATGAAGTTTCAATCAGAGCGGGCCTGGGGTTATTACCGCAACTCGCTTCCGTTGCTGTCGCATGTTTCGCCAACTGGGCGGAACATTTTGAGTGGATTCATCGAAGCGTATAGTTCGCTGCTGAAGCGGATTGAGAAGAACAACTACGATGTCTTTTCAGAGCGAATTCGGCTTTCGAAATTGCAAAAATTAGGCATCGTCTCACGATCGATTCTACGAATCCCCCGACGAATTCAAGTTTGACGTCTTGGTGATCTCTCGAATGACACGACATGGATTTCCGGCAGCGAAGACGTTGTTGGGGATGTCCTTCGTGACCACGCTACCTGCCCCGATGACCGTTTCTGAGCCAATCGTGACACCAGGGCAAATGATTGCTCCCCCACCGACCCACACATCCGAACCGATCGTGATCGGTTTTCCGAACTCTTGCGTGCGTCGGAGTTGAGCCTCCATCGGATGCGTCGCTGTGTAAATTTGAACTGCGGGACCGAAGAACGTGAAGTCGCCGACCTTGACTTCACAGACATCGAGGACGACGCAGTTGAAGTTGAAATAGACTCGTTCACCCAGATGAATATTGCTGCCATAGTCACAATAAAACGGCGGCTGCATCCAGACAGATTCACCACCCGAGCCAAGCAGGTCGGTCAGGATACGACGGCGGGTTTCCTGTTCATGTTCCCGAGTCGCATTCAGATTCTGACAAAGGTCGCGTGCTCGTTCTCGATATTTGACCAGTACCGGATCGAGAGCATCATAAAGCTCGCCAGCCAACATCTTCTCAGCTTCGGAACGGACCTCTGAGTTATCGTTGTTGGTCATTGTCTTAAGTAAATCCCAGATTGGACTTCACGTTCTACCTCGTGGTGAGCAGTCTATGGAGTTGTGAAAATGACCATCTCAGGCACGACAAGTATTACGGTGTTCTATGAGATATCCAGTTCACAGACCACCAGAAACCTCAGACACTTTCAACTGAAGTTTACGGCGTGAAGACCAAGGATCGCATCACGTCTGAAGTGTCGAACATGCCGACAACAACTGCGGATGCCTAGGCGGTTGGGTACCTGGACGTGAGATGACTAGTTCGAGGCACTCCCCGCAACGAGACGCGAATAAATGAGTACTGTAGCGGCAAAGAAATTCTCCCCCCAAAACAGACCATCACGGAAGACCAGAATACTGATAAGAATGAGATTGTTGATCGCTGGATCGTAGTGATAAATTTTGCAAAGGAAATGAAGCACATACCTCCAGACTCATTAAGAAGAATGAAGTGATGTCCGAAATTGCCGAACCTCCGAGCAGAGAAACGGAATAACTTTATGGCGTGCCATTCCAAACTGCGTGAGCCATCGCCCATACTCAAGCAGTCGATCTCCTTCGTCCACTGCAGCGAATTCTGCGTCAGTCATTAGCAAATATTTCAATCTGCTGAGTATCTCTGGTTTTGGTTCCCAGCGATTTTTTTCTGGTGTTGACTCAGTTAGCCGTGTCTTCGAAAGCAGTTCCGAATACGACAACCTTTCGATCATCAAGGCGTCCACCACTTCGGGACATTTGATCTGTGCGACACCTAGAAACGAAATTACATCAATACTGGTAAGTCGTCCCTGAGGCAACTGAGCGTAGTAAATTGAGAGAAGAGCAACGCATCGCTCCATTTCTCGAAACGAGAACTGGAAATGCAAAAACAAGGTCGAAAGGCGTGAATGCAAACCTTCTATATCCTCGCTGAAGTAATGACGAATGAGATGCTCGCAATAGCGAGAAAAGTCATTGCCATCCTGAGATCGGGAGTCTTTGGGGAGAATGGTGACTAAAGAAAAGAATTTCTGCAAATAGTTCGTTGCGTCTACGTCATTTCCGTAGACATATTTCACAGAGCTTTCCAGCTGTTTAATGTTGGCCATCAGTAGAAACGAGACGTTCTCCGTCGCGAATAAATGTTTCGTTCGTTCTATCAATGAGAGTGCAAAATCTGGACGGCATCGGTCAAGTTCATCAACTACTATGAGAAGTGGGAATGACTGTTCTTCCTTCAAAGCGTTTCCAAGCGCCGAGAGCTTTTCGTGAAACTCTGCTACTAGCTCTTTGCTGGCGACATATTCATCAAATGCCGCACCGATCATTGATGAAATCGCGTTTGATGAATCTTCGGCTATGTCCTCTTTGATTGACTCAAATGCTTCAATGTCAGTGTCTTTGATGATGCCGAGAGTTAACGCCTTTATTCCGAACCTCGCGCCAGCAGTTATCAAGTTTGCAGCGATTCGTTTTGCTTTCTTTTTGAAGTCTTCTTTGAGGACTTGGATTGTATTGCTGTCCTCAAACTGTTCCTCCACAAGTCGAATAATTTCTGCACTGAATGCCACCAACGGATCAGCAGAATAGTCGTGTTGGAATGCGTCGAAATAGATGCATTGCTTGTCATCCTTCAACAGATCTGCAATCCACATCTTTGCGAACGTAGTTTTACCATCACCCCAAGGTGCGTCGACGCACAGCACGACGTTCTCAGAGACATTACAGAAAAGAGATTTCAAGGAATTGCCAAACTCTCTGCGATTGAACAGATCATTGCAGTAAGGGTTGTCATCCGGAATCTCAGGTATTGGTGGTGTAATTTTCATTTGTGACCCTGTTAATTGTTCTTGAATGAAAGGAACCAGCCAATTGACCCAACCAACAGCTTACTTCTCACTGCCAGTCGCGTCGAGATCTCTGCAACCGGAAAGACGCCGACGGTCAGTATTCTTGCTTATTCCGGTGGCCTCATGCATGTCTTTGGCTGGGGACACCTGGTCATTGAACTCTCTGGCCTTCTTCGCGACGTCTCCATCGTCGTGATTGTTGCCGATCACGACCAGTGATTGCCGAATCATGACGTCTCTCCTTATGTGGGTGTACGTCACGTTTCATCGGGGCGCGGCAAACAGTGTTGATTTCATCGTGTCGCGCGACCCGCGACTTCAAGTGCTACGGTTTGTCATGATGCTCTATTTGAGAATTCGCCCCTTGCTCCTGACCGATCTTATTTCCGGCCAAAAGTAGCGTCCGTCAAACTCCTCGATCATGAAGTATGCATCTTTCCGGAGCGGCAGTTTCGCCAAAGTTCCATCTTCCTTAAGTTCACACATCAGTGCTTTGAGCATTTCAGCGAAGTAAACGTCTAATGCATCCTCGTCGCCACTGCGGAGTGCCAGCTTGTTCACGGTGCCGTCCAGTTTCTTGACGGTCCCGTCATCTAGAATCAACGTCACCGTTTTCCCGTCGCAAGCTTTCTCGTAGAAGTCACACCATCTTGGGAAGTGAAGCATATTTGGTTCGTCTATGTGCAACGTCCAATTTCCATCCAGGTTCTTCCCCGGCCGGGTGTCAAAGACAAGGTAGATGTATCCACCCTGTTCGGCGTAGAAGCCAAGCATAATCGCTTGAATTGGGGCATCATCTTCTCCTGGACCATCATTGACGTAGACCGAGTAGTCCTTGATCCGATTGAGAATATACTTTCGTATCTTTTCTTTGTCTTTCGATAGGTCCAGTTTCATGTTACGCAAGTCTCATTTTGAAGGAGAACTCATTTTCCGGATGGTCAGCGTATCACCTATAGGCAGCAAGCTTTTCGGACTAACACGCAGCTGGTGAATTGCTACAAGGTTAATGCTATCAGTCTGTTGCAACGTTGTCACATTTCATTCCGAGTTGTTGGCCGTTCCTGCTCTATTTCAACCAAAGGAGCCATTTAGTTTGAGCCAAACCAAAAACTCACTTCTCACCGCTAGTCACGTCGAGATCTCTGCCACCAGATAACACCGACGGTCAACAATCTTGCTTCTTCCGGCTTGCTTCTTCCGGTGGTCTCGTGCATTTCCCTGACTGAGGGCATCTGGTCATTGAACTCTCTGGGCTTCTCTGCGAAGTCTCCATCGTCGCGATTGGTGACGATCCCGACATCACAGTCCCTATCTCCGCTTCATTGTAAATGGAACACCAATTTATGTCGCTGATTCTTCGGAAAGTTGAAATGGAATTCCCATAAGCCCTCGTTGTTGTGTATGATCCTTTCTGGAATTTCATTTGAATTGGTGTCTCGGAAAGTGGCAGCAGGGTTAGCGGTATGAGTGATTCTATATCGAGCCGTCGTCGTTTTCTTCGCTCTGTTGGCGGAGTCTGTGTTGGAGGGCTTCTTGCGTCGCGGGTTTGGGCAGACGGTCGGCCTGCTGTGACCAATCCTCGTGCGACCGATGGCGATGATCGCTACGAACCGAACTGGGACGAGAAGTTTCAAATCACTGTGGGGCATCCTCAGGAAGCTGGACACTCAAAGGCTGATCTTGTCGGCAACAGCGACAAAGTTCTTCAAGCGGCGCTCGACTCGGTCGCTCGCATGGGTGGGGGAACTGTCAAAGTGTTGCCTGGGAAATACATTCTTCGCAATGCGGTTCACTTGCCGTCGAAGGTTCGGCTGCTCGGTTCCGGTGACGATTCAATTCTTACGAAGATCCCTTCTGAAACCGTTGGGCTGAGTGACGACTCGGACTGGTACGATCAGGAGATTTCGTTGAAGAAGTCTCTCGGGTTCCAAGTTGGAGATGGCATCGCGTTGCGAGCCAAAAATCCAAGCCACGGTGGGCAAATTGTGATCAAGCGGACATTGATCGCCCGGTCGGGAAATCGCTTCAAGCTGAGCGATGGTCTTCGCGAGAATCTTTGGTTGACCGGCAAGCCGACCTGTTCGTCGCTGTTTCCGCTTTTGACAAGTGAGCGGACCTCTGATGTTTTGATCGAGGATATTACGCTCGATGGAAACGGAAAGAACAACGAAAATTTCAACGGCAACTACGGCGGAGGCATCTTTCTTCAAGACTGCAATCGCTACACGTTCCGCAATGTGACATCAAGAAACTACAACGGCGACGGCATCAGCTTTCAGATTTGCCATGATGTGGTCGTCGAAAATTGTCATTCACATGACAACAACGATCTGGGAGTTCACCCAGGTTCAGGATCACAACGCCCGCTCATTCGAAATAACCGACTGGACAATAATAGTCAGGGGATCTTCTGGTGCTGGGGGGTGAAGTACGGGTTAGCGGAAAATAATTCGATTCATGAAAACCGCCGATTCGGGATTTCGATTGGTCATTGCGATACTGACAACATCATCCGGAACAACACGATTACGAACAGTGGTGAGATTGGCGTTCTGTTCCGTGACGATCCTCGCGGTCAGGACTTCTGGGCGAATCGGAACTTGCTTGAAGGAAACAGGATTGAAAACAGTGGCGGCGATGCCGGAGTTGCGATTGATGTGACAGGCAAAACCAAAGCTGTCCGTATTGTCGGAAACACCCTGCGCGAAACTCGTCAGAAGATGAACCGTTCCGGAATTCGTATCGGCGCGCAGGTCGGTGAGATCGTCCTGAAAGAGAATTCGTTCGAAGGGTTCGCCTCAGAACTCGTCGACCAGCGCAGCGTTTAAGAGAGCAGCCCGGCGAGTTCATGAGTCATGTTCTCGCCGGGAAAAACAGACTTCATTTAGACCGTCATGGGCAAAGCATGATTTTCAGCACGCGACATATTGCTCAGCTACACAAGTACCACGGCTGTACGCGGACTTCGGGAACAGCCTTGCCCGGTGGGTTAATGTGTGGAACGAGCTATCTGCGAGGGAGAAGGTCGTCAGTGATTGCGCGAACTGCATTCAGTTGCTTGTTGGCAATGATTCTCTTTCCCGTGTCTGTTCGCGGAGAAGATCGTCCGGTCGATTACGTTCGGGACATCAAGCCGATTCTTCAAGCCCGCTGCTATGCCTGCCATGGGGCATTGAAACAGGAATCGGGCTTGCGGCTTGATACCGGTCTGTTGATCCGCAAAGGAAGTGAAAACGGTCAGATCGTGACCATGGATCAGCCTCAACATTCAACGCTGGTCGAGCGGATTTCCTCAAAAGAGGATTTTGATCGCATGCCCCCCGAGGGTGAACCGCTGCCGGCGGAGCAAATTGCAATGATCCAATCCTGGATCGCGAGTGGGGCAAAATCCCCAGAAGATGAACAACCCGAAGCTGACCCCGATTCTCACTGGGCATTTCTGAAACCGGTCCGCTCCCGACAGTTTTCGGATCAGGAGCAAGCTGCTGGATTGAATCCGATCGACGTCTATCTTTCAGCCGCGCACAAGACGCAGGGACTTGAACCTGTCTCACTCGCAAGTCAAGAAGTTCAGTTGCGGCGGCTATATCTTGATCTCATTGGAATTCCGCCAACACGTGATGAACTGCGAAAATTTCTGGACGACACTTCAGAAGATGCCTTCGAGAAAGTGGTCGATCAGCTTCTCGATGATCCTCGTTATGGGGAACGGTGGGGGCGGCATTGGATGGATGTCTGGAGATACAGCGACTGGTATGGGCGGCGACATGTCCCTGATGTCTGGAATAGTGCTCCACAAATCTGGCGCTGGCGAGACTGGATTGTCCGCTCACTCAACGAGGACAAAGGCTACGATCAGATGGTCAGCGAAATGCTCGCAGCTGATGAAATTCGTAGCGGAGAACAAAAGCAAACAGTCGCGACCGGGTATTTGATTCGAAACTGGTTTGCCCTCAACCCAAATGATTGGATGCGAAATACGGTTGAACATACCGGGAAAGCGTTTCTTGGTCTGACTTTCAATTGTGCTCACTGTCACGACCACAAATATGATCCGATTTCTCAGGATGATTACTTCCGATTCCGGGCGTTCTTCGAGCCGATCGGCATTCGTCAAGACCGCGTTCCGGATGAAGCGGACCCGGGACCGTTTCAGGAGTATGACTATAGCGCATTACGAAAGGTTGAACGGCTGGGAGCTGTCACGATTTTTGACAAAAACCCGGAGGCTCCGACATGGTTTTACACCGGCGGCGATGAACGAAATCGTGACGAAAGTCGTGGCAGCATCGCTCCTGGTGTTCCCGGTTTTCTGGATGAGAATCAACAGCTCAGCATCACTCCAGTCGACTTGCCAGTGCAAGGCTGGTCACCAGGACAGGACCTGGAAATTCAGCGTACGTTGGTCGAGAGTGCCCAGAAGAAAATCGACGAAGCGGTCGCTGCAATCAGCAATTTGCCGACCGCAGAACCGAGCCTCGCTGAGCATGTCAAATTGCGTCTTGCCAAAGCTGAAGAGGCGTATCGCGAGGCAAAAGAGGCTCTCAATGAGCCGGCTCAGCAGACTGCATTGGTGGGGAATCAATCGTTGGTCTTCAATGCGACGAAGGGGCGGAGGACCGTCTTTCATCGGCTCTCTTCTCTGAGTGAATTCTCAGATGGGTTCGAAATCGATTTTCAAATTCGGATCGTGAATGACTCGCATTTCAACTTCCAGCTTGCGAAGCACGTCACTCAGGGACTGACAGCTGCCTATGTCGCTTTTGAAAAAGGTCGCATCCTTTCGTATCGACCTGGGTCATTCAGCGAGATCGAAGCGGGGCGATACGATTTCGAAAATGGACAGGATCGTTTTCGGGTTTCACTTCGTCTGCAAACAAAAGAGGACTTGGCTCTGTTGACGATTGAATCGGTGGCAGATCAGGCACTCCTCGTTGCGGACCTGCCCATTGCACTCAACGGATGGAATCCGATCGGAGATCTCACAAAAGGCGTTTTCTTCGATGCCCGCCCCGGGAGTTTGGCTTTGGTCGATGAACTGACATTTCGAAACCCTGCTCCTAATTCAGAATCACAGATTGTGGCAAAGTTCAACTTTGAGCCTCCCGAGTATCGCGATGGTCAAGAGATTGTCGGGCAGCATGGTTGGGAGATTTCACCGATCAGCGGAGCGAACTCGACATCGATAGCGGCGTCAGTGCTGAATCACTCTGCTCTGGACAAATATCAGCAAGAACTCGAAGCGGCGCAACTCGCATCGCAAGTCCCGAAACTCCAACGTCAGGCAGCTGAGAGTCAGTTGGTCGCTGCCCGTGCAGAACTTGCAAGTTTGCAGGCCCGTATCGCAGCCGAAGCTGCCAAGTTCGGAAACGCTCCCGCAGATGAGATTCAAAAGCAAGCCAGCAATGCCAGTGAACTTGAACGGCTTGCGACAATTCAAAGAGCCGAGTCTCAGGTTCAGCAGGCTCGACTCGCTTTGGCGATGGCAGAAGCGAAGCCGGAAAGCGATGCAAAACGTGCAAAGGAAGTTGAAGCTGCAAGGACGCAACTTGCCACTTCGATGACCGCAAGGAGTCAAGCAGAATCGCAGCAGGCCGATTCAAAGCCCGGTACCTACTCTCCTCTCGGGCCGTTGTATCCTAAAACCAGTACGGGGCGTCGTAGTGCTCTCGCTGCCTGGATCGTAGACCGAGAAAACCCGCTGACGGCACGGGTTGCGGTCAATCATATTTGGATGCGGCATTTTCATCAGCCACTCGTTGAAACAGTTGATAACTTCGGGCGAAGTGGCGCCGAGCCGACTCACCCGGAACTGCTGGACTGGCTGGCGGTTGAGTTGATGGAATCAAACTGGAGCATGAAGCATCTGCATCGATTGATTGTCACCAGCGATGCCTTTCGGCGTCAGTCGTCCACTTCCAACATGACGCAGAACATCAAACTTGATCCGGAGAATCATTATCTCTGGCGTATGAACACTGGCAGGATGGAATCTGAAGTTGTTCGCGATAGCTTGCTGCATGTTGCCGGGAAACTGGACTTCACCCAAGGTGGTCAAGAGTTGGAGAACAAAGACGCGTACACGACTTTTCGTCGCAGCATTTACTACAGCACGCACCCTGAAAATGGCGGAAAAAGCACGCAGGGAGAACTTTTCGATGCGCCCGACGGACAAGAGTGCTATCGCCGCACTCGAAGTATCGTCCCGCAGCAGGCTCTCGCTTTGACAAATAGCGAGACCGTTCATTCCATGAGTTCTTTGATTGTCCAAGGCTGGGAGGAGAAGCATCCCGATCAGCTGGATTCCTCTGAAGAACACATCAATCAGTTTACACAGGAAATCTTCGAGCAAATCCTGTCTCGATCTCCTTCGGTTGCAGAATTAAAACTTTGCAACGCAGCGTTTCACAACTATGTGAAACTGACGAAACCAACAGAAGAGAAGCAGGTCAACACCCTTGCGAGAGAGAGTCTTGTGAGGGCGATTTTCAATCACGGAGACTTTATCACAATCAGATGAGCGGCGAGTTTGCGACCGAGTGACAAGAAGAGAAACAGACGTTGTCGACCTGGGTTTTTTCGAGATTTGATTGAGACGACAAATGAATTCGCACGATGCTTGATACCGGACAGTGAGAAGCATGATGAACTCAAACGAAAATGATCACGAAGCGTGTTGCCAACCGTCGCGGCGCATGTTCCTTTCCGATTTCGGAATGGGGTTTACCGGTTTGGCACTGGGGGCGATGTTCGCAGAAGATGGACGTCTGCGCGCCGAGGAAACTGCAGTTCATACGCAAGCTTCCAGTCCGCCGCAGTTAACTCCTCATAGTATTACCCCCAAGGCGAAGTCAGTCGTCTGGATTTTTCTTTCTGGCGGGTACAGCCATCTCGAAACATTCGATCCGAAGCCTGCGCTGAATAAGTACGCGGGGAAAACGTTCGATAAAACGCCTTTTGAGAATCCAGTCGATTCTGTTTTGCATAAGAAACGATTTCGATCTGTCGCTGCTGAGGAGATCAACGTTCGCGATGTTTATCCCACAATTTACCCGATGCAGGTTGGTTGGAAGAAGCGAGGTGAATGTGGTGTCGAGGTGACGGACTGGTGGCCGTATCTGTCTCAACAAGTCGACGAACTCAGTTTTGTTCGCAACATGTGGACGACCGACAATGACCACGCAGCTGAAAACCAGATTCATACCGGTCGACATCGGCTCGATGTTCAAGAGCCAAGCATCGGTGCCTGGGCTCACTATGGACTGGGGACTCTCAACGAGAACTTACCGAAGTTCGTCGTGCTGGGAGGACCGACTCGCTCGGACACGCGGCTTTCGATCGATTCGCTCTACTTAGGCCCGCAGCACGCGGGAGTTCCATTGGCTCTCGATCCCAACAATCCTTTGCCGTTCGGGAAGCGGCAAGCAAGTCAATCGTTTGCGCAACAGCAGCACGAGTATGATCTGATTCATCAATTGAATTCCCTCTCGGCGGTTGAGTATCCGAATGATCAGGATCTTCGAGCAAGAATTCGAGCCTATGAGCTTGCGTTTCGAATGCAGTCAGCCGTCCCTGAAGCGGTCGACATGGCGAAAGAGACTGAGTCGACTACTCAACTCTACGGAATGGATAAGGACTCAACCAAGGCGGCTGGTGAAAAGCTGTTGGCGGCGCGAAGACTCATTGAGCGTGGCGTACGATTCGTTCAGGTTTACCCATCTGGCTATGGAACGTGGGACTCGCATCGTGAGTTGAAGAAAAACCACACTCGACTGTGTGAAAGTGTCGATAAGCCCGTTGCAGGTTTTATCGCGGACATGAAACAACGCGGCCTGCTGGATGATACAGTCGTTGTGTTCTGCACCGAATTCGGAAGAACTCCCGGTTTGGAATTACGTGGCGGCGGAAAAACTGGACGAGATCATCATCCGAACGGATTCACGATTTGGATGGCCGGCGCAGGGATTAAAAAAGGACATGTCCATGGCGAGACCGATCCACTGGGGTATCATGCCTTGGGAGAAGGTCACTATGTTACTGATCTCCACGCAACAACCCTCCATTTACTCGGATTGGACAACAGACAATTGGAAATTCCCGGCCGAAAACGCCTGGATATCGACCACGGGAAAGTTATTGAAGATATTCTTGTTTAGAGTGTTTTCATTTTCAGTGCCTGTCGTGCCCACAGAGAAGGGCTATCGGCAACAGTACAGCACCTCACCACGAGGCAGATGACGAATACGATTAAGAAAAATATTCTCGAAGTGTCCAGAAATGTGAACCGAACACTTGAAGTGTCCGGCGAAACGGTCGCTTCGGAATTTTAAGATTCCAATCGAACGAACCTCCGAATTGAGAAAATTACAATGCAACGTCGCCAGTTTTTAGTCGCCTCTGGGCTTGGAGTTGCCGGGCTTTCTTTTGGTCGTCCTGTCACTGCAGCCCCGGCATCAAAGGAAGAGCGTTCCTCTCGGAAGGCGAAGTCGACGATTCTGTTTTTCTTGTGCGGCGGCTCATCTCATATTGATATGTGGGATATGAAGCCGAAAGCTCCGCTGGAGTATCGAGGTCCATTTCAACCGATTCAAACCTCAGCTCCGGGAGTGACCTTGTGTGAGCATTTGCCAATGCTGGCCCAACAGGCTCATCATCTGGCGATTGTGAACTCCGTCGGAGCGACCGTGAATACAAATGATCATCATGCCGGGTACTACTACAACTTGACCGGACATATTCCGGACCAGTCATTTATCACTCTCGGAAACAATCGAACGCCGTTTCCCGACGACTGGCCGTTTATGGGATCGGTGACCGCGTCAAAACTTTCGCAGCATCCGAATCTTCCAAATGCGATCACCCTGCCCCACATGCCGAGTCGAGCTCCGTATACCAGGCCTGGGCAATTCGCAGCCAGAATCGGAGTCGAGCAAGATCCACTCTACGTGAATGGATCGCTGGAAGAGCCGCTCAAGTTTCAGGCACCTTCACTTTCTCTTGAAGGTGGGATTACTGCTGAGCGTATGACAACACGTTTTTCACTTCTCAATGAAGTCGATTCCGCCCGTCGCCAGTTCGAAGGCTCGACGTCGATGGAAACGCTGACTCTGCACCAACAGCGAGCACTTTCGCTGATCCTCTCTTCGCAGGCGACCAAAGCTTTCAACGTCTCTGAGGAGTCACCGAAACTTCAGGAACGATACGGGAAAACGATCAACGGAATGGGTTTGCTTCTGGCACGTCGGCTGGTCGAAGCAGAGGTTCCATTCATTACGGTTTTCTGGAAAGGTGACAGTCGTCGATTAGCGAAGAAGTGCCGGAGTGCCGGAAGTTGGGACACCCACGGCAACAACTTCAAATGTCTGGAAGATGACTTGCTTCCGGAATTTGATCGTGGATTTTCAGCCTTGATTGAGGATCTCTCGGATCGCGGATTGCTCGATCAGACTTTACTTTTGGTGAGTAGCGAGATGGGACGCAAACCAAAAATCGGTGACCCGCGTTCAGGTGGAGCAGTCGGAGCTGGTCGCGATCACTGGACACACTGCTTGTCAAATGTTCTTGCCGGCGGCGGAATTCGCGGCGGGCAAACTTACGGAGCCAGTGACCGTTACGCAGAGTACCCGCTGGATCACCCCGTCACCCCTGCCAACATCGCCGGAACCGTGTACCACTCCATGGGAGTCAGCGACTTGATGGCGACCGATAAACTCGGCAGACCGTACCATTTACTGGAAGATGGTGACCCGATCACGGCACTCTTTTAATTACCAGCACACAGTAGAGCATCCATGAGGAAGTTTCTGTCAAGTCGGGAGTGAGACGATTGCGGGATTTTCCAGGCATCCATCCGGCATCACTCACCGAAGTGAGGCGCCAATAGACATGATTCGGTCGGTCCCATTCAAACTGACGGTCTCGAAGACCATGCTCTACCACGGGATCCAACTGCAATCCCACTCTCCATCTCGACGTGAAACTCTGAACACTCTACTGCTGTGATTTTACTATAAAATGATCTTGCGTGAGTCCCTTTCGCCTCGCCCTGGCCTGGGTCTGCAACTCAAATTGAGACCCAGGTGATGGTGTGGTGAATGGGACGGTCTCTTTTGCTGAGCTCGAGTCGGGCTCAGGCACTGACCGCAGGAACGGCCTCTTTCCAAAGTGTGCCATGTTTGAGCATCGCCCACATGACTCGTGACAAGTAATGTGACGTCGCCACCAAGGCAATTTTCTTGCGTGCCGGATCGTCGCGTTGAATTCTCTCGAAGTAGGCTCGGACCGTTGCCGATCGGCGGATCGCTTGCCAGGCGGCTTCGGTCAACATCGCACGAGCTGCCGCAGAGCCTTGTCGAGTGATGTGTCCCAGGCGGTTCTTGTCCGACGATTGATCCTGGGTCGGAACCAGACCGAAGTAGGCTCCCACCTGTTTGCTGCTTTTGAAGCGATGCGGATCGTCGATGAATGCGACCATTGTCTCGGCGGTTCGCAGACCAACTCCCGGAATCGATTGCAGCTGAAAGACAGCGGGGTTGTCCCGGGAGAATTTTTTCAATTCGGTTTCGAGCCTTTGCACCTGCGTTGTCAAAAAATCGATTTCCTGGACAAGTATGTCTCGTTTTATTGCCAGCAGCGATTGTTCGAATGTCAGTTCTTTGAGCCACTGCATCCCTGCTTTGGTCCAGAGACCAGGTCGCGTGGGAGCTTTGATTCCCAATGATCTTAACAAGGCTCGAATTCCATTCTTGGCTCGGGTTCGCTTTTCGATGGTTCGCTTGCGGAAGGTGACCAATTCCCGCCACGCCCGGACGTCGGCGGGTGGGACATGGACCTCGGGAAGTTGATCGACATACAACAGCTTGGCGAGCTTTTCGGCATCGTTGCGGTCGTTCTTCTTGTGCGATCTGAAGATCAATCTGAGTTGTCCGGGATGCGCGACCACCACCCGCAGAGCCACTTTCTTGAGTGCTTCGGACAGCCAGCCGTAATTGCAACTCGCCTCGAAACAGACCTGAAACGGCTCGGTCAGCTTGGAAAGCGTTTCGATCAACTGCTTGAGCTCGCGAACCGTCCATCGCTTGTGAACCTTTCCGTTGTTCTTGAGGACGCAAACCGTAATTTGTGTTGTGTGAACGTCTAATCCAACGTAAAACATAGTCGTCTCCTGAGATCGGGGTGGTGAAAAAAACAGTTCCACAATACCCGATTGACGGAGACTTCCTACATAGTTTCAAACTGCTCTAATACACCAAACCGATGCGAATCATTCCGGTCTCGTCTAAGTCATAGTCGGGGCCGGATGTGTACTCAAGTTCGCGGCTGAAGACGTAGCCTGCTTCAACGAACCATGAGTAGTTGTCGAGGATTCTTTCTTCCAAACCGACAGCAAGTCTGAGGTCTCTGTAGGTGAGGACATCGTTTGCTCCACTTGTCCGTTGAACTGCCCACGTTCCTCCACCCAGTTCCCCGCCGAGATAAACCCAGCGTTCCCGACTTTCTGATTGTTCGAACCGATAAGAGATTTTCGGCTTGGGGAACATGAACTCGAATTTTAAGTCCGGGATCTCCTCTGGGATATAAGTGAGTCCAACAGCTGGCAACACGCTGACGTCTTCTCGATTCAGGTAGACAATTCCCAGCGTGAGGGTTGTCTGTTTTGATTTCTTGTAGACAAAGAGTGCTCGCCCTGTAACGCGGAATGCGTCGGATGAAGAGTTTTTGAAATCGCTGAAGTATCCCGGAGAAACTCCTCCTAAGAAAATCCATTGCTCGTTGACGGGAAGAAATAACGAAAAATCGACTGCAGAGTCGAAAAGTTCGTTCGGCACATCTGTCACATCGGGACCGTCGACGAAGTGGGCGCTGAACCGAGGAGTCACCTGAACAATCGGGAAGTCCTTCAGGGAGAGCTGAGTTCGTAAATCAAGAGTGGTCAGCCCCATGCCGCTGTCAGAGCCGGGTAAGACCGTAGTGGTGAACCGATGTTTGGTCCATTGGAGACCAAACGGAGCATGATTGCCGCAATCTTCGATACCATCACAACCGCATTGGGCAGAACCAGGTTCGTACAAATTCGGTGGTGAGTAGGGAGTCGTTGAGTAGACTTCTGGATGCGGAACAAATTCCTCTGGGGAGTAAGTCTCCTCGGCAATCGACGAGTCGATGGGATATTGCGCTGTACGGACTGGCATTTCCTCAGGTTGTTCGTACTCTGCCAAAATCTGGAGGATGGCCTGTTTGGGAGACCTCGCAGAGCTTCCACTATAGAGTTGCTGGACTCGCTGCTGAGTTTGGTTTGTCTGTGGATTTGCGAATTGAGATGGAGGCAGATTTTGGGCGCAAAGTGTTGCCGGAAAGACAATCACACAGAGCCAGCCGATGATCCAGTTTCCTGTGATGTGCATAATAATGACAACAGTCGACTCTGGTGTCGCGAGACTCGCCTTTGATCGTTGAGAACAAACCTTCGTTTATCTGTTCTAGTTTCCCGAGGTCAACGGTGACCGGGTGGTTCACGCTCAAGTCGTCAGTTTACTGGCGAGAATTGCTGATCAGCAGGATTGAAGAGTGGTGTCTCGCTTACAACAATGGCATTTGCCTGCGTGCTGCTGAAGCAAGACTTTTACTGCCTGCCCGAGATTGAAGTTGAATGCCATTCACTGCTGAGAAGAAATGTCGAATTGTCGTCGTCGGCGGTGGGATCACTGGGTTGGCTGCGGCGCATCGCATCGTTGAACTCGCTGGCGAGTCTATTGAACAGATGGATATCACTCTGTTGGATGCGTCCGATCGGCTTGGTGGAAGCTTCGGAACCGAGCAGATCGGCGATTACACCATCGAGACTGGCGCCGATTCCTTTATCACCAACAAGCCCTGGGCGATCGATCTCACAAAACGATTGGGGATGCAGGACCGATTGATCTCTCCAAATCCCGAGTTTCAGAGGTCACTCATTCTTCATCGCGGAAAGACGGTCGTCACGCCGGTCGGCTTCAATTTACTTGCACCGAGCCAGATCTGGCCGATGATAAAAACACCGCTGCTCTCTCCGTTGGGGAAAGCACGCGTGGCCATGGAGTATTTTATTCCACGAAAAACAGATGATCGAGACGAGTCGTTGGCGGATTTTGTTCGCCGGCGATTCGGTCGCGAATTGCTGGATAAAATTGTTCAACCGATGGTCGGTGGGATTTACACTTCTGATCCTGAAAAGTTGAGCCTGAAATCGACGCTCTCCAGGTTTATCGAACTCGAGAGGAAGCATGGAAGCCTGATTCGCGGTCTTCGCAAGTCGAAGAGCAAGGAGAAAGTGTCTCAGCAGGCAAGTGGGGCTCGATATGGACTTTTTGCCACTCCAGTAGAGGGCATGAGCGAATTGCTGCAACAGCTTCAGAAAAAAATTGAACATCAAGTGGCTCTCCGGTCTGGTGCGTCTGTCGAATCAATTGATCATCAGGGGCCGTGCTGGACATTACGTTTGAAGAATGGTGAACAAATCGAGGCTGACGGATTGATCCTCGCACTGCCGACTTACCGGAGTTCTGAACTTCTCACTGATGTGAGCCCCAAATTAAGTGACGCACTTGGGCAAATCGAGTACGCCAGCAGTGCGATTCTTGTCAGTGGGCACCGGGAAGAGGATGTTGACCACGATCTGAATGCGTTTGGACTTGTGATTCCTCATCGTGAAAAGCGGCGAATCCTGGCAGTCTCGTTTCTGAGTCGTAAATTCCCTGGTCGAGCACCTGCAGGGAAGGTGATACTCCGAACATTTATCGGCGGAGCGATGCAGCCTGAAGAGATCGAACACTCAGATGACGACGTGATTGAATCTGCCTTATCTGAAATACGAGAGATTCTTGGTGTTCGGGGTGAGCCGGATTTCCTCCGATTGGTCCGCTACAACCGGGCGATGCCTCAATATACGGTTGGGCACCTGGATCGAGTCGCAGAAATTCGCAAGTGGGGAGCCGCATTCCCAAATCTAGGATTGTCCGGCAACGGGTTCGATGGCGTTGGAATTCCGGACTGTGTTCACAGTGGGGAGCAAGCAGCCGAGGCAGTCTGGCGGGCTGTCGTGACCCCGCAAGAAAAATCGGATTCAAATCCGGAGTGATTCCCCAAACAGATCGTACCTCGGCTTGATTGGTGAACGGTGAAAGCTGAGAGCAAGTTGAAGATCACAGGGAAGGACGACTCAAAGCTGACCCTTCCTAGAAAAATGGCATCAGAGACAGACGTTTCAGCGAGTGAAGACGAGTGAAAACGTGTTGTGAGTGGATAGGAAAAGAGAGTGAAGGATTCTGTTTTCGCTCCCTTCAAGCTCTTCAGGGCGGGGGCAGTGCTGGTTCTGACTACTCTCGTGAGGCTTCTAATTCGGGCGAACTTCGTCGACTGAGAATGGTCCGAAAATCTTACTTAGCCCGCACGATGTCAAGAAACTCGCTTCTCAACACCGGAAACGGTTGGATGGTCGCTTGAAGTCAATTCCTTCATCTGTCATAACTCTTGCCTTCCTTTAAGTATGGACCCGATGAACCCATGCTGCAAGAATCAGAGATTGTCTCGATTTGATTGCAGCGTGTATTGAAACAGGCCCCGTTAATGCATTCTCTATTCCTGGCAACGACAGTTGAAAACTGGATCGAGAGCGGCAGTATTTGGCCGCTGAATCTTGTATTCAGCATGCTTCCTGCAGGGGTTTGGGCAGCTCTGATCCATACAACTCTTGTTGGCTTATTCTTCGGCTTGCCCGCGTTCGTTTTCATTTGGGCTGAACGAAAAGTTGCGGGACGAATTCAAGACCGTTTGGGACCGACGCGAGTCGGTGGTCGGTTTGGCTGGCTGCAATCTCTTGCAGATGGCGTCAAGCTGATCCAGAAAGAAGATCTTGCTCCTGATGCCGCGGACAAAATGTTGTTCCGCTTGGCTCCATATATTGTTGTCGTTGCTTCGTTTGCAGCCTTTATGTTTTTGCCGTTCAGCCAGGGACTTGTGGCTGTAGTGATGGATATCGGGTTGTTTATCGCCTTGGCGGTGCTTTCGATTGAAGTCTTGGGGATTGTTCTTGCTGGTTATGCTTCCGGTTCGAAATGGTCCTTGTTTGGGGGGATGCGTGAAGCGGCACAGATGGTCAGCTACGAAGTTCCGCTAGGGATTACAGCTGTTATTCCTGTTGTCGTTGCTGGGAGTTTGAATCTCGGTGATATTGTACAAATGCAAAGTGGTGGACTGCAGAACTGGATTATCTTCAACAGTCCGTTCACATTCCTCACCTTCTTTGTGTTCTTTACGGTCACTCTTGCCAGTAATAAGCGTGCACCTTTCGACCTTGCTGAAGCAGAAAGTGAATTGGTGGGTGGTTTTCACACCGAGTATTCCGGTATGCGTTGGTCGTTCTTCTTCCTTGCAGAATATGCCAGCATGTTCTTTATCAGTGCCTTGGCTGCGATTCTCTTCCTTGGCGGATGGTGGACGGGAATTCCGTTTATTGACAACGGTCTTGCCTCTTTGGCTGAAGGCTCAGTCGGGGGACTTTACCTTCTGCGAGTGTTCGGTATGAAAGTGCTGCTTGTGAAGGCTGGGTTGTTGGTCTTCGTGCAGATTTGGATTCGTTGGACTCTCCCCCGTTTACGTATCGATCAGGTGATGACAACCTGTTTAAAGTATCTTCTTCCAATGAGTTGTTTTCTGTTCCTGGCGTCAGTGTTGTGGCCACTGGTGATTGCAACAGTCACTCATGGTGAGCATCAGCGGATTTCAGTGATGGGAAGCTTCGAGGCGATTGGCGAGCGAGTTCCTGTTCAGCAGCTTGTGGTTGTCGAAGCTGAAGAGCCGGTTGAAAGTGAACCTGCTGGCGAGGAAAGCAAAAAGCCTGCTTCTGAGGAAGAATCAAAAGGTGGTTCTGTTCCAGTCGAGGCAGATAAAGAAGAGAAGACCACAAGCGTGGAAAATAATCTTGGAGACACACTCGCCAATCTGAATCCAAACGCTGGAGGGGCTCAATAATGGCAGAGTACATGTTTTATCTGTACGCAGCGATTGCCTGCGGCGGCGCAATTGCCGTTGTACTAAGCCAAAACGTGGTTCGCATGGCGTTCTGGTTGGTGATTTCATTGAGTTCGGTCGCTTTTCTGTTCTTCCTTTTGGGGGCAGACTTTGTCGGTGCAACCCAACTGTTGATTTACGTTGGTGGAACAGTTGTCCTGTTGATCTTTGGAGTGATGCTCACGTCGAGTGGGCCGTATAAGACAATTCAGAGTAACCCAGCTGAACTTGTGCAATCCGGAATGATTGGACTCGCATTTTTAGCTTTGATTAGTTCGACCGTTTTCTCAGTTGATTGGTCAGGTAACACTGCGAAGTTGACAGAGATTGATGCTCAATTGCGTGAAAGTCGTGAGCATCAACACAGCCATGACCACGGACACGATCATGAGCATGGTCATACGCATCATGGTGAAGAGGTCCGGTACGGTTACAATCCGGAAACTCAAGGAAATACGACTCGCAGTATTGGGACAGCCTTGTTGGGAGTTCGATTCGATAAAGATCTGAGAGCTGGCAACCATGCTCATGGTGAGACAACTCTCAGTACTGGATACTTGTTGCCATTTGAAATTATCTCCGTGCATCTTTTGGTGGTGCTCGTAGGGGCGGCCTATCTGGCTCGTGCGAAACGTCGTGTCGACGCGCAAGACGCCTAATTAGGCAGGGGGAATATTGTGGAAGATGTTAACCTGATTAAGTTCCTCGCCGTGGGGGCCGTTTTGTTTGTCTGTGGAGTTCTCTGCATGACAACCAAGCGGAATGCCATTGGGATTTTGATGGGCGTGGAATTGGTTCTCAACGGGGCAAATATTAACCTCGTCGCCTTTTCTCAGTATGGAACACTTGGTCTGGATGGTCAGGTGATGTCGTTGTTTGTGATTGTTCTGGCAGCTGCAGAAGCCGCTGTCGCATTGGCGATTGTGCTGAGCTTTTACAACAATCATCGGACAGTGGATGTTGATCAAGCCACCGAGCTTAGCGGATAGAGTGTTCCTTTCAGCTGGCGATTGTTGTCGGCCTTCATACAAACAAATTGACTGCGGCGAGAAACGATGTCTCCCGAAATTTATCAACAAGTTGGTTCCCAGTTAGTGTGGCTGTTGACAGCTGCCTGGCTGTTGCCGTTGCTTGGGTTTTTAGTCGAGATCTTTGGTGGTTACTGGAGTTCACGGACAAGTAAAGCCCCAGCGTATATCGCAGTTGGATGTATTGGATCAGGGTTCGTCCTGAGTCTGATCGCTGTTTGCGTTTGGATGAACGCAACAGATTTTGTGCCATGGAAAGTCGCTGAAGCTCACGATGTCCATGCCACTGCTGAAGCTGATCATGATGATCACGATCACGATCATGATCATGATCATGCTGACCATAAGCACGGTGAGGGCGAAGAAGCTCTCGAGCATGGTCATGCCGACCATCATGAGTCACACGCAAACAAGCCATTTGAGAAAGCGTTCGCTGGAACGTTTTACCGTCTCGGCAAATTCGGTTCACTCAACATCACGCTTGACTGGTACATCGACGGTCTGACTGTCTTGATGTTTGCGATGGTCACATTGATCGCAACTTGTATCCACGTCTTTGCGATTGGATACATGAGTGATGAGTTGACTGAGCGTTATGAAGACCATTTCGTCCACACAAAAGATGGCGGACATTTCCATCGCGTCGGACGCTTCTATCGATTCTTTGCCTATCTCTCTCTGTTTTGTTTTTCCATGCTCGGGCTCGTTCTGGCAGGGAATATCTTTCAGGTCTTTATTTTCTGGGAACTCGTCGGGCTTTGTAGTTACCTGCTGATCGGGTTCTATGTTGAACGTCACTCAGCAAGTACGGCAGCGAACAAAGCATTCATCATGAACCGAGTTGGGGACTTCGGGTTCCTGATTGGGTTGATGATTATCTGGACATGGTTTGGCGTATTTCAGTTTGCTGAAACAAACCCGGAAACGATTGGTGAGACTGGCCTCTTCCAGATGGTTCGAAATGCCGAAGGGGAAATTGTTTCCCACGGAGAAGGGGCTGAGAAAACAGTCGTTTTGCAAGCCCGTCAGGGAATGCATTTGCAACATGAAGGTGACGAATCAACAATTCCTTACTGGCTGTTGGTGGTTGCTGGCTTAGGCATTTTCGCTGGATGTGTCGGTAAAAGTGCTCAATTCCCACTGCAGACGTGGCTTCCTGATGCGATGGAAGGCCCAACTCCGGTCTCAGCCCTCGTTCACTCGGCAACCATGGTAGCTGCCGGTGTCTATCTGGTCGGTCGTTTCTATCCAATGTTCACCGAAGAGGTGTTGCTGGTCATCGCCTATACCGGGTGTATCACGCTATTCATCGGAGCGACAATCGCCGTTGTCGCAACCGACATCAAGAAAGTTCTCGCATATTCGACAATCAGTCAGCTTGGCTACATGATGCTCGCGCTGGGTCTCGGTGGTTGGCTAGCTGGACTGTTCCATTTGATTACACACGCTTTCTTCAAGTCGTTGATGTTCCTCTGCTCAGGCTCTGTGATTCATGGGTGCCACCACGAACAGGAAATGACGAAGATGGGTGGGCTTTACAAAAAAATGCCGATCACTTGCTGGGCGATGTTCATTGGAGTTGTCGCGATTAGTGGACTGGCAATTCCTGTCCTGACAATCCCCGGCTTCGGAGCAGCAGCTTTATCTGGCTATCACTCGAAGGATGCAATTGTTGCGACAGCGTTGAGCTTTTCTGGATTGAATCCGTTGCACTCAATGTTGTTCTTCATTCCGCTGATCACAGCTGGGATCACTGCTTTTTACATGTTCCGTATGTGGTTCATGACTTTCTTTGGAACACCGCAAGACCAAGATGTATACGATCATGCTCATGAATCACCGCGATTGATGACAGCCCCACTGTTTGTATTGGCTTTCTTTGCAGCGTTTTGTGCTGCCGGTGGTGAAAATGGTCCACTTGCTCAGTTAATCCTGTCTACTGAACCAACCCATGTGGCTGGAGGTGTTGAAGCTGGTGGAATCATTGCATTAAACCTGCCGAGTCATCATCAGATTCACGAGGTCCACAGTGCTGCAGGGAGCTTTGCTCTTCTTGCTGCTTTGATCGGAACACTTTTAGCGTACTTGCTCTACAGCCTGAAGGTTGTCGATACAAATATGATGAAGAACCAGGGTCGTGCGATTCATGAATTCCTGACTGAAAAATGGATGTTCGACGAATTATATGACTGGATGTGGGTAAGACCGGTTCATGTCGTTTCAAGCTGGGCAGTTGCTTTTGATAAGTATGTCCTTGATGCTTTCTTGCACTTCCTTAGCCGGATGGTCGTTTTGATTGCCGTCTGGGATCGCAAGTTTGATGAAGTTGTCGTAGACCGAATTGTGAATGTGTTTGGAGAAACGACTTACTCTATGGGACGGTCTCTGCGTGCAGTGCAAACAGGTCGCATTCGACAATATGTGACCTTTATTGCCCTCAGCGTCGTTTCGCTGTTCATTTTGTTGTTTGTCTTTCTGCCTCGTTAGGTTTCGTCCAGCCATTTCAGAACACAATCTGACTGATTTATAAAGCTATGTCCGATCCTGTCACACTACTATCCGCAACGATCTTCCTTCCAGCATTGGGAGCAATCTTCCTCATGTTCTTCGACAAGAAGGCTGAGGATGCAATGCGATCGTTTGCACTGGTGATTACAGCAATCACCTTTGTTTTGAGCTTATTGATCTGGCGAGATTTCGACACATCAATCGGCACAATTCAAATGGCGGTTTCGATACCGTGGGTGCCCACCTGGAATATCAATTATCAACTGGGAGTGGATGGGCTCAGCTTACCGCTGGTTGTCCTGACCGGCTTGATCACCATGCTCTCTTGCATGGCAGCCTGGAGCATCAAGACAAAGGTTCGCGGTTTCCTCATGCTGTTTCTAATTCTGGAAACCGGCATGATGGGAGTCTTCCTCGCTCTCGACTTCTTCCTGTTCTACGTGTTCTGGGAAGTGATGCTACTACCGATGTACTTCCTGATCGGAGTTTGGGGTGGTCCACGTCGTGAATATGCAGCCATCAAGTTCTTCCTGTACACACTTGCAGGCTCAGTGTTAATGCTGATTGCCATGCTGATGTTCTACTTCAACAGTGGAAACTCTGAACTGACTGGCCATCAAAACATTTTTGATCTGCTCCAGCTTGCCGAAATCGCTAAGGTCGGCGGTTTTAGTGCAAACATGCAGATTGCAGCATTCATCTTGCTGTTCATTGGATTTGCGATCAAGCTTCCATCGTTTCCATTCCACACATGGTTGCCAGACGCTCACGTTGAGGCACCAACACCAATCTCAATGATTCTGGCCGGTATCCTCTTGAAGATGGGTGGTTACGGGATCATCCGAATCGCTATGCCGTTGTGCCCGTACGGTGCACATTACGCTGCTTACACCCTCGTCGCTTTGGGCGTTTTTAGTATTATCTACGGTGCCTTCGCGGCGATGGCTCAAACCGACTTTAAACGGCTTGTGGCCTACAGTTCAGTGAGTCACATGGGTTATGTGTTGGTCGGAATGGCGGTCTGGAAGATCTCTGAGACTGGCGCGACAATGAATATCAATCACTGGCAAATGGGCCTCTCCGGAGGAATGTTCCAGATGATCGGTCACGGAATTTCTTCAGCGGGGATGTTCTTCATGGTCGGTGTTGTTTACGACCGTGTCCATCATCGTGATTTGAACAAATTCGGCGGTTTGATGCAGATCATGCCACAGTACAGTGCTTTGGCAATTGTCATCTTCTTCGCAGGTCTGGGGCTGCCCGGACTGTGTGGATTCATCGGCGAAGTTTACGTTGTTCTGAGTATGTGGAACTTCAGTCCGATTCTGGCAATCATTGCAGCCTCAGCTGTCATTCTCACAGCGGGATACATTCTTTGGACGATCCAACGTGTTTATCTTGGACCGGAATACAAGGGACCACACCCAGAGGCGTTGACTCCGATCACTGGTCGCGAAAAGTCAGTTGCCTGGACTTTGGCAATTTTGGCTGTCGTGCTTGGGATTTTCCCTTATCAAACTGTGCTTGTTGTGATGGAGCCATCTGTCCAGCACTTGACTGAGTCCTTGTCAGTTGGATACGCGGTGATCAACGAGACGATCAATGCTGCTGTCACACAGATTCCAAAGTAATTGAAAGCGTTCATTGAGTCTCACACCGGTCGACGCTAATAAGTAATAATTCACGATGCCTGTTCAATCGATTTTAGATCAAGTTCTGAAACAAGAGATCCCACGCTCGTTGGAGATCTTTGCGCCTGAACTTGTGCTTTGTGTGACCGTTGTTTTACTTCTGCTATGGCGGATGCTCGGGTTGCATAGTAAGGCTCCGACTTGCTGGATTGCTTTGTTCGGATCGTTACTGGCATTCTTTGGCGCCTTTGCCCAATTCATGTACCTCAAGTCCAATGGGGTCGATGCAACTGAAGGCCTGAAACTTCTGTTCAGTGTTTGGCCTCTTTCTGCAGAAAACGTTGGCACTCCCGGTCCCTACTTCACCGGACTGTTGATGCATGATCAGTTTGCAGTCTTTTTCCGCTTGGGTCTCAGTCTCTTTTTGGTGCTCTTGATCGCACTTACGATTCTGACTGGGATTCCTGACGAAGAGGATGGGCAAGATTTCTACACGCTCCTGATCGGTTCAACCATCGGAATGCTGATGGCAGTTGGTTCGAATCATCTGTTAATGCTATTCATTTCAATTGAGATGATGAGTGTTCCCAGTTACGTGATGGTGGCATTCCAGAAAGGTCGTCGACAGGCGACTGAAGCAGCTTTGAAATACGTTGTGTATGGTGCCGGAATTGCTGGTGTCATGCTCTACGGAATTAGTCTCATTGCTGGGCTATTGGGGACAGCTGACATGAGCGAGTTGGGGGCTCGATTTGCCCTTCTGCTCGGCGACGAAAAATTCACCATGCTCAGTGCGAATTCCGTAACGCTCGTACTTGGCATCATGATGGTTCTCATCGGTCTGGCTTTTAAGCTGTCGCTGGTTCCATTTCACTTTTGGTGTCCGGACGCCTTTGAAGGTGCGTCTTCAGAAGTTTGTGCATTCCTGTCGGTTGCTTCGAAAGCTGCCGCATTCGCGTTACTCGTTCGATTCGTCATGGCATTCCAAGGTGCTGGTGAGGAACTGTTACTCTTCTTCGGGGTTGCACTCGGTGTGATTTCGATTGTGACAATGACGCTTGGAAACCTCGCTGCTTACACGCAAGTCAACATCAAGCGACTTCTTGCTTACTCAACCATTGCTCATGCGGGTTATATGGTGATGGGTGTTTCCGCGTTACTCGTGGTTGTCAATTCAACAACCAAGGGAGTTGATGCAAACACCGCTGCTGTGGGGTGTGTTGAAGGACTGATGTATTACATTTGCGTTTATCTGTTCATGAATCTCTCCGCATTTGCAGTTGTCGCTTTCCTTCGTAATGAGACGTTCAGCGAAGAGATCGACAGTTATCGCGGGATTTTCCATAATAACGCTGCCACAAAAGTGATTTGTGTTTGTCTGGGAATTAGTTTCTTCAGCCTCGTCGGAATGCCACCGTTTGGTGGATTCTTTGCGAAGATGATGATCTTCTACAGTGCGATTCAGGCAGGATATGTCCACTGGTTCTTGTGGGTCGTCTTAGCGTTTGGTGCACTGAATACTGTTTTCAGTCTGTTCTACTACTTGAAGGTGCTGAAAGCGATCTTCATTTCAGAACCTGAGTCAGACACGAGAGAAGTGGCCGTTCCAGGGATGGCAGGGGCATATGTCCTGTTGGTCACTCTTCCGATTCTGGCACTTGGAATGACACCACTTCAGGGCGACCTGAGTGCGACTGCTCAATACGTTGCAGATGTACTGTTCAAATAATCGTCCTCATCAGATCATGACTTACGGAAGTTCGATGGATCCCTCAGCCACTAATTCTCTGGTCAATTCTCTGCTGATTGAGATTCATCGCAGTCTTGTCCAGTATGGTGCCGAAGCTTCTCCATGGTCGTCAGATGCCGACTCTGAGCTTCTGGACCGTATCCAAGATTTCGCATCAAAGCAGGATAAGTCTGTCTCTGAAATGGTAGACTTCTTGCGTTCACGAAAGCATCTCGTCGATTTCGGAGTTTATCCTCCGGAGTACACAAGCTTGCACTTTGTTGGCTTGGGGTATTTTCTGGACCGTATGAAGGAAAGCCAGGAATTGCTGCTCAACGACCTGGAGTCTGCCATCGGGCAACTTGCTGGTGATTCAGAAGCAGTCAAACTTGTTGAAAGGGCCATTGAGCAGAATCAGATTGTTCTTAAGTCACTCGGTGAAGTACGGCTTGCAGTTTCAACTTCGTAGCTGTCGCTGTCTGTCCTCTTGACGAAGACCAAAGACGCGTTCATTCTGATTTTTGTTGAAGATCGACCTTCAGCATGTCCATTTATGGGTGTGCTAACCCACTTTCGCGTCGTGTCCCTCAGATCAGGCAACAGGCTCTCAGCTTTTCGGTTTTGCCTCCGCATCGCGTTTTTCATTTATTGAAGCGTGTTCTTCACGGGCACACGACACAGAAAACCTCTCTCGAGCATTTCCAGTTCTTCTGTTGTCCTCGAAGTCCGTTTTCACAAGCCCATAAACTGATGCCAAGAGGCAGATCCTGCAAACCAATTCGAAAGATGCTCTAGTATTGAAAACTCTCACCGGTCATCGTACGTATTCCGATGGCTGATTTGATTCATCTGACAGCCGTGTCCAAGTTGGTGTCTCCTATGCTGATCGATACTCACGCTCATCTCGACGAGCAATCTTTTCACGTCGACCTTCCAGAGGTTCTTGATCGGGCACAGCAAGCAGGCGTACATGAGATCCTGACGATTGGGATTACGCTCGCTACCAGTCAAGCTGCAGTTAAGCTTGCTAAGTCTTATCCGCAGATCCATGCCGTGGTCGGAATTCAACCGAATTATGTCGCGGAAATGAAGCCCGGTGACTTTGAGCAGATTGTGGACCTGGCTAAAGAGGATTGTGTCGTTGGGATCGGAGAAACTGGGCTCGACCGCTACTGGGATCATGCCCCGATTGAACTTCAGGTTGAATGGTTCAGGAAGCACATTGAGCTTTCTCAGGCGATTAATAAACCGTTCGTTGTTCATTGTCGTGAGGCAGAAATGGACGTGGTTGAACTGTTGCGCGAGTGCGCGAAGAACGCTCCTCTGGATGGAGTGATGCATTCGTTTTGTGGTGACCGAGAAACAGCTGAAGCTTGTCTTGAATTAGGGATGCATATCTCGTTTGCAGGGATGGTGACGTTCAAGAAAAATAACGATCTTCGCGAGGTCGCCAAAGCGATTCCACTGAATCGAATTTTTGTAGAGACTGATTCTCCATATCTTGCTCCCGTCCCTTTGCGCGGTAAAAGAAACGAACCTGCCAACGTTGTTCAGACCGCGCGTTGCCTTGCAGACCTTCATGATCTTACGCTCGAGGAGTTCGCAAGTGCGACAACAGAAAATGCGCAACGATTCTTTTCTCTTTCGTAATTCGTTTTGTTGCGCGCACGATCTTGGCTTTTGATCGCAATTCATCTCTTGTTTCCAAACTTTTTTCAAAATGGAGAAAAAAAATTGGAACGCGAAACATCTGCCAGCTTGTGTTTGTGACTTACTCAACGTGCGGCGAACTCTTCAATGCATCGCTCGCGCTCATGTGAAAATCGATGACTCTTCGTATTGCAAAATACGGATTATCTTTACTTCACTTGTCTTGTGTCGTGCTGTTCAATTCGAACAGAGAGTCACTTGCTTTGAGGTCAGTCACTTCGTGAGTGTGTGCGCTCTCTGGAGTTGTTTCATTCCGTGATCGCTTCAGTGTGTAACATGGGGGATGTTGATTTACCGCACAATTATTGCGGTGAAAATGATGTTCTTTGATTCTCCTCAAAGAGTGTTCAACTCAAAAGTCTTGCGAAGGTGATCGCGAAGTCGGGCGAGTTTTGCTTCCGATTTCTGGATGGGCTTCACACAATGGCTTTGAATCGTGATGAGGAATTCCATTCGTATCGTTGCACGAGTGAGCGCTTTAGTGACAGTTTTGACTGCACATCGAAGAGGTTTCGTTCACACAAATTTTTGTGAAACGACTGCGTGTTCGAATTGAGCCATGCTGAAGTGTTCGCTCGACGGCAGTGGTGAAGTTCTGATGTCATCAAAATGGTTCAAAAAAGACTTGCAAGGATTTGCTCTTTTCGTAACATTTGCCGCAAGTCATTGTTGTCGTTGTGTCTTTGTGTTTTCATCAACCATGATTCACATTCATCATGACGATCACAGTCGGTTCGCCACGGTTGGCGAATCGGGATGGATTCGGCAATGTGGAGACTGAACAAGATCTGCCCAGTAGCAACCTGTTCATTCCACAACCTAGAAGCTCTTGGAAGGAGGAGTTTCCGTGGCCAAGAAAAAGGCAACTAAGAAGAAAGCTGCAACTAAGAAGAAAGCAGCTCCAAAGAAAAAGACAGCTGCTAAAAAGAAAGCAGCTCCAAAGAAAAAGGCAGCTGCTAAAAAGAAAGCGGCTCCAAAGAAAAAGGCAGCTGCTAAAAAGAAAGCAGCTCCAAAGAAAAAAGCAGCCGCTAAAAAGACTGCAACTAAGAAGAAAGCAGCTCCAAAGAAAAAAGCAGCCGCTAAAAAGAAAGCTGCTCCAAAGAAAAAAGCTGCTACTAAAAAGAAAGCAACTAAGAAAAAAGCGACCAAGAAAAAATAGTGATCTCGGCTTGAGATTACTGAGCTTTCGGTACGAGCGAATCAGGTCAAATCTGGTTTGCTCGTTCTTTTTTGCGCTAACCGTTTTCTCGCGCAGGCCTACTCTCAGTTTCAACTGAGAAGGTCTTTGTCTTTCGTCGAGATGAAGCCCCCTCCTGCTGCCCTGTTGGGCCTTGAGGAGGTCAGGGACATATTATGGTCGTCGCTTGTGGAGTTGCTTGAGAGCTGCGACGTTGTCGTCCGCAAGGACTGCATCAGCGTGCTTCCGTCCGCAATGCGAAAAGTGGGGCACTACTGTTCCGGAAAATGGACGACATCTGCGTAAGCGTTGATGAGTTGGATCAGTTTCTCGCAGTCCTCACCGATATCCTGTTTTAGCAAATAGCCTGAAATCCCAAGGTTATAAGCGGCATTCACATCACGTTCTTCGTCCGAAGTTGTGAGCATGAAAACAGGAAGCTGTTTCAGTTCGGGGTCCGCTCGCAATACTTTCAGGAACTCAATTCCGTTCATCCTGGGCATGTTGACATCAAGTAAGATTAAAACCGGGCCGGGGATCCGCTGTTGATCCAGTTCGGTGCCGCGAAGCACGTGCAGTGCTTCCGCTCCGTTTCGTGCGACTGTCATGTTGAACGGAACATTGTGTTTCGTAAATGCTCGCTGTAGAGCAATGACATCGAGTTCTTCGTCTTCAATGATCAGCAGGTGCATAAGAACAGGAATTCAAGTTTTGTAATTGGTCCGGAAATCTGGCTGTGATTTTTCAGGCGATGAGAAAATTCTGTATGACAGAAGTTCCGAAGTGGGAGTTCGCTCTGCCCGGGAGGCAGAACGAGAATACGATTATAAAAAATGCTTTCATCGCTGCTTCTCGTCATCAAAATCGTTTTCGGGGAGGTCACGCATGCTTGGCCAGGTGAAATAAAACTGTGAGCCTTGTCCGGGCAGAGAGACCAGTTCAATGGTTCCGCCTCTAGCTTCGATGACTCTTCGTACGACTGCAAGCCCCATTCCGGTCCCTGAAACACTGGTGTCGAGTCGTTGGAACATCTCGAAGATCTGTTTTTGATGCTCTCTCGGGATCCCGGGACCGTCGTCGCTGACTTCGAATTGGACATATTCCAGATCGGAGGTTTCAGTCACGCGAACGTGAACCTTTGGATCGTCGCGGTTGTGATACTTCAGTGCATTTTCAATCAGGTTGAGCAGCACATGAAAGAGTGGTGCGCGACCGGTCAGGAGATCGATGCCATCATTATGGAGTTGAATTGTTGCCATCGAAGGAGGTTGGATGAGGCCGACGATTTCATCGAACAGTTCTTGTAAATCGATCGCCTCGACTGCGACTCGAACCCGTCCTGCGCGAGAGTATTGGAGTAAGTCGTCCAGCAGGCTTTGCATTCGCAGTACCTGTTCATCGAGACGTTTCAGGTGGTCGTTGCAGGTCTCGGGAAGTTTTCCTTCGGAGTCTTCGCGGATCCATTTAGTTAAGTGTTGAATCCCCCGAAGTGGTGACTTCAAATCGTGAGAAGCAACGTACGCAAAACGATCCAGGTCGTCGTTGCTACGTTCGAGCTCTCGTGTCCGTTTGATGAGATCCATCTCGGACGATTTTCGGTCTGTAATGTCGCGAATGAAAATCGCCACACTTGTCTTGTGGAATTTTACAAGGACAGCTTGATGCCAAACCTGATCGCCATTGATTCTCATGCGGTATTCAATCGTTTGAGACTGACCGGTGTTTGAGAGGTTCGTATATGCGTGGTTGTAGTCTGTGGCGACATCGCTTGAGACCAGAGACTGAATTTTATGGCCAACATAGCCATCTTCGGGTTTGGGGAAAATGGCTTCTGAGCTCACACGGCAATCCTGGATCAAGCCGTCTAGACTGGTTCGGAAGAAAAGGTCCGGGCTGGCGTTGAAGATGGCTTCGAGTTCAGCTGTCTTTTCTCTCAGTTCAATTTGAGCCAGCTTTTGGTCGGTCATGTCAACATGAACTCCGATCATGCGATCGGGGTGTTCGTCGGCATCGTAAAAGACCCGGCCTTGAGCACGAATCCAGCGATACGAACCATCTTCGTGTTTGAATCGAAAGACCGAGATGTAGCCATCGGTTTTCCCGTCCAGATAATTTTGTAACCGCAAAATTGCTTGAGCTTTGTCATCGGGGTGAACCCGGGTTTCCCATGCTTCGTACCCATCGATGGTGCTGTCAGTTGGAAGACCAACTTGAGTTTTCCACTCTGCAGAGTACGAGACGATCCCGGTTTCCATGTCCCAATCCCAAAGTCCAATGTTGCCCGAACGAAGGGCCTCTTCCAGCCGACGCTTCGTGTGGGAGAATTCGTAGTCGTGTCGCAAATCCTCCGAGAGATCACGTACAAAACCGATGATGAAGGATTCCCCGTCGACATTGATGAGCTTGGCGTTGACCTCCACTGGAATTTGTGAGCCGTTTTTCTTCTGATGAATCGAACGAAATGTTTTGCTCTTTGCAAATGTTTCTTGCCAGCCAGCTTGCTCCCAATTTGTGCGTGATTCATTGGGGTCGATGTCCCAGACGGACAGCGATATGAGTTCATCAATCGTGTAGCCCAGCGATTCACACGCTTGTTGATTGGCATCGGTGATCTTTCCGTCGAGAGACAACCAGAAGATCGCTTCGCCTGACTGGTCGAAAGCGAGTCGGGTTTGCTGCAGCTTTCGCAAGCTCTTTCGGGCTTCGGTGACATCCTCAAGCACTGCGGTGGACCGAGCAAACTGGCTGTGGAAATCGGTCTCGGCAATCGCGTTCAAGTTGATCTCTCGAACGCGACCATCTTTGGTGAGATATTGCAGCTCAATATTTTCGCAGTGACCTCGGGATCGAAACTGTTCTATTTGCACAGCGACATGACGACTTGATTCTTTCGTCAGGAAATCTGCCAGGCTTCGTCCGAGGACTTCTTCACGACTGTATCCAAAGTGCTCCAGCCAGGAATCGCTCACAGAGAGGAGTACTCCTTTTGCGTCAATCGATTGCATGAGCGCTGGGGTTTTCTCGTAGAGCTTACTGAGACGCTTTTCCTGCTTGATTGTCTGCTCGCGTAGCAGGTGTTCTTTGTGGTTTTCGACGCATGTTCCGATATATCCAAGGAACTCCCCGCTGGCTGAGATGTGCGGAATCGCATGGCAGATCATCCAGCGAGACTTACCATCATTTCGACGCAGGCGAAATTCGACATCAAATGGTTGTCGACTGCCCTGCATCTGTTTCGCTGCGCTAGTGACTGTTTGAAGGTCATCTTCTGAAAGCGCGTTTCGCCATCCCGATCCGAGTGCCTCTTCCTGCGACTGTCCGGTGAAGTTGCACCAGCGAAGATTGACATACATGCATTCCCATTCTGTGTTGGAAACCCAAATCAGCACAGGTGCATGGTCAGCAAGATTTTTGAAGTCGAGTTCAAAAGGTTTCACGCGTGGCCCTCCCAACGATGAGTAATGGGAACATGTACTTCGCGTTTATCTTGGACGATTGGTGCTGAAATGGATAGTGCATCCAAACAGCGTTCAGGGCATTTTCAATGCTTGCCGCCCCGGTGAAGGTCGTTTGTGAGACTGCATGGGCTGCCAGTCATAATGCAGGACGGATTCCGAACGGCAATTCGAAAAATATTATCACCTCAAGAGCAGGATTGGTTTTGATCTCGCCTCTGTTCGTGATGATGTTTTCAATAAATGTTGAAAGAGTCGCTCGCAGATGTGGCGATCGAGTGAATATTCACTGGTTTACGATGTTTTGCGGGGGCTCGCCATTAAAAACTGCGAGGATCTGTTTTGTGACGCGCATTCTCAACTCGTCCACTGATTCTTCTGAAACAAACGCAGCGTGCGGTGTGGCGATGACGTTTTCCTGTCGGTACAACTCGTCATGCAGATCGGGTGGCTCGGGTTCGAAGACGTCCAGGCCTGCGCCGGCAATCTTCCCGGTTTGCAGGCCTCGCAAGAGCGCTGCAGGATCGATCAATGAGCCGCGCGAAGTGTTGATCAAGATGACGCCAGCCTTGAGTTGGTTCACGGTGCTGTCATTGATCAGATGGTGAGTGGCGTCGGACAATGGAGCGTGTAGGCTCAGGATATCCGAAGTGAAGAGAATTTCATCCAGCGAAAGCATCGGGCAACCGGTTCCGTAATCGTTTCCTGACGGAGTGTGGGCGGCGACATCAAGCCCAAACGCTTTTGCCCGTTGGAACACCTCTCGTCCGATGTGTCCGAAACCGATAAGTCCCAGGCGTTGCTCACTGAGCCGGTGCATCGGTGGTCCCGCTTTCAGATTGTATTCACCTTGCTTGGTTCGTTGATGGAAGAAGCCGATATTCCGTGTGAGTGCCAGCATCAATCCGAGCGTATGATCTGCGACTTCTTCGACGCAGTAATCGGGAACGTTCGTGACTAGGATTTCGAGTTCACTGGCAACCTTGAGGTTGATGTTGTCGAGCCCGATTCCCATGCGGCAGATCAGTTTGCAGCTTTTGGCTGCCCGAATGACCGGCTCTGTGACCTCGGCCCAGCATGTTGCGATGGCAAAGACATCTTGAGCGAGATCGATGAGCGTTGCTTCCGCGTCATTCGGGGCATCGACAATTTCGATTCCTGCAGCTCTCAGAAGATTCTCTTCAATCTCGAGTTCTGGCCAGGGGTGATCTGTGATTAAGATTTTTCGGGAACTCATGCTCTTGCGACACCTGTTTTAGATTTCGGCTGAGTGGTCTGGCGCAGCATGGATGCGAAGTTTCACACGCATGACGCTTCATCCATGTGATCTCAATTGATCTCCTGTGTTTGCATTGAGCGTTGCTCGTGCGCGTACTCAAGGCTGTCGGATGAATACTCTGCCGGAGGAAACTGAATGTTCTTCCGATTCACTTCAGCAGGCATGATGAGAACCGCTTTGCTTCCTTCAGGGGCTGATGGTCGGGCTGTGGGCTCTTGTTGGTACCGGATGGCTGAATTGGGCGGATGCGCTTGATGGATGAGCCTTTCCTTGCTCCGCTGCTTCCTGTTCAAGACGCATCACGACGATTTGAATGGAACGAAGAACAGAGCTTCGAAATCTTTTGACGTCTCTTGAAAGACAATCAATCGAAGCCGTTGTCTCTATCGATTTTGCGCGAGGAGAGTTTGAAATGCAACATTTTCTGAGAGCATCTCTTGCATGCGCTTTAATGACCTGCTGAGGAGGACTCGTGTCGCTGCATCCGATTTCCCGATTTGCTCGGCGATTTCCTTGCTCTGCATGCCTTGCAGGTAGCGTAGCTTCAAGGCTTCACGAGCCTCATCCGGAAGTTGTTCCAATGCCTCTGCGAGGAAGAATTCTTTTTGGTTGCGAGAGAAGGCAGCGCTCGGGCTGGTCATGCTCGCAGCCAGGTCGTTTTCGATACCGGCCCCTTCATTTCCTGGGCCGGCGCCATGGATGCCAACTTCACGATTCGCTGCCCGTTTTTGTGCACCGAAATGATGCCGATGAGCGTCGATGATGCGGCGTTCAGCCTGCTGGCACAACCAGCGAAATGGGTCGCGACCTTCGAAGTCAACAGATTCAAAAGAACCGAGGCAGCTCATCGAGAGATCTTGAAAGATGTCGCTGGCTTCGATTTTCTTGCGCAGACGGTCACTCAGCCGCTTGTCGATAAACGCCAAAAGTTGCGGACGCCGAAGTTCGATGAACTCTGCTAAGGCGTCGCGATCTTTCTGGCGGATCCGTTCAATCAGATGGTTCGCGTCCTGATGGTCAGGACTTTGATGGTCAGCGTTCTCAGGCATGGGCTCCCCATCATGTTCAAATTGATTCAGACAGCTCTGGTCAAGCCTCGTTACTCATCCGTTTTCTTCTTGAAGAAGATGCTTGAGAAGAAGGCGTCAATTCCAAACCATGTCCCCGTTGGCAAAGCCGCAATGCAAAGCAGTGCGATGATCTCAATCATATTTTTGTTGATGTAGAGACTATGCTCTGGCCCCGGAGCAGGTGGCACACCAGGCCATGGTGGGATCACCAAGTAAAACGACAACACCATCGCGGCGGCCATTACGGCTGAGAACCGTGTGAAGAAGCCGACAATCAGAAGCGAGCCGAGGATCAGCAAGCCCCACATCGCAGCCATGTCCGCACGGTGAAGTGGGGTGTCCGCAGGTGCGGGGGCGCCGAGTTTGAGTTGTTCATCCGTCAGAATCTTCATGGCGTTATCCATGAGTTCAGACTCTAACGTTTTGATTGGGCCCGTAAGGTCTGCTCGCATGATGGCAACTTTTTTGGCGAGCATCGTGGCATGATCGTGCTGATAACTCATCGACGCCTGAGTCAGGGCTGCTTCGTACTCAGCGAGTAACTCTTTGTACTCTTTGATTTTTCCGAATTTGATGTTGTGCTTTTCCGCGCTTTCTTCCTGACGGGTCACTGTTCCCATCTCAATGTTGAATGAGCCACGTTCGTTCAGTTCACCAGTCACGCCTGTTCGTTCAGGGTCTCCCTGTAGCGATGCAGCAAGTCGTTGTCGATATGGCAAAGCTTTCTTGACTGTGGAGTTGATTCGAGAGGCTGCGTAGTTGAAGTTCTCGGCGTTGACGCCTGAGTCTTTCTTTTTTGAAAGAGCAGCCAAGTCACCGAGTTGTCGTTCGACGGGAGCCCGGGAATATCTGACGAGTGCATCGAAGGTGCGGAAGAATGCAACTTCGGTGTCATCAGCAGGGACGAGAGGGGCATCTTCAGGAGCGTCAGCCGCTTTTTTCTTTGCGTAAGGAACCTCGTCGTTCCCTGTGGCAACGACATCCACCATCGCTTTGATTTTAGTCTCTTCACTCGGCAAAACGGCTTGCTTCACAGTCAACTTTTTCGACTTTGCGTCGTAAGCAATAGTTGACTTATATCTGCCGAGATCGACAGATTCCGGAAGAGCAGCGAGTGTTCTTGAAAAAGTTATTTGAGGGGGATTTTCCGCCGGGGCCGTATCCTTCTCGGCATCTCCGTCCAGGATGATATTCAGAACCGTTTTTTGCTCATCATTCAGCTTGTAATGAGAAGCGAACTTGTCTCGCCAGTTGTACCACTTCTTGCTCATCTTGGCATAATCGAGCCAGTTGAGGTCGTCGGGATCACCGGTCATGTTCCGGAAGTGGTCACGAAAAGGGCCTTGGGCATTCTTAAGATAACCCTCAGAAGTCCATGGACTGGGACCATCCATTTGGTCGTACTTCCACATTCCTTCGTAAAGTAATTGCCAGCCAATGGAAATTCTCAGCACAATGATGAGTAAAATGGCGAGCCCGGAAATACGTTTGAGGTCTTTCACTCTGACGTTCCTCAGAATTTTATTTTGAAGTGATGGATATCGATTTATTCAGGCGGGAGGCTGGACGGCATGTTGATCTCGTTCGACAAGAAGCAGTCTTCATCGAAACAAAGTCGATTCGAAACCAGCTGGATGCGAGACGACAGGTTGTTTCCCTGAGCTCGTATCAATCCTGGTCGGTTTCGAAGTCGAGTTTCAGTCAGTCACGACTGAAACGCCTTCCTCGAAAAACAGCTGATCGAGAGGAAAATTCTTGATCACTGGTTCGAGGATTCGTCCATGAGTTGGCGCAGCGACAAGGATTGCACCAACTTGGGGATGATCATCGCAATACTGGACCGCCTTGTCGAGTCCCATCGCATAGAAAGCCGTTGATAATGCGTCCGCTTCCGTTGCTGTGGGGGCGATCACAGTGACCGAAAGTAATCCTTTGGCAGGCCATCCTGTGCGGGGATCGAGTAGATGCCCGTAGCGTTTTCCTTCAAATCGGAAAAACTGGATATTTGAGCCGCTCGTCGACATTCCTGAGTTTTTAAGCAAAATTGTCGCGTAACGTTTGTCTGTGAAGAGTGGGTTCTTGAGACCGATGGGCCAACCGTCTAAATCACGATGAGTTCCCGAGGCAAACAGGCTGCTTTGCCCACCGTGAACCAGAAAATTTTCAATTTCTTCATTTTTGATATGTGTGGCAGCTTTGTCGATGCCGTATCCTTTCCCGATTGAAGCAAAGTCCAGTAATAAATCCCGCTCAAATTTCACTCCCTTTTCACTTTGAGCGACATATTGCATCCCGGAGTTTGCGAGGGCTTCCTCAACTTCAGCCTGATCAGGAATTCGGTTGTTGAGACGTGTTGATTTCCAGAGTTGAATCAGCCGACCGCTTGCGGGATCAAAAGCTCCTGATGTGGATTCATAAATTTCTCGGCATGTTTTGAGAAACGATTCCAATTCTTCGGAAACTTCCTGCCAGTCTGAGAATGCTTCTCGGTTGAGCTGAGAGACGTCGCTGTCGTCTCGATAAATTGTCAGCAGTTGTTCTGCATCTCGGACGCAGTCAAACGCATCCGAAGCGACCATGACCTGTCGCGGCGGCCCGGGATTCATGATGACACACCAAGGGCAGCCCATTGCTTTGGTTTCCAGTCTCACAGTTTGGCTAGCCACCGGAGCCACCCGGCCCGGTTCTGCATCAACGAGTGCATCTGCGATCTCATCGCCGACACGGCGGATTTCTTTATGCACCGCTTTCCCGGTCAGGAATTCGCGTCGAGAGGAATCATGTGGCTTAGACATTTGTGGTATTAGATTCGTAATTGGGCACTTGAAGGACTCTGCGATGGCAATCCGGATAAGACTTGAGCGATTTGGACGTTTCAACTCCTTGAAGTCACGCTTGTTCAGACTATACTTCCATCGTCAGGAATCTATTGAGCGGCGGTTCTTCCGTTCGAGCGTCCCAAGGTTAAGGTGACGCCATCAATAATTACAATTCCGCTTCAAGACGCAACCCCTTCGTTCGAGCAACCTCACCATGGCCTCGCTCGAACAATCTGATGATATTCAACCAGGAGAGATGACGATGAGTGCACAAATTGGACAACCCGCTCCCGACTTTAAGGTGAATTCTTACGATCGCACGAAAGATGGCAGCGACGATCAGTTCAAAGAAATTTCACTTGGCGACTTCAAGGGAAAGTGGGTTTGCCTGTTCTTCTATCCACTCGATTTCACATTCGTTTGCCCCACTGAAATCGTTTCTTTCAATGACAAATTGGGTGATTTCGAAGATCGTGAATGTGCCGTGCTCACAGCCAGCACAGACAGTGTTTACTCACACAAAGGCTGGTGTGATTCCCACGAAGATCTCGGGAAGCTCAAGTACCCGATGTTGGCGGATACAACTCACCAGCTCTCTCGTGATTATGGCGTCCTGAAAGAAGATGCCGGAATCGCCTATCGAGGAATCTTCCTGATCGATCCGAACGGAGTCGTTCGCTGGATTGCGATTCACGACTTGAGCGTCGGAAGAAATGTCGATGAAGTCCTTCGTGTTCTCGATGCGTTGCAAACAGATAAGCTCTGTCCTTGCAACTGGAGCAAAGGCGAAGAAACCTTGAACTAAAACCAGTCCGAAAACCTCTGGAATAGCCGCTTTTCTCAACGTTTGAGAGAGCAATTTCAAGTTTCAGGATCAGTTCTAAAACAGAGTCGTGTTTCTCGTATTCGCGAAGTGCATCTTTCGTAAGGGAAGAGAATGCTCGCTGCGAGACAAATGCGTACATGTTTTATGAAATCGTACGACACTCGTTCTCAGGGTCTGCTTGAGGACGAGTGTTTTACATCAGTCCCGTCGTATGCAGCTAAGCAAGAGTCCCATTATGCCTCGTTTTGAACCTGTCGAAGTTGCCAGCGCCCCGGAAAATATCGCCAAGCTCTACGGGCGTATTCAGGAGATGCTGGGTGAAGAACAGATCCCTGCGCCATTTCTGGTTTACGGAAATGTGGAAGCGTTTCTGAAAGACTTTTATATGAACTTCAAAAAGTTCGTTTACAGCGATGGCCACACCGACAGTAAGACTCGGGCTGCCATCGGGCTGGCGGTCGCTGCTCATGCAAAATCAGATCCGTGGATTCACTTCTTCCATCAGCGGTGTCTCTCTCTCGGCTTCTCAGAACAGCAAGTTCTTGAAATTCTCGCCATCGCAGCGACGAATTATATGTACAACACCTTCTTCAAATTTCGTGATCTCAGCGGAAGTGATCTCTTTGAAGGGATGGGTGTTGGCCTCAGGGCTCACACATTTACCGGAACGTCACTCGATGATTCGCTCATTGAATTGATCAACATCGCCATCAGCGATTTGAATGCTTGTAAGCCCTGTACTTCAGGGCATGTCGAGAAGGCCAGCAAACTCGGCCTGACAAAAGAGCAGATGTTGGAAACCATTCAGTGTGCCGCAACAATTTACGCTGGCGCTCAGTTTTTGAATGCCGCGTCGTAAGTTGTCAGAACGTGACACGGCTGCCGTTTCACTTTCAAATTGAGGGAAAGATGCGTACAAACGTATTCTCTTCAATCAATCACACTTAGCTCGGAAGCCTCCTCCTATGATTTCTTCAGCAGTAACGATTAGCCTTGTCGAACAGGCACGTGGTGGACCTTTCGTACTTTGGGACGACTTGGCAGCCGGTGTTCGACTTGCGAAAGAGCTTGGTTACGACGCTGTTGAGATCTTCGCTCCGGGGCCAGATGCGGTTGATCGTGGGCAGTTCAAGTCTCTCCTGGAAGAGACCGGATTGAAGTGTGCTGCGGTCGGAACTGGGGCAGGCATGGTGATCAGCCAGTTGAGCCTCACTGATACGGAAGCTGCCAAGCGTCAAGCGGCAATTGATTTTGTGAAATCAATGATCGACTTCGGCGGCGAATTCTCAGCTCCGGCGATTATCGGTTCGATGCAAGGACGTTGGACAACTGACCTTCCGAAAGACAAAGCGTTAGAACTTCTCGGAGAGGCGTTGTCCGAACTTGGTGAGTACGCGAAGCAGTACAACGTTCCGCTGATCTACGAGCCACTGAATCGCTACGAGACAAATCTTTGTAATACAATGGCAGACGGTGTTCAGCTGATCGAATCGCAATCGATTTCGAATGTTGTGTTGCTCGCAGATTTGTTCCACATGAACATCGAAGAGACCTGTATTGCGCAAGGCCTGAAAGATGGCGGACGCCACATCGGTCATGTGCACTTCGTCGATTCAAACCGTCGTCCAGCTGGCAACGGACACATGAAATACGAACCGATCGTCTCCGCGCTGAAAGAGATCAACTACCAAGCCTACGCTTCCGCAGAAGCCTTCCCTTGGCCCGACCCGACGGCAGCAGCCAAGCAAACCATCGAAATGTTTCAGAAACTGTTTCGATAGAAAATGTTCGCTCTTTTTTGTGTCCACGGGTACACGGTAGAACAAACTGCTTCAAGAGCAAATCTAAAATCCGTCTTAACAGTACTGCCTCGTGGCATCAGCGTATGGGCTTGTGAAAACGTACTTCACGGACAAGAGAAGCATTGGAGATGCTTTAGAAGAACTCGTCTTCGTTCACTTGTTGAGTGGAGGGTGTGCGCTGGTGCTTGTTTTCGTTGAGGACCATCCGCAGAAAGCTTTGGTATCGTAGTGGAGCAATGAGTCCCGCTTCGACTGCCGACTTCACATCGCAGTTGGTTTCGTGAGTGTGGGAACAGTTTGGAAATCGACAGCGAGTGACGAAGGGGCGGAATTCAATAAACAGCCCTTCTATTTCTTCTGTTTGAACATCCCAAAGTTGAAGCTGACGGATGCCCGGCGTGTCAACAACCCATCCCCCTCCATCGAGCGGAATCAGTTCGGTGACGCGTGTCGTGTGGCGACCTTTGTGTGAATCGCCGCTTACGGAACTGGTGAGCTGACCGAGTTTCGGCTGAACTGCATTGAGTAACGAGGATTTTCCGACTCCACTCTGACCGGTGAAGACCGTTTCTTTTTCGAGCAGCAGGCGTTTCAACTCGTCGATTCCTTCTCCCGTCAGTGCGTTCGTCATCAACACCTGATAGCCCAGGCGAGAGTAAATACCCGCGATTTTTTGCAGGCGGACGCGATCTCCAAGGTCCATTTTGTTGAGGCAAATGATCCCGCGAATGTCCCCCTTTTCTGTGCTGCACAGGAAGCGGTCGATCAAACCCGGTTTGAGGACAGGCTCATTGACTGAGGCGACAATGACAGCTTGATCAACATTCGCCACGATCACATGTGCTTCGCCACGACTGATTCGAGTGAGCGTTCCGAAGCGGGGCTCGACTCGTTCGATCACTCCGTCTGTTTCACTCAGCGGGGTAAGTAAAACATGGTCGCCTGCAACAACTGCATTTCGGCCATCACGCGCCATGGTCCGGAGTACCTGGCGGACAGAACACATAAGTTTTCGACCGTCTTGCAATTGAACGGAAATGCTGTTTGCACCAATTGAGCGCAGAACTCGTCCTTTCAGACAAGTGCTTTCATCAACAGTTCGTCCGTCGTCATCGGCAATGACCGTTCGGTATCGAGAAAGCCGACCTTTGCCGGAAAGCCGTTCACCGGTTTCCAGATCTTCGATCTGTTCCTGGTTTTCGTGAGATTGCTTAGTGAGATCCTGAAAACGAGTCCGGGATTGACGATTCTTTTTAAATTGAACGCGAACTTTTCGAGCCGATTTTTTCTTCTTTTTCTTTTTCGCCACAGGCTCAATCTTTGTTTTCGGCTTTGTGCATATGTTTAGGGACACTCTTGGGTATCGCCAGATTCGCAGCTTGCACGGGACAATGGTCCCGTGCTACGAACGCTATTCGTATTGGTCTCGTGTTCTGCTTCGTCGAGACAGCAATTTTAATCATGAGACACGTTCTGCACAGGCACATGGCAGAGCAAACTGCTCTAGTCTTCTCCCATGAGCCAGTCCATCGCTTCGTCTTCTTCAGCACTGAAGGATTGTTTTTTAACAGGTTTGGCGGAGGCAGGAGGAGGCGTCGCTCGTCGTCGTTCTGCTTCCTGTTTTTGCAGCCCGGCTTTCTCTAACAGGCCCATTTCGAAGGGGTTCTCTTCTTCAGGAGGAGCGGTTCCGACTGGCTCGTAGGAAATTTCGAAGTGGTGTTTGGCAATCGAAATTCCATCTCCGGGGTGAAGCCACTTCTGATCATGACGTTCTCCGTTGACTTTAATGCCGTTGCGGCTGCCCATGTCACGAATTTGCCAGTAGCCATCGATATACGTCAGTTCACAATGTTGTGAAGAGACATTTGGGTATGCGAGGACAATCTCACAGCTGCTCCGACGCCCGATCATCAGTCTCGGTTCAAGTAGCGGAATGCTGTCCCCGCCGCCAACGGGAATCAGTTCGCCCAACATAGTAGTATCCTTAAATTTTAAATCAGTCGATTATGTGAATTGAAGACCCGTGTTCACGAGTTCAAGCGAAACCTGAACACGTGACTCTCTTTGAAGTGCTGAGAACTTGGTGAAACCTTATTTACCAATCTACATGCGTTGTTTTTTGAAGTCAAACATATTCAATGAAAGCTCTTTTCAGAATTATATTCGCGTCCCGTGTCAAGGAGTCCAGTGCTTTCCCAACGAAATCCATTCATCACGGACACAAAACTTACTAAGAACCTGTTCACGGTTGGTCTGCAGTCACCTCGCTGCATCTTTGGTAGTCAGTCATTGAGTCATCGGGGGGATCATCAGGACTCATCAGAAGACTGAACAGAAATTCGAAAGATGCTTGAGGACTGACCCTGAACCTTAAGTTTGCTTTCTCGAAGACTGAGAATAGTGAGGCTGACGGGCACCACAAGCGGGCATCAAAATCTTTGCAAATGATCGAATGCAGATTTGAAAAAGATGTACGCGAACAGTCGCGTGGAAATCAGTGATTCATCAGATGAAAATCGCTCTTCACGGACACAAGAAACACGAAATTGTTCTAGAGTGAGCCCGGCTTAAAATCGGAGACAGTCGTACAGGCAGTGCAGTCACTGGACAGGAAAAGTTGCACGAATCGTGATTATGGCAAACCTGATCCGTCGTCCTCAGCCAAGTTGTTGTAAATGTCTGACAACGTTTTATTCAGTTCGTTGAGTCGTGCTTGAGAGATCCCTTTGACTGCACGTTCTCGGGTCACCATGCCTGCTTTCACAACTTCCGTCCAGATCGGCTTGACTTGATCGGTCAGTTGCAGCAACTTCACTCGTCGATCTGTCAGACTCGGTTGGCGGGTGATCCAGCCATCTCGCTCCATTCGATCGACAAGCCGGACCACGCTCGATGGTTCCACTTGAACTCGCTCTGCGAGTTTGGTTTGCGACATCTCGCCAAAGACGGTTAAAGCTCCTATCACCTGAGCTTGCCTGTACGTGACCCCGAGAGGCTCTAAGGCGATGTTGCCGATCCGTTCCAACTCTTTGCCAACGAGTAGAATCCAATAGTCCAGAAGATGGTCTAGGTTGTCTGATTTCACTTGGCCGCCCAACTGAAATGATTTATGAACTCGATGTTCGACAGAGTCTTTACGAATTTTCCCACTCTGCCGATCATCGATGATTTGAAAGATTTAGAACCAGTCCGAAAGCCTTTGGAATCGCTGCTTTTCTCATGGTGTGAGAGAACAATTTCAGGCTTCAGGCTCAGTTCCAGGAGTTTTCTGCACTCCTGACCTTCATTTCCGCAGGTATCTTGATGGTCGTGTCGGGGAAACGCAAATGTAAATCGATATGATCTCAGAAAGAATCGAGAGTGATCAAAATGAGAAGATTCTGCAGTATTTTAGACGAATGGACTCAGTGGAGTTTGTTGATGTGAGGTTTGTCGAGGCCACGAAGAAAGTGGTTCTGACTGGTGGTCGCGGTCTGTTTCGTCAAATGACCTTTTGCACCGTGGCGAATAAGAATCGTCCAGTCTTTTCGTATTGACGAGCTCTTGCGCGTTGGCTGTTGTTGAGAGAGGGGAACGAAGAGGGTGAAAAAGGGTTCCGGCGATTTGCCTCCATTCGGTGGGCAGACTACTATCTAAGTAGTAGCCACCGTTGTGATTGCAACGAACTTTCGTATTCGCGCCAAAGAAGTCAATAGCTCGTTTGGTGGCGGTTCTACGAATTCGAAAGTCTTCCCGCTACTGAGTTCCAGGAGGTCTACTTTGTCTACGTCTGCCGTTGACCTGCAGAACGCTCAATCCCATGAGATAGATGTCTTTTTGTCTGCATTACGGGAAAGCTCTGCGGGATTTTCTCGTGTTTCTATTGCGGAAAAAAAATCTGCGATCAATGAAATTCGTAATGCACTCCTCATCAATTCTCCGGAGTGGATTGAACTGTGCAGTCGCGCGAAATCGCTGACAACCTCCTCGCAGCGAAGTGAGGAGGTGCTCTCTGGACCCATGAGCACCGCGCGTTATTTGACGCTGTTGCTACAATCGTTGACAGCGATCGAAACTCATGGGAAGCCACGACTCCCCGGGAAAATTTCCAAACTTCGGGATGGACGCTTGAAGGTTCCGGTGTTTCCCGCAAATGGGATTTTTGATTCGATTGCCTACCTGGGGCTCACCGCAGAGGTCTGGATGAAGCCGGGCGTTGACGAGGAGTCTCTTCATGGAGACCTTCTCGAACCTCTTCTTGGTACTTCGGAACAGCCAGCCCCGATCTCTCTTGTTTTGGGGGCCGGGAATGTTGCGTCGATTCCACTTACCGACTCTCTCTCCAAGTTGTTTCAAGAGGGACATCTCGTCTTATTGAAATTGAATCCTGTCAACGACTATTTATTTGATGTGTACTCAAAGATTCTGGCTCCGGTGATTGAACGCGGTTGGTTGCGAATTTTTTGTGGTGATGCAGAGGCGGGTAAGTACGCTGTCGAACATGGCGATGTTCAGCATGTTCATATTACGGGATCGCATCATACGCACGATCAAATTGTGTGGGGCGCCACACCTGAGGAGAGACAAAAGCGGCAGGAAGAAAGTGATCCGGCGCTGAAGAAAGACATTACGAGCGAACTCGGGAATGTCACTCCGTGGATGATTATCCCGGGCAAATACTCTCGGAAAGAACTGCAATTTCAAGCGGGAAACCTTGCTGCTTCCCTCACAAACAACGCTGCATTCAACTGTATTACAACACGAGTGATTGTCACGTCGAAGAATTGGGCACAGCGTGAAGAGTTCCTCGGAATTCTCAAAGAGACGCTTGCGAAAATACCGAGTCGAGTTCCTTATTATCCGGGAACTTTGGATCGGTTGGAGCGATTCACAGGTGAACCTGCGATCGTAGATGAGGAAGGGACTCTCCCCTGGAAAATTCTGGAGAATGTTCACCCAGAGGAAATGCCACAATTCTTCATTGATGAAACTTTTGCACCTGTTTGTGTTGAAGTTCAACTCGATGCTGAAACACCTGAACAGTTTCTGGATCAGGCTGTCGTGTTCTGCAATGAAGAACTCTTCGGGACACTAGCTGCCTCCATCACCGTGACAGATCAGTTTCAGAAACAGAACCCCGCTCAAATTGAAGACGCCATCTCGCGGCTCAACTATGGGAGTGTCTGTATTAATCAATGGGCGGGTTTAGTTTATGCCTTGATGACTCCACCTTGGGGGGCATCTTGCGAAAACGACCTGTACGATGTCCAAAGTGGGATCGGCAGCGTCCACAATCTGTATTTCCTCGATCAGTTTGAAAAGACGGTCTTCCGCGGACCTCTGTGTAATTTCCCCAAGCCTGTTTGGTTTTCTTCTCATAACCATTCCGAACAAATCGCCTGGAAACTCGTTGATTTGTACTGTCAGCCTTCTGTTTTCAAGCTTCCCGGTTTGCTGGGGCCGGCATTGTTGGGGTAACCTACAGCTTGGGATTACGTAAAACTTGGGATCACGTACAGTTGCGGGGCGGTTCAAGCTGAATGCGGGGACCGGCTGACAGGAGCGAATCGTGAATCCTCTCGATTCGTAAAACGAATTCAGGCTGGCGGTTCTTTGGGAGCGATGCTTGTTTGCGCATCTGGAAAGAAGTACGCCTCTTTTCTCGTGGAAATGAATGATTCTTCTTTGTTATCGATCAGGGTAAGCGAGATGCGTTCAAACCAAGTCAGTCTTCGGGCTCAATCGCTGACCACGTTCGTCACCATCGTGAGTCTTGCTGGAGTGTGGCTCCTCGTTTCGGAGTCGGGAACCTTTGCGCAACCAGAAGCTGCGCAACTAGAAGATGCCAAGCCAGAAGATGCCAAGCCAGTACAGCCTCTTGCCCCTTCAACTTGCACGATTTCACCCGGCGAAACTGCACAGTTCGACCTGCAAAATTGTTTGATCAATGCCGTACCCGGTGATGTGATTCAACTTGAGGCGGGGACGTACCAGATCAATAGCCAGTTGGACGTCGCCTGCGATAATCTCACTCTTCGTGGTCGAGGGATCGACAAGACGATCCTTTCTTTTCAAGGACAGGAAGTTGGCAGCGAAGGACTCGTTGCGACCGGTGATGCGTTTGTCATTGAAGACTTGGCTGTCGAAAACACTGTTGGAAATGCGATCAAGGTTCTGGGTGCAAACGGAGTGATCTTTCGAGGTGTTCGCACGGAGTGGACCAATGGTCCCAGTGCAAACAATGGGGCTTATGGAATCTACCCCGTTCAATGTCGGAATGTGTTGATTGAGGATTGTGTCGCCATCGCTGCTTCGGATGCTGGTGTGTACGTGGGGCAGTCTGAAGATGTTGTCGTTCGTCGCTGTCGAGCGGAAATGAACGTCGCTGGAATTGAAATTGAGAACACATTGCGAGCAGATGTCTATGAGAACATCGCCACAAACAATACCGGCGGAATTCTGGTGTTCGATTTGCCGGGGCTTCAGTTGACCAACGGTGGTCACGTGCGAGTTTTCAAAAACAAGATCTACAAGAACAATACACCCAACTTTGCCCCTCCCGGAAATATGGTCGCCACTGTTCCCACAGGAACCGGGTTGATGATCATGGCGACCGATCATGTTGAAGTCTTTGACAACGAAATTTCAGACAACCAGACGACCGGCATCTCGATCTTCAGTTTCCACATCACTCAGCGACCAATTAAAGATGCGAAATACGACCCGTACCCGGAAGGGATCTCGATACATCACAACAAGATTGTGAACGGAGGAGAGAAACCTTCTGGAGTCTTCGGTGAACTGCTTTCGACAGTCGTCGGGGTTCCATTTCCTCAAGTTTTCTACGATGGAATTATTAACGAAACCAAACTTGGAGAAGACGGAAAACTCCCCGCAAATCTTGCTTTGAAATTGGCTGACAACGGAGAGGTCACGTTCGCAAACGCAAACGTTGCCAAGCTCAGTCTCAGGGATGTTCTCTCTGGGAAGTATGAGGTTGATCGAGACATTGCAGCCTACACCGGGATGCATCCTGCGATTCCAAAAGTAACGCTTCAGCCACTTTCTGCTCCCTCACCAAACGGGAATCCAGCCGTTTCCGTGTATCGAAATGCCCCTGAGAAACTTTCCGAATGGGGATTATTCAAGGGAGATGGACGTTCACAGGAACCGGTCGACGGAGTCATTTTGTATGACCTCAATACGCCGTTGTTTACCGATGACACCGAGAAGTATCGATTTATTCGATTACCAGAAGGTGAGTCGATGCGGTACCAGCCAGATTCAGTTTTTGAGTTTCCAGTAGGAACTGTGATTGCCAAAACGTTTGCTTATCAGCACGATCTTCGCGACCCCGAATCAGAACAAAGTCTGCTGGAAACCCGAATAGAAGTTCACGAGGATTCAGGCTGGTACGGGTTCACTTATATTTGGGACGACGAACAAGCGGATGCCTTTCTTGCTTTGGGCGGCGGAAGTCGCGACGTAAGTTGGATTCAAGCTGACGGCACGAAAGTTTCGAATCGATACCAGATTCCGAACGCTAATCAGTGCATTACCTGCCATAGTCGAAAAGGAAAGTTTGTCCCGCTTGGTCCCACTGCCAGAAACATGAACCGTTCATTTCATGGACTTCGTCACGGAGCGAACCAGTTGGCTCACTGGAAGCAATCAGGTCAACTTTCGAATGCTCCGGAACTGGAACAGATTGCTCGGTTGCCAGTTTATGACGATCCATCAACTGGATCGTTGAATGACCGGGCACGAGCATGGTTGGATGTGAATTGTGCTCATTGCCATCACCCCACTGGGACCGCACGAACATCCGGCTTGGATTTAAGTCTCTCTCAGAATGATCCTGCCAAATTCGGAGTCTGGAAATCACCTACCGCGACCGGACGCGGTTCAGGCGGGCGGATGTATGATATCGTTCCTGGCAAGCCGGATAAGTCGATTTTAGTTTACCGCATGGAGTCCGATGAACCCGGAGTTCGGATGCCCAACCTGGGGCGGAACATCTCGCATCCGGAATCGATCGAGTTGATTCGCGAGTGGATTCAATCGATGCCATTGGAGACCCCCAAGCCGGGAGAGTAACGACTCGTACGAAAAACGACCGAGTGGGAATTCGCCGCCTGTGCGAAATTGTCAGCACAATCGTCAGAATCAGTGAGTCAATCTTGCAGGTCTCCCTCGAACTTGCGAATTCGATATACTCGAATCCCTTTGTGTTTCTCGTGCCTGTGTCGATCACTTTTATGACTCCACGAAGACCCTCAATTCACGAATTCTCAAGCGGCAAATTGTTGCGACCATGATTGAACGATATCGAAAGCAAATTCTCTTTGATGGAGTTGGTGAAGCAGGTCAGCGAGCGCTACTCAATAGTCGCGTCGCCTTGATCGGTTGCGGTGCTCTCGGGTCGGTGATTGCGCAAACGATTGTCCGGGCTGGATTCGGGTTTGTGCGGATCGTTGATCGAGATTTCGTTGACCTTTCGAATCTACAACGTCAAGTTCTTTTTGATGAAGACGATGTTCGGCAACGTTTGCCAAAGGTGGTCGCTGCGACCAGAAAACTGGAAGCAATCAACAGCGAAATCGTCATCGAACCGCATGTCGCAGATGTCACGTTTGAGAACATTCTCGGATTCGTCAGCGATGTCGACTTAATCCTCGATGGAACGGACAATTTCGAGATCCGTTTTCTCATCAACGATGCTTCTGTCGAAACGGGGACGCCCTGGGTCCATGCAGGATGCGTTGGAAGTCATGGGCAAGTGATGACAATCATTCCGGGCGAGACCCCCTGCTTGCGTTGTCTCATGCCGGAAATTCCTGACCCGGGAAGTGCTGAAACGTGCGACACCGCAGGAGTGCTGGCCTCTGCAATTCAGGTCGTTTCGTCGTTGCAGGTTGTCGACGCCATCAAATATCTGACCGGGCAAAAAGATTTAATTTCACGGTCGCTGACGATCGTCGATGTCTGGGATGGGACGATGAGGAAGCTGGACGTTTCCAAACTGAACGAAGCAAAGTCGTGCCCCTGCTGCTCAGGGAAAGATCGGGTTTGGTTGAGCGGAGAGAGTGGTTCACAGTCGACAGTGCTTTGTGGACGGAACTCTGTGCAACTTTCGCCTCCAGCGAAAATGTCGCTCACATTTCCTGAACTGGAGAAGAGGCTTTCGCAGTCGGGTGAAGTCAAAAACAATTCATTTCTACTGATCTTCAAGCCGAATGAATCCGACCACGAGTTTACAATCTTCCAGAACGGGCGCGCAATTATCAGCGGGACAGAAGATCTTGCAGAGGCCCGCCAGTTATACGCTCGCTACCTGGGTAACTGAGCACTCGTCGTTCTCTTAGAGCATCTCTCGACTTGATTTCCTGGCCCGTTGCTATTGCAGACTGTGCGCTGCTATTGGGCATCCCCGTTGATGTCAATGATTTCTTCATCGACGACTTTCGCGTTTTGATGATCTTGCTTGACCTGTTCTGCGGTCGCCTCAATTCGTTTCATCCCGAAGATTGTGAGTGCGACAAAGATAATCACCAACATTCCGAACAGCATGTAGCCGACAGTTGAGTCGATCGTTGTTCCGTTGTTTCGTAGTGCCATTGTTTGTCCTTCTTATCCTTCATCTTCGGTTGTGAATGCAATTCTTTCTGCCTCACCGATCAGTGATGAAGGAATTGTTTTCAGCTCCTGAAGCGAATGCTGCAGGGAGCCCTGTCAGAGCAAATTGAGAACCAGTCCAAATCAAGTTTCAGGACCAAGTCTAAAAATTCCATGACGTTCAGATATTGAAAACGCTCCGGAGAGGGCATTTTTTATGATCAAGATGTATGCAGACCCGTTGCAAGAGAAGCTTTTTAAATTTGAAAATCAGAGTTCGCTTGCAAGTCAACAAACCGTTAGAATCGGGAGAATCTGAAGTCAGCCAAGGAATCCTTCGGTCTGATTTTGGACTTCCGGTGTTCTACGACTGGTTCATTCAAGTCCAACAGGTGGCTGCTGTTGGGTTAGAGCATCTTTCAAATTGGTGTACAGGGTCTGCCTCGTGGCGAACAGCAATTTTATTGATGGAACGCGTTCTTCACGGGCACACGGCAGAGCAAACGGCTCTAATCACACCGGTTTTGCCTCGCAGTGAAGAGGCGATCCGGAGACAAGCTGGTGTATTCACGATCCATCATTAGAAATTTGGTCTGAATTCATGTTTGAGGACTCATCGATGAAAAAAATGAAACGGCAGAAATCGAATCTCAGGACTGTCGTCTGTTTCAGTGCCGTCGCCATGTTGGCAGCGACCTGGAATTTCAGTTTTTCAGACGAAACTGTACAGGCCAACGTGGCGCGTGAGTCTCTTGAGCGTCTGAACGGTCTGATTGGGGAATGGCGAGGGACAGGACAGGTCCGCCGAGGCTCGACCCGTGGCGCGTGGAGGCAAACCGGCGAGTTTGTCTGGGACTTCTCCAAGAAAACTCCAGCTGTCAAATACGTCGTCAATGACGGTCAATTGACAGAAAGTGGACTCATCACCTGGGATGAAAACGATAAGTATCGGCTGGAGCTGGTTGATTCGAAACAGCAATCAAAAGTCTACACCGGTGACTGGGACGACAAAAGACTTTCGCTGACATCTCCAGCCGACGATGAGGGAGTCCGGTACAGAATTACCATCACTCCGCTGAATGAAAAACGGTCGCTTGTATTGCATGAGAAAACGTCTGCTGGCGGGGCGTCGTTCTTCCGCATCGCAGAGGTGGGATACACACGTGCCGGGACAAGGTTAGCTATTCCTGGTGGCGGAAAACGCGAATGTGTTGTGACCGGTGGAACCGCTCAAACCGCGGTGACCTTCGAAGGTGAGACCTACTATGTTTGTTGCTCCGGTTGCAAGCAGGCCTTTGATGACGATCCCGCTGGCACGATCGCCGACTTCAAAGCTCGATTGAAAGAGCGGGCGAAGAAATTTAACGAATAGGTTCGCAAACAACTCGAAATCCGACCACTGGATTTGATTTCCAGGGGGGAAGCATCGGGTAGTCGATGTGGCATGGTTCGCCAACAAAACGCCAATCACTTCCACGGACAACCTTGAGGTATCCGGTCGGTGGGCCTTGAGGATTCAGTTCTGGAGATCGACTGTAGTAGTCGCGGGCGTACCAGTCGGCTGTCCATTCCCAAGCATTGCCGCGCATATCGTGCAGGCCGAATCGGTTTTCTGGAAACGATCCGACTGGTGAAATTGGCAACGCAGGAAGGATTCCGGCGGATTCTCCAGAAACATCACCCTGCTGACGATTAGGAGCCCATCGGTACGGAACGCTGTTGCCTTCGCGAGAGCAGTATTCCCATTCCGCTTCTGTCGGCAATCGATATCTTCGTTGGTGACCGAGCGCCTGTTCTGTTTCTGTCAACTTTTGGCAAAAAGCGACAGCTTCATTCCATGTGATATTTGTCACCGGCAATTGCAAAGAATTTTCTGTTGTTACGCTAGTCGCTTCATGCTGTCTCGATAAGAGGTCTTTGTCTGTTGGCAGCATCACTTTTGAAAACTGTTCGTTGGTGACTTCGCATTGTCCCATCCAGAAGCTGTTCGGGATTTTCACTGGATGAGCCGGGACTTCTTGAGGGGCGGGACCATTTCCGAAATCAGGGAGCCCCATCTGGAACTCACCTGCGGGGATCACAACGAACCGCATTCCGACTGAATTCGTGAACGGCCTCAGAACCTGCTGCGAAGTGTTGGTCTCTTGTGCGGGAGATTGGCTGTTCTCCGGTTGGTGTAGTGGCAGAGCTTCAAAGACTTCGGGGGGTGTTTCACGTGAGTGCATGACATGCCAGAGCCCCGGGTCGATGTCATTGCTCAGGAAACGGACGCTTCCATCGATAAAGGAGACATAGACTCCTCCCGGATGCCGGCTGCGGGAAGTTGCCTGCTGATTCCGGTCGACGTAATCGACGCACGGCATCCCCAGTGCGGTGAGTCTCTCCGTTCCCAAAGTCTCATGAAGTGATTGGCAGCCGAGAATGTCGTCTGCTCTCACCCAGTTGTGGTTCGGTGCGTAATTGTCACTGCCGACTCCATGCCCCCAGGTGATGCTTCCGCCGATTTGTCCCAGCGACCAAACTCCACGCGGATCGAGGGGATCGATTCCAGCTCGCAGTTCTTCCAGAGCAATGAGAGTCCCCGTTCCGTTCTTGAATTCGTCGAAATTGAAGCTGGCGTTTATTCCAGCGATTCCGTTTCCTTCCATGCGATAGGACCGTGTTTCAGGGTCGATGGTGCAGATCGCTCCATCTCCGATCGGCTTGGCAGTTGAAGGGGCTTCGGTTTGATAGTTGTGAGAACCTCCGTTGATTCCATAGTTCCCTCTCGCAAACAACAGCGGTGGTTGCGTCGAGTGACCGGATTGGAGCGAGTAGTAATTGTCCGCGCGATGGAAGTCGTCGACCGGACAAGTCATCAGGGGGACCGAAGTTGTTCGGGCAACCTGATTGGCCGGGCTGCCGATTGGCTTCTCGTTGTGAAACGTCTGGGCGAGTTGCTCGTATCCCGCGTGGGGAAGGATGAGTTGAACCCAGTTCTGCATCGAGATGACGTCGACCTGTTTGGACTCATGGAGTAGCAACGAGGTTGTCGCAGCTGTCGACCAAAGGGCTGCCGGTGGAAGTGAACGATGAACATCATGATAATTGTGGAGAGCTGTAGTCAGTTGCTTTAAATTCGCCTGGCATTGAGTTTGTCGAGCCGATTCTCTGAGGCGAGAGAGGACGGGAATTGCTATGGAAGCAAGTCCCGAGACAATAATCAGCAGCACCAGAATCTCTGTGAGCGTGATCCCTCTGCGGAGGGAATCGATTCGTTTACGTGAGTTAATCCTCATCATTCCCTCGCTGGAAGGCTGACTTCGGTCGAATCATTACGAAAATGATGGCGAAGAGAATTAGAATGTTGAATCCAATGAGCCCGACAATGCGCCAGTCGGTTTTATTGATCTGTTCGGGGACGATCACGTCTGAAACTGTTGGAGGAATTTGGGGAGGGCTCGGAGTGTGCAGGCTGGACTGCGGCAGTTTTTTTCCGTGAATGGCAGCGAGGAGATTCTCTTGATGCTGAACGAACTCCGGCAATGAAAGAGTTTTGTTGCCGTCATTGTCAGCATGTCTCCAGGCATCTTCAATTCGCATGATTTTCGAATCGTAGCGAGCCAATGCCTGCTGGTCTTGAGGTCGTTCTCCGGCAGCTTCTTCGATTGTGAGCTGTTGGTCCTGATTCTGATCCAGAATTTCAAATACGATTTCAGCAGGAATTTTGCGAGTGTCCAGCAAAAGTGGATACTCCTGTCTGTTGAGAAACCGATCGTCGTCGAGATCGAAATTCGAGAACATCCAGCTGGCTTCACCCTGAGCAACATTTGGGAATGCCGATGAAAATTCTTTTCGGGAGAGACGCCCATCGAAGTCGAGGTCTTTCGCTTCAACCCAAGTGGCTGCCAGATTCGCAAAAGGGGTCGAGCGAAATTCTAAAAACGAAATTCGCTGGTCGTTGTCTTGATCAAACGCCTTGAGGGTCCGTTTCACGAGCGGTTGCTCCCATGCTTTTGAAGCGGCTTTGAACTCGGCTTCGCTGATTTTAAGATCTTGATTCTGGTCATACTTTTGGAACAGCGAGACAAGGTCGGCCCAGAAGAACGGCCCGTTATCGAGTTCTAAGAGTTCGATCATTCCATTTCCGTTGCGGTCCAGGCTCGCGAAGAGTTTGTGGTTCTCCGCTTTGCTTTTTCCGGATCCCTTTTTTAACTCGGCTTCCGAAAGTTGTTGGTCAGAGTTCGTGTCGAATTGCTGGAACGAACGATATGCGAACAGCGTCCCGTTAGGTTTTCTCAGTTGTAATCCACTGGGATGCCAGACTCCGAAGTGATCTTCGAGACCAATGCGAAGCTCGGTGAGACTCAGTTTCTGATCGCTGTTTCGGTCCCATAAATCGATCTTGTCGACCGGCATATTGGGGATTCGCTTCGCGAGTTCTTTTCGGGCATGCTCGTAGGTGACAGGGTCAGCTTCCGACGGGAGAACATTCAGGAGGATCGATTGAATCAAATTTGTGACAGGATCTTCAATGGGGCCACGAATGGCTGAGTTCGACCGACCCTCGTAGCACATGAATTCATTGAAGTCATGGACCCCATCCGCATTGGCGTCGAAAAGATTGAACGCATATCGAAGTGCTTCGAGATGCTTGGGCTGCGAGTTTTGTGAGATCTCTTCAAAGCTGAGTTGAGCGTCTTTGTTGATGTCGAGTTTTTGGAACTTCACAATGTATGTTGATCGCAGTTGACGCTCTAAGTGATAAGCCTGAAACAGTTGGGGAGTCGAGTCGAATTCCTCTCTGGAGAGCGTGCCGCTCCCATTTCGATCCGCTCGTTCAAACAGATGTTGGTGGCTGACGAATATCGGTCCGGAGGATTCTTTTGTGCTGTCAGCGGGGAAGAATTCGGCGAAGGAAATTTCGTCATTCGCGTTCGCATCGAGGAAGTCGAAGAAGTCCTCAAAGTGAACATTCTCGGGTTCGACCTTGAATCGAAATTCACTTAAGTTGAGACGTTGATCATTGTTTGCATCAAGAAGGCTGAAGTAGATCGCGGAGATGCCGAGGAATTGCCAGTCTCGACCGGGATGGAATTCATCGAGAGTCAGAACTCCATCGTGATTGAGGTCTGTCATTGGTTGTGACCAATCCAGATACGGAATTGCGAGGGGGGATCTCAGGAACTCCGTGAGTGACAATTTCTGATTTTGGTTGATGTCAAACGCTTGTAGCACCCACGGGATATAACCTTGTTGCCATGCCGGCAGTGTGGCGATTTCAGCTTGGTCGAGTGCTCCATCTTCTGTTGTATCCAGCTTGCGAAAGACCGCCAGAGGGTCACGAGAATGAAAGGGAACTGCGAGAAGTTCTTCACATGAGTAGATGCCATCGCCGTTGACGTCACTCGCCAGGGATCGCTCTTTTAATTCCGGCTGGTATGCTCGGATGAGCTTCTTGAACTCCTCTTTGTCGAGTTTTCCATCAGCGTTTGCGTCACCGGTGACGAAGTGATGCCGCCAGTCGAAACGCGTTCCGTTTTCGAAACGTAATGGGATTCCATCGTGATCATGGATTCCGAAAGCGACTGAGAATCCATGGCGTATTTCTTCTTCCGTGAGCCTGCCCGACTCATCCTTGTCGAACTCTTTATAGAGCGGCCCCCACCAGTTCTTTGCAAACGTCGTTTCCCACAGTTCGATCTGGATGCTGGAGTTTTCATCGCGTTGCTTCTGCGTTGAAGCCAAGACATGCTGAACAGTCTTCTCAAAATGCTCTTGAATCGGGTCGGGGATCGATGAGCGTTTTTTGAGATTTCCGATGTTGTGGAAAAGTTCATATTCGTCCGGCGAGAGTGTCCCGTTTTCATCGAGGTCGGAAGTGTAGAAGTCTCCTCTCTTTCGGCCTTCAGGTTTCAAACCAATCGCTTCCACGAGGCTGAGTTTTCCATCAGAGTTTTTGTCGAGTTTCGAAAAGATGGTTTGTAGTTCAGTTGTTTGCGAATGACAGACCACTGGGGATAAGAGGATGATCAGTAGAGAGAAGATCTTTTGAGCAGAGCATCGATGGAATATTCTGAGTGCGCAAGGGGACATTATCAGGACCAAATGTGTGTGGCTTGTATGAAGCAGCGTCTCAAGGAAATGAGCGGGCGGGCAGTTGCTCTTCGATGAGTCGATATTCTCGAATGACGTAGTCGATTCGATACCCATAGCGTTCTGGGAATCGCGCTTCAGAAGAGATCTGGTAGTCACTCGGGAGTTTGACACGAACCGACTTCCCAAACAATCCAACAACATCAACTGCCCAGATTTTGGACGGTTTTTCAGTCTGGAGAATTGAATCGGTCCGGAAAAAGTCTTTCTGTTGAATCGAAGGTCCGGACAGCAAGTCGTCGCGGTGCTCTCTGCGATACTCGACAATGAAGTTTTTTTTCGCCTCCACATGCGGGGCGAGGAGCGTGAAGACAAATGGTGAACTCGCGATACATGGGGCGGCATCAACAACCTGTTCGTTGATGTAGTTGGCTGCGCTCATTCCACCGGGAAATTTTGCCGCGTCGAGGCGAGACTTTGTGAGTTCTAAACACCAATAACCGTTCCATGCAACAACCGAAACCAGTACAGCGATTTGAAATTGACGCTTGTTGATGCGGCCGATCAATATGGCAATTGCGATGAGTACAAAGGTTTGAGCAAAAATCAGATACCGCACACCGAGAATGTTGCGGATCAAGACGCAATACAAAATGACTGTCAGCAAAGGGCTGATGATGCAGAGACCGATCAGAGGATCGCTAGTTTCACGCGAACAGAGGAAAAAGATTCCAATGGCAAACCAGGAGAAGAAGAGGACTGGAATCAGAATTTCAATCAGTCCCGAATGTTTGCCGCCCGCAAGTGCTTGAAAGACCGTTTCAAGGAGTGAATTCGTCGTCAGTGGAGGGAACCAGAGTTGGTCGACTGCTCGAGTATGTTGAAACAGGAAGGTCTGCCACCATGGAGCCCAGCTGATTCCGATGACTGCAATGCTCGCCATCAAGCCTCTCCACGCACCTCGCTGAGTGGCAACGCCGGCGGCGAACAGAAACATCGCTCCAACGCTCCATAATCCGTAATAGTGTGTCATCGACAATGCTGCGGTACAAACTCCAAAAGCGATCCAGGTCGAGGGTCTGACAGGGATTTTGTGACTGGAGTCCTTCCGGTTTGCCCGGACGAGAAAGGTCGCAGCCAGCACTGCGAAGAATGTTCCCATCGTGTAAGGACGCGCTTCCTGACTGAGTTCAATATGCAATGGATTTATCGCCACCAACAAGGCTGCCAGTAACGGGGCGACTCCGTCACGCCGCTGGAAGGGGTGATTGAATTTCGGCGTACTCAATTCTCGAACAAGCCACCAACTTGCAGCAGTTGTACTCACCCCGAAAAGAACGCTCAGCAATCGGACAGTCTGGGTCGCATTTCCAAAGCAAATTGTCCAACCTTTGAGTGCGTAGTAATACAAAGGAGGATGGGCGTCACGAGAAATCGCATCGAGCATTTCCGAGGTCGGGAATTGACTGATCCGCAAGGAGCAGGCTTCGTCGTACCACAAGCTGACTGCCCCCAGAAGATGGCAGCGCAGTAACGTTGCGATTCCTAAAATGATCAGCAGTGCGGGCAGTTCACGTGTGCGGAAGTGACCGAATTGGTCGGGATCGTGATGAGTGAGGGACTTCAAAAAAAGTCTCCGTCTATAATCACCTGTTGCAGCGATGTTTTATCGAGTAGAAGCCCTTGAGAGCTTGCCAGTGCAGCGTAAACCGCCCCATCAATCGACTCTGACAAGAACGCCACATGCCCGTCGGCATACGCCATGTTCACGCCCCCCTCGTGGAGGCTGTTCGGGACTGGTGAGCTTCCTTCGGGAGAGGTCAGTCCTCCATTGATCCGGTTCAGCCCTTGGTTGCACAGTTGGTAATTCACAGAGGCAGCTGTGCAATCGCCATTCTCGCATGGGCTACCGATATAGAACGCACTCCGCCTGGGATGAGGGTCGGCAAAAGAGTGGTTCAACTGATCGGGATTGAATCCGGTTCGTATGTTTTCGCTAACAAGAAATGTTTGCGATGTGCCATCAATAATCTCTGCAATGGAATAGTGCCGTTTTGTCTGCCCTTGCTTCCAGTTTTCCAGAAAGAAGAGTCCCATGCGTTTGAACAGTTGCTGGTCAAGTTGGTCGGTTGTTGTTCCGGTACAGGTGAGTCCATCGCCGTTGAAGTCGATCTGCTTTCCTTCACGATCGATCGGACAGTCAGCAACACCCTCCCTTGTGCGATGAGTGAATCCAACACCCCCATTCACAGCATATGACTGATCACCGTGTGAACCTCCGCTTAACGATGGATCGAGTGGGCATTGATAGATCGGAATACTTGTTTGTGTGAGAGGGAAATTGTGTGGGCTGTTGAAAGCCTGTTCCAGATCCCATTGGTCGTAAAGATTTCCCTGGTTGATCCAAGGCAGGATCGACACCGCCCAGCTGTGTCGAGGTTCGCTCGGTTGGTTGTCTGGATCAAAGTAAGTTCCCGAGGCGGGCAGACGCTTATGTAAATGGTCAAATTGCGTGAGACCAAAACTGATGTTTCGTAAATTGTTGACGCAACGTGTTCGCTGAGCCAACAGACGCACCTGGCTGATAGCTGGAACCAGTAATGCCATCAGAAGCCCAATAATCGCCAACGCGACGAGGAGTTCGACAATCGAGATTGCAACCCTGTTTGCGACTCTGTTAGTGGGCTGGTTTGCAGGTCCGCGTTGAGGTCGGGCAATTCTGCGGGGTGTAACAGTCGCGTGGTGGAAACGGCGTCTCATGATCAGGCACTATTGAATTCGACGAGCGCCCGGGAAACTCGAAGTCTGCATCCCACTAATCAGGGAGCAAGATTCGAGCCTGCTCTTTCGAGAGGGAACAGAAGTCCCCTGCTCGTTTCGAGACAGTTTCAACCGGGTGATTCACTCATCGACTCAGGTTATTCTCGCAGCGATTGAAGTTGTCTCAATTCCTTAGGAAGCGGGAATGTGACATTCTCTTCACGAGTGGTGATCTCTTCAATCGTGGCCCCATATTCCTCTTTCAGATGATTCAGGCAGTCTTGGACAACAACTTCTGGAGCGCTCGCTCCTGCCGTGATCATGACCGTTTCAACGGTTTCAAACCATTCTGGCTGAAGTTCGTCTTTCCCGTCGATCAGATATGCCTGTTTCCCTTCTGCGAGACCAATCTCCATGAGTCGCTTGCTGTTCGAACTGTTCTGACTGCCGAGGACGAGCAGCAGATCAGCTTGCTGAATCAGCTGTTTGACTGCATGTTGGCGATTCGTTGTGGCGTAGCAGATATCTTCTTTGGGTGGTGACTCAATGTTTGGGTAACGCTGCTTGAGGCGTTCAATCACCAGATTTGCTTCCTCGACACTCAATGTGGTTTGAGTCAGGTACACAAGTGAATCGTCCTGGGAAAATGAAAGCTGGTCCACATCGTCGGGGGTCTCGACAAGGGTGATACTCTCTGGTGCTTCTCCCATCGTTCCAATGACTTCATCATGACCATCGTGACCGATGAGAATGATATTGTAATTCGCCTTGGCGTATTTGATCGCTTCCAGGTGAACTTTGGTGACCAGTGGGCAGGTGGCATCAATAGTCCGCAGGTCGCGCTGTCTCGCTTCAGCCCGAATTTCGGGAGAGACACCATGGGCGCTGTAAAGCAGAATGGAACCTGCAGGGACTTCACTCAGGTGGTTGACAAACTTCACACCCTGGCTGGAGAATTTCTCGACGACGTAGCGATTATGCACAATCTCGTGGTAAACAAAGATGTTTGTTCCGAATTCTCGAATACATTCTTCCAGGCATTCGATGGCCATATTGACACCGGCACAGAATCCACGAGGATTAGCGAGGAGCACCTTCATTGTTCTTTGACTCAAGTAGAATGGTTGCGAAACACTTCAAAAGAAAGCGGATCGCTTGTTGTCTGTTGATCATCACATTGGATGATCTTCCAACCGAAGTTTACTCGTGTTGTTCACTTTGAATCCAGTGTTGATTGGAATCTCGGTTGAAACCATTCAAACTCTCTGCTCCCGGTTGTGGTTTGAGTTAGATCGACTACAACTGATGTGACCTGTCAATCTGTGAGGAACTTAATATGAAAACATCGCTTTCGCTCTTAACTGTCGCCATAATCATCTCGAATCAGCCATTTGCTCTTGCTGCCGATCCAGCCTGCAAAAAGTCCGACTCTGAAGAAGGTTTTGTGTCATTGTTTGATGGGAAAACCCTCGATGGCTGGGTTGGAGCCAAGGAATCTTACAAAGTCGAAGATGGAATGATTGTTTCGCTCGCTGATAAGAGTGGAAACATGGTCACCGAGAAGGAATACAGCGATTTCATCATTCGATTTGAATTCTTGCTGACACCTGCTTCAAACAACGGGATCGGTCTCCGTATGCCTTTAAAAGCTCACGCAGCCACGGAAGGAATGGAAATTCAGCTGCTGGATGAAGACGATGCCAGATACAGAAAACTGAAGCCCTATCAGTTTCATGGCTCGGTTTATGGGGTCATCCCCGCAAAGAAAGGGCATTTGAAGCCGCTCGGCGAATGGAATACTCAAGAAATTCGATGCATCGGTCCGCAAGTGACAGTCATTCTGAACGGAGAGACGATTGTTGATGGCAACGTCGTTGAAGCGGTCAAAGATGGTGCGATGGATGAACGTGAACATCCGGGTGTCCTGAGAACTGCCGGGCATATCGGTTTGCTGGGGCACAAGTCAGTCGTGAAAATTCGCAACTTGAGAATCAAGGAAATCGCTTCGGACACCGCATCGAACTGAGTTGATCTTGATGATCTGGCAACATCTTGAAAGTGCTCCAGCATATTTAATTCGGATTTATAATGCGTCGACTCTGCACCTTCGTTGTTTTAGTGACTCTCGGATTTCAGATTCACTCGCATTCTTTTGCCGCTGATCAAAAAGAACGATCATTGCTGGTTGAGGGTGTCACGGAGATCGCGGTTCCCGGGACTGTTGGCTCATTGAGTGTGTATGGTCCCGACGCATTTGTGATCGCAACTGGCGAAACCAAAAGTGGTCAGCCTGCGGCACTTGTCGCAGCCGCAACTTTGGGAAAAGGGCGCCTTGTCGCACTCGGTCACAACGGATATTTCTCGCGTAAGAATGCACAGGTTGGGCAAACCGGAAAGTTCGTTTCCAACTTGATGTTGTGGTGCGCTGGATTGAATGATTCACAACCCAGGCAATTGCAAGTCGGGGTTCTTGACAACCGGGATCTTGTGAATGGTCTGAAAGAATCGGGACTCAAAGCGAAAGAACTAACGGGGAACTGGTCTTCAAACCTTCGAGGGCTCAATCTCGTCATCTGTGATCCTCGTTTACTTTCCAAAGAAGAGACTACGAAGCTGATTGAGTTCGCCGAGGCCGGGAATGGGCTGCTGCTCGGTTCTGCGGGCTGGGTCTGGGAAGGGTACAATGCCAAAGAGGGTGAAACGCTCGTCAACGATTTTCCCGGCAACATAATCGGCTCGCAAGCTGGTCTCGTTTGGGATTCTCTGACTCTCAATTCTCCGGAAAATAAGCGGTTTGTGATCGCCGAGACGCTTCCTGAAAGTACTCACGCTGTCGGTGCGTTGCAGTCACTTGAAGAGAATCCGCAAAGTGCAGATGCCAAACTCGCAGTCGAAACAATCTCTCGAACATTGCAATCGATTCGTGGTGACGACGAACTCTTTATCCCGCAGCTTCAGAAAATGCTGGAGCAGAAGCTGGGGGAAGTTGTCATTCCAGGACGACGGAATGAGGTGAAAAGGTCGCAACCACTCGCTCGGCTTCAAGTCGCACTTAACACACGACTGGCCTTGGGGCAGCCGATCGAGATGCTGACAGCGAGCCCTTTAGCGGAAGAGTTTCCGAAGCAACCTGCGAAACGGATCAAGCCGACCGACAAAACAGTGACGATCAATACGCAGACTCCACGATGGCACAGCACTGGTCTCTTTGCAAAGGCCGGCGATGTGATCACGATCACTGTTCCGGCCTCTGCGGTTCAAGCCGGTTTAGGAATTCAGGTTGGCTGTCACAAAGATAAGCTGTGGCACAAAGATGGATGGAACCGCGCACCTGAGATTACTCGGAAATTCGCCATTACAGAGACCGAAACAAAAGTCGGTAACGCTTTTGGCGGGCTGATTTATGTTGTCGTTCCCAACGATTGCAAGCTGGGTGAAATTGTTGTGGATATCTCCGGAGCAATTTCTTCTCCGTTGTTTATTCTTGGTGAGACATCAGTTGCTGACTGGAGGAAGATCCGCTCGCTCCCCGGCCCGTGGGCAGAACTTGCCAGCGATCGATTCATCCTCACCGTTCCGAGTGAAGCGATTCGCGGACTGAATCGCCCCGATCAAGTGATGGGCTTTTGGAATCAGGTGCTCGATACCTGCGCCGATCTGGCAATGATCTCTCCCGAACGAAAATACCCTGAACGGTTTGTGACTGATGTTCAGATTTCCGCTGGCTACATGCATGCTGGGTATCCGATTATGGCTCCTCTCAATCTGGCGTTGGAAACAACCGATTTGCAAACGCTGCAGGAAAAAGGGAACTGGGGAGTCTTTCATGAAATCGGACACAATCATCAACAGCCGGAATGGACTTGGGATGGCTTAGGCGAAGTGACCGTCAATCTGTTCTCGATGTACGTTTTCGACACTCTCGTTCCGGGAGCCACTCAACATGGACAGGTCCAGCCCGCTAATATCGCCAAAATGCGGCGCGAGTTTGAACAGACTGGAAAACTGGAAGGCCCCTGGCCACAGCTTGTTCCATATATCGAACTGAAACAAAATTTCGGATGGCAACCATTCAAGAAAGTCTTCGCGGAGTATCAGGAAATTCCGCAAAACAAAAAACCGAGAACGCTTCAGGAAAAGAAAGACCTGTGGTTGGTCATGTTCTCTCATGCTGTCGGGAAAGATCTCAGCGACTTCTACGACGACTGGAACTTCGGAGCTTCTGACCAGGCTAAACAGGCAGTCAGTCACCTTCCCAAATGGTCGCCTTCGCGATAACTAAAGCATCATTCGAATTGTTGTTCAGGTTCTACTTCGTGGTGAACAGGAATATTGATGATGAACCGCGTTCATAGGGGATACACGGGGGAGCAAACTGCTCTTAGCCCCCATGGTCTCTCCTTCAATTCCCTCCAGTTGCGACTGAATGATTCCTTCAGAGGCGAGCGAACTCATCAATAAATTCATCAGCACCATTCATCGGATGTCTCTTTTCCAGAAGTCTGGTGCATCACGTTGGGCGTGGTGGTTGGTGGGTGATTGCACATCGCCTTGAGTGCTTGGCGGCCAATTTCTTGTGGAAACAATCGCCTCCGTTGAGCTTTGCGATCTCGAAGGTGTGAAATCTGTGTTGATTCACGCGTTTTTGCTCAAGTCGCTCAGCTTCTTCTGCATTGGCACAGTCGTTGCGGGATCTTGATATCAATAAGCGAGGGACCTCGCTTTTTGTATTCCAACTTTCAAATGGAGGAAACGACTATGAGACCTTTAATCTATTCACTCTCTCTAGCACTGATCGCGGGTGGCGTCGGTGTCGGACATCATGCAGCCCACGCACAGGTGGAACCTGCACCAGTTGAGGCTCGAGACCAAGCCAATGACACGGCTGAAGATGTCAGAGAGCAAGCTCGCGACGCGAAAGAAGATGCACGCGAGGCTACTCGTGATGCACGCGAAGAGGCTCGTGAAGCTGTCGACAATCCAGCAGAGGACGCTCGCGAAGCGACGCGGCGGGCAAAAGAGGATGCTCGTGAATCAGCACGTGATTTAAAAGAAGATGCTCGCGAAAATCGTCGAGACATCAAACAGAATGCGAATGATAATCTCGACGCAATTCCGGCTGCACCTGCAACCAACGGAGAGGCACAACCGGGGACGCCCAAGGTTGAAGAACGTGTTCGTCAGACACAGGACAAACTTGATGAAGCAGCCCCTAAGGCAAATCGCCGCATGAAAAATAATCGTCAAGGCGACATCAAGGCACGAGGCGATGTGAATGCAAGAGGCAACGTGAATCAGTTAGGAATTTCGCTTGATGAGTCTGCGTCAACGGGGATCGTTGTTGGACGCGTGACACCGAACAGCCCTGCGGCCCGCTTTGGCCTTCGCCGAGGAGACCGAATCGTCCGGTTTAATAACCAGCAATACGTCAACCGTGCGGAGTTTCGTGATTCACTGAGAAACTGGACAGCGAATGGTCCAGTCCCAATCGTGTATATCCGGGATGGACGCCAGTATTCACAGACCATGCCGCTCACTGTTTGGAGTCAGGAATCGACTCAGTCACACGGTAACAATATTCCACAAACATACACCAATAACACCAGTCCGGAACCACAGCCTTATACAGCTGCCCGTCCGATCTATGATGATGTGGATCAGTATTCAGGTCAGCACTCAGGCCAGTATTCAAATGGCGCAATTCAACCTTGTGCATGTGATGTGGTCCAACCTGTAATCGTCGACCCATGTGATTTTGGGTATCACGACTCATACGGATATGATCGCTACGACCGCCGAGCAGCTCGTCAATATCGACGAATGATGCGTAGAGCGTATTAATCATTAAGTCACTGGAAATTCATCAATTTGCGAATGAGCAAATTTGTGTGACATCAGAAATGAAGGCTTGATTCGCTTTAAGTGAATCCAGTCATCGAGAAGAGCGATTGCCTCCCGCTGCAATCGCTCTTTTTTTATTTGAGCCCATCGGAAAGCTTCTCTGCTCTCGGATGCGACAGGTGGTTTTACAGGAGTCGAATTGCTTTCTGCTGCGAGCATCGTTTTAAGGACGCTTCAAAACTATTGGTTCGATCATCATTTGTTCAGTCAGGAAATTTTCGATTCTGATAATCCCTGCGTTGTAGAGATCAATATCGAAAATTAAATATCCGTGAACTCCATTTTGATGAGAGATCAGTTCGCACTGATTCCCCTTTTCTTCCATCAAGCGATGAAACTCAGCTGCCCCGGCATAGGGTGTCACGGTATCGCCGGTTCCGTGAAACAGGATCGTCGGAGGCATGTCACTTTTCAGCTCTTTGATAGAGTGAACAGGAGAGAGTTCCCGCCAGCGTTCCCCGATTTTCTTCTGTCCGTAGCCCTCTTCTGAAGTGTCGATCACAGGATATAGCAACACCAAAGCGTTCGCTCGTGAAGATGTCTTCTCCTCAGGTTCATTCTTGTTGAACCTGTCGGGCATTAACGTATCGAACATTGATGTGCTCAACGCCAGATGTCCCCCCGCAGATGCACCTGCAACAACAATTCGATTCGGGTCGATTTTCAACCTTTCTGCGTTTTTGCGAAGATATCTCACAGCATCGCGGGCGTCTTCGACGCAATCAAAAACTGTGGTCCCCTGCTTTCTGTTCATGAAGCGATATTCCAGGCTGATCGCAAGCATCCCTCGTTGTGCAAAGTGGTCCGCCATTGGATAGAACGAACGTGGATTTCCACCAGTCCAGCCCCCTCCATGAATCACCAGGAAGACCGGTCGCTGATCACTCTTTTTTAACTCCTCCGGCTCAAAGATGTGCAGACGCAGCTCGCGGTCTTCGACGGTCTTGTATGTCTCAAACCGGCTCGGTTCCAGCTTTGCAGCGATTGGGGTGAGCGGACGTTCACGTTGAGCAAATGCAGACTGGCAAAACGTTGTGGCGAAGCAAATCGCCACGATGCACATGATTGACTTCATCGTTGAGTAAACACTTCCATTGAAAAGCTTCGCAGCACATTCGAAATGTGCTGCGAAGCGATCTTGAAAATCATCAACCCTGAATGACATTTCTGTCGAAACCATCGACGGCTGTTTGGCCTCTGGTCTCTTCTTCAGGGTTTCTTTGAAACGAAATTAATGGCCGGAAGCTTCGGCGCCCCACGGTTCGATCTGTTTCAGGTTTTTCGACTTCAGAGCTGCGTAGCAGTCGGGAAGGTCGAACTCTGAGAGAACGTTTGGAAGCAGCGTCGAGAGCGGCCATTCGTAGTGTTCGGTTTCAGCGAGGTCGGTATACGAGGTTAAAGCGTGCTTGAGTGTGACCTGATTGACCTGATCGGAGAGGACAGCTGCAAAGGTTGCAGGAAGCCCACCCCAGCCGTTACCGACAATGTGGACTTCTGTGTGACCGAAACTTTTCATCCAGTCAAGAACCCGCAAAACATCGAGCGTTTTCTGGCCGACATACGGACGATCCAGCATGATGCTGTGAATGGAGTAGAAGTAGTCGTTCCCATAACTGCTGTGGAATGAATTCGGGCTGCAGGTGTCCGGCATCGACTCACCGATTCCGCGAACGTCACAGGTGAAGAACGGGACATCTGGTTCCGCTTTGATCATTTCCTGGATCAACTCTTCATTACGAAGTTCAGCGTCGCTGGAGAGGTGGGAGACATACAGCGTTGCTCGTTTGCCACCTTGTGGCGGTCGCGAGGAAAGCCGTTGGTCCAGCAAGCGGTAGACGATGGCCTGAATGCCGGGCTCGGTATTCACAGCGTATGCCGTTGCGGATTTCTTTGGGTATCCGCGTGAGCCGATTGCTCGGTAAATTTGGAAGTCAGGCGTGCTTTTGGGTTGCTTCGGCAACTTCAAGACATCTCGGACCGCCACTTTTAGAGCATCGCCCGAATGAGATTTTCGCTTCGCTGCTAGCTCCTGAGAGGTGTCACGCGTGAAGTCGAAGATGGTACGTGTCCCTTCGAGAGTGGAAACCTGTCCCTTCGGTGTACACCAGAGAGTTTCGTCTTTTTCGAGCGTGATCTCCGGTTCCGCTGTGAAGGCCAAATCGGCAGCGGTTCGCAACACGCCATCAAACTTCGCCTTGTCGCCTGGTTGATCGGGAGTCATTCCGGTCGCGCGGTTGAACCAGCTGTACATCGCCTCCCGGTTTTCTTGCGAGTACCCATGTGGCGTGGGACCGTAGAACAGAGCAAGATTGTCTTCGGCTCCCAATAATTTGTAGAGGTGCTTCAAACGCGAGTAGGCTTCCTCAGATCCACGAACATCGAAGAAGTCTTGCTCCTTGGCCAGGATAATGGCCGGTTTGGGAGCCATTGCTGCGATGAAATCACAATGGTCTAGTCCGAGAGCGAGTGCCTTCGGCGGGCACTGTTCGGTATCTGCAGGGAGTTCGTTCTCCATATTTCGTAGGAAAGTGGTTACGAAACAACTCGGGGCTGTCATCGACCAGCGATCTTCCACGCCGGACAACCATGTCGTCATGGTTCCTCCGCCGGAATTCCCTGTCACACCGACTTGAGTCTTGTCGATATCGTCACGCGTCAGCAGGTAATCAAGAGCACGAATTCCGTCCCAGGCTCGCCATGAGCCGAGGAATTCGCCGACAAGAAATTGCTGGTTGCCTGCGTGGAGGTGTTCTTGAACTCCAACTCCGATTTTCGATTTCAATTTCTCGTTCGGATACTGGAGTCGTTCCCCTTGTCCGATCGGATCGTAAATCAGGCAAATGTATCCGAGTTTCGCGAGTCCCTGGGCGAATGATTGATACGACCCGGCAGCCTTTCCGTTCGAGGAATGCCCGCATGTCCCTACAACTCCCGGAAACGGTCCCGATTTGTTTGTGGGAACATAGATGTTTGCCGTCACAGGAAATCCGGGGCGGCTCTCGAAGATAATGTTCTCGATACGATAGCCGTCTCGTTCGACGGTACCTGTGATTCGTGGGTTGAGCGGGGTTCGTTCCGGTTCTGGGCCAAAGGATTCACGAATTCTTTCCTGAGTTTCCTTGACGTGACGCTCTGCGTCTTCTTTTGTTTTGAGTTTCGCAATCCGCTGCTTGCTGACTTGGCCCGCTATCCGAACCTGTCGGACGAAGTGCTCGTGGACCATCCGCGGATAGCGATTCAGGGGAGTATATTCTCTTTGGGCGACAGCGACCGACGGTGCGGACCAGAACGCCATCGGCCCGGCAGCTGCAATGGTCGCCAAACTGGTGAGGGCGTCGCGACGGGTGAAATCGGTGGGAATTGAAGGTGGGGGAGTTTGCTGTGATTGGGACATGAGGACTTTCTTCAAGTGGAGAATAATTAGAGTTGGTCCTGAAACCTGATATTGCTCTCTCAAACGTTGAGGCAGGCGGCTATTCCAGAGGTTTTCGGACTGGTTCTACTCAGCAACGTAAATACTCAGATTGTATGCCGACTTCGGAGGCACATTTTCAAAGTATCAACGTGTGGAACAAAATGACAATGATGGATGGATCGTAACCTCTTCGGTCGGGAGAAGTACAGCCTCACAATTTGCCGCTTGGCGATTCAAGGCCTCTCGCTCATTGAGGGCCGGAGAGAGTGTTTCCTCACTCGATGCTTTAAGCGGAATTCCACTGGACGTGGTGAGATCGGGAGAGCCAAGCCAGAGCAGATCAACTAATTATCGAATGCTCCTTATGGAAAAGTTGGGGGGAGAATGGCAAGATTTTTTTGGAATGAATTTAACTAGGCTGTGGAACACTCGACAGCGACGCCAAATGTCGTGATGATGCCACTTCACCCCCAAAAAGGTGCTGTTGAATCGAAATAATTGTCGTTGCAGGAGCGAAGTGTGCGCTGGTCTCAAACGTTAATCCCGACCATGAAAGAAGTTCCCTCGGATGCGGAAGTCCCGAGTCACCAACTCATGCTCCGGGCCGGGCTGATTCGTCAACTGATGGCGGGGGCGTACACCTATTTACCGCTCGGATATCGCTCCATCCGGAAGGCTGCTGACATTATCCGCCAGGAAATGGACAAAGCTGGTGCGGTCGAACTCTTCATGCCAGCATTACAGCCAATCGACCTGTTCGAACGAACAGGTCGTAAAGAAGCTTTCGGAAACGTCCTGATCAACTTCCCGATCAGAAGGCGTGAGCACGAACTGCACATGGCACTCGGGCCGACTCACGAAGAAGTCGTGACTGATCTCATGTCCAAATTGATCAACAGCTATCGGCAACTTCCGATTACTGTTTATCAAATTCAAACGAAATTCCGGAACGAAGAGCGTCCACGATTCGGCGTTTTGCGAACGAGCGAATTTCTCATGAAAGACGCTTACAGCTTCGGGACCAGCGTTGAGCAACTCGACGAGTCGTATCAGAAAATGTACGACGCTTATTGCCGGATCTACGCTCGCTGTGGTCTGGAATATATTCCTGTTGAAGCCGAGAGCGGTCCCATCGGAGGAGATGCGTCTCATGAATTTATGATTCCTGCAGAGAATGGTGAAGACAGCATCGTCCGTTGCGAGTCGTGCGGATATGCCGCCAATCTGGAACGTGCCGATACCGGTCGCAAGCAGCCAGAACTCGCTGGGAAGTCCTCGACAACAGAAGTTGCAACTGTCGAGACGCCCGGCATGGGCAGCATCGAAGCGGTTGCGGAATTCCTGAAAATTGAAACCAGTCAGATGATCAAGACGTTGATCTTTCTCGCTGACGAAAAACCTGTGGGAGTTTTGCTCCGTGGAGATCATGAGGCCAACGAAGGTAAAATTCGTCGTGCTTTGAATGTCACAGAACTCGAAATGGCCGACGAAGAGACCATTAAGAATGTGACGGGAGCTCCAGTCGGGTTTGCTGGCCCAACTTCATTAAAGTGTGCGTTCATCGTCGATCACGATGTGGCAGCAATTGTCGACGGAGTCACCGGAGCGAACGAGGTCGACAAGCACTTAACGGGTGTCAATCCAGGGCGAGATTTTGAAGTTCAGGAAACTTTCGATCTGCGAGATGCGGAAAATGGCGATCCGTGTCCTCGCTGCGAAGGGACGCTCAGTTTCGTCCACGGAATCGAAGTCGGACACGTTTTCAAACTGGGGACAAAATACAGTTCGGCGCTGGAAGCAGAGTATCTGGACGAAAAAGAGAAACGACATCCGCTAATCATGGGTTGTTACGGGATCGGCGTGAACCGCATCATCGCTGGTCTTGCTGAAACGTGTCATGACGAAAACGGTCTCATCTGGCCAATGACGGTCGCTCCTTACGAGGTTGAGCTGATTCCGCTGAACGTCAAAGATGATGACGTGATGAAACACGCAAACAGCATCTATGAAGGATTGCTCGCTGCCGGTGTTGACGTCTTGATGGATGACCGCGAGGCCCGACCGGGCTTCAAGTTCAAGGATGCCGACCTGGTTGGGATTCCACTGAGAGTCGTCGTTGGCGGCAAGGGGCTCAAGGACGGTATCGCGGAAGTGAAGTGGCGGAAGGGTGGCGACGCTGAGCGAATTCCGCTGGCTGATGTCACGAACCACGTTGCGGAACTGGTTCGAGAAGAGAAGAACCGAATGTAAGCTCGTTCTCTTTCGCCGGGTGCTTGAAGTACCCGGCGAAACAATGATCTTTCATTCGATAAAACATCATTTTCAACGACGCTGAATTTTTCCATGGCAAAGAAAAAGAAAGAGACCAAGCTGACTCCCATGATGCAGCGGTACATGGAAGTCAAAGCCGAGACGCCCGGGACAATCTTGCTGTTTCGGATGGGGGACTTTTACGAACTCTTTCACGATGATGCCGAAGTCGCTGCGAAGATTTTGGGGCTCACTCTCACCAGCCGTGACAAAAACTCTCCTAATCCGGTTCCGATGGCGGGGTTCCCGTATCACTCTCTTGAAGGATACCTGCAAAAGCTGATTTCAGCCGGGCACAAAGTTTCAATTTGTGATCAAGTCGAAGATCCAAAGACTTCCAAGGGAATGGTTCGCCGGGAAGTGACGCAAATCATCACGCCCGGAACTCTCACCGACGATGCTCTTCTCAACCCGAAAGAGAACAATTATCTGGCAGCGGTTTGTCCGACGAAAGACTCAATCGGGCTCTCTTGGCTGGAACTCTCAACAGGGCGTTTCCAGTGCATGGAGCTCTCGCACTCTTCAGATGAGTTGCCCGCTCAACTCGGAAGCTCCTCCCCTTTCGCGGACGAAATTGCCCGCATCGCCCCTGCTGAATGTTTGTTACCAGAGACAGCGAAAGACCAGCCAGTTTTCCGACAGCTCTCCGAGATGAATGGGACGGTTCTCACTCAGCGACCGCCATGGACTTTTGCTGCCAATCAGGCCCGTGAAAATTTACTCAATCACTTTGAGACAAAAACGCTCGAAGGTTTCGATTTAGGTGATGAAGACTCCGCAGGCATTACCGCAGCCGGAGCCTTGCTCGAATATGTGCAAGAGACACAAAAGTCGTCGCTGGGACACATTACCAAGCTGGAGCCGTATCGTCATGGAACCAATTTGCTCATTGATGAAACGACCCGTCGCAGTCTTGAGTTAACTCGCACCCAACGAGAAAACAAACGTGACGGTTCGCTGATCAGTATTCTCGATGAGACAGCAACTCCGATGGGGGCTCGCCTGTTGATGGACTGGCTTTCCAATCCGCTGACAGACCGGCAGGCGATTGAAAGACGACTCGACGCCGTCGAAGAGCTCAAAGAGAACAGTAAGCTTTCCCGGGACTTACGAGAACAGCTCAAGGATGCTTACGACCTGCAACGACTTTCTTCTCGGGTTGCGACGCTGCGGATCTCTCCTCGCGATTTGGGGGCACTTGGGCGGACACTGGCGTTGTTGCCGAAACTCAAAGCGAAAATGGCTGAGCGCTCATCTGATCTTCTGAAGACGCTGGAAGCTCGTCTCGATTTGTGTTCTGAAGTGCGGGCGGATATCGAATCATCACTTGCCGATGAACTTCCGATCACCACGTCGGATGGCGGGATGATCCGGGCTGGTTTCAACTCGCAACTGGACGAACTCCGAGATTTAGCCCGTGGTGGGAAAGAATGGATTGCGAAGTATCAAGCTGAAGAAATTGAGCGGACTGGCATCACTTCGCTGAAAGTCGGTTTCAATAAAGTCTTCGGGTATTACCTGGAAGTGACGGCTGTTCACTTCGACAAAGTCCCCGATGATTACATCCGCAAGCAGACACTCAAGAATCAGGAACGATACATCACTCCGGAACTTAAGGAGTATGAAGAGAAAGTTCTGCGTGCAGAAGACCAGTCAAAAGCTCTTGAGGCGGAACTGTTTCAGGCGTTGCGTGAGCGTGTGGCAGGTGAATGTAAACGTTTGCAACAAACAGCCGAGATTATTGCTGAAATTGATGTGCTGGCAAATTTGGCAACTGTCGCACTCAACCATCGGTACTGCCGTCCTGTGATTTCCGACGATCCTTGTCTGAACATCATTGATGGTCGGCATCCCGTGCTCGACAAGTTGCAGCCTTCGGGCGAGTTCATTCCAAACGACGTCATTCTTGGGACTTCGTCTGATGAAGATTCAGAAGCTTCCTCTGATTTAATTGCAATGATTACCGGTCCGAACATGGCTGGGAAAAGTACCTATATCCGTCAGGCCGCGTTGTTAACGATCCTCGCTCAGATGGGGTCATTCATTCCAGCGTCGTCCGCCACGATTGGAATCGCAGATCGAGTTTTCGCACGCGTCGGAGCGAGTGATGAACTCGGTAAAGGTCAGTCGACATTCATGGTTGAGATGACCGAAACAGCACGTATCCTGAACACCGCGACCAATCGTAGTCTTGTGATTCTCGATGAAATTGGCCGGGGAACCAGCACTTACGATGGAATCTCGCTGGCTTGGGCGATTACTGAATATCTTCATGACCACACCAAGTGCCGCACGCTGTTTGCCACCCACTATCACGAACTGACACAACTCCCCAAAACACTCAAGAACGTTTGTAACTGGAACGTGTCCGTCCATGAGCAGGATGGAGATGTCATCTTCCTGCACAAAATCGTCCCCGGCTCAGCGGATCAAAGCTACGGAATCCACGTCGCCCGTTTGGCAGGTGTCCCACGAGAGGTGATCAGCCGCGCCGGGGTCATTCTGGAAACTCTGGAAACGGATCATCAGGACGACCACGGAAAACCAACGATTCCGAAACGCCCCAAGAAGAACTCCCGGCAACTCAGGCTCTTCGACATCGAACCTCATCCGGTCCTTGGCGAACTCAAAGGTCTCAATCTCGACGAAATGACTCCGCTGGCAGCCCTTCAGGAACTGCACCGTATGAAGGGAAAGATAGACTGATCCTGAAATCGGACTTTGCTCTCCCAAGTGCCCGTGAAAAACAATGCTTCACGAGCAAAAGTGCTGCTTTTCACGAAGCAGGCTTCGAAGACCAATTCGAAAAACAGGATAACGGAGATCAGTCATTTTGGCTTTCCGTTGAGGCGTTCTTGCGCTCTCGATCGACACCGGGCGGGAGTAAGTCGTAAATCACGACCGCTTCGGCTGCGTGGTTGGCTGCGGGATACTTTTCTCGGGCAAGACGGACCGCTCGACCTTTCGCGTTGTCGTCTGGCTTGAACATTTCGTGCAGCTTACCGTGATGAGCTGCCTGATCTTTGTTTCCGATTTCCGTGTACAAGTGCTGCAGGTTGTAGTGGGCGGTGAGATTCTCTGAATCGATCTGGAGTGTCTTTTCAAATTCAGCGATTGCTTCTTCCCAAAGTTTTTCAGCTTCTTCTTCACGTCCCTGACGAGCACGTTTGCGTCCGAGGTCAAAGAGTGCTTGCCCCAGTAAGTTGATCACTTCGTAGTCCAGGCTGAAGTCGAATCCCCGTTTTTGCATTTCGGGTGTTTGATCGGTGAGGACGCTGCGCAGGTTTTGGATTGCTTCCGGAAGCCGATCTTGCTGCCGGTTAATCACTCCACTCAGCCAGGCCCAGGTCCAGCGTGGGTAGGCATCTTCTTCGCTGAATTCAGCAGCTCGTTGTAAAGCTGCGACTGCTTCATCGAGTCGACCTTCACGCTCCAGCACGCGAGCCAGATTCATTGGACCGTCCCAGCGGTTCAGTTTTTCAACTTCGGTAAAGGCGTCCGCTGCCTGCCGCAGCTCTCCTTTTCCTTTCAAGAACAGACCGATGCCGTAATCGTTCCAGCGTTGCCAGAGAGGAAACTCGTCCGCGTCATTGGAAATTTCAGCGTCGATTCCTTCAATCGGAAATGTGATGCGATCAACGGCGAGCGTCGTGACTGGCAGGTTGTTGACGTATGCTTCGCCAGGTTGGCTCCCACGAATCGGGAGGCCGAGCTTTTGAGTCGCTTTGTCAACAATTTCCATATATTCCTGATCAAATTTGCGGTACTGCAATTTGACTTCGACTTCGAGAGGGGCTGAAAGGTTCTCCGGGACTTCGAATGAGTAGTGAACCGTTTGTCCCGCACCGGGTGGAATCTGGTGGTTATAAAGTGGTGTGACGATGTCTTGAGGGTTCCGCCGGTTGATGCGGTTTCCATCTTTGTCGAGCATGAAGACGTTCACGAAGTGGCTCCATGGGTCGACTTCGTTTTGCTTCTCCGGATCGATCCCGCCACTTTTTCCGATGACCTTTCCGTCGGAAGTGACTGTGACTTCCAGCCAGACCTCGTTCGAGTCTGCAGTTCCTTGCGTAAACAGGTGTCCTAACTTAAGTGTCCGAATGACTGTCTCGAATAGATAAGTCTTTCCAGGTTGAAGTTCCGGGACACTTGGACTCAGTGGAGCGATCAGTTTTCCATCGATCTCACCATCTTCGCGGACGCCAAACAGGTCGACGCGCATTGTCCCGTGCAGGAACTCTTGATGGGCTTTGATTGTGTCAGGGTGATCGAGCAACCACGCGATTCCAGTGTTCGCAGAGGGAAACAGGTGGTCATGAATACTGAGTTCTTTCGCACCAGCAAAGAACTTGGCCCCGAAATCATTCGAGGGTTTCAGTGGCATGTGACAGCCGTTGCAGTTGACCTCTGCTTTGGGGGGATAGTAGAAACTCCGCGCCCCGTGTCCCGAAACTCCGCTGAGCAGGTAGTTGTCGTAGTGGTTTTGTCCACGCAGAAACGCTTTGTAATGGTTTAGCTCGTAAGGCAAATGGACCTTGTGGCAGGTTGAACAAAATTCGGCAGACTTATGAAACGGTTTCAGGAAGGTCTTCTTGTGGAATGAAGGTTTCGCTTTGATCAGCTGGTTGTTGACCCACTGAAGAAGTTCATTGTCGCTATAGGCGAACGGGTAATGTTGCGGCTCCTCGATGGTGTAGTCTGCATTTCCTCGTGTGCTGTTCACATTGGTGATGGCATGGCAAGATGTGCATGTAATTCCTGAGTGAGCTGTCGGGTGGTCCACCATGTCAAAGTTCGGATCATCAAACGCTCCGCTGAAAAATGGGACGGGATCATGGCAGCCAGCACACCAGCGAGCCGCCTGCACATTCCCGTCTCGGGCAAGGGCGACCTGTCGGGTTTCATGAACACTGGCAAGGTACGGCGGGTTGTTGAATGAACTGAAGCGATGGACCGATTTTTCCCAGCCAGCATGAACGTCGGCATGGCATCGCTTGCAGTATTCGTCGTTCATCAACGCTTCAGCAGGGATAAAGTTTCCACTGGCAGTCCGCGCAAGAGAAGGTTCAAAGTATTTCGTGCCCGATTCCGGACCTTGAGCGAACCAGTTTCGCGGGTCTTGGAATTGTCCCCAAACCATGACTCCGACAATCATTCCCACGAATCCCAAATAACCAACGCCGATTCTCCATTTGATCCGGGGCCCTGCCAGACGGTGCAGCCAATACAACCAGATTGCCAGTAACGGGCAGATGACGTGCATCCAGTAGACGGCAGAACGCACAATTGGTTGCTTTAAATCAAAACCGCCCGCACGAGTCAGTAAGATGCCTGAAACAAGAACGGCGATTGACATCGCAAACAGTGCATAGCCAATTTTGACAGCCCTGCGATTTCGTCGTTTACGTGCCAGTCGTAAGTGTGAGATCCCAAAGGCCAGGAATGGGAGAATAAGAATCAGCCCCAGAACCAGATGACCCAGGAACATAAACTGATAAAAGTAATCCTGATACGTCTTCCCGCTGAACCATTCCAAAGCTGTAATTGCAGAAAGGTATAAAGCATTCGCAACCAAGAGTGCGACTAATGCAAATACTAATACGAGGACTTTCCGCATGCGCGGGGTGATGGTCCTGACGATTTTCTTTTTCGGCAGCTTAGCAGGATCTGGCAGCACGACCGGCTTGGACATTCTGACACTTTCGCTTGGGAATGGGCCATCTAAAGGGTGGTGAAAGGGGAGAGGGAAATGGATTTATGAGGAGTATGGCGGATCTATCACAGAGCCTCAAAGGAATGGACTCATTTTGCGGTGACGGGCTCTTTCAAGCCGAGTGAGAGATTCAAACTGTAACATGATTACACAGGGACTCCATCAGGAAATCAACCATCACCATGAACCGCCGAGCGAGGCCTCTGGAGTTGTCAGTAAACATCGTGACGATTTGAGGCAACAGTTTTAAGGCAATCATGTTGCAGTTGTTTTGCTTTTGCCTGCACCTGAATTTGTTGCTCAAGTTGTCCCCATGTTCAGCTCAGGGGCAGTAAAGGCCTGTTGTCGAACACTTATCGTGCGGATGTACTCGAATTTGCAACCGGTAGTGATTCCCGGCTTCTGGGTGTGAGTGATCGTTACAATTGGTCCGCTCGTTGTGATCGTGCTTGTCCATTCGTACCAATCGGCTTGCGCTGTGCGATGCGTTCTGGCGGAGTGATCCATCAAAACTGTCCTGTTCGAACGAAGTTCTTGGAAATAAAGACTTTCCGAGCGCTCTTTGTCAGGAGGGCTGACGTAGGTTCTAACATCTGTCCGACCATAGAGGAGTGGACGATTTATCAGGAGCCGTGAATAGGAACTGGAGCGATGTTAGTACTCAGCCGAAAACAGGACGAGAAAATTATTATTGGTGATTCGATTACCCTCATGGTGGTTTCGATTCAGGGCGATAAGGTTCGGTTAGGAATCGAAGCTCCCAAGGAAGTGAGCATTCACCGCGAAGAAGTTTACAAAGCGATCAATTCGGAACACAAAGCGTCTCCCGATGAGACCGCCTCGTCTCGCGATTGAGCTTCTTGTTGAACTTTGAAAATGCTGTCGGAAAATCGGCTCGATTTGTCCACCGACATCGCTTTCGACGTGTCTGTCTGCTTGTGTTGAGAACGAATCCTGGGACCTGAATTTGCTTTCTCATACACTGAGAATGATAGCCATTCCACATATTCTCGAACTGGTTTTATTCTTCCTTTGGTGATTCTTCTGCATCATCAAGGCGTTCCAGGCAATCGAGACTAACGGTCTTGCGCCCGTAGGCAATCCAAATTTGCATCGGCTGGACCGACGACTGCCAGTGAATCCACGTTCGATCATATTCGAACTGTTCCTGAATCACTTTCTCTCCGGTCAAGCGATTCAGGATTAATCCACGAATTGAGTTTCCATAACTCTTTCCGAAGAACAGGATCGGCCACGCACTCGGCGTTTGTGTGCAGATGTGCTGGTCTTCGATTTCTTGAGTCCATTCCACTTCGCCAGTCTGCTCATTAATCGCCACAACCTTTCCAGCGACCGTCTTCTCAATGGTGCGTGTAATGCGTGAGGGGTACGAATAGTCGTACTGCACCGGTTCACCCGTTCCTGGCAGAATGATCCACTGGTTAGGCCGCTTCAGGATGGTCATTGAAATGACTTCTTCGTCAACCGGAATTTTTCGCTGTACTTTTTGCTCACCTGTCAGACCGTCAAGGATTGTCAGAGTGTGATCGGGAGCAAGAAATGCGATGTCGCTCTGGTTCACAGTGCACCAGATTGACCCGCTTGGTGCTTCGAAACTCCACAATGGTTCCTCGGAAACTGGATCGACCATAGCAAAGCGAATCGTCTCTTCGGTCTCCTGAATCGTTGGGAAATAACGTCCCCAATCTCCATTATGGCGTTCCAGGTTGGAAGCAATAGCTCCCTGAGGAATGGGGCGTGTTCCCAGGTCCATGCCGTCGCTGGCGCGAAAGACGCGGAGGTGATCTTCATTCGGGGCCAGTGTGAGAACAAATTCGTCGTCGCTGAAAATTTCACTTCCAGAATCGAAGTCGTAGCGACGCCATTGAACTTTTCCGGTTAATGGGTCGATGGTGGTGAGTTGAGTTCCCAACCCAAAGCTAAGCGTCGAAGTTCCAATGGCTCCGACGTTTCCAGCTGGAGTTCCTGTGGATGTCATTGAGAGAAATGTTCGGAAACCAGTAGTTGGCTGTTGCTGGTTAGGGTTGATGACTCCGGGCGCTCCAAGAGGATTTTGTTCCTCTGCAACAAGATTCTGACTGACGATCAAGCGTGGTGAGTCTTTGCGATGCTGGAAATCTAACAGCAGGAAGCGATCGGCTAAAACGATGAGTGCCAAATGACCATGCGTCGAAACATATCGTCCAATTGACGATCCGACCGGAATGCGTAATGAAGCAATTCGTGTCGGAAGTTGAGTCTGTCGGCGACCATGCTCGTCATAGATATCGATTTGCGATCCCATGTGATTCAAGAAAAACGTCCAGCCTTGAAGCGGAACCGATTCTGGACCGACGTGCGGAATTTGATGCCGAGCCGACTTCGTGAATTTCTTCTGCTGGTCAGATTCTGTCACTTGGCCAGGCCAGCGCGGGACGGAATTAAACAGCTCGTCCCACTGTTCTTCGTTTCGAATTGCAGCTGCCATCTCTGCGGAGGAGAGGTCTGAATCGGAAGCTTTGATATCTTGACGTTCCAGCAACTTCAAATAGTGTTCGGCTGTTGAGCCATCCTTGAGCAGAAGCGCGAGTCGGGCCAGCTCCTGATTGGCGACCTGTGAAATTGCAGGGTCCAGAGCACTGGAGAGTCGTGAGTAGATCTGCGAGAGGTCGCCTGCGTTCTGGGGGCGTGGGGTGATTTGCAGGAGTTGCGACAAAGCCTGTTTTGCAGGAACCAGTTCAAAGGAACTCATTCTCAAGAAATCGAGAACGGCAATTTCGTTGGACGTCGATTCGAGCCATCGCTGAATTTCAGCAATGAATGCGGCTCGCCGATCCATGGGAACTGACTCATAAAGTGCTTCGAGTTGAGCGATTGTCCAGCGTTGATCGCTGACTTCCTGCAGCCCATCAAGGTCTCGCAATGTTGCTTTCCTGACCAGGCTTTCGAATAGCTGAAGATAATTTTTCAGCGCACCAATATGGTCACCGGATTCTTTGAGGCCATTTGCGCGGGTGAGCAGAAATGTGAAAGTTTGCTCTTCGGTGGTCAGCAACTTTTCAATACTGGCGATCTCTGATCGGTGCGCTTCAAAATCTGCATGCAGCCCATCAATCTTGGCCCATCCTAAAACTGTCTTCGCACGAGGAGTCAGAGCATCCAGGTCGATTGAGTCCAGCAGCGACATCGCCTCGTCTCGTTCACCTTTTTGGAGGAGAAGCTCCCCTTGAATCGCCAATTTCTTCGAGGTCTCCGAAAGAGTCGCCAACATTTCTTCGACTTCCTGAGACGATTTGAAAGCCTGAATGGCTGTTCCCGATTGAGCCACTAACCTTCCATGAGCAGTCGAAAGATTGCCGATAATTTGCTGGCCAGGCATTTGTGATCTTGCCAGTTGCCGACCATTTTTCAGGTCGATGATGGCGACTTCTCCGGTCATCAGCGGTTGTACGAAATGATCACCCATGCGAACTCCTCGACCCGATGGGCGAGGGATTGAAGCACTCCAGATGTGCGAGCCATCTTCGAGATTTAGCGCAGCGACTTCACTTCGACCGACGACGATGAGCGTTTCTCGATAAACGCCTGCAACGTAAAGTAATCGTTGTCGAAATAGTGGTTTGTCCCAAACTCGCGATCCATCGCTGATGTCCAGGCAGACAAGTTCGTCGGAATCTGGCGGAGTATGAATGACCAATCGGCCAGCTTGGACAACTTTCGAGTCGAACCAGCGATCATCATTCAGTAATCGCTCTTTTGATTGAGAAACCGTTTGTCCGCGGCTTCGGAGTCCACGTCGGAACATCATTTGATTCTGGACGATCCGTCGTGTTTCTTCGTACTGATGCGTCCAGACAACTTGCTGCAAGTACGGGGCCACGGCTGTGATCACACCTTCGCCAGTAGGGCAAATAAGCAGCCCGTCCAGATAAGCTGGCATCAGTCCTGCGAGGCGGCGGCGCTCATCGAGTACGATTTCTTTGTCGGAATTCAGCAGCCCGAGTGACCAGAGCACAGAACCCGTTTCTCGATCCAGTTCGTATAACTGAATTTGTCCCCGCTCTTCTCCAATTGCAAACAACTGGTCCTTGACGGGTGTGGGTGCTCCGTAGAAGAAAATTTCACGTTCAACCTCTTCATCCTGTTGAAACGGCGTATAGGCATTTTCGTCAACGGTCCCAATCGACCAGCGATTTTGAAGACCTGCATCGAGCTCAAAAGCATGCAACTGATTGAACGGTTGAGGCACCAGTTCATGACGTTGTGTTGATCGATTCAAGAATTCGCGATCAACGGTTCCGACAAGTTGAGAATCGCTCACAGCGTAGACATATTTGCCATCGGTGCTGAGCGATGCCGATGTGAGATCTCGCCAGCCACGGACTGCAAAAAACAGGTTGCGAACCTTTTCCCGATGCTCATCGTTCGCCAGAGACGGGCCGGATGTGTATTCGTGTAAGTATTTAAATGTTTGATCAATGTTGACTCCGACCCCATCGATTTCGCCGGTCTCCAGATTGTAGGATTTGATCGTTCCGTAACTTGGCACAATGACTCGATTGCCGACAATCAACGAACGTCCCGCAGGGAACACGGCTTGAGAGTAGTGAGACCATAAAGAGGACTCGGTCGACCGGGCGAACGACTGTGCATCGTCCAGCAACGCTTTCTCTTTCGCTGCATTTCCGAGGAAGAAATCGTATTGATCGATCAATGGTTGTGACCAGGCATCAGAAAACATCGCAGGTGTAAAGCGGGATGATCCGGTGTGTGCTTCGTTGCCAGCGGGGGTTCTCCATTCGAAGATCTCCGCTTCCGATGCTGGGAGAACAGGTGACTTTGTAAGCGAAGCAAGGTCGAGATCAACACCTTCGAAGTCTTGCAGGATCGCTTCCGCCCGACTCGGGTTTCCGGACATCGCCATGAGCGTGGCGGCACGTTTGACTTTCGCATTCAAGTCGTTTCCACCTGAAAATCGTGCGGTTCCAGCGATTTCACGGACAGCCGCTCCGATCTCTCCGCGATCAACACTGAGGGCAGCCCATTGTCTTCGTGCCAGTTGTCCTGCTTTTGTCGAACGGAATCGGCGACCGACCTCAGCCAGTTTGTTCAGATCCTGAGACGAGATCGCTGCCTCGTACTGCTGCATGGCCTCGGCACCGAAGAGGCGTTCGTAATCCTCTGCATGCTCAGCAATAATCAGTTCAATCGCATGCTTTGTCGAGCCGCTGATCTCCATGCCGATCGTTTGGAATGAGTCTTCTGAGTCATTCAAAATTGTTTGTAGAGCTTCCAGTCCTTCAGTGACTTGCCCGTTTTCGATGGCCTCTTTGGCGCGAAACAGTGCTGTCTCTGCGAGGGGATCGCGTGGCAGGCGTCGCAGATGTTGAAAGGTTGGATCGGGCTCTTCGTTTGGCTGAGGTGGGAACAACGGGTTGAAGACACCCTGCCCCAGCGATGGGGAGGCGAGTCCCTGAAGCCACAGCGAACAGAAGACCAAAAAGAAAATCGCTCGGTCCATCTTCATGTTTTTTGCCCTTGGGCACTGAGTGTTAATCGTCATCCGTACGACGTTCGATTCCAGGCTATGAGGTTCTTCAGGCATGTGTGGGAGATTAAAATTATGAGGATGAATTGGCGGCAGTGTCACGAAGAGGAGGAGGCCATAGTTCCGAACAAGTTTCGGCGGGAAATCTGTCTCCTGAAAGGTTTCAGTCAATGACTCAACCTGCTTCCAAACTGATTCAGGACTGAACCTGCAATCTGAATCTGCTCGCTCACAATCACAAAGGAAATTGACCGCTTCACAAGTTTCCGGGCTGGTTCTCATAAAAGCAAATGAGATACGGCATCTGGGGGTTCGCTTGTTGTCTTTTTAACCAGTTTCCTCAGTTTCTCCCCTTTTCTGTTTTTCAGTCGTCCTGAGTCATCGTTGATTTGAGGGATTGATCTCAATTTTGTGGTATTTTCAGGGGTGATATCCACACGCCTTGGCCTATAATTATCCCTCTGGTGGAAGCTGAAATGCATGCGAAAACGGTTTACACTGGTGTGAAACAGACGCGGGACATGGCAGCTTCAGAATATCTGAATTGACAGTTCTTAGCATTCTATGATAACGAATAGGCAGAAACAGAACAGATTTGGCGTAAATTCTGACAAGGATTAGGTCGTGGTCGCTCCAATTGAGATTCCCAATTTGCTCATTGCTGATGATGATCAGGCATTTCGAGAGACCGTTGTCGAAATATTAGAGCCACATTTCCCGATGGTCGCCGTGGAATCTGGCGAACGTGCCATCGAAGTTGTGGAAACGATTCAGGTTGACGTCGTGATTCTGGACATGCATATGCACGTCATGACAGGGTTGGATACCTTGCGCTGGCTGAAGGAGCGTTACCGTGAATTGCCGTGCATTTTAATGAGTTCCGATGTCTCTGAAGAACTCGAAACTCAAGCGTACGACCTCAACGCATTTCGCGTGCTTCGCAAACCGCCGCGCCGTCAGCATCTCATCGATATCATCCATCGTGCCGTCAAGCTATAGTGCAGCGTAGGCAAGAGCAAATCCAATATTGGTTACTAGATTCTGCCACGTGGCAAGCCGTCTATGGGGGTGTGGAAGTGACCTTCACGGGCTCGACAATCATTGGAAATGCTCCAGTGCGTACCGCGAAGGAAGAATCTGTGCTCTCGGATCGGGCTACTTGTTGCGGAAAACGCTTCTGAAGTTATTTTGGTGACGACTTCTGTGCTGATATTACGATTCACTGATGTTTATTGAGAAACGCTAACTAAAAATTCTGGGATCGCTGTCAATCACTGGGAATAAGAGCACCTTTCTGGTTTCGTGAGAACAGACAAGCAGAAACTACTGGGGAATTCATGGCAGATGTGACAATCCAGGTGGTGCAGGGGCTCGAAGCGGGGGCAATCCTGCGGAAACTGCCTACCCCGATCACAATTGGTCGAGAAGAAGAAAACCTCGTTCAGCTCAACGATGAACGCATTAGCCGCTACCACGCCAAAATTCAGGCGAATGAAGATCAATTGATCCTGACCGATTTGCAAAGCACGAACGGGACCCGTGTGAACGGCCACTTCACACGCATGCGAACAGTGCAAATCGGCGATCAAATTGCTCTTGGACGTTGTCTCTTGGTGATTGGATCGCCAGAAGAACTCGAGCAACTTGGTGAAGATCTCTCGATTCCCGACGCCCACGAAACTGTTGGAGACGATCCGGGAGACCTTCCCGAAGCTTTTCCATTGGAGCCACCTCAGGCACCAACAGGACTCTCAGCGAATCAGATTGCCGAAGTCGCCACGCTCGTCGAATTCGTACGTACTGAAATGCTTACGGTCCTCAACCAAATTCAGGATTCTCCCGATCACCCCGAACGCGAAGTCCGCCTCCCAGACGATGCCTGGCATCGTCTGCAAATGCTCCCCCCCCAACTCTCTCGCTACCTCGATGATCTCATCGAACCCCAACAGGATTAGAGCATTTTCAATGTTTTTTGTGCCCGTGAAGAACGCATTTCTCTCGTAAAATGCTGTTCGCCACGAGGCAGGTCCTGCAAACCAATTCGAAAGATGCTTTTTGTGCCCGTGAAGTTCGCATTCACGACGACACACACTGCTCGCCACGAGGCAGAACGCGACCAGCGATATTGGACTTGTGCTAATCGATCCGTTGAATCTCGATGAGTAACGGGATGCGGTATTCGCGATTGGGTTCTCGCTCAACCAGCCGGCCGGTGTAGTTGGCGGAGATTGGGAATCCACGTTTCAGATCGAATCGGATTTTCCCTGTCAGAGAAATTTCACGACGTGGTTCCTCATTCGCCAGTTCAGAGGTGTTCAGAGTCCAGATTCGAGTCAGTGTCACCTCATTTTTAGCGGTGGAGCTTGGTGCCACACCAACCTGGATCGTGGCGTGCAGCTTCTCTTGATGTGGGGGTGAAAATGGAGAATTGACAGAGGTTGTTGCGGACAACAAGGTGATCTCTCGATGGAATTCTTCCTGCCATTTGTGAGTGGCATCTGGGGGGAGTTGCGGAAACACCCAGGACTCCAGAGATCCGAGCAGGTAAGGAAGCTGACCTTCAGTTGGATTCACCTGCCCATTAGAACCTGAGACTGGTCCAGTTGGAGCCTCTTCAGCGAATGGTGAAAACGGTCGACTAAACGTTGGGGGAGCAGGGAATGGAGAGAAAGATTCGTTTTCTTCCTGAGCAAATTCGCTCGGGAGACTCGGCAGTTCGACTCCGTCTCGGGGGAAGACTTCATTCGTGAATGTTTTGTTGAGTCGTGAAAATGCAGGCAGCCCGGCAGCGTAGGCATCGACCTGAAATGTCGGGGTTCCGGTGTGCCTTCTCGTTTCAGTTGGATATTTCGCTTCGATTTGAATGCGGTACGGATGTTGATCCCCGCGAACATATTTGTAGTTCAGCTTCTGGACAGGAACGGGAACCGAGGGATCTGCAGGTGCGTTCGAATCGAGTGGAGGGTCGACTTTCGAAGCCGGGGGAATGGCTGGCTTTTGTTTCGGCGAGTTTCTCGGCCGCGACTTTTTCTTCTTTGAATTTTTCGGTTCTGGTGTTGAAGCCACACGCTTCGCAGCTGGAGGTTCCAGGTCGCCAACAATGACCTTCGGGGTGAGAGAAGAGCTTGCTGATGTCGGCAAAATCACCACCGCAAAGGCGATCAGGCTGAGCGTGTAAAGAGTTTGAGACAACCGGTGTTGTTTCCGCTTAGGAGTTCGCATGATGTTTTGCATGCGCTTGGCTGTCACTTCAAGTGGGCTGAGCCCAACCAGTTCTTTAGAAGGTCGTAGTTGTTGATGTAGCTCCAGCATGTTCAAAAGACAACGTGCGTAATTCGCTGGCTGACATTTCAATTGCGTGACAACATCAGTGTCGCAACACTCTTCTCGGATTCGACGGACTTCACGGTTAAGCCAGTAGACGAGCGGGTGGAACCACCACAACACTTGAACCAGCAGCTGTAGCAAGCCGACCAGCGTGTCGCCCCGGCGTAGGTGCGTCATCTCGTGTGCGAGAATCAGCTTGATTTCAGCGATGTCGGTTTGATTGACAACATGCGACGGCAAAACGACGACTTGATGAAAGAAGCCGCTTGCAAACGGAACAGTTGGATGCAGTGTCACGAGGACTTTCGGTATGTGAAGTAACCCTAAGTCAGCGGAAACCAGTTCGACTGCTTCCAGCAGTTCATCCGAAGCAGGAACTTGGGTGTCTTTGTGGAACCGCAACAGTTGTGCCCGTTTTCCGAGGATGTAGCCCAGTAAACTCAGTACACCTGCCAGCCAGATTCCAAATAAGATCTGTCTCCATGGCCACGGTTTCGCTGGAGGAACAGATGCGTTTTTTTTGATCGCTGGAGACTCTTTCACCGACCTTGTTACGGCCGAGGAACTTTCGGTGCTGGTGTCGATCGCATCAGCTTTCTGAAAGGTTCCAGAGTTAGCGGTCTCTACGGGAGGCTCAGGAGCTGTGACTGCCGGTTGACTCTGGCCGACGAAGGGGACCATTTCCCAGAGAATTCCAGTTGGGGAATCCCAGATGGGTGGGAAAATCGCTTTCACTAAAACCAGCAGCAGCAAGCCGTATGCGAGGTGCGGAGATTTCGGGAGGACATACCGTACGAAGAGGACGACGGCAGGAATCAACAGCGTGATTTGCCAAAGTTGTCGCCAGAGAGATGTGTCCAGCAGTTCGTTCATCACTTGGAAGTGTTGTCGGATTCGAGGTCATTCAACATACTACGAAGTTGGTGAATGTCGTCATTCTCCAATCCTTGCTCTCGGATCAAATGTTCTACTAGCGGAAGCGTTTCCCCATCAAACAGTCTTCCGACAAAGTCTTTGACCGTTTCCCGGATCACTTGATTCGGACGGATTTTTGCGGTGTAAACTAAGCTGCGACCGTTTCGCTTTGAAGTGAGATATCCTTTTGCTTCAAGGCGACGGAGAAAAGTTTGGACGGTTTTGTAATCAATGTCCCGCCCTTCGGGGAGGGCTTCCAGAACTTCTCGAACAGTTGCTTTTTGTAGATCCCAGACAATTCTGGCGATCTCCATTTCCGCCTTTGAGAGTGCGGGCCTTTGGGGCATTTCAGACTTTCGCTCAAGGGGTAATTGACTGGTCCATCTTGACTGTCTTGTCTGTCGCAAGCCACTGAACTTGCATATCACTTTTAATTGGCGGACAGTCGTAAGTGTAAATGTTACGCCGAGCCATTCCCTATTTCCAGTCCAATCTCAGATTATTCCCATTTCGGGGCAGCCAGGCTTGGTGCTTCTGTCGGTTGCTCTCGAATGGACTCTCTTAACGCAATCTCTTTAGAGCCGGTCCGTAAACCTCTGGGGTAGCTGCTTTTCTCAATGATTGAGAGAGCAATTTCAAGCTTCAAGATCAGTTATAGAGCAGTTTGCCTTATCGTGTCCCTGTGAGGAAGAGTCGCCGTGAGGTGGATCACTTACATTTACGTGAATAGACTTGAAGCCCCAGAAGATGATCGAGATGTCTTTTCTTGTCGACGCTCATTTGAGAGATTCTACAGGAGCGTGTTTAAGGTTCTGGTTGTTCAGGGGGCTGGCTGTCCAGTTCGGTGATCTGTTTTCGGAGGCGTTTTGTTGTGCGGTAGCGAGATTTTCGGAGAGCGCTCTCGCTCATCCCGAGATCTTCAGCGACATGAGCATCTTGCTCACCATTGATGACAGTCCGCCAGAATGCTTGCCAGACGTGAGGTTCCGTATTCGTTCGAATGATTTCAATCGCTTCGTAAGTTTGTCCCATTTCAAGAAGCCACACGTCTCCATCATACTCCTGTCCATCAACGAGATCTTCTGGGACCCATTCGATCTCTTGAGCAAGTTCGTCATTCGGGATGGGGGTGTTTGCAACTTCTTCCCAATGGCGAAGGACGACGATTCGCGTAATTCCGAATAGCCATCCTCGGAAAGAACCATGCTTTTCTCGCGAGTGCCGATATGACTCAATTTTCTGGGTAGCAGTTAAAAAGACTTCCTGCGAAGCATCTGAAATGTCGTGTGACTGAAATTGGTGTCGCGATAGAGATTTGATCCACTTGAATACCAGGTGCCCGAACAGGTGTGTCATGCGTACCCAAGCGTCCTCCTTCCCCGATTGAATCCCCAAAATTAAACTCGCTGAAGTCATTCTTGATTCTTCTGAATCCATAATCTCGCGATCCATTTTTAAGATTCTCCCTCAAATTGTCGGAAATTTATCGTCGTTCAACTTAACGCATTATCCTGTCGTTACTTAGAGGGCGAATTACGGGCGTTGATTTGGCCCAAAATTTCGCGAAATAGGAGATTTTTTTGAAATTATTATCTTCTCGCGGGGCGCACCCAGGAAAAGCTTATTGGTGATAAGGTTCATTCCTGATTCCAAGGGTCTTTGATGGAATGAGTCGGCGGTGCAGGCAAGAGCGAGCCTAACGGGGGCTGTCTCAAGTTTGTGAAAAATTGCAATTTTGAGCCTGAGTACGGCTTCGGCGGGAAAGTTGCCCCTGTCAACGACTTCGCTTGCATCGCAACCACTTTTTCTATGTTGATTATATTTTGATTAAATGATAATCGACAAGAATGGGCTCCATTCCTGAACCGATTTCAGTTTGTCCGAAATCGAAATTTCAGAGTTCGCTCGTTGTTTGATTGCATTGAACTACGCTGCTTGGCGAACTTCACTGTCTTGGTGATTTCTCTGGAATGTTCTACAGGGTCATCTTTAAGCCTTTAATGGTAAATATGAAAGACGGTTACGCTTACCGATCATAGCAGTCTATGAATTCGAAATGAAAGGTGAGTCGAGTCTTCCTCGCTGGGTAAGCACTCCAAGTTTCCTAGATCATTTGAATGCTAGAATATCTTTCGAATTGGTTTGCATGTTCTGCCTCGTGGTGAACAGCATTTTTACTAGAGAAATGCGTTCTTCACGGGCACACGGCAGAGCGTAAAGATTAATGTCAAATTTACTTTTATGCGACGACAATTGGTGGCGTTTACCATTTGTTGAAGCAGGTCGTCAGCCAATAATTTTGTGGCAGTTGCATTGTCGAATTCATTTTGAACAGTCACTATGAGAGAGGATTTAATTGTTGCGAATTCCTGGCAGATAAAGAACTCTTATGAAATCGACTTCGATCTTTGCACTGTTCATTTTTCAGTTTGTGAGTTCCGTTGCTCTTTCTGCGGAGAGACCGAACATTGTCTGGCTGATTTCAGAAGACAACTCGATGCACTATCTGAAGATGTACGATGACCATGGTGTCGAGACTCCCCGGATTGCCGAACTGGCTCAGCATGGGCTGATTTATGATCATGCATTTTCCAACGCGCCCGTTTGTAGTGTGGCCCGTACGACGTTGATCACCGGGTGCTACGGCCCTCGAATTGGAACTCAATATCATCGGAAATCGGTAACGGTGCCAATGCCCGAGGGCCTCAAAATGCTCCCGGCTTATCTACGTGATGCCGGTTACTATACCGCGAATAACAGCAAGAAAGATTATAATGCAACTGAGGGAAAAGGTGTTTGGGACATGTCGTCGAAAAAGGCGACATGGCGTTCCCGGCGCGAGGGGCAGCCTTTTTTCTATAAGCAATCGTTTACGGCAACACACGAAAGTTCGTTGCACTTTTCGAAACAGGTGATGGCGAATGAAAAGACATCCACCGACCCGGAAACTGTGTTTGTTGCTCCTTATCATCCAGATACCGAAACTTTTCGATACACGAACGCGCGCTATCGAGATCGGATACAACTGGTTGATCAGCATATTGGGGCGGTGGTCGATCAGTTAAAAGCAGATGGCCTGCTCGAAGAGACATTCATCTTTTATTTCGGCGACCATGGTGGAGTTCTCCCGCGAGGTAAAGGGTATGCCTACGAAAGTGGATTGCACGTTCCTCTCGTGGTCCGTGTGCCTGAGAAGTGGAAGCACTTGGTCGATGCGGAATTGGGTTCGCGTCAATCTGGATTTGTCAGCTTCATTGATTTTGGTCCAACAACCCTTCACCTGGCTGGCGTGAAAGTTCCGGAACAAGTCGATGGTCGGCCATTTTTGGGGGAAGGTGTCAAGGCTGCGGACGTGAACAAGCGAGATACCGCATTCGGATATGCTGATCGATTCGACGAAAAATATGATCTGGTGCGGACTTGGCGAAAGGGGCGTTTCGAGTACATTCGTAACTATCAACCGTTCAATTTTGATGGCTTACAAAACAACTACCGCTATCGCATGTTGGCGTTTCAGGAGTGGCGGGAACTGTATCAGGCAGGCAAGCTGAATGATGCTCAACGCGAGTTTTTCGAACCGCGACCTGCTGAGTTACTCTATGATGTGGAAGCTGACCCGCACGAAGTTCACAACCTTGCGAGCGATCCAGAATACGCTTCCGTTTTGAAAGAGATGCGAAGCGAGCTCTCTCTGTTTGTTTCTGGTCTGCCCGACCTCAGCTTCTTTCCAGAAAGTTATCTCGCTGAGGTCGCTTTTGAAAACCCCGTTGAGTTCGGCAAGAAGCGACAAAAGCAAATCGCTCGACTGGTGAAGATCGCTGACCTGAGTTTACTTCCGTTCTCCAAGGCTAAGCCGAAACTCTTGAAGGCGCTGGAAGCAAAAAATCCGTGGGTCAAATATTGGGGATTGATTGCTTGCAGCTCGTTCGGGGACGAGGCCAAAGAGCTTGCGCCCGTCGCGATTGAGCTAGCAAAGAACGATTCGAACCGGTTAGTGCGAATTCGGGCCGCCGAGTTCTTGGGATTGATCGGTGCAGCCGACCCGCAGGCTACGTTTCGACAAGCGCTGAAAGAGACTGACTCCGGCATTGAAGCGGGGCTCATTCTGAACTCTCTCGTGTTGTTGCGAGATGGCAAGCCTGGCTATGAGTTCGAAATTGATAAGTCGCTTCTTCAACCCAATCTGTTGGAAAACGACACTGTCGCGCGACGTCTTGAGTATCTTGCAGATTAGAGCCGTTTGCTCGACCGCGTGCCCGCGAAGAACGCGTTTCTCTTATGGGATTGCAGTTCTTCACGAGGCAGGGCCTGAACGCCAATTCGAAAGATGCTCGATAACGTTTTGTGATTCTTCTACCCGTGGAGACGGAATTTCCGCGAGTTGCCAAGTCATGGCTGTTCATCGTTGTTCATAGCTGCGGAGCGTTCCATTTTGGAATGCCGGTCGATTCCTGCTGTTTTTTGAACTGCACGTGGAACGGTCGGTATGGCAGCATTTCGGCTTTTTCGTTGACCATCATCGGGACAGTTTTCTTCCACCACTGGTCATAACGCTTCAGCAATCGTTCGACGATTTTCGGATGCTCTTCTGCGACGTTTTTTGTTTGCCCGGGATCTTTTTGCATATCGTACAGCTGATCTCTCCCAACCAGACGAAAACGTTGATTGCGAATGGCAAAGTCTTTCCATTGATGCTCATTCGGATCGACTCCGGTTTTCCAGCGACCTTTATGACTAAACAGAAGTCGGTTTTTCCATTCTGCTTCAGGGTTTTCGATCAATGGGATCAAGTCTCTCCCTTCGACTTGATCTTCTGGATTTGTTGCTCCAGCCAGGCTGACGAGGGTCGGGAAGAGGTCGATGTGAGCAGCGATCCGATCGACATCCTGGTCTGCCGGAATTTTTCCATTCCAGCGAATAAAGAATGGAACGCGAACCCCTCCTTCATCAACAGAGCCTTTCAACCCTTTCATGTTTGCATTGTAAGGAAACAGCTCGTCTCCATCTGCGGTTGTTCCAATCTGTTTTCCGAGCCGCCCCGAGCCTCTGCCGGTCATCCCGTTGTCGGACATAAAGATGACAACGGTCTCGTTTGCGAGGTCCCATTCATCGACCTTGTTTAAGAGCAGCCCAACGTTTTCGTCGATGTTTTCAATCATCCCGTAAAACCCGGCTTCGTCTTTTGTGAAACCCATGTCGGTGAACCGTTTGGCGTTTTCGGGAGGAGCGATGAATGGTCCATGCGGAGCATTCGTCGTGATGTAAGCAAAGAATGGGGCATCTTGCTCTTTGACTTCTTTGATCCAACCGAGTGCAGCAGAGAAAAAGATGTCCGTACAAAATCCTTCGGTTTGCACGAACGATCCGTTCTGCTTGATGTACGGATTGAAATATTTGTTTCCCGGGGCGTCGGCACAGCTGCAATCGTAAGCTTGCCCGATTCCTCCGGCACCATGAATGAACGCCTCATCGAAACCGCGCTTGTGCGGTTGGTACTCATCTTCATCACCGAGATGCCACTTTCCGAAGATTCCGGATGTGTAGCCAGCTTGCTTCAGCACCTGAGGGAGAGTCGTAGCGTTGAGCGTCATTCTCTCACGCTCAAGAATTGTGTGGGTCACACCGTTTCGCATTGGGTGTCGACCGGTCATCAGGGCGGATCGCGTCGGGGCACAGGTGGGAGCGACCAGAAAGTGAGTGAAGCGAGTGCTTTGATCGTACAGCTTATCCATATTCGGTGTGCGAACCCATGGATGTCCATGTTTGCCAACGGGGCCGAATCCTTGGTCATCGGTGATAACCAGAATGATATTCGGCTTCGAACCCGATAGTTCAGCAGCCTGCGTGATACCTTCAAGTCCGGCGACGAAGGCAAAAAATCCAAGGAGCAGAGTCGTCCATCTCATGGAGTTGTCCTGATTGAAAATGTGACTGTCGAGCAGAAATGGGGACTCATGTCCCGCATGGAACGTTCACATGTGATGTAAATCGTAATCAAAATACTGACGAAATGTCGAACAGCTTGCTTTCGTGAACGACGTCAGAGGCTCTTTTCGTAATTTCTCGGATCGTAAACTGCGGGATCTTCCCAGCTTGGGCATCCGGCGGACTTCATATTGACCCAAAACCGGGCATTTTGGATAGTGTGCCGAGAAAATTGCTTATTCATGCGGCAAGGAGGCTGCACAATGCGACGTTGGGGTACCAATTTTATTATCGTTTTGTATCTGGGATCTCTCTGTTACGGGCTCTCAGTTCATGCCCTGAAGGTTAATGTTTATGACCACCTGGCGAATTATTTCGTCGTTTGGGATATGTATTGTGGCTGGGGGTGTTTTGAGAAACGTGTGCTTCTGATCGCAGAGGGTGAAAGCGGAAACCTGTACGATGTCTCTCCGCCATGGAAGCCGATCAGGCCGTATGGCTCAGCCGAGCGACACGATTACGATTCGTGGGGATTCTATTCGGGAAGAGTGGCAGCCAATACTCTCCGGCATACTGAACATGAACCGATCACCCGCGTACTGCTCGTCGAGCAGTTGTGGTCAAAGAAGTACAACATCCCCGATTCAATGTGGGCGCGGCAATTCGACGAGCCGAAAGATCCGCGAGTCTACTATTACGTGCGGACAAAATTTGACCCAGAGGGAGCTGTCGTTGATCGGCATTATAACTGGCAATCGAATTTGGTCTACCAGTCACTCGTCGACAATCCGGTACTGCGAACAACGATTGCTCAGTCGCGTCCCTTTATTGTGGACGATCGACCGTATCAGCCCAGTCGAAACTATATCCAGCAAGCCTCATTCGAACGGACTGACTCAGTAGATCGTTAAACCGAAGCGTCAATTTTCGATATACGGTGATCGCTCTCTTCAATCTTGATACTCGCCCCCTAGCCCCTTGAACAGCTGCCTGAACGGGCGCACAAGGCTCGACCATGAACGAACAACATCAGCACTCAAAGCGTTCTGGAATCGTGAACCATTTTCGAGAGTGGTTTTACGCGAAGGAAGTTCCTTATTCGCTGGCGCTCACGAGAATTTTTGTTCCGCTGGCGATGTTGTTTGCGGTCATTCCTCGTTGGCCGAACGTTCGAGAGATGTATTCATCAGATGGAGCCCCTGCTCCGTTCTGGGAAAATTATGGGATGACAGACTTGTTGCCGATCTTCTCGCCTGAAATCGCGATGGGGCTGTATACAGCGATGGTTTTTCTTTGTCTGGCAGTTTGTGTCGGCTGGAAAACGCGTCTTTCACTTGTTGCGTTGTCAGCGCTGGTCGCCTATTTCGGATTGCTTGATGCATTGGGGACGCTCACGAAATATACGATCTTCGCCTGCCACACTTTTGTGCTGCTTTCATTTTCTGAATGTGGCTCCGTGTGGTCGGTTGATGCCTGGATAAAAAAACGAAAATCAGGTGAGCCAGTCAGCCTGGAAGCTGAGATTTGGCCACAGCGATTGATCCAACTGCTCATCGGATTCGTCTACTTGGGATCTGCGGTCACCAAAACTCAAACGCATGGATTCTTCAGCGGAGATCAAATGTTTTTCTGGTCGCTGACGAATATGAATTTTCATAATCCACTGGGAGAGTGGATGACTGGATTCCCTGCATCGCTGGTCCTCTTTGGGTATTTTGCTGTGATTTGGGAAAGTCTGTTTCTCTTCCTCGTCTGGAAGGATCCAGCCCGCCGCATCTTACTGGCCTTTGGGATTCTGTTTCATGCGATGACATTTTTTATGCTCGGATTGCTGGTCTTTCCGTTGCTGTTTTTTGCTGTCTATTTTGTCTTCCTGAAGGAGTCGGAAGCAAAGAGGATTGGAACATTCTTTCAGTCGTTGCTCCCCAAATCGCCGCAGTTTGCTGAACGAATTTCGCTCGCGCAGATTACCTCCTGGCCAGCTTTTGGAGCCATTCTTCTCGGGATGTCTCTCTTTTCCATTGCCGCAGAGAGAAAGATGGACGTCTATTCTGAAAACGGACCGGATGGACGGATCGTATTGCAGCCGCTAAGTCAGGAAGCTGTCGCAGAGATCACGCAAGATGATCGTTCAATGGCTGTCGAAGATCAGCTTTTTTCGATTGATATGGGGACAATCGTCGTCGGAGGGTATGTCATCAATCCGCGGAAGACGTTTCAGACAGGCGAAACCGTTTTCATACAGGCGCGATTGATTCAACCTCATAGTGATGTGTGGGTTGAGTATACTTTGCGCGATTCCGAGAACCGGGTTGTTGCACGAGAAGGGAGCATCGCCCCTCGTGAGGATCTCCGTACGACCTTCAAGGTTCCGATCGGTCAGGATTGGCCCTCTGGTGAATATCGATTGTCGGTCACTGTCAATACGAAGCCCAGTCTTGGTCGAACTGTTCACATCGTCAATCCGTCTCGATAAACGTTTTCTCATGGTAATGGTGGTTGTCGATTTCCACTGCGAATTGTCGCTGACGAGAGACGATGCTTGTCGAGAGTGGCCCCTCTGGCCGATTGTCAGAGGCGAAACGCTCACCTGCTGAGATTGGTAACGATCCTCGTTCTTTGTGATCTCGGACAAGTTTCTCTTTGATTCGCATTGATGAATGATTAAGCTCATGGGTGTATAAAGATTGTTTTCCCCAACGAAAATTAGAACCAGTCCGAGAAGTCTTCGAATGATCACCTTCCTCATTGTTTGAGAGAGCGAGTTCAGGTTTCAGGATCAGTTCTAAGGTTGAGTCAAATCGATGAATGAGCCGACCCCCATTCTTGAAGTTTATCAGGTTGGTCCGACAACGATTGTCGGCTTCGGTGGACGCGATGTCCTCGATAATGTCAACGTCGCGGTTTGTCGGAAAGAAATTCTCGAGCTGATCGAGAATGTTGAATGCGAAACGCTCGCTTTCGATCTCACCGGCGTCACACTGTTGCCAAGTGGGCTTCTGGGATTGTTGACATCAATCACACAGCAGGCAGTGAATGTCCAGCTCTATAATCCTTCTGACGACATTCAGGAAGTGCTCGAAACAACCAGGCTGAATACACTGATGGAAGTGAAAATGGTCGAGATCCCGAAAGTTGATGACTAGAGCAGTTTGCTCTACCGTTGATACCAGACGATGAGGTTTTGGAGGTCTCCCATTTGAACCATTGTGGTGACTCGCTTTCTTGAGCCCCAGGTTCCAAGTACTGGGGAATAGCCATGTTGATGATCCACGATCTCTAAGGCTTCTCGGACGTCTTCGGCAATAATCTTAGAGCGTGCTTGCGTCACCGCTCTCCAGCGGGCAATCCACATTGTTGCAGGGAAGACGAGCATTAAAGCGTGTAATCCATCAATCAAGTTGATGTTATAATAAGCCGGGCCACAGAAGTGCATCCCCTGAATTTTCACACGAAGGTAACGGGTGAAAAGTTCTTCAGACTCTTCAGAGAGCTTTCCGAATGTCCCCTCCAGAGCTTCGAACGGGACCTCATTGAGGTCAGGGTGAAGTTTCGGTAGCAGCCCGGTTCCCGAACTGAGTTGTGTGGCGGACTTCAATTGTTTCATGCGTCCACCTGCGGATGTGTCCATCGATGCAAATGTATCCTTGCGGGCATATTGCCCGGCCAGAAGTCGAAATTGCATCAGAGCCACCTTGGACGGCGGGTGAGGTTCTGGAATTGTTGGAACCTCCTCAGGAGCCGCAGTTGTCAGTAAATTGAGGAGTTCCCTCAGCCGTTCACCACGAATGTTTTTGAAGTTCGTTTTTTGAATCAGATCGATCCAGAAATATGTTCGCAATAATTTCAGTGCGACCGGTGTCTGTTCATCTGCCAAAGATTCGTCGAGAGCGTTTACGATATCGAGAGTTTCCTCCCAGGTGAGTTGAACTTTGTTTGTGAGTTTGGGAGCAGCAGATTGTTTGCGACCTTCGGGAACGACCAGTTCAGCGATTTCGCGAACTTCCTTGTTTTGGCGGGTGATCGATTTTCCGAGATTTTGCGTCACGCTCGGGCAACTGAATCGTAAGCTGACAGCGATGCCGTTCCCTTTCGGGTGAAACGCGTAAGGGTAAATTCGACAGGCGAGCGGTTTGGCCTTTTCGCCGAATTTTCCATGAATTCGACAAAGACCCTGTTCATCAAGAAAGACGCATGAGCCATCCTCCTGCTGGGCAAGGCGATATTTCTTCTTTCCGATCAGGTTGCGCTCGGTGACGACCGTTTCCATGTTGTCTGGAATTTCGTTCGACGCTGCCCAATTTTGCGATTCGATTCGCTCTTTTTCCTCTTCAGTGATAAAAATTCCATGCTGTTTGCAACAGCCACTACAGTTGTGACAGTTCCAGTTTTGGATGGTCGGAAGTTCCAGTTGCAATCGTGGCATAAAATTTCGATAGTCGCGACGTGATGAATTGAGTATCCTTATAATCATAGAGTTTAACTGAGGTGAGGATGAGAGCGAACCAACTTGCCAGGTTGGTGTCAATTTCTTGACTCAAGTTTTTCACTCAAGTTCATCGTTGATGTTTTTGTCTCTTTGACGCCCTGCATTTTGATAAGAAAGCCAAATTCTTGGGAGAACCACAACGCGATAAGTTGAAAGTCCAGGCTCGTAAATGTGTGATCGTGGCAGTGATCGATCCACTTTCCGGTCGCAGCCGAGAGCGAGCTTTCGATGAAATGGAAGGTCTGGTGACGACCGCAGGTTCCGAAGTTGTCGGAAAGGTCTTGCAGGTTCGAGACAAGCCGGATGCCGCGACTTATATCGGCAAAGGGAAGCTGCAGGAGCTGAAGGATTTGATCGGCGTCACAGAAGCCGATCTCATTGCATTCGACGCAGATCTCTCTCCATCGCAGGGAAAAAAAATCGAGGAGGCCACGAAAACTCAGGTTGTCGACCGGAGCGAAGTGATTCTCGATATCTTTGCGACACATGCCCGATCTTACGAATCAAAACTACAAGTTGAACTCGCACAACTTCTGTATTTGCGTCCCCGCCTCACACGGATGTGGACTCACCTTGAACGAATCAGTGGTGGGATTGGCAGCGGAAAAGGTCCGGGAGAGAAACAGCTGGAAACAGACCGTCGATTGGTTGATCGCCGAATTTCTGAACTTCGACGCAGGCTGGAAGATGTGATCGAACGGCGCGAACGACAAGTCGCAGCGCGGACTCAGCACATGACCGTCTCTCTGGTCGGATATACAAATGCCGGGAAGAGTACGTTGATGAACGCCTTGACCGGCGCTGAGGTCTACACCGCTGACAAACTCTTCGCGACTCTTGATACGCGGACTCGAAAATGGACCCTCCCCAACTGGGGGAGTGTGCTACTGAGTGATACGGTCGGTTTCATTCGGGACCTGCCTCACCATTTGGTGGCGTCATTCAAGTCGACGCTCTCCGAAGCACGTTATGCAGATCTGCTGCTGCATGTCGTCGATTGCGCTCATCCTGATGCCGCCGATCAGATTGAAACGGTGAATCAGGTTCTTAATGATGTCGGAGTTGATAGCGACGATCCGATTCTCGTTCTCAATAAGATCGATGCTGCTGAAGATCGCGCAAAAATTGATGTTCTGCGAGCCAAGTATCCTACGTCAATTTCGGTGAGTGCCAAAGAACAGATTGGTTTCGATAAACTTCGGGAGGCAGTCTGTTCTCGATTGGCGGACGGTTATCTCGACGCACGTGTTGAAGCGCTTGCCGGGAATGGCAAGGTTCACGCGTTTCTCTCTGAGCATGCTGAAGTTGTCAACACGGAATACGAAGACAGCAATGTGGTGTACGAATGCCGCATCCCGAAGCGGTTCGCCTATGGTCTCACCCAGGCGGGGGCGAACGTGACGAATATGGATGGTTCACCAATTGAGGACGAGACCGAAGATCAATGGTAAGCGGGTAAGCGGGTAAGCGGGCCGTCCAGTGTGGGCGACTCATTTCGCTGCGGCTCGTCTTTATAGAGCTGGTTTCTGGCTGAATGACTGAGTCATCGGCGGTTTTTGATCATCGCATCGTCGTCTGTGTAGAGTTGCATCTTGGGAGGCTTCGGCGTTACGGTAGAAATGAGTCTCCGTCAACGAAAAAGTTTTTCCAGTCATGCAGGTCTATGCCGATGCGTTCACTCTACTGTTTTCTGGCTGTTGTACTCTCTCTCGGCACACTTGCTGCCGATGAAGCGTTGCCTACGGTTTTCAAAGATGACTTTGAAAGCGGAGTCAAAAATTGGAAACCCTCCGATGTCAAAAAATGGAAAGTGACTGAAGAGAACGGCAATCACGTCTATCATCTGCTTGGGAAAAGTGACTATCAGCCGCCTCATCGGAGTCCTCATAGTCTTTCGTTAGTGAAAGACGTGGTGGTTTCTGATTTTGTTTTTTCGGCAAAGGTGAAAACGCTCCAGTCTTCGAGAGCCCATCGAGATATGTGTCTCTTTTTTGGTTATCAGGATCCGGCGAATTTTTACTACGTGCACTTGGGGGAAAAAACTGATCCTCATGCCAATCAGATTTTTATTGTGAATGACGCGCCACGAATCAAGATCAGTGAAAAGACGAATGATGGGACTCCCTGGAAAGATGAAGCCTGGCATCAGGTCAAGGTGGTGCGCCGAGTCTCTGATGGATTGATCGAAATTTACTTCGACAACATGGAGCAACCACAAATGGTCGCTCACGATAAGACATTCACATGGGGCCAGGTTGGCTTGGGATCATTCGACGATTTGGGCCAATGGGACGATGTCCAACTCCAAGGGAAAATCGTGACACCACCAAAACAGCCGTAGCGTTCTATTGGAACTGGGGCGGACCAGAAAGATCAAGAAGAGTGTTCGCATCCATCAATTTACAAAAATCAAACAAAGGAAAGTCCAATGGTGAAAACCGCCTCGACGATGATGCCTCTCGGGAGCGACGCTCCAGCATTCTCGTTGCCCAATATTGACGACAGCGTTGTTTCTCTATCAAATTTCAATGAGAAGCCCGTGCTGGTCATCTTTATGTGCAACCACTGTCCCTTTGTGATTCATCTCCGTGAGGCACTTGCAGCCTTTGGAAAAGAATATCAGGGGAAAGGCCTGAACGTGATCGGGATCAGCTCGAATGACGTCGAGAACTATCCGCAGGATGGCCCCGATAAGATGAAAGAGGAAGCTGCGAGTGCAGGATACACTTTCCCGTATCTGTACGATGAAACTCAGGAGACTGCCAAGGCTTATGGCGCTGCTTGCACGCCTGACTTTTTCCTCTTTGATCAAGATCACAAACTTGTCTACCGAGGACAGTTTGACGACAGTCGCCCACAATCGGGGATTCCCGTCACCGGAGCTGATCTCCGAGCGGCTTGCGATGCCCTTCTCGCTGGCGAGCCTGTTATCGAAGACCAAAAGCCGAGCATCGGCTGTAATATCAAATGGAAAGAGGGGAACGCACCTGACTATTTCACCGGGCAAGCAACTGCCTAATACAGTGCACTATTGCTCGCGTTACTCATGATCGAGTTACTCACTGTGTGCTCAATGACGAAGCAGGTCACTCAGGGTGCGATTTAGCGCACCCTGAGTCCATGCTTTTCAATATTGCCCAGAGCTCAATATTTTTCAGGGCAATTGAATGAAGGCAGTTTTGTTGGTGAACGGGACAGATGCATGCCAGTGCTGTTCAATCTGTTTTCAATTTTAGACTAGCCCGGGAATTTGAAATTGCTCGCTCAAACGTTGAGGAAAGCGGCTATTCCAGAGGTTTTCGGAATGGTTGTCAATTGCCGGGACTGATTCAGATAAGACCATGAACGACGAACCGAGTTCCAATTTTTCTGATCGAAAGATGACTTCCGGGGCTCAGCGGATTCTTACGCAAATCCGTCGCCGTGCCGCAGAGAACAAAGAGGATCGTCCGCCTCTGTATGAATGGCTGGTGCAGGAACTTCTCGGTGAAGAAAATCGAGCGACTGAGGTTCTGGACCTCCCGACCTCAACGCTGGGGGCATTACAAAATCACTACAGCTCGGACTTCTCTGCCTCCGAGCCATTTATCTTCTTTGAATGGCAACTCACTCTTTTGCGCCATGCCGATCGTTACGCGATTCTCAGTTCTGTCGAGGCTGTGACCGGGACGGAACATCTGTTGATGTCTGCCATGGAATTGGACGCTTCGACTCGTGAAGTCTTCGCTGAGCATGGAGTCCAACTCGAAGATCTTGTCGAGAAAATCGCATTGCCCGACCTGGAAATTGGGATCGATCTTGAAGATGAAATTCAGGTGAAACCGGCGGGCGCAGGTGTTGTTGATGAGCCAACTCTTTTTCGCATTCTCGATGCTTCTGCAAATCGATGCCGGGAAGGAATGCGGGTGGTCGAGGACTTTGTACGGTTCGGTTTAAACGAATCGTTTCTGTCCCGCGAACTCAAAGAACTTCGTCATTTGGTTACCGAGACTCTGAGACACCTTTCGCAGGAAAAGTGGGTAACCTGCCGAGACACTTTGAATGACGTTGGCACGACCACTTCGACTCCTTCTGAAGCGTACCGCGGAACGCCGGTTGATGTTCTTCGTGCGAGCATGAAGCGGATCGAAGAAGCTCTGAGGAGCTTGGAGGAATACAGCAAGTTGATTGATGCGGATCTCAGCCAGCGTTTTGAGCAGTCGCGGTATCGCTTCTATACCATTGAAAAAGCGATCGAAACCAATTTCAACAGCCGGGAGCGGCTCAAGAATCGGCGGCTGTATCTTTTGGTGACTGCGGAGGATTGCCGATACGGGCTGGAAACGACTGTCCGTGATTCCATCGCCAAAGGTGTCGACATTGTTCAGCTGCGAGAGAAGCGGCGGACTGACCGGGAGTTGCTCGAAATGGCGAAGGAGGTTCGGGAGTGGACGTATGAGCAAGACGCTTTGTTTATCATGAATGATCGTCCCGATTTGGCAGCCGCTTGCCACGCAGATGGTGTTCACTTAGGGCAGGATGATCTTTCTGTCGGTGACGCCCGCAAGATTGTCGGTTCTCAAATGTTGGTGGGGATTTCGACACACAACATCGAACAGGCAAGAGAGGCGATCTACGCAGGAGCCGATTATCTTGGAGTCGGGCCGACATTTCCCTCGCAAACAAAAGAGTTCACTGACTTCGCTGGTTTGGATTTCTTAAGTGAAGTCGCTGCCGAGACCAATCTTCCCTGGTTTGCGATTGGTGGAATCGATCTCTCAAATTTAGGATTGGTTTTCGAGGCAGGTGCAGCCCGAATTGCAGTGAGTGCAACGATTTGCGCTGCACCAGACCCACGGGGACGGGCGCGAGAGCTTGCAAGCCGGCTCTTCACAAACGCTGAAAAGAATGTGAAAATGTGACGTGCGCTACAGACCACGTCTGAAGTTGAGTCGATAATAACTCAGGCAGAGAGATCTCGCCTCGATTTCAAAGATCGGGTAAGATGATTTGTTGGAGCGACCGCTTGACTGAGTGGCTGGACAGGCCATTTCGGTCAGCACGATTCATTCATTCAATATTACAATGCAAACTTTGCGGACCACCCCCAAGCTATGTTTGTTGGAGTCAGAATTCTGGCTCCCTATTCTTGAGGATATTTCACGATGCGATTCATTTTGACATTCGCGTTCTCCGTGCTTTTGCTCGGTGCTTCTGTTCAAGCGCAGAATTTCGGAGATCTTTTCGAAACGAATCAGGTTAAACCTGCGTTCCAGTTAGATGGAGCAGGAGAACCGGAGGTCTCGGCAGTTCTCAAGAAAGGCGAAAAGGCAGGCGTTGTCGTTTTCGAATTGAAGCTGACCATCCCTAAAGGGGCCAACAGTTATTCGCAGGACAAAGATTTTGCAAAACCGACCGTGATCACTTTGAAAGATCTCGGTGGCTGGACTCCATTGGATGATGCGTTTAAGCCAAATCCAAAACCGAAGCGTTCGTTTGACGAGGTTTTTGAAAAGGAAGTTGAAAAGCTCATTGGAACGACAACATTCAGTCGTCGTTATTTAGCTCCACAAGGGGCTGATGTGACAACGGCATCTTTTTCTGGAAAGATCGATTTTCTGCTTTGCGACAAAGGAAGTTGTACACCGAAGTCGAACTCATTTGTTGCGAAATATCGTGATGAAAAGAAGGCTGAAGCTGAGAAAACTCTTACACTCGAAGAGACTGTTCCCTCAGTTCCTGCACCTGATTCAACATCCCAAGACTCATCTGTCGAACCGACTTCTACAGAGACAGCGTCGGGAAACACGGCGTCAGATGCTGCGGGAGAAAATTATCAGGTCGGGTATCAAATTACCCCGACACGTCAGGTGGGGGGAGAAACTGTTGCAGATCCAGTTCGGCTGCAGTTTCAATTGTCGCCTCCGAACGCTCAAGCAGGGGAAGACGTTGAACTGCAGGTGACGATGAAATTGCTTGAAGGCTGGCAGACGTATGCCCTCACACAAGCTGAAGGTCAACTTGAACGTCCAACGAAAATTTCGATCACGAATGTGACCGGCATGGAGCCAGTCGGCGAGTGGTCTTCAATTCAAGAACCGGAACTTCACGAAACTTCTGTTGGAAAAGCTCTTGCACATCACGAAAGCGTGACATGGACCCAAACGTTCCGTGTGAGCAATCCCGAAGATGTGGGGGTCGTGGGAAAGATTACCTACCAGATTTGCAAAACATCTTGTCTTGCCCCGCTGCCTGTTGAATTCTCACTTGGGGCTGCACAATCCGAAAAACATATCGCTTTGGCATCTTCGCCAACTCTGACTGTTGGTCTGAGTGACGTTGCCGAGATTCAAGCACCTCCAGTCCCCAAGGGAGAGACAGAGGTCGACATGTTCGCCGTTGACACAGAAGGGGAAATTACCTCTTTGGGGGTTGCGTTACCCTTGGCTTTTATTGGTGGACTGCTTCTGAATTTCATGCCCTGTGTCTTGCCAGTTTTGGCAATTAAAATTCTGAGTCTGGTTCAACAGGCTGGTGAAAGTCGTGCGAGAATTTTGACCTTGAATCTCTCTTATACCGCAGGAGTGCTGCTGGTCTTTCTGTTGCTTGCTGTTGTTTCGGCAGCGATCGGTTGGGGGGGGCAATTTCAGAATCGTACCTACACAATTTTGATGAGCATTATCGTCTTCTCGATGGGATTGAGTCTATTAGGTGTTTTCGAACTCCCAATCCCCGGACTGGTTCCATCAGCGAATGATCATAATGAAGGACTGATGGCCGCATTCAACACCGGGATTGTCGCGACCCTGCTGGCAACCCCTTGTACAGGCCCATTTATGGGGGTTGTTATCGCGTACGCCGCCAGTCAACCGACGGCAATTAACTTCTTAATCTTCGGCCTGATGGGGCTGGGGATGGCGTCTCCATATTTAGCAGCTGGCTTCTTCCCGCAGGTTGTCAACTGGTTGCCCCGCCCCGGAATGTGGATGGTGCGGTTCAAGCAGTATGCCGGGTTCGTCCTTATGGGGACTGTCATTTGGCTGATGAATGTTTCACTCGATGCAGCCACACACGTTCCACTGCTCATTTTGTTGTTAGGGGTCGCAATCTTCCTGTGGATGATTGGCCTGGGGACGACAGATGGGCAAGCGATGTTTGGCAAGCCGCTCGCCTATGCGTCTCTGCTTGCAGCTCCATTGATTGCATATGGAATCTACGATATCCGCACCACTCCTGAGAGCTCCGCAGAAGCTCGTGTTGCGGAGATCACTGGAGAGAAAACGGGCAAGCCCGTTGATGTCGACGAAATGCCTTGGGAGCCTTTCTCTGAAGCTCGCATGATTGAGCTTCGCCAACAGGGAAAGCCAATGTTAATCGACTTCACAGCCGATTGGTGCGGAGTTTGCAAATCAAACGAACTCTGGGCTTTGAATCGTAAACCGACTGTCGAATTTGTTCGCAAACACGGAATCACCCCGATGGTCGCGGACTACACTCAAGAAGATGCAGAAATTCGAAAATGGCTCCAAAAGTTCGGAGTGCAATCGGTTCCGCTCGTCGTTATTTTTCCTGCAGACATTGAGAAAAACGCAACCGCAATTCCCGGGCCATACACGATGGACGGAATTATCAACTACCTTTCAGAGGCTGTGAACGCAAAGAATACGACTGTTGCCCAAGAAGAGGTCGACCGGAAAACTTTGTAGTGCGCGGTCCGTCTTCGCTGTCCTGCCTGTGAAGGTCGCCTTCATGTCTTCATAGGCAACTCACCACGAGGCAGAACGTAAAGACAGCCTTGGATTTGCGAGAAAGCAGGCGTTTCAATCTGAAGTGGAACGGATCAGGCTGCCCACCATCCACCGTTGACATGGAGAGTTTGTCCGGTGATGTATGAGGAGAGGTCGCTGCACAGGAATAAAATTGTGGAGGCGATCTCTTCCGGTTCTCCGAACCTGTTGAGTGGAATCTGTTCGAGCATTTTCTGACGTGCCGCGTCCGGAATCGATTCACCCATTTCTGTCAGTACGACTCCAGGAGCGACGGCGTTGACGTTAATGCCTTTGCTGGCCAGTTCACGGCTGAGAACTTTCGTGAGTGTAATCACGCCCGCCTTCGCAGAAGCGTAATTGGCTTGCCCGTAAAATCCGATGACTCCCGAGATAGAAGCCATATTGACGATCCGTCCCCCTTTCTCCAGATAAGGGGTGACAGACTGGCTCGCGCGAAAGACTGATGACAAGTTGGTTTCAATGACGGTGTCCCATTCTTCGTCCGTCATATTCTTGATACTGCGATCTCTCAGCACCGCGGCATTATTCACCAGGAAATCAATTCGGCCAAACTTCTCTTTCGTCTGTTCGTAAAACTGTTTCATCTCTGAACGGCTGCGGACATCGGCGGCGGCAACGAATCCGTTGCCGCCCCACTCTTCCGCCAAGGTTGCGGCTCGTCCCCGGCTGATTCCCTCTGCGTCATCAAAGTAGTTGACAGCGACCTGAGCACCTGCATGCTTAAGCATGGTTGCTGTCGCCTTGCCAAGTCCTTGAATTCCCCCAGTCACGACCGCTACCTTGCCTGACAAATCAATCGAGATCATTGATGTACGTTTCCTTCAGAGGATTACCCACGCAAAAACAGAGATGAGATCGGGCTCACCTGTCAAAAGTGGGATCATATCAAAGTTGTCCAGAGTTGTCGGAGGTGATTTCCGGATTCGTCGAAGACTTTTCTAGCAACGAGGGTGTTTTGAGAAGTCCGGGCAGATTATCCTCTGGAAGTCCCGTCCAGTTGGATGTGAAACAGAGAACTGTTTGACCGAAGGGACGGAGAAAATTGCCAAGTCCGTGGAGTGAAAATTATGGCGGAGAACGCCCCGCTTGTTGGGATTATTATGGGAAGCAAGTCCGACTGGGAGACGATGCAACCCGCAGCGGACATGCTGAAAGAGTTTGGCGTCGAACATGAATGTCGAGTTGTCTCTGCGCATCGGACTCCCGATTGGATGAACGAATATGCAAAGACTGCGGAACAGCGCGGGTTGGAAGTGATTATCGCTGGGGCGGGTGGGGCGGCTCACCTGCCTGGGATGGTTGCTTCCCAAACTGTCCTCCCCGTCTTGGGAGTCCCGGTCAAAAGCCGAGCACTGAACGGGCTCGATTCGCTACTGTCGATCGTGCAAATGCCCGGTGGAGTCCCGGTCGGAACACTTGCGATTGGTGATGCCGGAAGCAAAAACGCAGCTTTGCTGGCAATTCGAATTCTGGCGAACACGCGTCCCGAACTGCGTGAAAAACTTCATGCGTTTCAGAAGGAACAAACAGAGAGCGTTCTGGAGAACTCGGAACTATGCTAAAGCAGATTTCTCCCGGTGCGAAGCTGGGTGTTCTTGGAAGTGGTCAACTCGGACGGATGTTTGCTATTGAAGCACGTCGTCTGGGGTATGGCGTTCATGTCTTTTCCCCAGATGAAAAGACACCAACAGGGGCTGTGGCCGATCGCGAGTGGACTACCAATTATGACAACTTCGATGCGATCGATGAATTCGCAAGAAGTGTTGATGTGGTGACACTCGAATTCGAGAACGTTCCGACCGCTGCGCTCAATCAAATTGAAAAATTTGTTCCGGTCCGCCCGGGACCGCAGGTTCTTGAAGCGGCTCAGAATCGACTCAAGGAAAAGTCTTTGATGCGCAGCTTCGGGCTTCCAACAGCTCCGTTTGCTGCCATTGACTCTTTGGAAACTCTGACTTCTAAACTAGCTGAATTTGGCGGTCAAGGAATATTGAAAACGGCCAGCTGGGGGTATGACGGAAAAGGTCAACAAATGGTGACCAGCGATGCCGATCTGGCGACTATTTGGGGACAGTACGCAGGCAACGAGACAATCCTCGAAGGCTTCATCGACTTCACTCGCGAGCTGTCGATCATTGGAATCCGAGATGCAAATGGAAACTTTGATTGTTTCGATCCAATCTTGAATCACCATGCCAACCACATTTTGGATGTTTCGTTAGCGGGGCCGGGACTGTTTCGTCCGAAAGTGATTGAGAGAGCCAAGGAGATCGTGCGAACGGTGATGGACTCACTTGATGTGGTGGGCGTACTTTGTGTGGAGCTGTTTGAAACCAGCGGCGATGATCTGCTCGTGAACGAGATCGCTCCGCGACCGCATAACTCAGGACACCTGACAGTCGATGCCAGTTACTGTTGCCAGTTCGCACAGCAGGTCCGGTCGATTTGTAATCTTCCGCTGGGTTCAACAGAGCTTCGGCAGCCGGCTGCAATGGCCAATCTCCTCGGTGATCTCTGGCCGAAAGCGAGCCAACCGGACTGGGCGGCTGTGCTTTCGTGCCCTGAAGTTCATCTGCATTTGTATGGGAAAAGCGAAGCCAAACCAGGTCGGAAGATGGGGCATCTCACCGCACTCTCCAACGATGTTTCCAGCGCGGAAGAGATTGCCCGAAGAGTGAGAAGCTTGTTGTAGAGGTTGCTTCGCTCACCTCAGGCTCGCCGCGAATTGACAACAACAGATATCATTTCGTATCGTGCGGGAGAGTCGGGACTGATCGAAATGAATTCGATGAAGTGAATACTGATCGACCTTTGTTGCGTTTTTGGCTGCAAAGGAAGCTCCATTTCCCGAAGGCGGAGTTCTCTGCCGGGCAGTCATCACCGACGTTGCACATCACCCACGCGCATCGACAAAATGTACATCGACAAAACGTACTTCACTGACGACGACAGATGTAACTGTACTTGAGGCAAACCACCTTGTCAGACGAGACTGAGACTACTGGCACACGGGCTGAGGCTATTCAGACAAAGGAAGGCGTCCAACGGAAACGTCTTACGATCTATTTTGCCGTCACCTTTTCTGCAATGCTGGGGATCTTGGCCGGGTTGGGAGTCTTCACGTTTGGGTACGGAAAAGGGGCCAGCTACCTCAGCAATGATCCCAAAGGATGTGCGAATTGCCACGTGATGCAGGACCATTTCGATTCCTGGCAACAGAGCAGCCACCACCATGTCGCAGTCTGCAATGATTGTCACCTGCCTCACGATTTTGTGGGGAAATGGGTGACAAAAGCAGACAACGGATTCTTTCACTCTTTGGCGTTTACGCTGCATGATTACCACGATCCAATTCAAATCAAGCCGCGGAATCGGCGTGTGACTCAAAGCTCATGTATCGATTGTCATGAGGATTTTATTCATCCTCTTTTGCCGGTCGAAACAGAAGCAGGCACGGGCGATGCCAAGGCTCATGACATGCTCTCTTGCGTTCATTGTCATAGCGATGTCGGCCACGCTTTCCGGACGATTTCATCCGGTTCAAAACGAGATTAAACAGCCAGATTCAACATTTTTTTACTGTTCCGTTCCAAAGCCAACTCTATGAAATCTTCAAATCAAGGCCTCGTTCGTTGGATGTTCCTCCTGACATTTCTGGTCGGTGCGGCATCTTTTGGTGTGATTGCGTTGCTTGTGAGTATCTTCGAGCGGAAGCAGGAAGCACGAACGCCATTTGTGAAAATTGTCGAAGTGAACGAAGTGAGCACAGACCCTGAACCATGGGGGCTGAACTTTCCTTTGCAATATGAAACATACTTGAAGACGGTCGATACCGAACGGACTGAGTTCGGCGGGAGCGATGCTTTGCCCCCAAGTAAGCTGGAGAAGCAACCCTGGTTGAAAAGGCTTTACGCCGGATATGCGTTCAGTCTCGATTACCGCGAAGCGCGTGGGCATGCCTATATGCTGAGCGATCAGAAAGCGACGAAACGGGTTACGGAAGTCCAGCAAGCTGGGGCTTGTCTGCATTGTCATGCCTCGATCGTCCCGACGTATCGCCGAATCGGTCTTGAAGAACAAGGGGTCGAGGTGACTGAAGCCAAGCTGGCAGACTCCTTTAATCAGGAAGCTGTGATGGCTGGTTTTAAGGCTGTCAGCCAACAGAACTTTGAGGATGTGTACGCAGAGTTGTTGAAGACTCCAGATGGGGTCGTCGAAGCAACCGAAGGTGACCCTCATCTAGGTGGCGCCCATCCTGTTTCCTGCATCGATTGTCACAATCCTGACACAATGCAAATCCGGGTCACACGTCCGGGGTTCATTGAAGGAATCGCCAAGCTGGCTGAGAGCGAGGATCCGGTTCCACACTTGCCGAGTATCGCAAAATGGCGTGAGTCGGGAAAAGAAAGGCCGTATGATCCGAACCTGGATGCGTCCCGACAGGAAATGCGGTCGTTCGTCTGTGGACAGTGTCACGTTGAATACTACTGTGCAAACAAAATGACGCTGACGTTCCCCTGGAGCAATGGACTCAAAGTCGAAGATCTGGAAAAAGAATGGGAAGAGACCGAATTCCCTGATGGAGGCGGCGAATTCTACGACTATGTTCACAAAGAAACAGGAACGAAAGTCTTCAAGGCTCAGCATCCAGAGTTTGAACTCTGGAGTCAGGGAATTCATGCAAGAGCCGGTGTCAGTTGCAGCGACTGTCACATGCCGTATGAAAAGGAAGGGGCCACCAAATTCAGCACTCACTGGGTGAGAAGCCCGATGTTAAATATCAACCGCGCCTGTCAAACCTGTCACAATGTTCCAGAAGCAGAACTGAAAGCTCGCGTTGACATTATTCAAAATCGTACAACAGCACAGATGGATCGGGCTGCTGTGGCCATGACTGATATGCTCGATGCCATCATTGAAGCACAGAAGAATGGAGCGACTGAGGAGCAGTTGAAGCCGATCCGAGAGATGCAGCGTAAAGCGATGTGGCGGCTCGACTACATCAGCAGCGAAAACTCCAAAGGGTTCCACGCGGATCAGGAAGCGGTCCGAATTCTCGGTGAGTCAATCGACTACAGCCGTCAGGCACAAGCAGCCGCGTACAAAATCGGGAACACCAAGGAAGCGGCTGAAAAAGAGTAGGAGGCATACGTCTCATCTTTTTCAACAGGCTCGCGCAATGACGAGCAGGCTGGATACAAAGGAAGAGAGCCAGCGGTCTTGTGTTACTTAAGAATTTGATCTGTAGCGAGATGCTGAATATGCAGGATCTCCTTCAGATCTTCGTATCGCGAGAGTGAGTTAGCGTCAGGAGGCTTGTCTCGTCGCACAGAGCGAATCAATAAATTCTTTGGGGTATGTTCCAGGTCGATGAACTCCATGATCTGAGTTTTGTAACCCTTGGCTTCCAGCGTCGCTGCGCGGAGTGCATCGGTTACGAGAGCTGCGATTCGCTCTTTGAGGATTCCGTGTTTTAGAATCAGTTTCAGATCGTCATTCTGGAGCTGAGGAAAGACTTCATGTTGGCAGCAGGGAACCGCAAGGATGACATCTGCCTGAGCATTGACGGCATAGGCAAGAGCAACATCCGTGGCACTGTCGCAAGCGTGCAATGAAAGAGCCAGGTGAACTTTCGTCTGTTGCGCCGTGTTCTCAATCTTTCCGTTCGAGAACTCCAGTCCCTCCAGTTGAAGTTTCTCAGCGAGACTCTGGCAACGTGAGATGACATCTGTTTTTTGGTCGATGCCGTGCAGGATGACCTCTCTTTGATGGATGGACGTCAGCAGGTAATGGACTCCAAAAGTCAGGTAGCTGAGCCCGCAACCGAAATCGACAATTCGAATTGGTCCATCGGCGGGGAGTTCGGAATAAAGGTCGTTGACGATCTCGAGGTAACGATTGACCTGACGGAATTTCTTTTGGCGAGCTGCATGGACCTTCCCTGCAGCGTTCATGATTCCAAGTGCTTCCAGAAACGGACAAGGAACACCTTCAGGGATGAGATAGTTCTTGGACCGATTGTGTTTTAATGAGACGCGGGGTTCCTGAGGCGTCGTTTTCTTCTTTGTGTGTTTCAGCCCTTTCTTTGACTTTCTAAGGATCTCTTCACTTTCATTAGTGAAGAGATAAGCTTCCCGAAACAGGTCTCCAAATTCGTTGCGGAATTTCTCGACTGACTCCTCATATGAGAGGTTCTGGTGAGTCTGCAGCTTATCGAACTGGAGTTCCCATTGAAGAACGTTCTGCCCCTTGATTTCTATGGGACGAACGGTTTGCTTGCGTGGAGTTTCGAGTGAGGTTCCTTGAGTTGGTGCACTCAAGATCAAGCGTTGGAATCGCTTCTCTCCAACGGAACTGTGGAATGCGTTGATGAATTCTTCGAGATGAGCGGTCATGTTGAATGCCGTGCAGCAGCACGTCGATCAGTCTGTTGTTGAGATCTGTGTGCTGTGAAATTGAAAATCGAATTCACGCTAAGAAAAAACAGCCCGCAATGTGCAGGCTGTTATTTGACTTGATTTGGTACGAATCGACTGGATTCTAAAATTCTCCACCAATTGGCTCTCCGCCATTCCGTGTGCAGAGTGCGAAGAAAATCTGGTCATCGACGTTTTTCGCCATCGACCGAGACGATCCATCTGCCAGAGCGATATTCAAAACATCGCCGTGGAAGCTACCGAAGCCGAAGAAGTGAATACTTCCTGTAAGGTTACAGTTTTGAGCATTGGCAGGTGTTCCGGTCCAGTAGGTGTCGAATCGCGAACCGGAAATGTCGTCGCGTCCTCGAGCACAACAGGCGTAGCTGTCGCCCCAAAAACCACCGAAGAGTGATTCTGCAAAGATGATTGTGTTCGACATTCCATCAGTAATGTCGCGGTCATCAACGCTGCTGTTCTTGAAGAAAATTCCGTTCTCGACCGGGCCGCCCTGAGGGGGGAGTTGGCCTTGTGCGTTCTGAGCTTGTGTTGCCACGAATCCCATGTTTCCTCGGTAACTGGAATAGGCAAGGTTGCCCGGTCGGTTGTCCGGAAGGCTGGCACTTGGGCAAACGTACGAGGGAACAGGAACCTGAAGATACTCCCAGTTACTGTTGATTGGTGCATCGGGGTTGTTGCTGGTTTTGTCGAGTTCAAACTGAATGGCGAGCGTCCCCTGCTCGATCTGTGGCAGAATCAATGAGTGCAAAGCCCAAGGGCGTCCCATCGTCCAGTCACTAATCGTAATCGGTGGTGCACTCCCAGAGCTGATCACAACAGGAGGAGAAAAATATTGCGACAGGTCGATATCGCATAACGGGGCCGGAGGATTTGGGTTGAGAGGATCAACGTCAGCTTCAATCCAGCCTGAAGGAAAGGTTCGATGGCTGTCGAGGTAGTTTTGTGATGCCAGTCCAAGTTGCTTGATGTTGTTCAAGCAAGAACTCCGACGTGCTGCTTCTCTAGCACGTTGCACAGCTGGCATCAGCATAGCGACCAGGAGGCCGATAATTGCGATGACCACAAGCAATTCGACGAGCGTGAACCCCGATTTTTTTCGGGAGATTTCACGTTGTTTGATGTCGCATCGACGCATAGATGACCTCTCAATTTCAAAATGAGGGAGCTTTGTGCTCGTGATTTATGATCAATTCTGGAGCACTTTCGTGCTATTGGAGCCGTGAAAAACAGTTCTGACAGAAGAACTTCGAACTCCACGGACAGATTTCGCACACCGATTCGAGAACTGCTGGTATTGTCTTACATATTACAGGGTCGACTATCAAATTGGACAGCGAAAAGTCCCATTTTGGTGCTATTTTGCTGAGTTTCCCCAACGCTTTGTGAGGTTCGCAGAGACCTCAAGTTGGTCGCAGATCCGAGTGACGACAAAATCTATCAGATCCATAATCGACTGTGGTTGATGATAAAATCCTGGCATCGCGGGTAAAATCACTGCTCCGGCGTCGGACAATGTTTTCATGTTTCCCAGCTGAAGGCTTCCAAGTGGAGTTTCGCGAGGAACAACAATCAACTTCCTGCGCTCTTTCAAATGAACATCGGCAGCTCGGTGAATTAAATTCGATGAAAGGCCATTTGCAATACTGCTTAATGTTCCCATTGAGCAGGGGCAAATCACCATCCCGTCAGTCAGGAAGGAACCACTTGCGATTCCCGCCGAAAAATCCTGATACGCATGGGAATACAGTTTCCCGGTTCGTTCTCGAACTTGCGAGTCTTCGGGGATTGAATTCAGTAGTTCCTCGGCGTTGAACTGGAGAGGATCAATTTGCAGTCCCAGCTCAGCAGCAAAAACCTGCGTCGCTGCCGGGCTGATCGTCAAATGAACTTCGTTTCCTGTTTCGAGTAGGACTTGTAACAAGCGGACTCCATAAAGTGATCCACTCGCTCCGGTGATGGCGACAACAATACGTTTCATGCGGTTTCATTCCATTTGTCAGTCTGTTTCGGTCTCCAAGTTAGAGTGATGAACCGCAAAACGATATCATTGAAACAGTTTTTTTACTGCCAAATCACTTTCAGATTCCTGCTGCCCACTTTGCACTGACACAAACGCGGAATTTCACAGTCTTCAACACCGATTCTCAGAAATTTTCTACCAAATACCAAAAAATGAATTTGAGTGCTGCCTTGTCGTGAGTCGTTCATGAAGTCGTGAAGGCGAGCTTCGCCTGTACAACAAACGTTAGAACCAGTCCGAAAACCTCTGGAATAGCCGCTTTTCTTAACGTTTGAGAGAGCAGTATTAAATTTCAGGATCAGTTCTAAATTGTTGTGTAAATAAAAAAGAGGCAGTCAAACCGAAGTCTGACTGCCTCTTACAACGGAGGGTGAATCCGTTCGCTTCAAGTCTCTGCTGTGATTGCTTTCGATTATTCTACAATTGGCAGCAGATTTGGGTTCGTTGCGGATCGTTCCAGGTCGACCTTGTCGATTTCCTTAGGTGGGGCCGGTGCTGCTGGAGGTGTTGGTGGCACTAAGCCGTCAGCGTCGTTGGCGTCGGTTGGAGTCGGCTCTCCCTGAATTTCCTGAACTGACTCAACCGGACAGTAAGGAGCAGCGTTGGCTGTGGGGCCAAAACGATGCCAGTCCTGTGGTCGCGGAGCTGGTGGAATCATCCCGGGGACAGGAACCCACGTTGGAACTTTTTGGTAGTAGTATCCAAGTTGAGTTGTGTCTGTCGGTGTGTAAACCGCAGGTCGATGTCCGTGGTAACCGCTTGGATGTCCACCGGTCCACTTTGCAGGGTAGTTATGTTGATAGGAAACCGGCTGACGGAAGTAGGGTTGCTTGCCGGGAATCATGAATCCGTGAGATGGAGCGTAAGAGCAGACTCCACTGCAAGGGTCCAGCCACGCCAGGATTTTGCGAGCCGAACAGCTCAGCTTTCCACAGCATGAATTACAGCCATTGCAACCGGCTCCACCGATTGGGCAGATAGCGCCAAGTGGGCATCTTCCGTATGGTCGGCAACCGTATCCACCGTATCCGTTTTGGCACATCCCATTTGGGCAATTCTGACAGTTTCCATGCTGGCAGTTTCCCTGCTGGCAGTTTCCCTGCTGACAGCCAGCAGAATTTCCAAAGCCCGCCCCGGCTGTCTTGTCGCAATTTGTTTGCAACAGTCCATTCTGGGCAGCGACTGCGGGAGAATCGGTAATGTGGACGACTCCCGTTTCGTCCAATTCCTGAGCCGAAGCCACTCCGGTGATCAGGCACAACATTCCCGCAACTGCGAGAAGTTTGCTTCGAAGAATTTTTGATCGAACCATCGTTTTATTCCTGTAATACAAATGAGTCCCGTTGTCCGTAAGTTGTTGTTACGGAGTCGGAACTCCCGGAGTGAGAGGGTGAGCAACAGGTGTGAGTCGACTGGAAGGAATGCCCCAACCGTAGTTGTATGTGTGGTTCACGTTCGGTGCGAGAGGCACAGAAACAGGACCACCATGACCCGGAGCGGCATAAACCTGTCCGTCGCGTGAATCGAAGTAGTTCGGATTCACGGGGTAAACCATGCTGTATTTGCCCCAAGGTGGAGCGCCCTTCCCATCTGGTCCGGTTGGACAGAAGTATCCAAACTTACAGCGAAGGTAAGCCTTCTTCTCTGCAATGTCAGCTCGGCATGATGCCTTGAGGGTATTGCAACGTTGTTGGTTGCGAAGCCTCAGGAAGAACATGTTCATGCTGAGCCATTGTCCAACTTTTGAGTTTGCACACAGGTACGGACCTGGTTCGCAAGTCGCGTAGCCATCGGTAACGTAACCGTCGGTGACGTAGCCATCGGTAACGTAACCGTCGGTGACATAGCCATCTGTCACATAACCATCGGAGGCGTAACCGTCCGATGTCGGGCATGTTTTACATGCACTGACTTGCTGGATTTCATCGGATTGACCACGGTAGGTGAATTCCGGTTGAGATTGATCGCTGACGCGGACGACGCCGGCCGATTCTGACTGGCCAAGACGTACGACTCCCTCAGCATCCTCTGCTGATACGGGGACCGTCGCCAGGACGAGACTCGCGGCAACAAACCGCAGGCTCCAACTGCGAACGAGAGTCATCATGATTCTTATTCCTGGGTCTGAGTGTTCGACTGCCGACGCTCAAGACAAGAGTGGTCTCAAACAAGTGAGAGCCAAACGTCTTCTCTGACGGCGATCAGTACGATTTTGAAAAGTTGAAGTTCTAGAACATTTTCAATGCTTGTCGTGTCCAGGAAGTTCGCTTTCGCAGCTTCATGGTCTGTTCGCCATAGGGCAGAACGTGGAGACAAATTGGAAATGCTCTTGCTCTCTCATCCGATACCGTGCGGGCGGCATCGGGCGAGAAGGGCAGAGTGATTCGGATCGATTCGTGAACCGAAATGTTGAGAGCAGTTTTAGTGCTCCCTCGTCTGTTCGTGAGAATGCTTCCGATAAAATCGTTAGCGTTCTTTCACGAGGCTGAACTCACGAAATTTTTCGGATTGCTTAACGTGGTGGGCGAAATCCGGAGAAGAGAGGGCGATGTGATTTGTATTTCACAATCACTTCGGTTCCTTCCAGTTTCACTTGTTCGTGCTGACGCATCCCGAACGGGGTCCAGATCCAGCCCCCTTTGACGTTGTAGTAATACGGGCCATACATGGCATGGTATTCATGCGGGTACAGCATTTCGTGTGGAGCAAACGCTTGGTTCGTAATGATCGCCCCACCATTCCAGGAAGGCGTATACTGAACCGGGCTTGGATACAGCGGAGCATTCAGTTGTGGATAATGTGCTCCACCATGTCCGTGCGGAGCAACGTAACCGTTCCCCGGTGCTTGAACGAGATGCGTTTGTTGAACGCGACCGTTGTGCGGACTCTGTGCCATTGCTGTATTGAACATCGAAACTGCAACGACAGCTGCAGTCATCTTCAAAGATACTGAGAACATTTCACCCTCCCTGTGTCCTCTACGAACACACGAGTCATTATTGTGACCTGCGGTGTTCTGTTTAATTTTGACAGCGAAGCTGTCAGACTATGTCCCGATCCGTGAACTTTTCGAACAGGAGCCTTCCAACTCTTTTGGAAGTCAGGTTCGTTTCCTGGATCAGTGCTGATGACTTTCCCGTAAACTGACATCGTGAACAGCGAACTCAATGTTCGAGAGGCCGAAGGCAAGTTTTTGGTCCAGTTTGAAAATCACGTTCTCGAATAAGACAACATGACTCACTCTCAGATTCGGCAAACTCGGATCGTGACAATGAGTCATTTCGGGAACGTTCCAACGAAACACCCACGTTTTCCGAATGTATGACTCTCAAACGACTTAAATCAGCTGAATAACCGCGCCAGCCGGTATGGTTCTCAGTCTTTTCGTAACCCGAAAATCCTTCCTGTACTCCGCAGATTGACAAAGTCATGACTGATAAAAAACGTCTCCGACTCGGAATTCTTGGCTGCGGCCGAATTGTGACCCGTCGCGTTCTGCCTGCATCCTCGCAAAGTGAACTGGTGAGTCTCTTCGCCATTGCCAGTCAGCGAGAGGGAGTGGCTCAGGAATCTGCGAGCGACTTTCAGATTCCCCACGCCTTCAACAGTTACGACGAACTCCTGAAGTCGGATGATGTTGACGCGGTGTATATTCCAAGTACGGGCGATCAGCACCACCGGTGGACCATTGCAGCGGCTGAAGCGGGCAAACATGTCCTATGCGAGAAACCGCTCGCACCGACTCTTCGAGAAGCTGAGGAGATGGTCGCTGCGTGCCGCGAAAACAACGTATTGCTGCAAGAAGCTTTCATGTGGCGACAACACTCTCGAGCACAGATGCTCAAGAGCGTTTTACAAGACGGAGCGATTGGAAATCTTCGGCTAATCACCGTGAACTTTTCGTTCAATATCGATCGCAACGATTGGCGACTGAGGCCAGAACGAGGCGGCGGAGCGATGTGGGACCTCGGTTGTTACGGAGTCAATGCGAGCCGCTTCTTTACCGAAGCGGAGCCGACTGCGATTTCTGCCGATGCACATTGGTGGGAAACCGGTGTCGATATGACCATGCGAATCGGACTGACTTTCCCGAACGAAGTACTCGCCAATATTGATTGCAGTTTTGAGTTGCCGTTCCGCTGCCGCATGGAACTTGTTGGAGACGGTGGGCGAATTGTCGTCGATCCCGCATTTCAACCGGGTGAGAAGCCATCGTTTCAACTTTGGCGTTCAGCAGATCATGATGCTCCCATGGAAACGATCGAAACAAGTTCTCGCGACCAGTATGCCTGTCAGCTCGACGCTTTTGCGTTGGGAATTCAAGAAGGGAAACTCGTCGATTCTGCTGAAGATGGTTTGCAGAACATGAAAGTGATGGAAGAAATTCTGAACACCGCGAAGAAGGCCTCGACGGCTTCTCCGAAGGCATGAAGTCTTCGGGGTGAGAAATTTGATATTGGATTTGCTTTAGGTTTTGTGAATGTTGAACCAGCGTCCGCAGTGGTTGCATTTCACATCCCCATGCGGTGAGACATCTGCGTTTTCGGCTAAGCTTGCGCCACAGCCGTCGCATTGATATCCCGCGGTGACATCAGCGAGTGGGGCGGCAGGTCCGTCGTCAGGGTGTTGATTCAGTTGATGCATGTTTTCCATCATCGAGCGAATTCGGTGCTCAGGACTCAGCTTCCCTGAGAGTGTTGTCAGACCCACCACCACAAAAGGAATCGCCACGAAGGTTCCGAAAATCTTGAAAAAGATTGGAGCAAAGCCAAATGGAGGAATTCCCGACCATAACCCAAAGATCAGTGACAGCCCGATCCCGAGCGGAACAATCCCCATGAATCGAATCAATTGCATTGTGGTTTCCTTCGCGGGCGAAACTGGTCAGAGTCGTGAATCAAAAAGAGCGAGACGAACTCACTTCTCATTCGTTGAAGAGGACAATTTATTCGTGCCCTTTCGGCTGATGGGGAGTTTTCAAGGTTGAAAGGTACTCGACGAGGTCACGGATGTCGGACTTGGAAAGTTGTTTGACGATGTCGTCTGGCATTCCTGACTTCCCTTTCGCCTGTGCATCGATTTTATCTTTCTCGACAATGATGATTTCGCCCATCGGCTTCATCAATCGGTACGATTTTTCGTCTTCACCTTTCACGAGCCCGGAAACAACCCGACCATCGTCCATTGCGAAGACGACAGTCTCAAATCCTTTGGCGATTTTCGCATTCGGAGCGACGATCGATTCAAGGAGATATTTGCGAGAGTTCTCTTTAGAGACAGCGGACAAGTCTGGTCCGACATCGCTGCCGTTTCCGTTGACTTTGTGACACCGGCGACAGGACGCAGCGGCGTTTCCGAAGAAGATCTCAACTCCACGAGCGTAATCTCCCCCTTCCAGGCATTCCAGATATGCTGAGAGTGGGTCACCGGAATCACGGTTTTCCTCAATCGTTGCCAGCCGAGTTTTGAAGGCATCCGACTCCTTACGCTCTGCCACTTGAATTAAATCCAGCTGAACATCCGGGGATGCCTTCCCGGCAATCAATTGGTCGATTGCCTTCAAGAGGATTTCATCCGCAGCCTCTGAATTCAGGTCGGCAAGGACTTTGACAGCTGACTGACGTTCAATTCTGGTTCCCTTCTCTAATGCCTCTCCGAGCATTGGAGTCACTTTTTCAGGGGCTCTGACGGCGAGAAGTTCTCTGGCGGTGGCGCGAATCTGGTCTGACTGATCCTTGGTTGCAGTCTCCAGTGTTTGTCTGATCTCTTCTGCCCCAACAGCGTCGAGAGCAGACAACGCTTCGACTCTCATTTCCGCAGCGTTCTTCTTGTTCTTGAAGATTTCGTCCAGGTGAGAAGCAACATCTCGAACTTCATATTTGGCAGCGAGCTTGATCGCTTGCGTCTTGAGCTTTGCGCCGCCGGACATCATCCCGCCGAGGTTGTTTCGAACAGCTTGATTCGCCAGCCCTGGCTCTCGCTGAGGGAGTGGACGATAGATATTGATAACACGATCCAGGTTCGGCGGCTGATCCCAGTTAAGAAGTTCTTCGACTGCTTCGAGCCGCAACGATTCTGGCAGCCGAGTTTCAGCTGCCAGCTTGGCGACAGTTTCGGCATTCTCGGCGAGACCCAATCTGAAGTTGGCGTTCATGACGCGCCGTAGTAATGCGTCTGGAGTTTTCGGAGTCACTTTCAGTTCAGCGAGTGCTGGCAGCGCAGCTTCAATCTCCAGATCATGGATTGCTCGAGCTGCTTCGACAGCCACTTGAACATTTGGATCATTTAAGAATTTCGCCAGTTGAGGCGACTTCATTCTTCTCAACGCAACGACAGCAGCCAGCCGCACGCTTTCGTGGGAACTGACGTCTGCAAGTTTCGTCAGATCATCCGCAGTGGACGTTCCCACCAATCCCATGACACCCGCATGCCGTAACGCCGGGTCGTTGTCCCTGTTTTCATTCAGCATCTCAATGAGTGCAGCTTGTGATTCCGCTTTTTGTAATTTACCGAGACCGATGGCTGCGAAGTATTTTTCGCGAGCACTTCCTCTTTTGACAGCTTTCAGGAAACCGCTGTAAGCTGCTTCCGACTTGGCATCGGCAAGAACCTGAATCGCTTGAGCCCGAACTTCTTTGACGGGATCGTTCATCAAAGCAATTAGTCGATCAGGAGTTGCTTTCCCCTGTCTCAGTAGTTGTCCAAGTCCCCAGATTCCATGCAGTCGGGCGATGTTGTCGCCTCTCAAATCTGTTAGCTGATCGAGATCATCGATCGCATTGTTTTTAACGAGCTGGAACTGAGCACGCTGCCGGACGCGGCGGTCCGGGTGTTCGCAAAGGTGTGTCAGTTCGTGGTTTTCGATATCGTTGAAGTTGAACTTCATGATCACGTCTGAGGGTTCAACGTTCTCCGGTTCCCGATTTTTCTTGTGCGAAAAAGTATAGACGCGCCCCTTCCCCGGACCCTCCCAGCCATCGACCCAGTCGGTGACATACATGCGTCCGTCGTAGCCGAAGTCGACATCGGTTGCGAGAATCGATTGGATGAACCAACCGTGGTCGACGAATTTGAAGGTCGCTCCATGTGGCGTGACGGCGAAATGTCGAATTCCACTGGCTCCTGAAGAGCCACGGAAATCTGCGAGAAAGAAGCGGCCTTTGTATTCAGGCCCCAAACCAACTCCGGGATAGCAAACAAGTCCGGAAGGTCCATCAGAGATGTTCACAATCGGTGGGACGATATAAGCGGGTTGAACTGCCGTCGTTTCTTCATCCGCCTGATACGGATACCACATCCGTTCGCGGTTCCAGGGGCCACGGTCCGAAAGGTATTGGAAATACATCCGCCATCCGGTGTCACCACCTTCGAGGACATACACCCAGCGAGCCTGGTCCCCGGAATCAGAATTATTGTCCCCAGTGAAAAGATTCCCGAAGTCGTCAAATGCAAGCTCTTGTGGATTTCTCAGGCCATAGGCAAAGACTTCAAGATTTGAGCCATCCAGCTCGCAGCGAAAAACTGCTCCCGTATCAGGGCGAACGAGATGAGTCCCTTCTTTGGTGATGACGTTATAGCCACGATCGCCAATACTGAAATACAAACGCCCATCGGGGCCGACAATCAGACCGTGCATGTCGTGTCCACGAAATGCGACTCGCACTCCATATCCATGGTGAAGAGCTTCCTGATGATCAGCTTTGCCGTCGCCGTTTGTATCTCTGAACTTGTAAAGCTTAGGTATACAGGTGTAGTAAACATCTCCATCAATCGCCAAAACTCCGGCACCTGTGCCGTCGAGGATGTCGTTGAATCCGTCAGCGAAAATGGTCGATTTGTCTGCTTTGCCATCGTCATCGGTATCTTCCAGAAGGCGAATTCGATCCTGCTCTTTCGCGTAGTTCGCGACATCTTCGCCAAGATATTTTTTGAACATCTCCAAACGCTCTTCGACGGTTGTCAAAGAGAGGTCCGTTTCAAGCCAGTTCATGTGGCCGCGATTATCTTCGACTCCTTTTTGTTGACGGAACGTTTCGCAAACATACATCCGCCCCTGTTCATCAAATCCGAAGGCAACAGGATTCGCCAACATCGGTTCTGCTGCCCATAAGCTGACCTCCATGAAAGCAGGGTACTGAAATCCTTCCATCGCAAGTTGCCCCTCATTTGAGGCATCTTTGATGTCCGGAGAATAGTCTTGAGCTAGCGCAGCGATGTGCCACGAAACCGGGAGCAGCAAGAGGAGCGTGAAAAATCGAAGAGCTGGCAAGTGTCACCTCTATGGTGGGGATGATCTATGAATGTCGCGGCAATTCTACTTGGTGGAATATTTTAACGCTCGCGAGAATCGGAAGAGAGTGCTTTATCAGGGAAATACACGGTTTTTGACTCAGCAAAGCACTGGAACTGCTTTTGTGAGGCTCATGCCCGTGAAAATTGCTGGTACGACGACCGTATATAGCTCGTTCGCCGCGAGCATCAAGGCTGGGCTAAGCGTTTCCAGGCGAGGAGAGCATCTTTCACAGCTGCGATGTCGTGGACCCGGATGAGGTCGGTGTTCTGTTGCGCGAGAGCGATCGCGACTCCTAGCGTCCCAGCGAGCCGTTCTTCGATGGGCCTGCCGATGATCTTGGATAGAAACCTCTTGCGGGAATGGCCAATCAAGACCGAATGCCCATTCGCACGAAGTTCGGCAATATGAGTCAGCAACGACAGATTATGCTCTGCAGTCTTTCCAAATCCAATCCCGGGATCGATGACGATTCTTTCTGCTGCGATTCCCAGCTGGGAAAGAGTTTGCGTACGTTGAAAAAGATACTCGGAAACTTCCGCAACGACATCGTCGTAATGCGGATTGTTTTGCATCGTCTGCGGCGTCCCCTGACGATGCATCAAGATGATTCCGCAGGCACTTCCGGCAGCGACCTCAGTCATTTGTGGATCATGTTCGAACGCAGAGACGTCATTGATGATGCTGGCGCCCGCTTGCAATGCAGCTTGGGCAACTTCGGATTTCATCGTGTCGATGGAGATCGGGACATCGGTTTGGGACGCCAATTGTTCAATGACCGGAATGACTCGCCGCAGTTCTTCATCGGTCGGAACTGGTTCCGCTCCGGGCCGGGTTGATTCTCCTCCAACATCGAGAATGTCGGCACCCTCTTCGACCAGCTGCATGGCATGTGCGACGGCGTCCGCAGGGGCCAACCACTCTCCGCCATCAGAGAAACTGTCCGGAGTGACATTCACAATCCCCATCAACTTGGGGAACTCTCCGAGCGTCCAGGTCTGATTAGAAAATGTCCAGGTCCGAAGTTGTGAAGTGTTTTCTTGCATGACGTAAACACCTTGCATTACCGGAAGGTTGACTCGTTCGGTAAAACCTGGCGAAAGAATTGATGAGAAAAAAGAGACGTCTCGCCTCGTGGCGAGCCGTCTATGAAGTCATGAAAATGAACTTCACGGGCACGACAGGTATTGAAGATGCTCTAAATTGTCCCGGTTCCGATTAACAATCCGATTCGGCAGGCGTTGAGGAACTGATCGATATGGAGTTCTTCCTTGACTGTGTGGATTCCGTGCTGACCACAACCCATCGTGACTGTCGGTAAGCCGTGAGCATTCATCCAGTTTGCGTCCAACCCACCGTTACTGATTCGGGTGGTCGGCTCCAGTCCAAGGGCCTCCATCGTTTTGATCGCTGTTTGAACAACAGGCTCGTTCACGTCCAGTCGGAACGATTCGTATTTGTGCCGAGTCGAAACTGAAACGCTTCCAGTCTTTCCGGAAGAGTTCTGCAATTCTTTGGTTGCCCGCTGAAATGCTTTATCAATCGCACCGACGATTTTGGCCCGGAAAGTTGGGTTGTGGCTGCGTGCTTCCGCTTTGATGTGCAATTGGTCCATCACGACGTTGGTCGCATCTCCTCCTTGAATGACCCCGATGTTGCTCGTCCCGGACTGCTTGCCCTTCTGAATGAGACCATGCCAACCATCATTCACGAGTGAGTTGATCGCCATCGCAGCAATGGCAGCGGCGCTCACACCCTGTTCTGGGGCGGCGCCTGCGTGGCTGGCAATTCCGGTGATGTCGATTTCGATGTGATCATCTCCGGTGGCACCGATGACAGCGAGGTTTGCTAAGCCACCATCCCAGTTGTAACACTGTGCTGGCTCTTTCAACTTCTCGGTGTCAACATTCTTTGCTCCGACGAGGCCGATCTCTTCTTGCACTGCAAACAGTAACGTTAGCGGAGGGTGTGGTAAGTTGTGCTCTTGAATCAGGCGAATCGTATTCAGGACAACCGTGGCTCCTGCTCGATCATCCCCACCCAATGCTGTTTTGGGGTCTGAGGACGTAATAATGTTTCCGTCCCGCACCGGTTCGCAACCGACGCACAATGGGACCGTGTCAATGTGTGCCATCAACAATCGGCGAGGTTGATCAGATTGCCCAGGAAGATCGACGATCAGGTTTCCAATTTCGCCGCCGATATGGCTTTTGGTGTTCGCAGAGTCATACGAAATCTGTGAGTCCTGAATTCCATACGACTTCAATTGCTCGACGATGAAGTTCGCGACAGCTCTTTCATCGCCACTTTTTCCGGGAATCGACATCATCTGAGTGACAAGGTCAACTGCGCTTTCATCAACGAGACTCGAAAGCTGAGAAATATTTGCTTCGGACATATCCGTTTGCCTGTGCGTAAAAAACGTTAACAGAAGTTCAGAAATCGTATCGATTCACAGTCGTGAGGATCAATGTTCAGAACTTGCAAGAGCGAAATTGAAACGTCAACAAGAATTGAAGGACCGTTGTCATCAAGTGATATCGCGGTCCTTTATTCTGGTTGCGCTTGAGGAAGAGAGTCTTGAGTCCCTTGTGGAATCGCTGAATTGAATGTGCTTCTCTGAGGCTGAGAAACCAAGTTTACGTGTTCTTGCCGATTTTATGCACACCACTCAATGAAAACGACTCGTCGCGGAAAGCTGCGCCGAGTCGTTCGTGATCCAGAAAACTCGTTTGCTTATGACTCGCCGGTTCCGAGTGCTTCGGGTTCATTCGGGAGTTCAGGTTGCTCATCGAGATGAACAGCTTTGTAACCACCAGTCGCTTTGAAGCCGATAATCAGGGCCAGATAGCAAGCGGCCATAACGAGTGGGACGTATGAGGTCAGCTTCAATGCCATTCGACCACCATACAGGCCAGCACTTTCGACAAGCGGTTTGTCCGCTTCGGCATGAGTTGAAGCACTCTTCCACCAATTCGTGAGCATTGTCTGGTTTTCGTCGGTCTTGCCTTCCTCTTCCAGCAAGGTGTTCACGCGAGCAAGTTCTTTACCGTTGTCAGAAAGCACGCCAACTTTTGCGCCGTCGAGCCCAACAGTTTTGAAGTTCATGAATCGACTTTCATTATCGGCCTGATACCGCTTGAAAGTTTGAGCGTCTTTGGCTTCAAGTTCTTGAGAGGCGTAGTAATCCTGTTTGAATCCAATCGCTGGTCCTCCGAGAAGACCGGCTGAAAGCATCCCGACACCTCCCAGCATTCCAATCGCAACAGCCCCCCCTTTAGGAAAACGCTCTGATGCCACGGCCAGCATTGTGGGCCACAGGAATGTTTTTCCACAGGCGTACACAGTCGCAGCGACAACGCAGATGACTGCCCCTTGAGCGGAACTGAGAAGGGTCAAGCCAATAAAGCCAAGAATTGAGCTGACGAATAAAAGCCCCAAAGGTGAAATTCGATGGACAATCGGTCCGGCAACAAATCGCAGAGCGAACATCAATGTTGATGTGTAGACAAACAGAGCCATTCCTTTGGCCCCACTTTCCATGATCGATCCCGTGATTTTGGCGATCCAGGAATCTGTGCCAAGCTCGACATAACCGACCATTGCGTGGATGACCAGCAGGAACAACATCAGTGGTGCGAAGACTGTTCCGATCATTTCGCCCAGAGTGGTCCCGGCTGAGGCTGCTTCTGACTGCGGGAACTTTTGTCCAAAGAGCATCCCTCCGTAAATGATCACAGGGATCAGAAACAGAGACATCTGAATTTTCCAGTCAACAGCTTGTTGAATGACATCACCGGCTTCATTTTTCTGTGCTGCCATGAAGGCTGAGGCAAGTCCCCCGATCACCAGACCGGCAGGCCAGCCAGCGTGAAGAATATTGAGATAGTGTGTTTTATTCTTCGGAAATAGCGTCGCTGTTAATGGATTGACCACAGCTTCAGCGAGTCCGTTTGCGACCGCGAAGATGAACATTCCCCAGAATAGACAGTTGTAAGCTCCTGCTTTCCCACCCGCTTCAAAGGCTGCCGGAGCAGCCAATGTGATCAATGCAGAGACTGCGTGTAATATGAAAGCCAACATCATGAGTCGGCCATAGCCGACTTTGTCTGCGATGAGAGAGCTTAGGATGATGACAATTCCGAATCCGGTTAGCCCGCCTCCGGTAATTGCTCCCAATTCCGTCATTGTGAAGCCGAATTCCACAGCCCACAGGCCCAAGACTCCACCACGCAGCGAAAAACCGACTCCCGCAGCAAGAATTGCCATAAAACCCGCCCACAACAATCGTTGTGCGTTCGGGAAAGCGGATTCCGAAGTCGTCTCTGTCATGTGTCTTCTCCAGCAGTTTGTATTTTGATGACAACGTTATTGTTTATTTTTACTTGCATCTTAAGGCAGTTTGATCCACCTCGGACACATTGAGTCGATGTTGTACTGCAAGCTCTCGCTCTGCCGTTGGGCTGCAACACGTTCATCGAGTTGGTGGTCTTTCAGGGACGGACCAATCTTTATTTAGGGCGGGCGTCGTCGTTGGATGAGTCTCCAAGCTTCACGCGGTGACGCATCATTATTGTTTTTGCCAACTTACCACAAGTTTGAATTGGGCGTGCATCGTATCGGTACCGGATGATGTTTTCCACGCAGCAGAACAACTTTCGCCTCGAGTTGGTATATATTCAACCAGCTCTGCACTCGCGAATTTTTGAATGTCATGGCGTTTTATGTCGAGAATGTTCAGGTTGAATTCTCGCTTCTCTTGAAAGCTGAAGATCATGAAGAACCTCTTTCAAAACGTCTCTGAAGCTTTGCCGGACGAGGTGATTGAAACATTGTTAGAAACCGAGACCGTCCGCATTGAGCGGATTGTTTCAGACGGTCATGCGTCACCGCCGGGGTTCTGGTACGACCAACCGGAGCATGAAGTGGGTCGTGATCCTCTCTGGATCAGGAGCGTTACGGTTTGACGATTCTGAAGAGGTCGTCGAACTCAAGCCAGGAGACTTCATCAACATACCGGCCCACAGAAAACATCGCGTCGAAGCAACCGACCCCAATGAGAAGACTGTTTGGCTGGCGGTCTTTTATCGATAACAATCCGGCGGAACTTCTGATTCAACGACCAGGACAGCGTGGCTTGGGGCTGTACGAAGAATTCAGTCGGCAAGTTCTGGTTCGATCGTGCGAATGTCGACAACGCGGATCATCATGAGCCGTTGTAATCCATTGGTCTGATCGCTTTGGAAGAAATGACTGGCAAGTTTTCCTTCGCCATCTTTGGTCATTCCGATGACGAGAAACTCGCCCACGTTCAATTCTGCGGAGAGGCGGTCTTCAAAGAGTGTGATTGCCTGCTTGCGATCGCGAAGCGTCCATTGGGATGCGGTCGCGGTCGGCTTGAGAGAGCTTTGGCCATGCTGAATTTCCGGGATGATGACCAGCTTGGCCCAGCCATCTTCTTCGCTTGATGCCTGGACTTTGAAGAGCGCCTGCCCCTGGCTGATGGTTACTGTTTGCGGCTCTCCATTGAGAGGACGTCTGACGATTTCCGTTCCGTCATCAATGCCACGAGAAACGAGCCATGCTTCCTGCCCCGAGGGGATCATGTACGGCTGAACAACAGCGCGTCGTGTTGGATCTTGTCCGTTGGACATCGACATCAGCGTTTGCAAAGGACGCGGAGGTCGTGAGGCGCTCAGGCCAACCCGAAATCCGTCTTCATCAAGTTTCGCACGGGTCTTTTGATCAATCGAGCTGACCGACTGCAAAGATTCCCAAAGAGTATCTCCAATGAGAGGATCACCGATTCGGCGATCGACAAAATAGACCTCGATGGCAATCGCTTCACGTGCTGAAACAATCGGCTTCAGGATCGATTTCGATTTTGTTTGAACATTCGATTCCGGAAATAGCAGCGTACATCCCGCCCCACTGCATACCCAAAGGCACACACTGAGTAGAAAACAACTTTTCCACGTCCTTGCGGAGGAAGTCATATGCTCTTCTGTGCGGATGACTGAAGTCGTTGAAATAGAGCATCTTCAATGCTTGTCGTCCCGGTGAAGACCACTTCAACAGGACTTCATAAGCTGCTCGCCACGAGGGAGAACGGATAGGCCGATTTTGAATTGCTCTGAAAAATGCTCTGGGAAACGGATTTGATAAAACGAAAGGTTCGCGATCATCTTGAATTCAGCTTGCTTGTACGAAGAAGCGTCCATCTAGAGCAATTCGAATCTCCAGAACGCCTCAAAACAAGCGATTCATCGCGCGAGTATTGCCGAATGAAGGAGCCAGCCATCAGAAAGGATGGAAAATGCCCCTGAATTTAAGGCCGATTATGCGTTGAATTTCGGTTCTTTCCTGTTGAGGTTACGCTCGATGCTTAGCTGTTTTGACTATCTTCTCCATACTGACGTTTCCGGAGTCTCATTCTCTGTTGAGACCGCAGACTTCATCTTGTTGCGTTTGGCATGATTGACGTACGATCCGGCTCGTTAATGAAATTTTGCCGACACAGAATGGACTCTGGCGCAATGCAATGATCCGCTCCCTCTTGCGGACTTTCAGTCGATTTTTGGCAGCAGTTGTGCTGTTCGGGCTGATTCTATGCGCTGTCGAAGTCTGGTTTCGCTGGAATCGACTCGATTCCGTGGTGAACAAAGCGCCACGAAACTCCGAACCGCTCGTCAGCCAAGTCGTCAAACCGAGCTCAACGACCTTTCTCGAAGTGACCCCGCTTCTGAAAACCGAAATGCCTGTCAGCCTCACGGAGCAAGCCTTGCTTCGAACAAATGAGTTTGGAACACGCGGGGAAAAGATCGCGATTCCTAAGCCTCCCGGAGTCTTTCGTGTACTCTGTTTAGGCGGATCGGGGATCTTCGGCATGGGTGTCCGCGAAGAAGAAACGTTGACCGGACATTTGCAATTACTTTTCGCTGAAACCGGTTTGAAACATGTTGAGTTTGTGAATGCTGGTTGTCCCGGGAGTGGCCCGCTGACAAACTATCTCCGCTTGCGTCAACGGTTTATCGCTCTCCAACCCGATTTGGTGGTTCTCTGTCTCCGCCCTGAAGAAGTCGAACTCGATCGCGACGTCCGAGGTGGGTTGACATTGGATGAGCATGGAAATCCTGCCTTTGCATCTCACCCGAATCTGCAGGCAAAAGAGAGCCATGAACTCGCAGCACTTTGTGAAGAGTTCGCGACCGCAGATTGGGTCATTGGAAAGGCTGGGCCGTTATTCGGGCTGTCAAATACAAATGCTTCCGTGCCGGTCTCTTCTGACGAACCGATCTCGCTCAAGCCGCTTGTTTCAATGTGGTCGTTCACGCAATCCATCAACGCCGATTTGATGATTTCAATTGTTCCCAATGCCTGGGATTTGGAACCTCAAACAGGACGAGCCCCTTCGCGAAACGCTCTCGCCTTTGACCGGGACTTGCATGCCTACTTCGCGGATCGGGGAATTGATTCGCTAACTCTGATTCACAATTCCATTCAGCTGTTCGAGCAAACTGGAGATCGGACGTTGTTCTTCTATGAAAAGAATGGACACCTGACCCCCACTGGGAATTCTCTCTACGCTCGATCACTGGCGAAGTCGATTGTGGATCACGTTCCTGAAATTTTACAGCCTGAAATCCCTCCAACCTTGCCGGCTCCTTCGCTGAAATCAAGTCCACTCAACACAGAAACTCAAGGCCACTCACTTCCACTCACCAGAGAGAAAGCTGTCCCACAGCAAATCGTTCGCTGACGAATTCAACTGATGAGTTGACCTGATGAGTTTATTTCCGGACTTGAGAGTTGAGCGCGAAATTACTCACCCATGACTTCGAATATGACAGATCCGAATCCAGAACTTGAACCAGACGGCTCCCATGATGAGATGTCTTTGGAAGAGATCGAAGCCGCATACATGCGAGCTTTGGAAACTGCTGAAACAGCTGAGCATCTGATTCCTGAGCTGGATCAAGAAGCATTTCCAGAGCCTGAAGAAGAACTCCCTGACACGCTCGCCGTCGAGAATTTATCACCTGAGGATGTTGATCCTATAGACGACTTGCAGGTCGTTGAGGCTGACGTCTCGAAGGAGGAAGAAGTTCGAGTGACGCAGTTGCAGGTGGCTGAGGGATTATTGTTCGTCGGGGGAGAACCGCTGCCTGCTAAAAAAATGACCGATCTACTTGGCGGGACGACCACTCACGAGCAAGTCGATCTGTTACTTGAAGAGCTGAACCAGCGTTATGCCTCAGAAAATCGGCCGTATGAAATACGGCTTGTCGAAGGGGGCTATACGATGGTTCTCAAGGCTGAGCATGAACACGTTCGTCGGCGTGTTTATGGACAAGGTCCGAAAGATGTCAAGCTGGGACAGGAAGCATTGGAAGTCTTGGCCTTTATCGCTTACCAACAGCCCACGACTCGTGAAGATGTGGAAGCGATCGGCAAAAAAAATGCTGGCGGATTACTCCGCCAGCTCTTGCGTCGGCAACTCATCGTATTAAATCGAAATGAACAATCAGACTCGGAAACTTACCAGACAACAAAGCGTTTCCTCGACTTGTTCGGACTCGGTTCCATCGACGACCTTCCCCAGGCGACCGATTTCGATTTCAAATAAGATGGTGAAGCGAGTTCCGATTCAGCCTCGGGAGAGACTGAATCGACGACCAGGACTGACCACGACTTGATTATGGAGCGTCCGTTTCAGTTTCGTCAGATTCCGGAATAACGGGAGTGACTTCCAGAAGGAATTCCTCGTCTGATGAAACAGAGCTGACGACTTCATCATTAGCGACCTGTTTGAGGATTGGCATCAAAACAGATCTTCGCTTCTTGTTTTGCTCCACTTCTTTGACAGGGGTTGTCACTTCAACAGGAACTGGCTGTTGTTCGACTGATGATGTTCTTCTTTGTGGAGTGTTCGCTTCTTGCACTTTCAGTTCTTCAGGCTGAGTCGCCATTTGAACTGGTTTATCGAGTTGGGGTTTGCTTGGTGCTGCTTCCCCGGAAGGCTTTTCAGGGTTTGTGACATTCCCCGGCTGTTTCTGAGCTCGAGCGACAGAAGGTTGCGACAATGGGTGAGTGTTTGGGTTTGCCTGTTCACGATAAAGGACCAGTGCATGCAGTGCGTGATATAGCGGGCCGCAATCTGCTGGTTCGTGAGCATTTCGAATCAGGTCGTAGCTGAGCGTTTGTACGGCATTTCGAATCCACTGTTCTTTCAGTCGGCTTTTTGGAAGCGAGACAACGATCCACTCCAGCATGTGTCCTGAGTATTTGATTCGTTCGTTGAAATCATTGCTGTAGCCGACAGACTTGAACCAGTTCGTGGCGAACGAACCGTCACGATTCTGCATCCGTTGTGTGGCAAAGAGGTAGCGTTGCAGTTTTTGATCCGCTTCGAGCCAGGCACCGCGAAGTTGACCATGCTTTTTCAGGTATGAGTTGCGAGCATAAGCGAGTGCAAACATCCCGTGAGTTCCACCACATGGAGCATCGTAAGGAGAAGCTTTGACTTGCATTCGCACGAGCCGTTCCATGCTCCAGGGTTCGTTCTTTTCGTTGAACCATTGCTCATCCTGATCAACGTATTGTGTTAGGAACCAAAGTGTCCAAGTGATCTCTTCGTGTGAACTGACCGTCATTTTAGCATGGTCAACCATTTGCTGCATGGTGATTTTCTGTCCTCCAGCAGCGACGAACTCGTGGTCGAGAGGAAGGTTGCACATAGCTATGACAGCCAAAAACTGATTTGCGTGCCCTTCAAATTCGTAAGGGGTTCCATTGTAAGGATGAGCGCGTCCACCATGCTTGGTCACTTGGAACCAGGGAGTTCCTCGAAATTTGGCTCCGCTAGAAATCCAATCAATCGCGTTGACCGGTTGGCCACCCTGTTTGATCACATAATTTTCACGGAGTGAAAGCAGACCATGGATGATTTGCCACGGAGTGTGAACATCTGCGTCCAGAAAACGATTGCTCGTGGTTGTAATAGCACGATCGACGATTTCGTTCAGCGGGTCGAGTTGCTGAGCTGTCGCGGCAGGAACTGCCGGAGCTTTGAGATCCTGGGCGATTGCAGGTGCTGAGATCAGAACCCACGTCATGCAACAAATTGAGATTCGAATAGGCATTGCACGTACCGGCCCGTTGTGTCTGAATTTGAATCGATCAGTTGTATTCATTGTATTGTCGGATGGCATTTTCAGAGGGGAAGTGTTCGTCATCATGATCAGTCAATTCCTGGGACGATCGTTTGAGGTTCGTACAGAACCATGAGGTGAATTCCCGTCCATTGGGTAGACATACTGCCATCCATGTCATTACTGAGTACCATTAGCTGATCGGCCTGAGAGGTCATCACAATCGACAATGTTTCGGTGTGTGGCACGCTTTTCTCAGCTACCGATCGACCTTGCCGTTAAAGGTTGCTTGAGAGAATTCTTACAAGGATTCGAGAATCATCGAGATGCGACGCGAAGCTTCGGGTTGCGTAAAACTCGTCGAGAATTTGGCTCGGCATTGATCATTACTGAGACGAGATTGCCTCAGAGATCAGCTCGGTTGCGTTTGTCTCTGCGGAATGTTTCAAGCGGTTCTCAACACCGCTTAGAACTGATGCTACCAGTATGAATTCACCAATCCGCACAGTTTAGAGCATCTTTCGAATTGGTTTGCAGGATCTGCCTCGTGGTGAACAGCATTTTCACTAGAGGGTTGCGTTCTTCACGGGCACACGGTCGAGCAGGCTGCTCTAGATCGTTCACAATTCCATAAGGTCGCTTGCAATGGAGAGGTTCAATTACGAAATTGGACGGATCAAATAATTTCGATGCTCTCTGACTTTGTGGTGTCTTGATGATTCGCTTGCAATGTGTTCTGTCCGCCCTCCTTATTCATCTACTTCTGCCGATGCCGGTTTCATCTGCGACGCCAGATCACATCATTCTGGTGATGGCAGATGATATGGGGTGGGGGCAAACGGAATATGCGAATCACCCCATCTTGAAAACGCCGAATCTCAACGCGATGGCAGCAAATGGATTACGATTTGATCGCTTCTACGCCGGAGCTCCAAACTGTTCACCAACGCGTGCGACTGTACTCACAGGGCGGACGAATGACCGCACGGGAGTCCTCAACCATGGAGTTCCGTTACGACCGCAGGAGAAGACCGTTGCACAGGCACTGAAAAAAGCTGGCTATGCCACCGCACACTTCGGGAAGTGGCATCTTAACGGGATGCGTGGCCCGGGGGCTCCGATCCTCAAGGACGATATTCGCAGCCCAGGAGCGTTCGGATTTGACACATGGTTGTCAGTGACAAATTTCTTTGATCGTGATCCTATTTTAAGCCGCATGGGAAAATTTGAAGAGTTCCAGGGAGATTCTTCAGAGATCATTGTTGATGAAGCGGTCAAGTTTATTCAGAAAAACGTTGAGGCTGGCAAACCGTCGTTCTCAGTGATCTGGTATGGCACACCACATAGCCCTTTTATGGCGGACGAAGATGACAAAGCACCGTTTCCAAAACTCAAAGACCCTTCGCTCAGCCATTATGGCGAATTAGTGGCAATGGATCGGAGCATCGGTACGTTACGGTCCGCATTACAGGAAATGGATATTGCAGAGAACACCTTCTTAATGTTCAACAGCGACAACGGAGGGCTTCCAAGAATCACTCCGGGAACGGTCGGGAATTTGCGTGGCTTCAAGAATTCAGTCTATGAAGGAGGTTTGCGTGTGCCTGCCATTATTGAATGGCCCGCGGTCATTCAGACTCCACGTGTGACTCAGTTCCCTGCCTGTACGATGGATATTTTCCCCACATTGGTGGAAATTGCTGAACTTCCGGAGTCGAGTATGCTCTCAGTGCGAGACGGAATGAGCATCACCCCACTCTTTCAGAAAGAAATCGCTCAGCGACCAGAGCCAATGGGCTTTCGACACACAAACCGGGTGGCTCTCATTGATAACGATTACAAGCTGATCACTCAAAAGCTCGGGAGTGGCAAATATGAACTCTACAATCTGAAATCGGATCAACAGGAAAAGATGGATCTCCTCGAAAGCCAGCCAGAGATCGCACAACGTATGATCGCAGCCATGCAGGCGTGGAACGAGTCAATCGAAAAGAGCATTGAGGGCGACGATTACCCCGAAGGCAAAGTGATCCCGGCAGATCCCGGTCCGAGTACCTGGATGACTCTCAAGGAATACGAGCCGTATTTAGAGGGCTGGAAAGACCGACCAGAATTTCGGCGGTATATCAAAATACAATAACTCAGACTTTCAGTCTTACTCTTTGAATTCCTGTTTCATCAGCCGGACGCTTTCTTGTAAGCGTCCGGCTTTTTTGATGCGATGATCGTAATTGGGAATATCGTTATTACTGTCAAGCTTTGTTACGAAATCTGCCGATAGCTTCTGTGTATCAGGTGATGAGCCAGGTGGGCTTAAAAGCAATTCAGTGTGATGGTTTTGCTTGAACGCTCAGCTGCAGGGTCTTTTTCGATGCAGACGACACTGATGGGAACGCTCTCCTGTCAGCAGCCACCGCGAATCAATATGTGGCTGCCCTATTCGTTTGACTCGCGGCTCTCTTTATCTGGTAACGCGTCATCGATTTGAGTTCAACAAAATCACAGACTTCGTGGGACACCTCACACTCCAGAAGCTCGTCAGTGTCCGATACATCTTTCAACCGGCAAAAAGCCACTTGACGCTCAAGTCGAGAATAAGTTCCACATGAAGAGGATGCTTTGAAATGAAACGTGCCTTGTGCCTGACTGCTCTCGTTACTCTGTCGATCTTTACGTTGTCTACAAATTCCCAAGCGGCTCCACCGTTCAGTTTTTCGAAACAAGCTGAGCCAGAATTAAACTGGCAGTCTGATTTGCAAGCTGCTCACAAAGTCGCAACGGCTCAAAACAAACCGATGCTACTCGTCTTCGGTGCAGATTGGTGTCACTATTGCAAAAAGCTGGAACGGGAAACGCTCAACTCAAAAGAGCTGTCGACATACGTGAACCAATCGTTTGTGCCTGTGCATATTGACGTCGACAAAGAGAAGAAGGTCGCACAGATTTTGAAAGTCAGTGGCTTGCCTTGCACAATCGTCCTGAGTCCGAATGCGGATTTACTTGGGCGAATTGATGGATTTCACACTGCTTCGCCATTTCACAAACAACTTGAAGCCGCTCGAGTGAAGCATCAAGTGATTCAGCGAGCATCTTCAACAGCTCAGTAATTGGACATTGTAAGCTGCTCAATTGTCGATCGATGACAAGTGCTGCCTGAGCAGCTTGTGCCGGAAGCACTGTTCGACCTCCTTGCGCCGGGACTCCAGACCCGGCGGATTGCGGTTTTCCAGATGGATGTTTTCAGCCAAGAGAGAACTGATGGAGCCATGCCGTGCCATAATGGTCACCTTGATGGCTTCATCGACTGCTCGTCACGAGGCAAAACACAAACCCCAGTCATGGGTTTGAACTCAAATGGTCACATCTGGTCACCGGTGTCAGTCTCAACTTTCGTTCAAAGAACCCTTACAGACAACGTAGAGTCGCGGAGACGTTGCTGGTCGCGACTCGTCAGGCCAGTGAATCTTGTGTAGTTCTGCCGAGTCGATGCTCTTGGTTAGAAACGATTCAACGGCATTTGCTTCGTCGATTCCCCCGGGATGTCCGACATATGCGAGGACGGAGAGGACACCGCCCCTCTTCAACAGTCGCAAACCGAGTTGAATTGCACTGACTGTCGCTGGGCCTTGAGTTGTGAGGGACTTGTCTCCGCCAGGCAAGTATCCCAGATTGAACAGGATGGCGCTCACGCTCGACTGGTTCTTTTCCAGAAGCGATTGTAGCACTTCGGCATGATCACCCAAGTGGTAATCAATATTCTTACGCTCGCGACATCGATCTTTTGTCGCATCGATTGCTAACTGCTGAAGGTCGCAGGCCAATACCATTCCAGACTCACCGACTAATTCGGAGAGGAAGAATGTGTCGTGCCCGTTTCCACAGGTTGCGTCGATGACGAGATCACCGGTCTTGATAAAATCACGAATCAATTCGTGAGCGATCTGCGTGAGCTGAACCATCTCTGCGCACTGACCTTACTTGATGACTTCCTTAGGAATCTGACCGTCGAGATATCTCCAGTTTTTAATGAAGGAGATCACGTCTGCAACTTCCTGCTTGCTCATTTTTCGTTCCAGACCGACAGGCATCAACGAGACGCCAGTGTTCTTGAACTCTTCGATGTTTTCGCGGTCAATCGTGACCAGCTTGCCCTCAGGTTGCTTCAAAGTCACGGACGTCGAAGTTTCCGAAGCGACAATCCCGGAATGGACTTTGCCATCGGTATCGAGAATGTTGAAACTGAAGTAGTTGGCATCGATAGCCCGGTTCGGATCGAGAATGTTCATCAAGTAAAAATCGGGAGTCTTGGTTCGCGAATCGGAGATGTCCGGAGCGACATTGACTCCGACATCGCCCACTTTATGGCAGGTCGCACAGTTTTTCTCGAAGGTCACCTTGCCGCGAAGCGGGTCGGAGTCCATCGTCAAGCTGACTTGATACTCCTCGAGGACCTTCACGCGATCAGCGGGTGGTTCGCGTTTCAGAAGTTTCTTGGCGCGAGCAACAAGCTCTTTGTCGGAGAGTCGATAGAGCGTTTTCTCAACAGTCGCGTCAATCTCCAACGCCGGGACACGTCCAGATTCAATTTCATCCAGCAACGCCGGAGCTCGACTTGTGCTTCTGGCCATTGCTTGCAGAATGCTTCGTCGGACGCTTCCCCGTCGTTTGGGGAGCAGTTCAACCAAAGCAGGGTTGACCTGAGCTGCAGGTCGTTTCAAAAGTGCTGAGAGTGCCAGTGAAGCGCGCGTTGCATCGCCGGAACCGGTCGCGGTGATCAGTTGTTGAAGTGATGCATCGTCGTCAGCGAGACTCAATAAGTCGAAGAGGATTGGTAGTTCTTCTGCGATGGAATCTTTGGTTTTCAAGACCCTCGTCGCTTCGGTGATGGTGGCAGCGATGTTCGCTTTTGCTTCTTCAGGGAGTTTTGCAATCAGTGCGTTTAAAGCTGTGCGTCCGCCCGGGAAACCTTGAGCGAGACCAGAGAGAACACTCATTCGAGTCGCGAAAGAGTTGTCTTCATTTCCGACGATCGTTGTCAGAAGTGTGCGGGCCTGGTCTTTCTGGTTTTGTTTGGCGACCAGTTCCGCAAGGTCACGAATGGCTGCGTAAGTCTGTAATCGCAGAGCCTGTTTTTCAGCCTCGTTCTTCGGTTCGAATTGCTCGAAGGCAGCGATGAGCTGTGTGGAAACGTCAAGCGATTCGCTTCTGGCAGCCAACCTTAAGTAGACAGACAACCAATAAGGGTCGTATTGCTCGGAATCTTTCTGGGACCCCGGAACAATTCGCTCGAGGATTTGGTCGAGTACGATTTTCTGATCAGCTTCGGACAATGTTTTCCAGGGGACTTGTCCGAGCATTTCAAAAATGAAGGAACTGACTGGGATTCCGGAGTCAGTTTTATGGAAGGAGGAGTTGACGAGATCCTTCCATTCCGGAGTTTCTCCAAAATGACGTTGGCCGAGTTCGAAGAACGACTTCAGGAAGTAGATGTCGTTTGCATTGCTCATGGCTGCTTTGAGGTCAGCCAGGGTTAACTTGTCTAAGGTGGCGATCAATGGTAACAGGTATTTTTCGTCTGACGTTTGCGGAGCATTGATTCGGCTTCGTAGTTGCGGCACGACCTCTTTCGAGTCACTTTCGATGAGTAGCCGTTGTGCATGGTTCTGTTTCCAGACGGAATCCGATGAGAGCGCTTGAATTAACAGTTCTGGAGAGCTTGCGTCGACCTGTTCGAGTTTGTGATCAGAATCTGCTGGCGGCTGAGAGCGGACAACTCGCCAGATTCGACCTTTGTCTAAACCTAATGTCAAATCGGGACGATCCTTCAGCTCAACGGGCATGAACTGTGGATGCTCGATGACTGCACGATACATATCAACAACGTAAAGAGCTTTGTCTGGACCGTGTGCAAGATTGACCGGACGAAACCATTCATCTTTTGTCGCTAAGAATTCATCGCCTTCCTTTTCAGAATGCGAACGTGATGTCGGCCCGATAGAGACTGCGATTTCTCGGTGGACAAGATTTGCAGTAGGGTCACAAGTGAAAATGTTTCCAAAGAAGTTTTGTCCAAGTGACGAATCGTTGTAAATCAAGACGCCGCACGCAGCTGTAAACTGATTGGCGTGTAAGTTCGAAGTGGTCCAGGTTCTGGAGAGTGGATAGAGCTTCGAATTTTCTCCTGCTGCAGCGACATCTTCATAGAAACGCGGGATTCGCAATCCCGGAGTCAATTTCAGTTGTTCATCTTCAAGAACGATTTGTCGGCCGGGGTTTCTATTCGTGCAGACGAAGCGATTCCCGTGAGCATCGAAAGCCATTCCAAATTGAGCCATCCCGGCGATCGCTTCGTACTTCCCGGTGAGGGGATCGAAGCGAAAGTCGCGACCTGAGATCGAAAGCGGTTTCGCTTTGGGATCAAGTCCCCAAGGGTTGTCGGGACCAGGGACGATGTTCCCGCCACGTAAGCCGTTCGCAATATAAATTTTGCAATCCATGGCGAGTTGTGGGTGATTGTGTCGCAGTTGTGGATTTTCGGTCGCGAATCCCTCGAACCAGACTTGAGTCTCGTCAGCCTTGCCGTCCCCGTCGGTGTCTCGCATGAACTGGATTTTGCCATCTGTTGTGACGATGACTCCGTCTTTCCAGAACATCAAACCGTTTGCGAACAGCAGCTTCTCGGCAAAGGTCACCGGATTGTTGAAGCGACCATCTCCGTCGTCATCGCTGAGGACTCGGATGCGAGAGAGGCCGGGTTGTCCGTCACCGGGGCCGTTGGGGTAGTCTGTCATTTCGACCACCCAGAGTTTGCCATCGGTATTGAATGCGATATGGACCGGATCAATCACATCCGGTTCAGCTGCAACCAGTTCGATTTTACAATCATCGTGTAAAACAAATTTTTTGGCAGCTTCCTCAGCTGAGAAAGGACCGAATTCGGCGTTTTGGGTCTCTTGCCCCAAGGCGTTGGAGGTCGAGATCGCAATGAGCGATACCAAAAGAAGTGACACGCGAACATTCAACAACATTGTTGCCTCGTCTGAATCGTGGAGTGAGTTCTGGCATTGATTTGAAAACCTGAGGTTGACTTCTCCGTAACTGAGAAGCTCGCGGATTAAATAGGAATTCAAATCGGGACTTTGGAGGGAGATTCAGTGTAAAGAAAGAAGCGTCCTGAAAACAGCGACCTAATCCAAACTGTCTCAATTGCCGGCATTCGCTCTATGGTGGTCGTCAATTCGTCTTTGTTTCTCAAGTTCTAAAGACTTGCAAGGAGTCTAAATTGAACGACACAGATGGACCACAGTTTGAATACTCAACAGAGGCGATTTCTGGAGAGTAAATCTCTATGAAGTCATGAAAGTTAACATCGCGGGCGCGACAAGTATTGGCAATGATCTAGAGCAGTTTGCTCTACCATGTGCCCGTGAAGAACGCATTTCGCTAGTAAAAATACTGTTCACCACGAGGCAGGTCCTGCAAACCAATTCGAAAGATTTTCTAGTCGATTGCCAACATGCGAACGTTGACCGGTGTGGAGATATTCAAGACGGTTCCGGTCGCTGACAGCTTTCCGGTTTTCTGATCGATGCGGAAGACGACTACTGTGTCTGAGTTTTGATTGGCTGCCAGAAGGAAATTTCCGGTCGGGTCGATTCCGAACCCTCTGGGGATTTCTCCATTTGTCGGTGCATATCCCAGCGGTTTCAGAGTTCCATCTTTACGAATGCGGAACATTGCAATGCTGTTGGGGCCACGGTTTGAGACGTACAGAAATTTCCCTGACGGATGGACCAGAGTCTCCGCTGTCGAGTTCCCTTCAACTCCGGTTCCTTCGGGGACTGTTGAGTAAGTTTCGATCGGTGTCAATACCCCTTTGTTGGCATCGTAATTGTAAGCTGTCACCGAAAGCAGCATTTCATTGTTGGCAAAGGCGTGCTTCCCGTTCGGGTGAAAAGAGAGATGTCGAGGACCGCCTCCGGGGATGCTTTTGGTAAACGCAGGGTCGTTTGGTGTGAGAGTTCCATCTTCTGCGTTGAGTTTGTAGACCAGAAGTTGGTCGAGACCCAAATCTGCGACGACGGCAAACTTGTTCGCTGCGTCGACATTGACGGAGTGAGCATGCGGCCCTTTCTGTCGACGTTTATTAATGCTTGAGCCGATATGCTGCATGAGACTGGCTGCCGGTTTGAGCGAACCATCTGTATTGACGGGAAGGGAAGCAACGCTTCCGCCTCCGTAGTTAGCGACGAGTACGCATTTTCCGGTCTGGTCGACGGTCAAATGACACGCTCCCGGTCCGCCTGAGGATTGGCTGTTGATCTTGGTCAGCTTGCCGGATTGAGCATCAAGTTGGAACCCAGTCACTCCCCCCGCAGCCCCCTGACCTGGTCCTGCAAAGTCCGACACCTCATTCACGGCATACAAGAACTTTCCGGAAGGACTGATCGCCACAAACGAAGGGTTGACCAACTCAGCTGCCAGCTCTGGTTCAGACGTTTCACCAGTCTTAGGATTGAGCGTGAACGTGTAAATCCCCTTGCTCTCTTTGCGAGTGTACGTCCCCACATAAACCCGAACCGCATCGATACTCTCTTTTTGAGCGAAGCCCTCGTTCATTGTGAAGACAGCCTGTAAGCAAACCAAAAGGACAGTCATGATAAGTGTGCGTTTCATGGATGTTCCGTTTCAAATGGTCGATGTCTGAGTTTGTGGAACTCCAGAAAGTTTCTGGTAGTTCAGTTTAGTATTGTGTTTGGAAATGAAGCAGCTTTGCCAGGCGAGGATATCGGCGGAGGACGTTTGGGTTGGAAAGATGCGGATCTGAAGATTGTTCCCAAGGGGGGTGAGTGCTTCTTTGGATTCACAGATTGTGGTGAATCGATGTTGGAGATTGAGCGTTTCACCCGCGTAAAGTTTTTTCTTGGGCCCCTGCTCTAAAAGATAAACTCCTGGTGTGGTCAGAAACTGCTCTGGGTTCAGGTCGTCAATCGAAATCGCTTTTCCGATCTTCGCAGGCGCCTTCAAGATGGCTCCACGAGTCCGCGCTGTTTCACTTTGTTGGTTGAGCATTAAGGCTGCCCAGCGAAGCTCAAACGGAGTCCGTGTTGGGGCATGCTGTAAAGCGCGTTGGTCGAATTCTTTTGCGATGAGCGGGTCGCTGAAAATTTCATTGAAGTCTTCAGCTAGGTCATCATCCAATACGCTTTGCATCGCGAGTTCGCTGGCATGGAAGAATGGATCGATTTCGTCCCAGCTAAACTCGGTTTTATTCGTCACTTCGATGTGTGAAAACTTCCCGGATCGTCTCAACTGAATGAGCAGCGTGTTCCAGGTGCGCGGTTCTCCTGCAAGGCCGAGGCGTTGGCAAACATCTGTGAACATTTCATTCGCGGCGGGGTCCATCACAATCCGGTCGACAGAGAATCCATCGTGGCACAGTTTATAGGCTTCGCAAATCCCGGTGAGAGTCATTTGCAGTTGTGTTTCTGCGAGACGCTCTTCGAGAGCAAATAGATTACGTTGTTTGTTCGAAACTTTCTTACGAGATGATTTCTGTTTGCTGCTGTCAGTTTTCGGAGCACTTTTGGTCGGCTCGGCGGAACCGTTGAGGCGGTCGCCGATGCGAATCTCTTCGAGTCGCTGGCGTCCGTAGTCGACGTAGTCTTCAGAAAGTTCGAAGCCGAGGAATTTGCGATTCAATTTCTTGGCGACTGCGAGAGTCGTTGCACTTCCGGAGAAAGGGTCGAGGACGGTATCACCCTCGCTGGAGCAACTGCGAATGATGCGACCGAGAAGTTGCTCGGGCATTTGGCAGCCGTGAAACCCTTGCCGTTCTTTGAACGTCCCGGCAACACGCGGGAAGTACCAGGTGTTTTCATCTGCCTGAAAGCAGGTTTCAAGGTCTTGGGGGCGTAGCGTCCAGGTTCGCTTATCGTCGGGGACTGGTTTGATCTCCTCCGGAGACCATGTTCCATCGTCAGCGATGATTTCGCCCACGACATCAGCGGGACGGATCATCCATGTGTCGTCCGGAAGGCGTCCTTTGGGGTTGGCACGTTTGTCGTTGTAGACAAGTTCGCGAGCAGAGGGGATGCGGTTCTCAAGGTCCTCTGAGCGAAACGTGAAGTTGTCGGCATCTTTCACGAAGTAAAAAATGTGGGCGTGAGAGCGAGTGAATTTGTATTTGCAGTTCACGCCAAAAGTGTAATACCAGACGACCCAGCTGCGGGTGTGGAAGCCGACTTCCTGGCTGAGAATTTTGAGCTCAGCTGCGTATTCGTCTCCGATTGCGAGCCAGAACGTTCCATCAGGTTTGAGGGCCTGATAAACGCCTGCGATCCATTCACGCGACCATTCGAGGTACTTCTCTCGGCCGAGTTTGTCGTTGTACACATCGTACTCATACCCAATGTTGAATGGGGGATCGGCAAAGGCAAGGTCGATGCTCCCGGCGGGGAGTTTCGCCATGCCAGCGATACAGTCACCCTGATGGATCGTGTTGAGGAAGTCGTCCATGTTATTTATTGGTTGGGCAGCAAGAGCATGTAGGGAAATCTCGCGTTGTGAGAGAGTGATCTATTCTAACAACAACGAAAAAAAAAGCACCCGCCGCAAGGTTGCGACGGGTGCTCTTGATTGATTCCATTTGGCCTTGATCTTAGATCTTCAGCCAAGGGAGAGAAGAATCGTATTTGATCTGATCCTGAAACTTGAAATTGCTTCCTCAAGACGTTGAGAAAAACTTCTGTTTCAGAGATTTTTCGGACTGGTTCTAGTTCAGGATGGTTCCTGTTTTGCCAACGATGCTATTGATCTTTTCAGCTGAAAGATCGCTTGCTTTGAGTTCTTCGTTGACTTTCAGTTTTCCGCCAACCCACATCATGACAGTGACTTCAGCGTCTTTTGAGATTTTGTAAGACGATGGTCCTGTGACTCCATCAAAGGTTGTGAGTGGAGTGCTGGTGATCCCTTTGCTTTGAGCAACTTTCTTGAGGTCCGCTTCTGTTGCTTCTGGTGAATCTGAAAGTAGCACGACAAATGCAGCCATGTCTTTTGACTGATTCTTGGCGACAACACCATCGACACTTTTTACGAGTGAGGCAACATTGTCATCCATGTTACGAGCGAAGATGCTCACAACTGGCTTTTGACCGTAGCGGCAACGGTAGCAAAGTTTTGTTCCAGCAGCAGGACCGGTGACGTCTTTGACGTAAAATGCGCCAACGCCTTCACCAACTTCGAGTCCACCAGCAATGGCCATTGTGGAAAGAGTCGCAACAGCGACGGTCAACATGAGAAGCTTCTTCATACCTAAATCTCCTTAGAACATGGGAAATGTTTTTTTGAACTGATCCGACGACCTGATGTTGGTCTCTCAAACGAAGAGAAAATCATTCATCAAGCAAATCCACATTGCGTAGGTTTTCGGATACGTTCTTTGTACTTGTCCAAGCGTGCCCTGCTTGAATTCTCGGATTATAAGCACGGGCGACAAACCGACTCTGTGAGATAGTCCACAATCCTTAAAGACCGAGCGGTCAATGGCGTCTTGATTGAGTTCAGCGAATTCGCGAATGCGAAATGGCTGACACGCCATTCATCAATGAACGCAGATTCTATGAAAAGGTTTCGCACAAATGCAACAAGAATCTGATGGATATTGCAAATCGTATCAGATGTGAGGTGTCGGAGGAGACCAGTCTCCCCACTGACGCAGGTAGTGGGCGAACGCAGGTTGCGATTCTTGACGCTCTTCAAGCCAGAGTTTTGTTTCGGCGACGATCTCCTGTTCTTCATCCAGAGACAGCTTTCCCATCAAGACTTGAGCCCGGAGAAAGACAAAGTAGGTGTCGAGGACGTCGCATCGGCAATAGTCGTTGATTTCTTTGGCCTTGCCGGCAGTGTACATATCTTGCACCTGCGAACCATCGATGCCTGATTTGCCTGGCTTGCCGATCAGATTCGCCAACAGGTTCAGCCCCCCGGTGATGCGTGTTGCTCCAAAGTTGGCAAATAGATCCATCATGTCAAAATGGGCTTTGCGATTGTATCGATTGCGAGCCTGTTCGTACGCCGGAGCTGACAGGTTGAACCAGTCTGGCAGTGAAAGACCATAGCGAAAGGCTGCGTACTCGAGCACCGGGACATCGTAACCACGTCCGTTGAAGGTGACTAAAGTCGGACGTCCGTAGTGTCTCCAGCCAGCCCAGAAGCCTTTTGCGATCACAGCAGGACGAAATTCCGGTTCATCAAGTACCGTGAGGTCGATCAAGCGAAAGTTGGCAGAGACCTTGGCGACCGCGACAGAGATGGGCAACACAAAAGTCGGCGGTAAGACATCTTTTCCGGTCTTCTCGATCAGCTCATCACGAAATTTCCTCAGAGCGTCTTCCCCGGAGAGCTCTTCAGAGGAATATTTTACCTTGGAGATCAAATCGCCATCGCCGACCGCTTCGACATCAAAAATCAGGTAGGAAACGTCGTTGCTAGTATCAAACATTTCGTTTCCTTAGTCATGAATTTTGGCTTGATGACCATGAAGATTCGCGGTTTTCTCGCTTGATGCAATCTCCCGAATGGGATTTGTCCATTCTAACGAACTCTGACTTCACCTGCATTAGTGGGTGAATTTCCTTTATGTGAAAAGGTTTGAATGCAGTTATGGGTGTGCTGTTTTTACGAGAGCGTTATTGAAATGTAAGGGGCACGACCTGTTTCGTAGGCCTGAGCGCTACAGAACGTGAAAAGAACAACTCACTAGAAAAGAGGGGGGAAGGGAATCAAGAGTAGCTGGGAGGGGTGTGGTCATCGCAGGGTGAGGAGGAGTGTCTGGTCGAGGTGAATGGGGGGATGGTTCTTGCCTAACTCTCACAGTGTTCACACTTTGAAAGTGTTCCCACTTTGATGAAGCGGGCCTTGAGGGGCGGGGGAGTGAGAAGAATTGTTGAGAAAAAAGAAGAAAGTCGGGAGCTGCATTTTCGGGGAAGCTGTAGTATCGAAAATGTAGAAAAGGCTGGGATTTTGTGAGATCGACGCATTCGGAAGCGTTGATTTTGGTCTGCTCGCTCAAATCCGCTTGAACCAACTCATCCTGCCTGACTGGACTTTGATGGGGTGAATGCGAGAATTCTGTAAAAATCAGTCTACACAATCCACCCAAAACGTGTTCTAATCGACGTTGCTCAAAGGAAAATGGTTTCTCGCAGACCTCCTCTGTCGAGATGGCGGCCTGCCATCAAATAACCAGTTGAACGGACTCTTCAGCCGAATAGACTCGGTTGCTTCCTAAAGGTGAGGGCATCATTTTTTGAAAGGTGGCAGTTCATCCTTTCAAACAATCACTCTTGTCGATCTGCATTTTTCCTTCAGCCAAACAGCCTAGAGTGACCAACCTTCAGGCAAACCTCCTTCAAGACAATAGTCACGAGCATGGTCGCATCACTGCGATGAAAGTTCAACTCTTGTTACCGAAGGTTCATGAACAGAACCCATGTTCTGTCACAATTTTTTCCCGTCACAGTCAACGACATTAATGGTGAATGTGACGCCACAAGTAATGTTCAGTCGTTTTTACTGACCAGTTCGAGACCTGTTTCGAGGATGATTTGAAAAAGGCTTTCTCAGATTTTGAGATCCGAAATTCAAATATTCAGAGCAGTTCTTTATTTCTGGTGGTTCATTTGAAGTGAATTTGGTTTCCAGCGACGTTTGAGAAGCAGGCGCAACACGCCTGCAGGAGACTTCGGGGCACGTCCCAATTCAGATCAGCAGGATACTGAAGAAGCGTGGAAACGAAGGCTCCCAATGTCTCTTGAACGCTGGGCATCGTGTTCCGTAGTGAATTCCTACTGAAAGTCAGTCCGTAGAGGCCAGTCAAGCAGACCGCCTGATTGTGCCTCCCGATCCGTTGAAAGTCGAGTTGTCCAATGGAATCTACTAAAAAATTTGTTCGATTGCTTCCCTCTACCGATCTCCCTCGGTACACGCACATTCCTGGGTCAGGGTCACCGCATCCTTATCGGGACCCCCGTGGCCATAGTTACAACCGCCGTCCGCAGCCTCCTAAAGGACTGAAAGAGGCTCAGTGGACTGAAAACCGCAGTTATCTGATCGCCCTGGATTACTTCAATCTCGGATTCTATTGGGAAGCTCATGATGAGTGGGAACGATTGATGCGAGCAACAGGTGTCGATTCGATGTGTGGCCTGTTTCTGAAAGGTCTCGTCAAGATGGCTGCTGCAGGGATCAAGGTTCGTGAAGAAAGTATCCACGGAGTCCGCCGGCACGCGGCCTCTGCTGGCGAAGTGTTCGCAGACGTCGCTGCGGAATCGGATCAGGATCGCTATTGCGGACTCGATTTCACAATCCTGCAGTTCGCAGCGGATCGCGCAGCTCAGCTGAGTTACCCGTCGGATCTGGAGCCCGGTCGTCCGTTGAGAGTCTTCCCATTTATTCTGCTGCCTGAGCCAATTCCGTTGCTCTAAATTTCAGTTTTGCTTGGATCGGTTTCATCGAGGCTGAATAGCTCTGCAGAAGCCTCTGCGTGCGATGCTTTTGGGAATGTATTCAGTTGAAGTCGCTGTCATGTCATTGCTGGGATTTCAGCGTCATGGTGTCAGCGATTTTTGAGAGCTCGTTCAGGTTTTATGAGAGTCGATACGTGTCGAGATCGTGGGAAAACAGATGGCTGGTTCGGCACTTGGTCGAGAAGAGTATATTGAACAGGCATATTTCTTTCGTGTTTATCGCGAGCGGTTAGAGGACAGCACGCCTTCACAGGAGATACTCTCTGCTCTGAAAGAAGAAATTCTGACCACAACCAAGTTGCCGATGGCAATTGATTTTCTGATTGGGGAAATTCAATTGAACGGACGTCTGGGTGACGGAATGGTACGTTTGTCGCATTATTTTTCCCCGTTTCAAACATTCATCGTTCAGAAAGCAGAAGAGGATAATGCTCGGTTTGACTTTCGTGTTGCATTGAAGATCCTCGAACGCGAAGCGGAGTTTCGAAGTTCCGACGAGCTCGATCAGGCGGCGTTGTTTATCTATCAATTTGAGTGTCTCGCACGAAATCGACTTGGGTACGACCACGGAGTTTCTGCGATTGCGGGCGATTCCGTCTACTCTCAAGATTGGCGGGACTGGATACGAAAAATTCGGTTCGATCTCGGGACAGTCGATTTTTCTGACATGCTCTACATGCGTTCGGAACAGCATGTGATCGATGTACAAAAACGTCAAAACGACCCGGAATACAGTCCTTCGTATCCTGTTCTGTTTGACTCACGGGCTGGTCGGATTGCCCGAGCCAATCACGGGAAGGATCCGTTGTACCTGTTTGCCGCTTTGCAGAGACAGCTCGGGTATCCGGTTGTCCCGCGAGGAAAAACTGTCGTCAAACCCGAGATTCATCCTGCATTGGAGGCTCGGATTCATCGGTTGGAAGCCAGGCTGGCACTGCTGGAGCAGGAGGAAAAGGGAGGCATTGACCTCTCTCCTTTTTACGAAGAGGGCGGAAAGTTCAAGGACGGCCCAAACACAATATAGAACTGATCCTGAAACCTGAGATTGCTCTCTCGAATAGAGCATCTTCCGAATTGGTTTGCAGGATCTGCCTCGTGGCGAACATTATTATTAGTAGAGATATGCGTTCATCACGGGCACACGGTAGAGCAAACTGCTCTAGTGAGGAAATGAACCATTTCAAAAGTTTTCGGACTGGCTCTCAAGGCCAGATTCTTGAAATAATTCAGGTGGCTTGAGCCATTTGATCATTCTCACTAGCCCCCTAAGATACAGGGACGAATTAATCAGTAAACGCGAGGTGGAGGCAGAATGTCTTCGACAACATACATGACGCTTGAGGAACTCAAAGAAGAATTCGAATTTCTGGGAGATTGGGAAGCACGTTGCGACTTTCTGATCGACTTGGGTTTCGAACTTCCAAAACTTCCCGATGATGCGAAAATCGAACCCAACCGAGTGCATGGGTGTCAAAGTAATGTTTGGCTGATTGCATCAGTGAATGAAGATCATGAGCCTGCCACGATTCGATTTCTGGCCAACAGTGATGCCATGATCGTCAACGGATTAATCGCTGTTCTGATGGCGATTTACGACGACAAGACGCCAGAAGAGATCGTCGAAACGGACGTTGAAGAAATTTTTCACGAACTCGAACTTGATCGGTATTTAAGCCCCGCAAGGAAGAATGGTTTGTTCGGAATGGTCAAACGTGTCCGCCAAATCGCAATTCTCGCTGCATCTCAGGATTCGGAATAACTTATCACTTTTCGGCCCCTCTTCACGTGGTTGAGGTGAGCGAGTAATAATGTTTGACAAGAGTACTGAGATCATTTTCTGGACTGGAACGGCGTGGACTTGTTCAGGTTTTGTGAAAGCGAAGAAATCATGAGCAAGATTATGGAGACTCAATTATTGGACATCGCTGCCATCCGTGATCAGTTTCCCGTTTTTCGAGAAACGCTGCCGAATGGTTCTCCTGTTACATTTCTTGATAGTGGAGCGTCAGCACAAAAACCACAATGTGTCATCGACGCTGAAAGAGAAGTTCTCGAGACCCACTACGCCAATGCTTATCGAGGCGTGTACCAGTTTGGAGCGCAAATCGACGAAGAACTCGAAGCAAGCCGTGAAGCAGTTCGCCGTCTGATCAATGCTGATGACAGTTCCGAGATTATATTCACCTCCGGGACGACGATGTCCCTGAACATGATCGCCTTCGGGTGGGGGGGACGTCATCTGAAAGCAGGTGATGAAATTCTCCTCAACCATATGGAGCATCACGCGAACATTGTCCCCTGGCAACAGGTCGCAGAGCGAACCGGGGCGGTTGTCCGCTATCTCCCTCTCACAGCAGACGGGCGACTCGACTTGCAGCGACTTGATGAGTTCATCACTCCCAAAACGAAGATTCTATCGGTGACCGGGATGTCGAACGTTCTCGGAACGATCAATCCAATCCCGGAACTCTCCAAACGTATCCACGATGTTGGAGGGGTTTTCGTTGTCGATGCTGCTCAAAGTGTGCCGCATCAGGTTGTTGATGTCATCGCTGATCAAATTGATTTCTTGGCTTTCTCCGGGCACAAGCTGTATGGTCCGACCGGAATCGGCATCATGTACGGGCGCAGCGACCTGTTGGAGCAGACCGATCCCCTGCTCTTTGGTGGCCATATGATTGACCGTGTTTATGAAGACCACTCGAGTTGGGCTGAAGCACCAGCGAAGTTTGAAGCGGGAACGCTACCGATTGTTCAGGCGATTGCTCTGAAAACCGCCGTCGAGTACGTTGAAGGTATTGGGTTCGAGGCGATGCACGGGCACGAGGTCAGCTTAACGCAATCTGCTCATCAACGGTTGATGGAGTTTCCCGGGGTAACCATTTACGGCCCTTCAATTGAACACAAAGGTGCCATCCTCAGCTTCACGATGGAAGGCGCTCACCCAGAGGACTTAGCCCAGCTTCTGGATCGTAAAGGAGTTTTCGTTCGTCACGGTCATCACTGTACAATGCCGCTGCACGATCTTTTGGGGGTCTCTTCGACAGTTCGTGTCAGTTTCGGCCTGTATAATAATCAAGATGACATTGATCGCTTGGTCGACGCCTTGCAATTCGCTCGGCACCGGTTACGTTTGGGATGAAAACCTGCTCGAAATCACACAGCGGGTCGGGTATTATTTTTAGAACTGATCCCGAAACTTGAAATTGCTCTGTCAAACGTTGAGGAAAGCGGCCATTTCAGAGGTTTTCGGACTGGTTCTTAAGAAGTGTAGACAATGCTGAAATGGTCTTTGCCTCTCCTGAAGGCAACGACCAATTGGTTAGCTCTTGTTGGATCTTATAGAATTTCCAGTACCACTTCTCGTTTTATCGAATACAACGTTTCCGAGTATGTCCACCGATTTCGCCGAAACTGATAGCTCTTCTTCCTCCCCGGATGGGTTTGTGGAGCGGCAATCTGCAACACTCTTCGCGCCTCCATCTCCATTGGTGCTCGAAAGTGGTGAGACACTTGGGCCGATCACCGTTGCCTACCAAACATATGGAACGCTTTCGCCGAGAAAAGATAACGTCATTTACATCTGTCATGCGTTAACGGGCGATGCTCATGTGGCGGGCAGGCACAACGAAAAGGAAAGGAAGCCAGGTTGGTGGAACGGCTTCATCGGTCCGGGAAAAGCGATCGACACAAACAGATACTTCGTTGTCTGTTCCAATATCCTTGGCGGCTGTCAGGGGACGACGGGTCCCAGTTCGGAAAATCCGCAAACCGGAAAACCATACGGCCCCGATTTTCCGTTCATCACGATTCGGGATATCGTCAATGTTCACAATGCGTTGCTGGATCATTTGGGAATCGAAAACGTCCTTGCCGTTGTGGGGGGAAGTTTAGGGGGGATGCAAGTCCTCGAATGGGTTGTTAATCGACCTGAGCGAGTTGGGGCAGCGATTGTGCTTGCCTCTGGACCCAAGCTCAACGCTCAAGGAATTGCATTCAATGCAGTCGGCCGACGCGCCATTTACAGCGATCCACTCTTTCAGGATGGCTGGTACTACGGTGAAGAGGAGAAGCCGCACTTCGGTCTCGCACTCGCTCGGATGGTGGCCCATATTACCTATCTCTCCGAACAGTCGATTGAGTTGAAGTTTGGACGCAAGCTGCAAAATGGAGATGAATTTGGTTTCGATTTGAAATCGGAAACAGAATTCCAAATTGAAAGTTATCTGCACTATCAGGGAAATCGTTTTGTTGAACGCTTCGATGCCAACAGCTATCTCACGTTGACGCGGGCGATGGACTACTTCGATCTAGGTGAAGCATATGGGTCGATTGCAGATGCGTTTTCTCGGGTGCAAAGTCGGTTTCTCGTCATTTCGTATGACACCGATTGGCTTTACCCAACTCCACAAAGTAAAGAGATCGTTCGAGCGCTTGTTGATGCGAAACGGCATGTCACTTTCAAGGAGTTAAAAAGTGCATACGGTCACGATGCATTTTTGATTGATCAGGAATTGCCCAAACTCGGAAGTCTGGTCAGCCCGTTTCTGGCCAGGACATACTCTGACCGGCAGTAGAACAGTTCGTGTCTCTCTCTTCGTGGCATTTGTTTACATGTGATGAGTCGATCAATTTCACAAGGTGAGATACGAAAACCAATTTGAAAAATACTGCCGCTGTAGAACGCAGACCTCTTTTCCAAGAATGCTCAAAGATGAATTGTCGCTATGTGTGCAAAACGAATCCACTTACCTGATCCACGATCTGCTGTGACGAATGATATTATCATCGATAAGATCACTCCCGGAAGCAGAGTTGTCGACCTGGGTTGTGGAGACGCAACTTTAGTTGCACGACTACGAGATGATCATGGGTGCGATGTGTTTGGAGTCGAACTCGATGACGATGCGTTCATTAAAGGGATCGAAAAAGGGGTCCCGATGCTCCAGACCGATTTGAATTCCGGCCTCGCGGAACTTCCTTCGCAAAGCTTCGACTTCGCGATTCTCAGCCAAACGTTGCAACAAATTGATCGACCGCTCGACTTGCTCAATGAGATTTTCCGGGTGGCGAAAAGAGCGCTGGTCGTGGTTCCTAACTTTGCACATTGGCGAATTCGGTTACAGGTAGCTCTGCGCGGGCGCGCTCCAGTGACCGACCATCTCCCCTATGAATGGTACGAATCACCAAACGTTCACTTCTTGTCGCTTGTCGACTTCCGCGAACTCGCCAGCCAAGGGAATTTTCGTGTCCTGAGGGAACTCCCCATTATTGGTGACCGGGCTGTCAAGAAAGCGTACTTTGCCAATTTACGGGCCCACAGTGCGTTGTATGTTCTCGAACGTTCAGCGCCAGTGCTGCCGCAGGATGAACTGTCTCCACAAGAAAAAACTGTCGCCGCTTCAGTTTGAAGAGACAACAGTTTTGGAGAAGCGGTGCATCCGAACCGGCCTCAGTAGTTCTTTGGCGTCGCCGTCTGAGGCTGCTTGGATGCCAGATTCGAGCTCTTTGAATTGGTACGCACTGAGTTTCTGTTCAGCGTCTTCCTGTTCGGCAGATTTAATCTGCTTCGGGCAGTACAGCGATGCACTCAACTTCGTAGCGAATCGTAGATGGCAGGCAATTCGTGATCGTTGTCCGCGTTGGCAGCGGGTTCTGAAAGTATTCTGCGTAGAGCTTATTGTATTCCGCGAGGTCGGCGTCATCGCGGACATAGTTCCTCGTCTGAACGATGTTTTGCAGATCGCACCCTGCCGTCTTCAAGACCGCGCGCAGGTTCTCGATTGAGCGACGAAACTCTCCTTCAAAACTGTCTCCGATAATTTTTCCAGAGGCATCAACGGAAGCCTGACCAGAGACAAACACAAGATTCCCGACCACTGCACAGGGGCTGAAAGGGAGATGTGAAGTGGGAGTGTTTTCGTCTTGCGGGTATTGAATGTTTGATTGGGACATTTTTCGTCTTTCTGGTTGTCTTTTTTCAAATAAGTGAGAAGTTGGAGTCGTTCAGGACGTCATTTTTCCGAACAATATTTGGATCCATATCCGGTACGTTTCGCCTTGAAATAAGTTGTCTGAAAACTCATGCAACTGGCCTTCATGGGCACGACAAGTATTGGGGGGCTCTATCTGGTCAGTTGGCTTCACTCAACTTTGCTGTTCGCGTTGATTCCCAAGGCACATAAGCCGGCCATGAGATACCCCAGCGAGAAGAGGTAAAAGGCGGGCGTCCAGTCGGCATCGGGGACCGTTGCATCGACTACGATCGGGACGAGCAATGGGGATGTCGCGGCTCCGAAGTTTCCCCACATGTTTCCCCAGCCAAACACCGCAGCTGTGTTCTTTCCACCGACATCCTGCATGTAGGCCCAAATCGAAGGGACACTGAGATCAGTCGCGAATGCAACGATCGACGCGGCAATCACAAAGCTCCAGGCCGATTCCAGTCTTAAACAGGAAAGATAAGCAATCATGGCGACTGTATAACAGGTAACCATAGGGAGTGAACGCCCCCATCGCCGCCCGAAGTGCCGGACCGAAATGTCTGTCACCATTCCTCCACAGAGCGTTCCCACAATTCCTGAGGCCAGCACGATCGTCGACATCAACCCGCCTGTTTTTGGGTCGACATGTTTCACCTCCTGCAGGTACGTCGGCAGCCAGGTCACCAGAAAGACCCAACCGAGATTGATTCCGAACTGTAAAAAACTCATCAACCACATTGTGTGGCTGCGGATCAATGGGAGCAGTGGCAGAAACTGAGGCGGGCTCAAGTCGCCCGCGTCGTCATCGCCGTAGGAGATCAATTCTTGTTCACCAGTATCACACAAGGGGTGCTCTGTGGGTGTCTCGCGATAGATTCTCCAGAAGTGAAACGCGACGAGAAAACCGGCTGTGCCATACAAGATCAAGACAGCTCGCCAGGAGAGATAGTCTTTCAGCAGCCATGCAGTCAGGATCGGTGCAATCGTCCCACCTAAGCGTCCGCCAAACGAGACGACGCTACTCGCTCGGCCTCTCTGGGGGATGGGCATCCAGCGTTTGATGAGACTCCCAGCTGATGGGTAGCAACCTGCTTGGGCAAAACCAAACAACAGTCGCGCAACCATCAGCATGAGGAAGCCGTTGGCCAATCCGGTGAGAATCGTACAGAGCGACCAGATGCCGATGTAGATCGGCAGCATGGTTCTGGTTCCGAATCGATCCGACAGCCAACCTGCCGGAACCTGTCCCAGTGCATAAGTGAAAAAGAAGGCACCGAGGACCACGCCAATCTGTGTGTCAGAGATTCCCAAGTCAGACTTGAAAGCCTCTTCCTTGGCGATTTCAGCGATGCAGATACGGTCTAGATACAGCATCACCGCAGCGAGCGTTGTCGCTCCGAGGACGTGATGACGAACATGAGTGGACATAGGCTTGGTTACTTTGTTAGACGGTAGCTTGATTGTCCCGGTTGAAATAATTCTGGGAGCAAGCTGGTGCCAAGTCCCGGATCGGTCGGAAGTTGAAGTCGACCATTCTCAATGACCGGCTGGCGGTCGACGAGTTGATGATAGAACGTGCGGATGTGTGCTCGAACTGTTTCCTGAAAGACAACGTTCGATGAAGCTGCCGAACAGTGAAGCCCGGCATACATTGTGAGTGGTCCGGTGCAGTCATGCATCGTCGCGGGAACATTGAACGCTTGTGCGAGTTCGATGATTCGGCGAGTTTCGCTGATCCCTCCTGCCCAGGTCGGGTCGACCATCACATAATCGGCTGCGCCCGCATTCAGTAAAGAAAGATAAGATGTTCTTCCGAGGACCATTTCACTGGCTGCGATGGGCATTCCCGATTGACGCCGAAAGTCTGCAAGAGTTTGAACGTTGTCGACTCGCAAAACATCTTCCAACCACAACGGGCGAATTTCCTTCAGTGCATCAGCGATTCGGAGTGCCGATGCCAGTTGGAAAAATGCGTGTCCTTCGATCATGATTTCAATTTGATCTCCGACGCGATCACGGATGTCCCGCAAAGGTTTCATCGCTTCTTCGATTTCACCGCGCGAAAGATACAGGCCACTGTTCTTGTGGGCATGGCGATCAAACGGCCAGACCTTCATTCCGGTGATCCCTTCAGAGACGAGTTCCTCTGCAAGGTCCCCGGCAGCATGAATGGAAGACCAGTTGTCTTGCAGTGGTCCCGGTTTCCCTTCGTCTCCATAGCCGGGCCAGCCGGGGTGTTGTGAAGTCTCGACTTTCGACTGTTTCAGAGTCCCGTATCCGGGGCCTCCGCAGGTGTTGTAGATTCTGACTTCCGGCTGAACTGCTCCTCCCAGCAGCTTCCAGACCGGTTGTCCGCAAACTTGTCCCATGATATCCCACAAGGCGACATCAATAGCCGAGAGAGCACGCATTTCTGCACCCGGCAGTCCAAAAGCGGAACACCGCTCGTAAAGAAACCGCCAGTGTGCCTCGATGTCGGTGGCTTCGCTGCCGATGAGCCGTTCCGCCATCCAGTCATGAATCAGTCCATCAATGGCATGCGGCGTGTAGTACGTTTCCCCACAGCCTATTATTCCATCTTCGGTGTGAATGCGAACCAGGATCAGGTTCGTCATGATCTGTGACGGAATCACAGTTTCAATAGCAGTGATTTTAGGCATGGTGACTCGTTTCTAAATTCGTTGTCGTTGGGAGCATTTGCAATGCTTGTCGTGTCCGTGGGTGAAGGCTTTTACATAAATTTTCGACCAGTACCACGAGACAGTTTGATGAGACGGAGTACATAAGTCTTTTCAAACTGCCTTAGCTGGAGACTTCTGGTGTCCGGCGATCTTTTGTTCCGTCGATCAGCCCACGAATGTAACCGTATGCAAACAAGCGGCCAAGCATCGTATAGCCCGGTTCTCCATCGTCTTCTCCATAAAGTTGCGGGACGTGATCGGGACGGATCGGCCCATTGAATCCAATTTCCTGGTAAGCACGAAGTGCGGCAGCCATGTCTGTTGGGCCGTTGTCGTGGAATGTTTCGACGAATGCTTCAGGAGATCCTTGGGCGTCACGGAAGTGAACGTATTGAATATGGCGGCCGAGTCGGCGAATTGTGGAGGGGGTGTCAACACCCATCGCAGCGAATGTTCCCTGACAAAAACAGATGGCATTTCTCGGGCTTGGAACGAGAGCGACCAGTTTCTCAAACGCCTCGATGGAATTCATGATGCGCGCTTTGCGATGGAACACCGGCAGCGGAGGATCATCCGGGTGCATCACCAAAGTGACTTGAGCCTCTTCTGCGACGGGAATTACCTCTTTGAGAAAGGCTTCCAGATTCGCCCAAAGTTTCTCTGCGGAAATTTCCTCTTGGGAGAGTTCACTTTCGGTGGCATTGAGAGAAACTGCTTGCTCTGCCTGTTGAAGATTAAACCCGGTGACCTTTGCTCCTCCACGTTCAGGAGCGGACAGTTCCGTTCGGACCCAATCTGTTCCCGCCATAAAGTTGTAGCAGAGAAGCGGAACGCCGACTGTGCCGAGATTGCGAATCAACTCTTTCATTGCTCGCATCTCACTCCCATCTTCGTCGATACCCAACTTGATCTTTTCAATCGGCAGATAGCCTTCGATCGCGAAGAGTTGCAGGCCATGGTCCTCGATGCGCTGCTTTACGGTGACGAGGTCGTTCAACGTTGGTCCAGGGTACCGCGTCACAATCCCTTCGACCCCACATTGGACGGCGAGTTGCATGTTTTCCGGACTGGGCGGAGTGAGAACGCTCGCAAGTTTCATTGTGGCCGCCTGCTGAACTTCACTTATGTGGGAAACGCAATAATTGTGGCGGCATCTTAGCTGGTGTGATTGTCATCGTCGAACAAACCATGTGTTCACCATTAAAGCGGAGAGTCTGTTTAGCGGTTTATGTCGAGCGAATTTTTGAATGTTGGACCGAGGGTTGCCAGTCGACCAGTTTGAGTTCGACCGTTTCATAACCTCGGAAGCGGTTCATGTTAGTGGTGAAGCAAATTGAGAAGGGGCCTGTGATGGCCTCTTGCATTTCATCCGCCCATTCTCCTTTTCCGAAAGCAACGGCACGGAGAACCTTGCTGCCGTCTCGGACTCTCAGTGAGAGGTGGCGTTCGCCTCCCCCCATTTTTTTCGGAGGCTCAACTAATTCGATGTTGCTTGCTGAAAAGATTGGTCGACGATGTGCCGCTCCGTATGGTCCGAGCCAGTCGAGCTCTTTGACTGCACGATGCGTTAAGTCGTGGAGTGTCACTTCGGCATCAACGTCTAGTTCAGGTTGGGCTGAATCGGACGAGTTATCTTCCAAGGCGATTTGACCGAGTGTTTGGCGAAAGTCATCGAGTTGCTCGGACTTGACCCGTAAGCCAGCTGCTGCTTTGTGACCTCCAAAGGCCTCGAGGAGTTCGCTGCAAGCGGACAAGCCGGAGTGCAAGTCGTATCCATGGAAGGAGCGTCCTGACCCTTGTCCGATTCCTGACTCTGCGTTCATTGCAATCATGATTGTCGGACGTTCGTACTTTTCGGCAATCCGGCTGGCAACGATACCGATGACTCCGGGGTGCCAGTCTTCACTCGCTAAGACGAGTGCACCTGATTCGAGCCATTCGGGGTTTTCTTCGATCTGTTCTTTGGCCTGTTTGTAAATCTTTCGCTCAACTTTTTGTCGATCTTTGTTGAGCTGATCCATATAGTCGGCCAGTTGTGCAGCGCGTTGACGATTCTCAGTGGTGAGCAATTCGACTGCGAGCCGAGCTTGTCCCAGACGGCCAGCTGCGTTGATACGCGGGCCGATTCCGAATCCGATATCTTCGGCACTCAGCTCTTTTTGTTCATCGAGATTGGCGACTTTCAGAAGCATCGACAGGCCGGTCATGGATTTGTCGAGCAGTGTTGACAGGCCGTATTGCACAATGATTCGATTTTCGCCGATGAGCGGGACGACATCGGCAACTGTCCCGATGGCTGCCAGTCCGACGGCGGATTTCAGGTACTCACGCATTCGCGGAGAAGCTTTTGTTCCGTCACCCAGTTTTTGGCAAACAGCCCACGCCAGCTTGAAGGCGACGCCAGCCCCGCAAAGCTCCTTGAATGGATATTCACTGCCCGGCAATCGTGGATGGACGTTCGTCGCTGCGTCTGGCAATTCGTCCAGCATGGTGTGGTGATCGGTGATGATCAATTCCAGGCCGAGCTCTTTTGCGAGTGCTGCTTCTTTCAGGCTGCAGATTCCACAGTCAACTGTGATCACGAGTCGATCGGGGTCTTCTTCGTGGAGGGTCCGAATCGCTTCCAGATTCAGGCCATACCCTTCTTCGAGTCGGCAGGGGATGTAATAGTCGACCTTGGCCCCGGCGAGTTTCAAGCAGTGCCACAGGATACTCGTTGCGGTCACGCCATCGACGTCGTAGTCCCCATAAATCGTGATCCGTCGCTGAGATTTCATCGCAGCGATCATGCGGTCCGATGCCTCTTCCACTCCGGGTAATAATCCCGGATCGTGCAAGTCTTTCATTTGGGTGGTATACAGCTTGAGTGCTTGTTCTTTCGACTCAATTCCACGCGCAGCCAAGACTTGAGCAAGCAGTGGCGAACAGGACATCTCTTTGGTCAATCGCTTGATCGCTCCCTGATCGTGTGGTGCAAACCTCCATTGTTTTGGCATAAGATGTCGACTCAATTTGTTTGTGGTTTCTTCGGAAATTCCGTTTCAATGTGAGTGTACCGCGAAGCTGCTGGAATCCAAAGTGATTCAAAGTATCGCCGCAAATTGTGCTCCGATGCGATGTGTTACGAGGTATCGTGTTCCGCGACATTGTCGCCGGGCGAGGTTCGTGGCGCCGAACGAAGTCGGTTGATTTCTGCCTGCTGGCTTTACAGATTCGCGAAAACATCCTTGAGTTCAGGCATCGCTCCGTGATGTGAGGCCACGATGCCGCCGACCTTGTTGGCGAATTGACCGGAAACTTTCAGTGTTTTGCCTTGCAGCTGAGAAACGATCAACCCCGCCGTGAAGGCGTCTCCCGCTCCGACGGTGTCAGCGACTTGAATCTGTTCGCCAGCGACATCAACAGTCTCGTCTTGACTGCTCAACAAGCAGCCATTGGCTCCACGCGTGATGCAAACCAGATTGAGATCGAATTTCTGGATGAGTTCTTTGGAGAATGCTTGGAAATCCGACGGGACCCCCAGTAAAGGTGCCAGCAATTCGACTTCTTCGTCGTTCAGCTTGATGATGTTCGCCAATTTTAAAGAGGCTTCAATCCAGGCAATCTCATAGTAGTCTTGGCGAATGTTGACGTCGTACACTCGCAGGCAGTCGGGTGATGTGGCCCGCACAGCTTGTTGAATTGATGTCCTTGATTTCTCGCAACGTTGCGCGAGTGTCCCGAAGCAAACAGCTTTCGCTTTCTGCATGAGTTGCGAGAGTTCGTCGTGAAATTCAAGGTTGTCCCAGGCAACACCTTCGTGAATCACATACTCTGGTTGATTCTGTTCATTGAACGAAACTGTCACGCGACCAGTCGGGGCTGTCGGATCTCGCTGAATAGCGGAGGTTTGCAACCCTTTCGATTCAAGAAACGCGAGAAGCTCATCCCCTGATGGATCTGTCCCGATGCGGCTGACGATCACGCCTTGGCCGCCAAGTTGTTGTACCTGGAATGCAACATTTGCAGGCGCTCCACCGGGGCGCTTTTCATCGGGGAAAACATCCCAGAGAATTTCACCTAGCCCAACCACAATCGGTGAATTTTGAGAAGTAGTCATGATATCCTTGGCTTGCTCCGAGCTTTGTGTTTTCATTAATTCTAGCGCTCTGCGAGGACACTGCAACGTGAAGGGTTCCTCGATGACTGAATCAGTCGAAGTTCGTTCAACAGGTTAATCCTTCAAACTGGCGAACATGAAGTGTCGAGAAGAATTTTGAGATTTTCTTCCACAACATGCAGCTCTGTTGATTCTGCTCATTGACAGCTGAATTTCGACCCGCCTAGACTCTGCTCAACGAGCGACGCATCCAACTACGTGTATGAGTTTGGTTCAGTTTGGCTTGAATTCTTTGTTCCATGATTGGACTGAAGTTCATGACTGGGGTATTGGAGATCAAAAAGATTTAGTTTTTTGATCATGGTGCGGTGTCGAGATTTACAGTGTTAGTTTTTGGCAAGTTATGACGAACGCCAAAGCGGAATCGAGGAGCGGATCGTAGATGTTCATCAATGAAGACAGAGCTTCGGGATCGACACTCTGGAGGCGTCTGCAAGTCGGGCTTGTGAGTTTCGCCACCATCTTTGCTGCGTCGCCCCTTCTGGCGGCGGATTCGAATGACGTCCCAACTGAGGGAGTCATCGTCAGCTGGCTCATCGCTCTTGGGGGAGCAATCGCTGCTCTTTCCTTTGCGTATCGATTCTTTAAGTGGATGGTCGAGCAGGACGAAGGTGATGAGGCGATGGCCAGAATCGCCGGCTTCGTCCGTGAAGGAGCGGATGCTTATTTGTCGCGGCAATATCGTGTTGTTGCAATTTTCTTCGTGGTGACATCCGCGCTCTTGTTGCTGCTTGCTTATGCATTTAAAGCACAGTCAACCATTGTTCCCATCGCATTTTTATCGGGCGGTTTCTTTTCAGCTCTCGCTGGCTGGTGCGGGATGAAGACCGCCACGCTGGCAAGCTCACGTACAGCGCAAGCTTGTAAAACCAGCCTGAACGATGGTTTGCAGGTTGCGTTTCGTAGTGGAGCGGTGATGGGGCTGACGGTCGTCGGTCTGGGGTTGATCGATATCTGTATGTGGTTTGCTGTGCTGTATTGGGTCTTCCCTTTGCTCGGGACTACACTGACAATCCAGGAAATTACAGTAACGATGTTGTGCTTCGGAATGGGAGCCAGCAGCCAGGCATTGTTCGCTCGCGTTGGTGGAGGGATCTTTACGAAGGCCGCAGACGTCGGAGCAGATCTCGTCGGGAAGGTTGAAGCCGGGATTCCCGAAGACGACCCAAGAAACCCTGCGACCATTGCAGACAACGTCGGAGATAATGTTGGAGATGTCGCCGGAATGGGGGCAGACCTGTACGAGTCATACTCCGGTTCAATTTTAGCATCGGCAGCCATCGGTGTGGCGGCGTATCAGGGGCATCTCAAGATGCAAATGATGATGATGCTTTTGCCGATGGTCCTGGCTGGTTTAGGGATCGGCCTTTCGATTATGGGGATCTATCTCGTTCGTACCGATGAGAACGCTGATCAGAAGAAACTACTGAAAGCATTGGGAACCGGCATCAATGGCAGCAGCCTCGGAGTTGCTGCGGTTTCGGCCATTATGGTTTATCTGATGCTCGTTCGGCCTTCGGATTCTGTCTCTGAACAACTCGCTGCAGATGGACTGCGACACGGAACAGAAATGTTCGGAGTGCTCATCGCGATTCTCTCCGGTCTGGTCTCTGGTTGGGTGATCGGCTGGTGGACGGAACACGCCACAAGTGATGTTTATGCACCGACGAAAAGAATTGCCGACCAGTCGGTCACTGGTCCGGCAACAGTCATTATCGCGGGTGTCGCTGAAGGGTTTTACAGCGTTTGGGTTCCTATTGTGGTTGTCGGCGCAGCGATTCTGGTTGCCTTTGGTGCCTGCACCGGATTTCATTATGCAGATGCGGATCTGTTTGCGATGGGACTCTACGGAGTTGCGATTGCAGCAGTCGGGATGCTCAGTACGCTTGGAATCACACTAGCTACAGATGCGTATGGTCCCATTGCCGACAACGCAGGGGGCAACGCTCAAATGAGTGATCAGGACCCTCAGGTCCGCCAGAGAACTGATGCTCTCGACAGTTTAGGGAACACGACCGCCGCCACTGGAAAAGGGTTTGCGATTGGCTCAGCTGCACTGACGGCTCTCGCATTGTTAGCGGCTTACATGGAAGAGGTCCGAGTTGGTTTTGATCGCTGGGTGGAACCGATTGTTGTCGCTCAGACTGAGGACGAAGACAAGACGAATGCATTCGTCGTCGATTCAGGAGTCCTTGCAGTTCGCTTACCTGACACAAACAAGAACTCCGCTTTTCTTGTCTATGAACCAGTTTCGAAGAATCAGGCGATAAAAACAGAATCGCTCATTGGTGACGAAGCCAAAATCGGCGAGACAGTCCAGATCGACATTGATGAACTGGTCGATGATGGCATGATCGTCAACACGGCAACCGCCCGGATGCCTGACTTTGTTCGTTTTTATAACGTCACCATCATGAACCCGAAGGTGCTTGTCGGGATGTTCATGGGGGTGATGCTGGCGTTCGTCTTCTGTGCAATGACAATGAAAGCGGTTGGTCGCTCGGCGCAGTCTATGGTGAAAGAGGTCCGCAGGCAGTTCCATGAAATTGCAGGGATCATGGAAGGGACTGGCGAGCCCGACTACGCATCGTGTGTTGATATTAGTACTCGTGCTGCTCAGCGAGAAATGATTGTCCCGGCACTATTGGGGCTCATTGTGCCTGTTTTGGTCGGGATGGTGCTTGGTGTTGGCGGAGTCATGGGAATGCTCGCTGGCGGGTTGACCTCAGGCTTTGCTGTTGCAGTCATGATGTCCAATGCAGGTGGTGCCTGGGACAATGCAAAGAAGTATATCGAAGCTGGTGCTCATGGCGGGAAAGGGACCGACGCTCACAAAGCTGCAGTCGTCGGCGATACCGTTGGGGACCCGTTCAAGGATACCTCTGGTCCAAGCCTGAACATTCTCATCAAGTTGATGAGCATCGTCAGCATTGTCTTCGCTGGACTGATCGTGCAATTTTCTCTGCATCTGTGATCAGCGTAACTGCTGCGAGGCATTTTTCAGCGGTAGTGAAAATCAGAGACTTCAGAGATTTTCGGACTGATTCTCAACAAATCAGTCTGCGGAGATGCGTCTTTGGTGAACATTTCACCCAATCTTTGTGTCCTTTGATAATGTGAGGACTCGGCCGATTTCAGGAAAAAATTAGAAAAATGTGAAGAAAATTAGGATTTCTTCCTCCCTTTCAAAAACATTGCCCTGAATCGCATTCGAAATGCGTAGAATATCGGTAGAGTCAACAGCCAAGCTGGCGGGATGATTTTCGCCCAGCTCACATTGCAAGTGAAAGGATACTGAATTGACAAATGCCACCCAAACCCGTGTCAGCAAAACAGACGGCCAAGTCACAGCGATCCGTTCGGAAGCTGTGGTTCAAAGAGCGCTCGAAAACGCCTGTCGAATTGCGAATGTCTGCGATGAATATCGAGGTTTGGACACAGTCGTGCTCGACCTCACGCAGGTGACTCCATTGTTTGACTACTTCGTGGTTACAACTGGAAAAAGTCGCCGGCAGCTTCACGCAATCGCTGACCATTCCGACGATGCGATGAGAGATGTCGGTTCGCAACGGCGCAGTACGTCCGGCTATGAAACCGAATGGGTTTGCCAGGATTACGGTGATGTTGTCCTGCACGTCTTCTCGCCCGATGCGAGAAACCTATACGACCTGGAAAATCTCTGGGCTGATGCCCCTCGTGTCGACTGGCAGGCAGCTGTCAACAACGCGTAGTTATTGATATAGATCACTTCGTGGCGTTATCTCACGAGAGTGCTTGGATAAGAAAGTTTGTCGCTTCGCGCTAAAATGCGAAGCGACTCTCTATTACGACGACCCACTCAACCTCTGAGACGCTCAACCTGTCAGTGTTGCCATCATGATGCCCGCTGCAACGGAGACGTTCAGAGAAGTCACTTCTCCAAGTGGCGGAATTTGGCAAACTTGATCACAGTTTTCTTGCGTCAGTCGGCGTAAACCTTTTTCCTCGTTGCCGATCACAAGTAGCCATCGCCGGTCTCGATCGACTTCCGCAAGTTTCATTTCCGCATGCTCGGAAGTACCCAGGACCCAGAGGTCTTTCTTCTTTGCGACTTCCAGCGCGCGAGACAGATTTGTTTGCATCACGATCGGAACTGTTTCAACTCCGCCAGCTGCTGTGTCGTAAACTGTTCCAGTCAATGGAGCTGATCGATCTTGCGTCATGATGACTCCTTTGACTCCGAAGAACGCAGCCGTTCTAAAGACGGCTCCGACATTGTGCGGGTCTTGAAGCTGGTCGAACGCAAGCCACAAACCTCGTGGTGATGCATCGCTGAACAGGTCGTCCAATGTCACGCTCGATTTCTCGCGAACGACACCGTACGTTGTCCCGATTCGGCCGCTCTCGTCTCTTTGGCGCCGACGGCGATTTCCTTGAGAGATCGGTTCCTGAACCGAAATTCGCATGCTTCTTGCTGTCTCTGCAGCCTCCTTCCACGCTTCGCTACTCTTCGTTGTACTGGCATGAACTTCCATCACATCTTGCGGACGATGTTTTAAGGCCGCGAGTACGCTGTGTGGGTTTGTGAGTTTCAGGGTTGCCATATTTAGAGCATCGTTCGAATTGGTTTGCAGGATCTGCCTCGTGGCGAACAGCATTTTTATTAGAGAAATGTGTTCTTCACGGGCACAAAGTAGAGCAAACTGCTCTAGAGCTGGGAATCAGAAGTTGGAATTCAGGAACTGAAGCTCCACGCTTTCAGGGCATTTTCAATGCTTGTCGTGTCTGTGAAAGTTACGGAAGTTGCGTCACGAATTCCGATGCTGGTCGGCGTTTCATTTGTGGAGTTTCAGCCGGGTAACCATACCACATCACTCCAACGATCTCTTCCTGTTTACGGTCCAGATTGAGAATTTCATAAATCTCATCGCTACGGGTGACCGGGCCGGTTGTCCATTTCATGCCAATCCCGGCATCCCATAAAAAGAGTGACAAGTTTTGAATGGCGCAGCAAACGGAAGCGTAGTCTTCTTTGTCGCGTATCGCGTCATCAGATCGTTGAGATGTTACGACGAGCCAACCGGGGATGGTGGACCACCTTTCACGTTTCTTCTGGGCAGCTTCTTGTCCTTTTGATTCCTGAACCATCTCAGCATTGAGGTTTACGATTCTCTGCGAAGTTTCTTTACCAAGTAGATAGAATCTCCACGGCTGAGTCAGCTTGTGATTCGGAGCCCAGATTGCCAGTTCGAGACCTTCTAATACAATTTCAGTCGGGACAGGTTCTGGAGCGAATTGATTGATCGTTCGTCGCGAACGGATCACATCGGAAATCAAATGATGATTCAGATTTGGCATCGTCTTAAAATGTCCTCAGTGCTGAGCAGGCAAAAGCAATGAATCTTGTCAGGTTGTTTCCAAACCAAATCGGTAGGGAAATCTTTGCTGGCACTTAGAGCAGTTTGCTCTACCGTTTGCCCGTGAAGAACGCATTTCTCTAGAACTGATTCTGAAACTTGAAACTGCTCTCTCAAGCTTTGAGGAAAGCGACTGTTCCAGAGGTTTTCGGACTGTTTCTAGTAAAAATGCTGTTCGCCACAAGGCAGAACCTGCAAACCAATTCGAAAGATGCTCTAAGATAGCGGATCAGCCAGAATCATTCCTGCCTCAATCTGTGAGCCACGACAAAAGAGAAGCAGCGATGTCATTTCGCTGGTCAAGACTCCTGAATCGAGCATCAAACGGGCAAATTCCGGGCTATGACTTTCAACTTCAGGAACCTTGGCTATCAAATTCTGGAACCCCAGTCCTTTGCAAACATGCGCGCACCATGCGAGCATGTTGATCTGTAAGACTCCAATGCCTTGTTTGATATCAGAGATTCGAAAATGATCTTTAAAATTTGTTGCGCGGTAATGGCTTTTTCGATTTACAGCAGCTGCGAAACTTCGGTTCACGCTGCCGAGAAAGAGTACGACGTTGTTGTGTATGGAGGGACGGCTGCCGGAATTGTGACAGCTGTTCAGGTTCGCCGAATGGGCGGGACTGTTCTTGTCATCGAACCGACCAATCGCATCGGCGGGCTGACCACCGGAGGGCTGGGACAAACAGACATCGGAAACAAAGCTGCGATTGGCGGAGTTTCTCGCGAGTTCTACCAGCGTATTAAAACTTATTACACGAAGGACTCCAGTTGGAACTTGCAGTCAGCTGAGTCCTATCGCAGTGCTGGTCAATCTCGTTCAAGTCAAAACGAGGATACCATGTGGACGTTCGAGCCGAGTGCGGCATTGGATGTTCTCAACGATTTCGTGAAGGAGTACGAGATCCCCGTGCTCTATCAAGAACGTCTCGACCGTACCGGGAACTCGGGTGTTGGAAAAATCGGACAAGGTGTCGATATCCAAGAAGGGCGAATTCGCTCGCTGACCACCGAAAGTGGAAAGACGATTCGCGGAAAGATCTTCATTGATGCAACTTACGAAGGTGATCTTCTCGCAGTTGCGGGCGTCGATTATACGGTCGGTCGAGAAGCGAACTCGCTGTACGGGGAAACCTATAACGGTGTGCAGGTTCGACATTCACGACATCATCAGTTTCAGAAAGGTGTCGACCCATATATCAAGAAAGGTGATCCAGGCAGCGGACTCTTGCCGGGGATCGATCCAACTGGCCCAGGCGCTGAAGACTCTGGGGACCATCGCGTACAGGCATATTGTTTTCGCATGTGCCTGACCAATCACGAGCCGAACAGAATTCCGTTTGCGAAGCCGAGCGATTACGACCCGCTGATGTATGAGGCGCTGTTCCGTAACTTCGAAGCAGGGGAGCGAGCAGCCCCGCTGACGTTTTCTCCAATGCCGAATTACAAAACCGACTCCAATAACAATCATGGTTTCTCGACGGACTTCATCGGACAGAACTACGACTACCCCGAAGCTTCTTATGAAGAGCGAGAGCAAATTGTTGCCCGGCATCTTTCTTATCAACAGGGGCTCATGTGGTCGTTGGCGAATCATCCACGGGTTCCAGAACATCTCCGCAAGCAACTCAGCCAGTGGGGAACATGCAAGGATGAGTTCGACCGCAAAGATGGATGGCAGCAGCAACTTTACATTCGTGAAGCACGACGGATGATCGGTGAAATGGTGATGACGCAACACCATTGTCAGGGTCGTGAAGTTGTGAAACGTCCGGTCAGCCTCGCTGCTTACACGATGGATTCTCACAATGTGCAACGATATGTCACTGAGGATGGATTCCTCCGTAATGAAGGAGATGTCCAGATTGGTGGCTTCTCTCCGTACCCGATTGATTATGGTTCGATCATTCCGAAGAAAGCTGAGTGCGAAAACCTCCTTGTTCCGGTCTGTTTGAGTGCTTCACACATTGCTTTCGGATCGATTCGGATGGAACCGGTCTTTATGGTGTTGGGGCAATCATCAGCGACCGCAGCGATGCACGCGATTCAGGAAGATGTCGCGGTTCAAGACATCAATTTTGAGAAACTTCGAGCACGACTCATCGCCGACAAACAGGTTCTGGAGTGGACAGGGCCGAAACGTGATCCAGCGAAGTCGATTTCGTTGAAGTCGTTGAAAGGTCTTGTGATCGATGATGACAAGGCAGACTTGGTCGGGTTCACCGGTTTCAGCCAATCAGCCGGGCCGTTCGTCGATGCTGGATACCGTCACGATGGCAACATCGATAAAGGTGGACAGGTTGCGAAGTTCAACTTCAAGATTAGCAAGCCCGGGAAATACGCCGTTCGAATCGGCTATACTGCCAACGGAAACCGCGCAACCAATGTCCCGATTCAGGTCACCTCGCCTCAGAAAACGGTCGAGCGTTTCACTCTGAATCAAAAGCAAAAGCCACAGGAAGCTGCCTTCACAAATGTCGCGACACTCACATTTGAGGCAGGCACGGCAACTGTCGAGATCAGCAATAAAGAGACCAATGGCTATGTGGTGATCGATGCAGTGCAATTGCTGCCTGCGGAGTGAGAATTCTGAGATTCGCCTGCTGATTGCACAGGGCTTTCGCTTTGTTCCCCAGCAGGCATGTCGGAATTCATCTTGAGGATTGAACGCTCTATCCAGACATGCTTAGAGCGTTCAGTTTCCTTCTTGGGTCTCTTTTTTGGGGGCGTTCGTTTTGCGAAGTCTCCCTACCTTCAGCTTCTCTCTGATATGAGACGAAAAACGGCTCGGGAATGTTACAAAACGGGTCACTGTCGATCTCATTTTAATTTGTGTAGGATTCTGCATTGCCTCAGTGGTGAGAAGAAAGAGATGTCACCACGGTGAGGCTGAATTCGTTTTGAGAACATCAAGAGATCGACATCCATGCCGCTGGAACGTATTAGTCGGACCTGTTTTAATCTGATTCACGGAAAAAACCTGGTCTACAATCAATGTTGGGAAGATCCGCGTCTGGATCGAAAGGCATTGGAACTGACGTCTGAAGACAACGTAGCTGTCATTACATCAGCAGGTTGTAATGCATTAGATTACGCATTGGCCGGTGCCAATCATGTCTATGCTGTCGACATGAATTATCGGCAAAACGCACTGCTGGAGCTGAAAAAGACTGCGGTCACGCATCTCGACTATGAATCATATTTCAGTCTGTTTGGATCTGGTCGACTCGAAAATTGGGATTCAATCTACGCCGAGAAACTACGTCCGAATTTGCCGGAGCAGGCCCGTAAGTTTTGGGACCGACACGGCAAGTTCTTCAAAGGGACCGGTCGGCGTCCGAGTTTCTACTTTCGAGGAACTTCGGGGCTGTTCGCCTGGATGGTCAATGGATATGTCGATCGAGTGGTCAAACTTCGCTCGTCGATCAATCAGATTCTGGATGCGAAAACAGTTGAAGAACAACAGGAAATTTTCTACGAGCAAAACCTGAAAGAGTCTCTGTTCAAACCGATGGTTCGCTGGCTGTTGGGACGCGATACAACCATGGCGATGCTGGGAGTTCCTCGCAGTCAGCGTCAGCAACTTGATAGCGGCTACCCCGGAGGAATCGCTCAATTCATTGTGGATCGAATCGAAACCGTTTTCGCAAAGCTTCCGCTCCACGATAATTACTTCTGGCGTGTGTACCTGACCGGGGAATACACGAAAGAGTGCTGCCCAGAGTATTTAAAAGAAGAGAACTTCGAGAACCTGCGAGACTCGATCTCAGCAAATGTAACGACTCATACGAATTCGCTGCTTGGCTTTTTGGAGCAGCATGAAGGTGAGATCTCGCGATTTGTTTTGCTCGACCATATGGATTGGATGTACCACAACGCCAAGGATGTCCTGAACGCAGAATGGCAGGGAATCGTCGATCGGGCAGCTCCGGGAGCAAAAGTCATTTGGCGGAGTGCGAGCTTGGAAGTCGATTTTGTTGATCCCATTGAAGTGACAGTTAACGGTGAGAAAACAACGATGGGTGAATTGCTCAGCTATCGCCCCGAGCTGACAGCGGAATTGCATCCCATCGACCGCGTGAACACTTATGGAAGTTTTTACGTTGCTGACTTAAACGTTTAGAGCATCTTTCGAAGAGGTGTGCGGGTTCTGGCAATCAAGCAAAGACATTGACCTCCGTCTCTCTGCGACTTCGTGGTGAATTCCTGCTTTGAAATTTTCATCCAAAACATTTCTGAAGAACCTCAATACCCACTATGGCGAATCCCATTAAAACAGTCGCTAGCGACATGAAAACCTTGTGGCATCTGGCAGTTCGTCGGGCCAAAGGGAAGACGCATGCGGAGCGATTGGAAAATTTCTATTCTGGTCAGGCGAATAATTACGACGACTTCAGGCGTCGTATGCTGCACAGCCGCGAAGAAATGATTCAATCGGTTAATGTTCCAGAAGGAGGCGTCTGGGTTGATCTGGGGGCTGGAACTGGTGAGAACGCAGAACATATTGGGCCGGACATCGAGAAGCTGAGTCAGATGTATCTGATTGATCTTTCGGAGTCATTGCTTGATCAGGCTCAGCAGCGCATCGACGCTCGTGGCTGGGGTAATGTGAAACCGGTCTGCCATGACGCAACGACGTTTGTTCCGGCAGAAGGGCAGGCGGACGTCGTCACCTTTTCCTATTCACTCACCATGATCCCGGACTGGTTTCGAGCGATCGATCATGCTTACTCATTAATAAAGCCGGGTGGGAAAATCGGTGTTGTCGACTTCTACGTTTCCCGAAAACATCCCGATGAGGCACTGAAGAAACATCCTTGGGGGACTCGCAGTTTCTGGCAACCATGGTTCGCTTCGGACAACGTCTTTTTAAGTCCGGATCATATTCCTTACCTGCTGAATAAATTTGAGACGGTGAAGCTCGATGAGCGGCGAGGGAAAATTCCTTATCTCCCATTCATCCGCGCGCCGCACTATCTGTTCATCGGGCAAAAGCCAGTTGATGCCGTTGGGCAAGATTGAGGCTGAACTCTTCTGTTGTTGGTTCAAGCCGTTCAGATTTTTAGATCGTCGTCGGGACTCTTCGTTTACGAATTGTAGCTGTACCCTGCATGAATCGTTTTGAGTCTGTTACGCTCATTAGCGAGCAAGAGTGACAGGATGATAAACTCATCGAAACCTTGAGTCTGACGGGACAATCAATTGTCCTGTTCGACGGGGCGTTCACTTCCAGATCATTTTCGGAGCTGATGTACGAGTTCTGTTATGTGGAAACGAGTGATTCTTCACATGAAGAGCACTCTTCACGAAGACGGAAACTCCGAATGTGATCTCATCGCTCGCCTGACTCTGATGTGCAATATCTTGATCCCTGGAAGAGGAGTGCTGATGACTTTGTTTAAGACGTTTCCGACGCGGCGCCAATTTTTGAAAGAGACAGTGATTACATCGGCGGGCTTGGCTTCGCTGGCGACGGGAGTTCGAACCTCATCGGCGCAGCAGTCGCCTCAAGCGATCAACATTGGTTCTCGTCGAGAACTTTTTGTTGACAATACCTTGATTGAAAAACTGGTCGGCGGTGCTACGACGCGGTTGCATCATCCAGTCCCGCGCGAAGTCGCCTTAGATCACGATGAACCTTGGGAAGGGACCGGAAGTGGTTACCACAGCGTCTTCAAAGATGGAGACCGATACCGGATGTACTACAAGGCCTGGCACATTGAAGTTGCTAACAACAATGTGACTACGAACCGGCATCCGCTGTTTCTTTGTTATGCAGAAAGCGACGACGGAATCAATTGGGTCAAGCCAAAGTTGGGTCTCCACGAATTTAATGGTTCGAAAGAGAACAACATCGTGATGGTGACCGGAAAGGTTGGCCCATTGAATGTTGATCCCGGTCACCCTGCTGTCTTCATTGATGAGAATCCCGATGTTCCGCCTGCTGCCCGGTATAAAGCGATCGTTCGATCAAGCAAGCCGAATGGGCTGTTACCGTTTCAGTCTCCCGATGGACTGAACTGGACTCCTATGACAGACAAGCCGATCCTGTCAGGGTTGGGAGCGTTCGACTCCCAAAACCTGGCCTTCTGGGATCCGACGATTCAGAAGTATCGAGCCTACTGGCGAATCTTCACAGCTGGCGTCACCACGGATAAAGAGTGGAAACCGGGCGGAATCAGGGCGATTCGCACCGCAACCTCAGACGACCTGGTGAATTGGGGACCACACTCAGACATTAAGTATGTCGACTCTCCTCATGAAGAGCTCTACACGAACCAGATCAAGCCGTATCATCGAGCACCGCACATCCTGCTCGGGTTTCCAGCTCGTTACATCGACCGCAACTGGTCTCAGTCGATGGAAAATCTGCCTGCTCATGAACAACGAAAGCAGCGAGCAGCTGGCAGTCGACGATATGGAACCGCCATCACTGAGGGGCTCTTTATGGCCAGCCGAGATGGTCAAACGTTCCACCGTTGGAATGAGGCGTTTCTCAGACCGGGGCCGGAGCGTGCAGAGAGCTGGCATTATGGGCAGCAGTACATCGCCTGGCATCTGGTCGAAACGAAACCGACACTCACCGGGGCGGCCAACGAGCTTTCACTCTATGCTTCGGAAAGTTATTGGCACGGCAAGGGAAGTGCCGTGCGTCGTTATTCGCTGCGGCTCGATGGTTTCGTTTCGGTCAACGGCCCTGCTTCCGACGGGAACGAAGTCATTACGAAGCCGTTCGTATTCGATGGCTCGCAACTTCATGTGAACTTCGCAACGTCGGCAGCTGGTAGCCTTCGCGTGGAATTCCAAAACGTCGACGGTTCACCCATCGAAGGGTTTCGTCTTGAAGACAGCAATCTGCACTTCGGAGATTCGGTTGATCGGATTTTGAGTTGGAAGAACGGGAGTGATGTCAGCAAGCTCGCTGGCAAACCGATCCGCGCCCGCTTCGAACTTCGGGATGCCGATCTGTATTCCATGAAGTTTGAAGCGTGAGGATGGTGACTCTTCAGCACCCTGAGCGGCAGGGCTTGCTTAAGAGCAGTTTGCTCTACCGTGTGCCCGTGAAGAACGCATTTCTCTAGTAAAAATGCTGTTCGCCACGAGGCAGAACCTGCAAACCAATTCGAAAGATGCTTTTGAGCATGTTTCATTAAGGTCTTCAGTCTTTTTAGCCCCCGGTGGTGGGTCACCGGGGCTTAATGACTGCCAAAGATGCACTGCGGAGAATGTGCTATTATTCCGTGGGAAGCCAGTCGCGGCAAAGGTCGGGGAAGTCGGTTGTGAGGCCGACGACTCCCATTTCGATCAGTTGGGGCACCAGCTCAGCATCTTTATCTCGGAGGGTCCAGACGTAGGTGTCGTAGCCAGCTTCTTTTCCTTGTTGAACGAGTTCAGCTGTGATGGGAAACTTCGTACTCAGGTTGATTCCATCGGCGTTGGCGGCTTTTGTTTTAGCGATGACCTCGTCAATTGTCTCTTTTTTTCCGCTAGAGAGATAATAGTGCTTCAGGTTCGGGAGAACTTTCTTGGACTCTGTGAGTGTGGATTCGTTGAATGTAATCACGACGAGTTGTTCATCTTTCAATGTGCAGGCATCGAGAATTCGTTTGAGCGCGGGGACGATTTCTGGACCTGTTTTGATTTCAATGAAGATCCGTTTCCCCTCGGGGATGATTGCGAGAACCTGCTCGAGTGACGGAATCGTCTCATCTTCAAGGAGTTCATCTTTCCAGCGAATTTTGAGTTCTTGCAGTTCCGCAAGTGTGAAGTCTTTGACCGGTCCGACCCCACTGGTAGTTCGGTCCAGCTTGCTGTCGTGCAGGACGGCGATTTTGTCATCTTTCGTCAGGTAAACGTCGATCTCGGTCGCATCAGCTCCCATTTCCCAGGCCCGTTGAACTGCTCGCAAAGTGTTCTCTGGTTCATAGCCGGACGCACCTCGATGAGCGATGATCTCAGTTGCGCCGACAAGTGAAGGGAGCAGGAACACGCCAAGCAGGCAAAGCCAGCTGAACTTCCATATCGCTGGTTTGTGACGAGCTGTCCTGAGAGAGGAGAGAGCATTCGAAGAAGCTGCAAGCTGTTGTGACATTTCAGAATGAACCTGATTTTCTATTGTAGATGATTGATGATAAGGCAAGCGATTTCACGGAACGCCAGACTTGGTGCAGTCACTGTTACTCGTTGAACTTGAAGGCGTAAAGGTCTGCATCTTTGATGACAAAGCGGAGTCGCACAGGTTTTCCGGCAAGGGAAGAGACATCGCTTCCCTGCTTCCATGTCACCGTGCGAGCGACTTCATTGCCAATTTGCTCTGTGGCATCGGCAAGCGAAAATCCGGGAATCGCTTTTCCGGAAAGGTCCTGGATCTCAACACGAATTCCCCCAGCGGCAGAGGTTCCGAAGTTGATTGATAATTCGCTCCCCTGAAACTTGATCGGTTTTGTGATCAGTTCACCGCCTGCATACGCAGCCTGAGCGGACGAAAAACCATCCAGCCGCAAGGAGTACCTGCGCAAGTGTGAAGTCGGTTGAGCATAATCCTGATTGAGGTAGAGCGACATCTCTGTTGGACTAGTTTGGACGACATTCAAAGCTGGATAATTTGTTCGCGAAACCCAGTTCTGTGCTCCAATCCCGGGTCGCACGAATCCACTTAAGAAGGTTCGGTCATAGAACTTTCCGCCGCGCGATGTCATGAAGACAGCGTCAGAAGTGTCCTTGAAATAGTTCGGTGAGACGTTGAGTGCTTTGGCCTGTTCCGCTGAAAGGACTTGCCGACCGGGCATGAACCGGGCTGCGATGGCAACATACAGGTGGGGAGCACGGAAGTACGGATGGGTTTGGTTTGTGTAGAGATGTTCGATCGGAGCCTCTCCGCCATGATGGCGATACTCCATGAGAACGGGGGCTGACCAGTTCACAAAGTCGTCGCTGGTCGACCGACAGATTCGACGAATTCCATCTTCAAAAACTCGAAAGTAGCAAAGATACTTCTGTTCTTTATCGGACCAGAATGCGAGGTTCTGTGAATCGAACATGTACTTGTACGGGACCATCTTTTTTGAGATGACTGGCTCATCACGAAGTTTTTTCCAGTGGATGCCATCTGCTGAGACCAATGCCACCAGACCGCTGGTCATGGTTCCGCCGATTGCTTTGTATCGTTGGTCAGCCGGGATTCCCGGGCGTGGATCGAGCATCGGACAGAAGTTGTGGGTGATCGGTGCAGCGTCGGCAAGGATGACATTGTTCTTCTTGTGACCTTGTACCGTGAAGAGATCGAACTCCGGTTTTTTCCAGTTGATTCCATCTTTTGATTCTGCGTAACAATAGACTTCGTCCTCGTCGCCATCCGCTCCCGGTTCAGGGTTCCCTCGGTAGTAGAGCCGAAACAGGTCCTCACCTTTGGAGTCCTTGTCTTTGATGACGGTGCAGTATCCGCAAAACAATCCTTCCCATGGCTGTTCGAAGGTCAGGGCGACACCTTCGTCTCGCGGACGATTGAGAACCAATTGAACGTTGTCCAATTTGTCGATCAGGAAATGGTCGACCATTAATTCGCGACGGTTGCCAATGTCGATCACATCGTCATCTGCGCCAACCGAGGGAGTAAAACCCAACGGCAACTGAAGTGTGAACAAGTAAAAAGCAATGAGTGAAAGACGCATCGAAATAAATCCTTGTCACGGTTGATATGAGATTGAGAAAATTTTCAATACTTGTCTCGCCAGTGCAGGTCATTCTCAGGGCTACATAGACTCTCGACACGAGTCAGAGTGTGAATATGAATATTGGAATTGTTCTCGTGTCGGTTCCTCATCGTAATCGTTTCTAAGTCCGCCTGCATCTCTGCCGATGCATTGGGAGTTGTAAGGTGAGATGGAGGTCAACAGCAGTTCACAACTCGATTAACAAGCTTCCAGATTACGCCAACTCAGACTCATTCAAGAATGCTTAGTCGAACTCGGAAGGTCGCGCTGCCACGCTGTTCAAGAATCAATATTGAATTGATGCCAGTGTTAACGAGACCAGTGTTAACGAGACCAGTGTTAGAGTCAGTCGACTTACTGTTCTGAGATGGGAAACTGATTGAAGAGAACGCACCAATTCCATAAAGGATAGGGTTGGTCGACACGGGTTCCGTAGGCGCCATCGGCGAAGTGGTAGATAGCCTTTTCTGAATCGGAATCCCGCAGATTTCCGTAGGAGAAGGCACGCATTGCAGTCAGCTTCTGCCCCGTAGCGAACGATTTGTTGTTACGGAGTTCGCGATTTTGAAAACGCAATGTAGTCGTCCCATTGGCTGTCTTTCCATTGGCTGTCTTTCCGTTGGCTGCCTGAATGAGGCGAATCGGTGCACGTGAGTAAGCTTCCCCTGAAAGCATGTTTGAGACGTAAAAAATTCCTTCAGCGATCAGAGGTTTCAGTCGATCATCATCGATTGCCTCAACCAGCAGGTCTGTCGTCGGCTGGTCGTCGATGTTGGGGCCTTTTCTGATGTCAAGAATCGTCCCGATTCGATCAGCGTAAGGAAGTCCGTAGCTGAGCGTGGCTGTGGTCTCTTTATCAAGTGGTGAGGTCAGTTCGATTCGCAGCGACGTCGGTGATTCTACGGTGATCTCCGTGATTTCCGAGACTGCTCGGTCTGCATCTCGAATCTGGAATCCGTAGAGCGAGTGGAAGCCTTTGTTCATCGGGTATCGTTGGCGAGGAAGAAACGTCTCGTCCAGAACAAGCGGAGGGCGTGGGACCAGAAACTCGACCAGCACGCTTTTTCGGTCCGGTGCAACAATTGCTTTTCGTGGGCGCAGCGGTTCCCATTCTTCACCTTCTTGCAGCACCCGGTGCACGACTTTGGCAACTTGCTCGCCATACCAGCGTTGACCGTCGGCGGAGAGGTGAATCGGATCGCCGTACCTTCCTGAGTAGCGGCTGTTGGCTGCGCTCGGCACCATGTAGTGAGGGCCGACCATTGAAATGTTTGGGTCTCGGTCGGCAGCCATCAATTGAGCTTCACCAGCGGCGCCTTGAGTCTGATAGGTGAACATCGGGATTTCGTCGACTTGCCCGGTGATCAACTGCAGGTCGTGAGACCATTGATTGCGGTATTCGATCAGCCTGTCTCGGTACCACTTTTGTCCATCTGGCCGAGTCAGTTCTTCTCCCCATCGACTCGGATTGATTCCCCCCTTGGGGCCACCATTTGCTTCCCCCTGCATCCAGATCAACGCAGCGATGGAAAATTTCTTGCCCATCGATTCAGCTTGAGCTTTCGCGCGACGGGCATCATCGAGGCTGGTCTTGTAGTATCCTCCGCCGTGCTGGCGTGACTCAGGAGTTCGCGGATCTGTCGACTGATCGATGCTGGAAAGTTCATCAATCAGGCGACCACCCTGCCCTGCGTAGGCGGTCAGGAAATGAGGTGATGCTGCCTTCGACTTGTCTTTGCTCAGCTTTGGGGCGGTGAACTGAGATTTCAAATGATCAGCCAGTCCGTTGGCAATCGTTTCACCCAGTCCGCCATGTTTCGTAGCGGAGAGAGGTACAAACTTGAACTGCTCTTCGGAGCGATCTTCAGGGGTCTGGCAGTGATCACCATACATCCAGGTGCGCACTCCTCGTTTGAACCGATAGTTCCCCCAACCTTGATCGGTTGGCGTCACAACTGGTAATGATTCGGCACCTTCGCAGAGCGATTGCCCCATCATCCACAAGCCGACGATGTCCGCTTTGAGAGTCGGCTGTTCTTCGGAAAAACAGTGAGTTGTGAACATCACAACTATCAGAAAAGAGGCGCAGAGCTGTTTCATAATGTGAGCCAGTCCGTTTGAAATGCAGCATCAGGAAAGACTGAATGATTCCGTAGAAGACTACTTTTGGAGGTAAATTGCATAGACTTTTGCGAGGCTGCCGACTGGGAAGCGAACTCTCAACGCTCGCTTTTTCGCCGAACTTGCTGGCTTGGACCATTCAACAGGAACGCGAAGACCGCTTGTTGAAACTTTCGTTGAGTATCCCGGAATCGGTTCCGCTCGTTGATCCAGGAGTTCGACCGTCAGCTCATCGTCGGGGGAGAGTCCCGAGACGTTCAGAAAGATTTTTTCGTTCTCGTTGAGTTCGAAAAAGTCGGTGATGAATTCTGAGTCGTTGTCATCTTCCTGAGCTGAAAGGAACCCGAAACCATCTCGTCGCAAGGTCGCCAGTCCGATCTCCATAGTCTTGAGGTTTCCGGATGTGTCCCAGTGAGAATACCACATCATGGTTTTATCGCCCTCATTGACGAAAGCGTGACCTTGTAACAATGCTGTGTCGTCCCATGCTCCCGGTTCACCTCGAGGAATCACTTTGAAATTCGGAACGGGTTCGCGGTAATGCACTCCGTCGTTACTGACGACGAGACCAAGGTCGATGTGAACTCCCTTGTTCCAGTTTTCGCCTTTTTTCGGTTTGGTTGACGCGTTCTGCCACATCCCGTGCAGCCCGACCATCACATTCCCTCGGTTCCACAGTCCCATTCCCATGTGCATTTGCTCACCTTCGACAGGAGGGTTTGTGAGTTGCCCCGGACGGGAATAGGCGTGAGCGGTCGCTTGCGACCAGTTTTTGAAATCAGATGAGCGAAACGCCAGGACGTTTCGACCGGTTCTGCTCCCATCAGGTCGCCATGTCCAGGGCGAGAGGAGTTGCCCGGTCGAATAGTAAAAGTCGCCGAAGCGATAGAGTGACGAAACCTCAAAGCGTTCGCCTCCCGCATTGGCTGGGCGATCACCAACGACTTTCCAACTGAGGCCGTCGGCGCTGGTCGCGCAAATCGTCGTCCCGACGCGGTGTTCTTTGACGCCGATGTTGCTCATGCCTCCCTTGATGTCGTCGTACGGCATGTGAGCAATGTAAGCGACTTTGTATCGACGGCTCGGGTCAGGATCGTTTGGTTCATACAGGACCGAAAGAAAATCGTTCACGCGGGTCATTGAATAGGTCGGTGATTCGATCAAACAGATGTTGTTCTTTTTGTTGCCGTTGAACTCAACCAGTCCCAGTTCAGGCTTGGTCCAGTTAATGCCATCCTGACTCTCGGCGTAGCACATTGGTCGCCACCAACCGGGGGCCTGTCCTTTTTCGATTTCGGTTTGGATCATTCCGAGGTACCACATTCGGAATGTCTCCCCATCTTTGATAACGGTGCCGTACAAAATTGCATGGCCGTGATCCGGGGCTCCCTTTGGGCCTCGACGCAAAACGGGGTTATCAGGATGTTTCTCTGCTTCGACCAGCGACACCTTCAGATTGTGACGCCACGGAATACTGTGATCGTCAAACGCGAAGAAGACCCGTTCATCAGCTTGTGTTGGTGAAAGGTTTGCGACGCACGACAGAGTGAGTATGAAAAGTATGACGCGAAAGTTCATCGGTTTTCCTTTAAGCGGCAATTTGAACAGCTATGTGATGGGAACCAATCTGAAAATCTCTGGAGGAGTCGGTTCTCGCAATGTTTGAGGGAGCAAGCTCTGGGTTTATGGGGAGTTCTAGAACTGGTCCTGAAACGTGAAATTGCTCTCTCAAACGTTGAGGAAAGCAGCTATTCCAAAGGTTTTCGGACTGGTTCTAAACAGAGGATAATCTTTCCGAATAATCATAACGAGTTCGTATCAATTTTTTGTGATGAGTCCCTTCAGGGAAATTTCCGAACGTTCAACTTCTTCGATGTAGAGGAACTGCGAGCTTGTGAAGAGCGGTCTATGGAGCCGTAAATGTGACCCGCACGGGCTCAGCTCGCAATGAAACGGCTCTGGTCTATTCGCAAGTGGCTGCAGTTCCTGTATTCTGTCGACTTTCCAAAAAACTGAGGACTGAAGAAAAGAAATGCGTCAAAGCACCGGAATTACTGAATTGGATGAGATGCTTGGTGGCGGATTGTTGCCGGGATCGTTGACGGTTGTCCTGGGAGCGACCGGCATCGGCAAAACTCAATTAGGCCTTCAGTATCTGCATCAAGGGAAAGAGCAGGAAGGGGAGACGGGGATCATTTTCGATATGACCTCGCGCGGCGATACTCAGTCTCACGCAGACTATGCGATGCGTCTCTTTGACTGGACTCTTCGCGAGCGGCCTCAAGAACTGATCGGCACGCTTCCAAGTGACATCTGGAAACCGGAAGTTGCTCGTTGGGATGCGTTGCATCAATTTCAGCGGACCGGTCGCCGAGTGACAATGACCGATATGGACTTCGATCAGAAGAAAGAATGGAAGGCGGATCTCAATCGGAAATTGGCTGAGACCATTGCATTCTTCTATGGGAATTTTTGTCAGGGAGTCCGTCGCTGCGTTATTGATGGGATCGAGCCAACAGATCGTGCGAGTGATTCATTTCAGTTTGAACTGTTTGAATACATCTACCATCAAATTTTGCGAAAAGATGCGGACTGGGTTGCGCGCGATTACTTCCGTATCGAGTTTCGGAAAAACGAAGAGCAGGTTCAGAAGCATTTTTACGAATGGAATTCCATCGGCTGCCTGATGCTCTGCACGACTCACGAAGTGATGCTGGACGATCTGCTGACTCGGCAAATCGAAAGTGGTGACGTCCTCGCAAATGCAAACACAATCATCCTCATGGGGAAGGTTCGCGAAGGTTCCCAAATGGGGCGAGCTTTACACGTTGCCAAACATCGTGGCAGCGCGTGTGACGATTCCATCCGCCCCTATGAAATTGTTGAATCTGGCCTGAAACTACTCTAGCAGCAGCTATTTCTTTTCGAAGATGACGACATGTTGTCGGGGGAGTTTTCGAAAGGTCTCCAGGTATTTGAGCCCATGATCCTTGATGAGGGCTTCTTTTTTGACTTGTGCTTCGGACATTTTGTGGACGAGCTTGATTGGGACTTTTGGGTCTTCCAGGCGGTACTCGACAAACGCGACTCGCCCTCCTTTTTTAAGTGACTTTGCGATCTCGTTGAGCATCTCATACGGGAAGTCAAATTCATGGTACACGTCGACCATGACTACCAGATCGACAGATTCTGCTTCGAGTTTGGGGGACTTGGTTGTTCCCAAAACTCCTTTAACATTCTTGATCCCGAGTAGCCTCAGTTTGTTTTGAAGTGCAGTCAGCATTTCTGGTTGAATATCGACCGCCAAAACTTCTCCCTCTTCACCGACCGCTTTGGAAAGCAAAACACTGATGACTCCGGACCCGGCTCCGATATCTGCAACGCTCATACCCGGTTTGATTTTCAGGCCTTCAATCAACAGCGAGAGTCGCTCTTCTTCTTCTCGTGTTTCTCGTTCGAGCCAACGAATCCCTTGATGCCCCATGACGTGTGCAATCTCGCGTCCCAAATAGAATTTTCCGATGCCATTGGGGTCGTGGCGAATATCGAATGTGTATCGCTCGGATTGTTCTTCATCCTTCTTCCCAGCATCGTCTTGAGCAAAGATGAGCGAAGGGGGAGTCACAAAGAACATCGACGAGATAATGAGCAGCGATGATCGAATAGTCATAAGGCACAGCCTGTCATGATAAATTGAGAACGATAAAGCGTCGCTCATCGAGACCGGAGAAGCAAGAGCAAGCAATTTGGCTGCCACTTCAGTTGCGGAGGAAGACGCCATGATCTGTTCAAGTTTTACTTATTCAGGTCCCGCTTTGAGTTTCAGCAGAATTCGAAAGTCATCGACTTCGTAATCGATGCCAACTTTATCGCACGATTCTTTAAGTAACTGATCGATGGTGGCCTGTTCGAGCTCAATGGAAATTTTATGTCCCAAGTCGATACCGGCTTCGTTGAATTCCTGCGCGTTGTAGCGGACCTCGATTCCCTGCTGTTGAAGAGTCGCCATTAAACTTCCAAACGGTTTGCGGACCATCTTCAAAGTGAACCTTCGCTGGTGTAGCGGCTTTGATTCAGGATCTCCACTTTTCGGTCGGCGTGGTTGTTTCTCACCGATCAGTACTGCCACTGATTCGTGTTCTTCTAAGAGACCGGAGAATGCAATTCGGCTTCCTGCGCGTTGAACTTCAAGGTTTGGAAAGTTTCGTTTCACCAGCGAGATGGCATCAGCGACTGGCATCCCACGTGGTCGATGTTCTCCTTCGATGCCAACCCGCGGAACTTCCGGAACAATGCGGATCGTCTCTGCGTCGATCCATTCAAAAGAGAGTTGAAATTGAGTCAGCAAAATGGTGAGCGATTCGACGAGGTTTGGGTATGTCAAGGTTCCGCGAAACCATAAGTCGTGTGGAACGTCTTCGAGGTTTTCAATCGTGAAATTGTATCGCGAGGCGAGTTGCTTCAGGATTTCGCGCGGAGTGGAGAGATCGTCCCATTTCAATTCGTATCGCCTGAGGATCTCGAACTGCCTCTTCGGAGTGAATCCTTCAATCGTATCGAATTCTCGGCGAGCAATTGCACAGCGAGTTCTCAGAAGGTTCGTCGACTCTGGAGGTCCGACAATCAGGGAGTCGCCCACGACTGAAACTTCCAGACCGATTTGCTTAACGAGCGAGCGGATTCCCGCATCAAAAGTGTTCTCCGAAATAGCGACGTTGACCCGCTGGCTCGGATCGACTCGACGATCGAGAAGTATCGCGACCTCACGTTCTTGCGCGAGTCGCTGAAGATAGTCCTGAAGGATCGTCCGTTCGCCATTGGCGATGAGTGCTCGGTTGATGGCAATACGGAATTGAGATTCGCGCAACAGTCTCGGTTGGTCATCACTGACGCCGACAGCATTGACGATCAGTAATAAACAGAGGCAGAACAGAGAATTCCTGATCTGAGCAATCATCATGAAACTGCTTGGAAATGATGTTTGGAGTCGATAAGTTGTCGTTTTGGTCTGCATTTTCGGTTTGTCGATTCGGATCCAATCCCTTTAGCATTGCTTCTTTTTTATAATACATCAATCATTTTGTGTTGATACGTCTGTTCGTTATTTCGGTTTTTCTGTGAACAATTCAGTCAAAGATCCCTGTCGAGTCGCTGTTCTCTCTGGTCCTAGTGGTAGCGGAAAGACCACGATAGTTGGTCGAATCCTGAGTGATTCAGCTGTCCCTATACAAATGGCTGTCTCCGCGACCACCCGGCCTCCCCGCCAGAATGAAGTCGACGGAACCCATTACTATTTCTTGTCTTCGGATGAATTCCAGGCTCGTCGAGACGCTGGTGATTTCGTGGAATGTGCCGAAGTTCACCGGAGTGGATTCTGGTACGGGACGCTGAAAAGCGAAGTTCAACGAATTCAGGATTCCGGAAGCTGGGTGCTTCTGGAGATTGACGTTGAGGGGGCGCTGCAGGTTATGCAGATTTACCCTGATGCGACCTCCTTGTTTTTGATGACGCCCTCAGTTGACGAATATGAGCGACGCCTGCGGAGTCGTGGTACCGAATCTGAGGAAGTGATACAACGGAGGTTGCGGACTGCGGCGGAAGAGCTAAAATCGGCAGATTCGTATCGGCACCATATCATCAACGATGATCTCGACAGAGCTGTCCAGGAAATCTGTGACGTTCTGGAGGCGAGGGAGAAAGATTTTTATGCTCGATGAGCTCAAAGAAGACGACATCGCTAAAAAAGTTGGTGGAAAATTCAAACTCTCGACTCTGATTCAAAAGCGTCTCGTTCAATTGAATCGCGGAGCTCCTCCGCTCGTTGAGTGTCAGGGAAAACCATCGATGGCGACTGTGATTGAAGAAATTCTCACAGACAAAATCTATCTCGATACATCAGAAAACGTTGTTATCACACCCGATGACGCACCTGATCTCGAAAAAATGCTGATGGAAGAAGTCCCCGACTTCGACGATTAGTCTTTGCTTTCCAAGACTGATTTTGAGTAGATTCTGAAGCGTAGGGTTGTTTCCACATTCATCGCTGCAGTGGTTGTATGTGGTTCTACCTTTTCGTCCCGGTTCGCGGTACGCCTTGCCTCTTTGTGATGCCGTGCTCTGGTTGATGAGCGTCATCAAGTTTCCAGCAGACTCGTTTGCGTGTGATTCAATACCGTGCCGCTTGCTAGCTGTGTGTATTGCATTCAAACAGATTACGTTCTGAAAGCCAACGAGCAATCGGGCCTTCTTCCAGTGACTCTTTGCTTCACCTGAGGCACATTCTCTTTGTCGCGGTTGTTTTTCTTCATCGAACACATTTCATCTGAGACGGCTTGAGTCTTCTCATTGATCTTCCACGTGGCAGCCGTTTCTTTTCTCGGTGTCGTTCCGATTCGTTGTCCCAAGTCGTTGTCATGTTGGTTTCGTGGATAGAGTATTCTGAGTTGGTGTTTGCGATCCGCTTTATGGCGAGCGGTTCACGTCGTCGTGAAAGTGATCTCCACGGATGCCAGCAAGGATGCCCGGGTAATGAAGATGGCTCGGGGGATGCAGATGGCTGAAGAACAAAAAAAGAGCGACCATCAAGATGATGGTCGCTCTCTGTTGACTTGCGATCCTGAGTGTTTCTTAGCTTCACATGGGGTCAGTTGTGAACTTCGCCCTCCTGTCACTCAGGATCGTTTTTTATGACAGCTGGTCTGTCATTATTGTGCTGTGTCGCATCCCACTGAAGGTGCTTCACATCCAGGAGCTGGAGCTGCACAAGCTGGAGCCGGTGCTGCACAGGCTGGTGCTGCGTCACAAGAGACAACCGGAGGATCACAAGGAACCTTGCGGAGGACAACTTTAGGGACGCAACGAGTTTTCGTGACAGTCACCTGACGTGGAACACATTTCACGTTGGTGACATATCGAGTTTCGCAAACAGTTCGAGCGACACGGTATGGAACTTTTCGAGTGCGAGTTTCGCAAACGTAGCTGCAAGTTGTGTAGGGAACTTGCTTGGTGCGAGTTTCGCAGACGTAGCTGCATGTTGTGTAAGGAATTTGCTTGGTGCGAGTTTCGCAGACGTAGGTGCAAGTTGTGTAAGGGACTTGCTTGGTGCGGCATTCGCGAACCATTTTGCATGTCGTGTAAGGGACCTGTCGAGTGCGAGTTTCGCAGACGTAGGTGCAAGTTGTGTAAGGGACTTGCTTGGTGCGGGTCACAGGAATTCGCTCACAGACAGTGTAAGGAACTCTGATTCGTTTAACTTCTGGAACCATGCGTGTGCAAGTGACTGTCTTGTTGACAATTTTTGGGCACCAGACTCTTTTGCAAACAGTTCGTGGCGGGCACTGAACCATTTCTTTGCGGACTTTTCCTGGCTTGTAAACGTGGCAGCAAGATTCTTCATCGAAGCAGAATGAGCCTGGATCTTGAACACATCGTTCAACACATGGTCCAGGAACTGTTTCGGTGACAGTTTTCCACTCGCCACACTGTACCGGCACACACTTTGTGGTTGTGACAGGTCGCATCACGGTCTGGCACACATCGCGGTAGCATGTTTTGTAATTGGTTTTGTAGGTCGTGTAGCACACGTTTCGGTAGCAAGTTTTGTAGACTGGCTTCCGGACTGTGTAGCAGACATTTCTGTAGTGTGTCTTGTACACAGGTCGAGAGACTGAGTAGGTCACTGTGCGGTAGCAAGTTTTGTAAACTGGCTTCCGGACTGTGTAGCACACGTTTCGGTAGTGTGTTTTGTAAACTGGCTTCCGAACGGTGTAGCACACGTTTCGGTAGTTCGTTTTGTAAACCGGCTTCCGAACTGTGTAGCACTCATTACGGTAATGAGTATCGTAAACAGTGCGATTGTACGTGACAGGTGTTTTTTCAACGCAACGGTCGTACACGGTGTGGCATTCGTTGTACTGCTCTGTGCACCAGATCGTCTCACGTACTGTTTTGTATGATGGTCCACAGTTGACCCTTGCATTACAGTAATCCCCACACGGATTACACGACTTTACTGGGCAACAGCGAAAGCGTGCGCTTCCGCAGAACAGCCCAGCTTCCGATTCCCCTGCACTCGCGAACGCCAAGAAGGCGGCGAGGACAGGAATCCACATCTTGTGTCTCATGACTAGAGTCCTCTTCAACTAACCCCATAGAACGAATTGCCACAACGGCAATTGCTAATCTGGAGTTCGGCTGATATTGCTGGCACGCTTCATGTAACTTGTCCATCTTACCTGGACTGCCCGGTTTTCTTTACTCGGACCATCCCCAATTCAGGACGACTCCCCCAGTCGATTTGGATGCCACGTTAGGCATTTGCGGTAGGATGTGTCAGAATGGATCGACCGTTAGGACCATGCGCCTGCAATATGATCGTCACAGAGGGACATCGGAAACGTGTTCAATGATCGTCATTCCCTAGTGTCGTCATAATCGGAAGAACTAGATCAGTATTACGAACGAAAAAGAGAGAGAAACGGATATGAAGTTTGCGATATGCCAGGAGTTGTTTGAGGGTTGGGATTGGGAGAAGCAGTGTGAATACAGCGCAAGCATCGGTTATACCGGCCTGGAAGTGGCTCCGTTCGCGTTGGCAGAAACGTTGAGCGATATTTCTTCTGACCAACGAAAAGAACTGAAATCGACTGCTGAGAAGCATGGTCTGGAAATTATTGGTTTGCACTGGTTGCTCGCAAAAACCGAAGGTTTACACCTCACTACTGCCGATGATGCGGTTCGTGCCGCGACAAGCGATTATCTCATTCAACTTGGTGATTTATGCGGTGATCTCGGTGGAACTGTGATGGTGTTCGGCTCTCCTTTTCAGAGAAATCTGGAAGAGGGCACCTCGTATGAGCAAGCATTTGACCGTGCCGTTGACGTATTCAAGAAAGCGATGCCCCGAATCGCAGATCGCGGCGTCAGCTTGCTGATGGAACCTCTCACAACGAAAGAAACAAATTTCGTTAATACGTGCGATCAGGCAGCTGAGATGATCGCTGCTGTCGATAATCCCTACTTTGCCTTGCATCAAGATGTCAAAGCGATGTTGGGAGAAGGGACACCACTCCCAGGGATTATCGAAAAGCACAAGGACATCACCCGGCATTTTCACGTCAACGACACGAACCTGCTCGGACCGGGAATGGGCGAGACCGACTATCACCCGATTTTCCAGGCTTTGCTTGATTCTGGGTACGATGGTTGGGTTTCAGTCGAAGTTTTTGACTATTCCCCCGGCGCAGAAAAAATCTGTGAAGAGAGCATGGCCTATATGAAGCAGGTGTTGGCTGATCTCGAAAAATCAAATTCCTGATTTTTTCGTGACTTTCCTCAAAGAGTTTGATCAGATGCGAACATCTTTTCGTTGAGAGTGGTGATAGGTCAGAAACGTGTTGTGGTTGAGCGGAATTTGTGCAGCTTGTGGATCAAATCTGTTTGCTCGATGCAAACCTTCGAAGTCCCAGCGGCACAATTTCGCCTACCCGCAGAATCCTTCCCCTTCCAGTGTCCTCTCCTCGATTTCAATTTGTTCAATTTGGACTCAGTTTCACTGTAGCGGGTTTGTTAAAGTGAATTATTTTCAGCTTGCAACCGTGTTAATCACAGGGAGGGTGTGCTGAATTGACCGCATGCAAAATGCTCCCCAAAGCCTTTCAGAACCAACGGTCGTTGGTCCATAGTCGACTCACTTCATCCACGAATTTTATAAACGTACTTACTGATTTTCATTGGCCCTACTGCCCACTTTATGTCAGACGTTACTCAAATTCTTAATCGGATTGACGAAGGAGATCTCTCGGCTGCAGAGGATCTTCTTCCGCTGGTCTATAATGAGTTGCGAAATCTAGCGAAATATCGGATGCAGCAGGAGCGTGGAGATCATACGCTTCAGCCGACAGCTCTTGTTCACGAAGCCTACTTGCGGTTAGTGAAAAATGGTGATTCAATCCGATGGGAATCGCGTGGACATTTTTTTACCGCAGCTGCCAATGCGATGCGCCGTATTCTGGTTGAAGCGGCCCGTGCAAAGGCCTCTCAGAAGCGCGGCGGAGAGCATGTCCAAGTTGAACTGAGTGATTTTCCAAATCCCAGTACGGAACAGCTTCGCGACCAGTTGATCGAACTCGACGGAGCATTGACTGTGCTTGAATGCGAAGATTTCGACGCTGCCGAAATCGTCAAGCTTCGCATGTACGGAGGTTTGTCCGTAGAAGACGCAGGGAAAGTTCTGGGGATGTCCCGTTCGACCGCATATGAAAACTGGAACTACGCCCGCTCCTGGTTCGCTGTCTATATTGAAGAGGCAAGAGAATCGTAGCCTGGGCTCTCATTGCGCCGATTCCGCATCAAGTCTTGCTGATGATTGAATGAAGCTGGTATTCTGGCTTACCAGACGCAGTTGCGTTTTATGAGTCACAAGAAACTGCTGAGTGGTCGTGTCGATGTTTCGGAATATTGTTTGTTTCATTCTAGTCTGCAGTTCGTCCTCGTGTCTCGCTGCCGATGTCCCGACTTTTGAATCGAGCGGCGTCGCAGCGATCCTGTCTCGTCGCTGTTTGAGTTGCCACAATGACAGTGAGAGAAAGGGGGACTTCTCGCTGCAATCAGCGAAATCTCTGGCTGATTCCGGAATGGTGATCAGCGGTGATCCAGAATCGAGCCATCTCTTGAGCGTGATTCAAACGCAAGATGGACAGGCTCCTCGAATGCCCAAGGCAGCTGATCCGCTCACGGAAAAAGAAATCGAAGCGATCAAGCAATGGATTCAGCAAGGAGCACATTGGCCTGAAGCTTTTGAACTGAAAGCTGCGCAGGTTGAGAGCTTTGACTGGTGGTCCTTTCAGCCTCTTGAGCGGCCAGAAATCCCAGCGGTTGTCAAGTCAGCAGGTTCAGAAGAGTGGATGGATCATCCGGTTGATGCGTTTATTCTTCAGGCTCAGTTGGAAAATGGTCTCACACATTCAGAACGGGCAAGCAAACGAACTTTGATCCGGCGGCTCACTTATGACCTCACTGGACTTCCCCCAACGCCCGAAGAGATTCGAGCATTTCTGGCGGAGACTGGCGATGATGCGTACATCAAACTCGTTGATCGTCTGCTCGATTCGCCCGCCTATGGGGAGCACTGGGCACGTCACTGGTTGGATGTCGTCAAGTACGCTGATACGTGCGGGTACGATAAAGATAAGCTGCGTGAAAATGCGTGGCCGTATCGAGATTACGTCATCCGTTCTTTCAATGAAGAGAAGCCGTATTCAAAGTTCGTTCAGGAACAGATTGCTGGCGATGTTCTGTTCCCCGGTGAATCAGATGGAATTCTGGGATTAGGATTCATCGCTGCCGGACCTTGGGATTTTATTGGACATGTTGAAGTCCCCGAGGCCAAGCTAGATGGAAAGGTCGCGCGGAATCTGGACCGGGATGATATGGTCAGCAACGTGATGAATACTTTTTGCAGTCTCACAATACAATGTGCCCGATGCCACAACCATAAGTTTGATCCATTCACTCAAGAGCACTATTACAGCTTGCAATCAATCTTCGCTGCTGTGGATCGAGCTGACCGGAGGTACAACACATCACCGGAAATCGAACAGCAACGGCAAGAATTGAATGCACAGGTGCAAGCTAATCTGGAAGCACAAAAGCAACTCAAAGAGGAGATCGAAAAAGATGGTGGAGTTGAACTGAAGCGACTTAACAGGGAGATCAAATCTCTGGAGCAACTAGCTTCACCGAAAGAGAAACAACCTCAGTATGGATACCATAGCCAAATCCATCCACGACCAACGGTTGAGGATTTCAAAGAGTCAAAGTGGGTCCAAATCGATCTCGGGCAACCGGTCGAAATCAGCCAACTGGTTCTGCATGCGTGCCATGACAACTATGCCGGAATTGGCTCTGGGTTTGGTTTCCCTGTCCGTTACCGAATTGAAGGGGCTCTTCGCGTAAAGGATTTCGCGAGCGATTCTGATTCGCTGCTCCTTGTTGATGAAACTGCAGAGGATGTCACCAACCCAGGGTTACAACCAGTAATTCATTCGGTTGCCAAAAAAACTGTCCGTTTCATCCGCATCACAGCAACAAAACTCAGCGAAAGGAAGAACGACTACATGTTCGCGCTTGCTGAGTTGGAAGCCTATGATACTTCAAACAAGAATGTCGCATTGAAGGCAAATGTCACTGCGTTGGATTCGATTGAAGCACCAGTTCGCTGGGCGAAAAACAATTTGACGGATGGGATCTGGGCGAAGTCTCTCAATTCAGAAGCTGAAGCAAAACTGGCCGCTGCGACCAGACAACGCAGTGCGATTCTGGCAAGGATCAATACTTCCGAGCGACAATCCAGAAAGAATTTGCTCGAGGCAGAAGTTAAAGATTTCAGGAAGCGACTCGCCGCGCTGCCAACTGGGGAAATGGTCTATGCAGCGACGACGAATTTCAAACCTCAGGGAAATTTCAAGCCGACCGCAGGAATTCCACGGCCGGTTCATCTGCTCCATCGAGGAGACATCGATCAACCACGAGAAGTCGTTTCTCCAGGGGTGGTCCCTCTAAAGTTTGAGGAGCCTTGGGAATTGCCGCTCTCCCCGAATCATACCGAAGGTGAGGCCCGAGCTGAGTTCGCGAAATGGGTGACTCGTCGCGACCATCCACTCACGTGGCGTTCAATTGTGAATCGGGTTTGGCACTACCATTTTGGAGAAGGGCTTGTTGCTTCGCCGAATGATTTTGGACGTATGGGGCAACTCCCTTCGCATCCCGAGTTGCTCGATTGGCTGGCTGTTGAATTTCGAGATGGCGGGCAGTCTTTCAAAGAGCTCCATCGGTTGATTGTTACGAGTGCGACTTATCAGCAGGCTTCGACCCATAGTCTTCAGAATTCCAAAATTGATGGCAGCAACCGCTACCTTTGGAGAATGAATCGCCGTCGACTCACAGCTGAGGAACTTCGCGATTCGATTCTTGCAATCAGTGGGCAACTCGATAGAACGCCCGGTGGGCCGGGAGATCGGCTCTTTGTACTTCAGCGGCCAGAACACTCACCGCACTACGAGTACCACTTGTTTGATCCTGCAAAAGCGAAGCGGCACCGTCGCAGCATTTATCGTTTTGTTGTTCGATCGCAGCCCGATCCCTGGATGACCGTTTTCGACTGTGCGGACTCCTCGCAAAGTACCCCTAAGAGATCCGAAACTCTCACTGCCTTGCAGGTACTCTCCCTGATGAATAACGACTTTAATCTCGTGATGGCTGAGAGATTTGCTGAGAGGTTGGAAGCGGAGAGGGAGTCGATTACAGATCAAATTAAACTTGGAATGTTCTTGACGACAGGGCGCGAGGCCACTGAGCAAGAAGTGCAGCTTTTAGTTGCGCATACCAGGAAGCATGGTCTCGCAAACAGTTGTCGTCTCCTGCTGAATTTAAGTGAATTGATGTTTGTCGATTAGCCCTGTCGAGACTGTGAATTGCAATCTTCGTCATGCCTCACACATTTCAACTTTCAACGCGAAGTGCCTCAGGAATGTTCTCACACCCCCTTCTTGATCGACGAAATTTTCTGCAACAGGGAGCTGCTGGATTCGCCTCTTTGGCGCTGACCAGTCTGCTGCACGATGAAGGAGTTCTGGCTAGCCAATCAACAAACCTTGAGACAGGAGGTGCAGTTCAGGTCTTGCATCAACCTCCTAAAGCAAAGCAGGTGATACAACTTTTCATGGGCGGAGCCGCCAGCCATATTGATTTGTTTGATTACAAGCCGCAACTTGAAAAACATCATGGTGAGCCCTCTGACTTTGGGGAGCGTGTCGAGCTGTTTCAGAATGGAAATGGACCATGGATGAAGTCCCCTTTCAAGTTTCGGCCGTATGGTGAGACCGGAAAAATGATCAGCGACGTCGTCGCACCTCTGGGGGCGTGTGTCGATGATATGGCCTTTATTCACAACATGGTCGGGAAAACAGGAGTGCATAGTCAGGCGACCTATTTACAGGCGACGGGATTTGATCGTCCAGGATTTCCGGGCATGGGGTCATGGGTCTCGTATGGATTGGGGACTCTGAATAATAATCTGCCAACGTTTGTTGTCCTGCCCGACCACCGCGGCTTCGCCAGCAACGGGCCGAAGAATTGGGGCGCGGCCTTCTTACCTGCAAACACTCAAGGGACAGCGATTTTTCCCCAGAGAAAAAATCCGATTGACGATCTCACACCGCATGCTGACTTCATTACGGCAAAGAGCGAAAAGGATGGGCTGGAGCTTTTGAATCGCTTGAATCGTGAATTCGAACAACAGCGTCCCGGAGACTCTCGGTTGGAAGCGAGAATACGTTCGTATGAACTGGCTGCCAAAATGCAGTTGAGTGCACCCGAAGCGATGGATCTCACCCAAGAGCCGAAGCACATCCTTGAGATGTATGGGCTCGACAAGCCTGGCTCAACCTATCCGGATGAAATTAATCCACCAGAAGAAATTGAATACTTCGGTCGCAAATGTCTGATCGCCCGAAGATTGATTGAGCGAGGAGTGCGATTTGTGCAGGTCTGGTCCGGAAACGATAACAGCTTTCCTCGCCGAAACTGGGACAGCCACGAAAACATCGAGCGAGATCACAAACCGCTCGCCCTCGGCATGGCGACTGGAGCAGCGGCGCTCATTAAAGATCTCAAGCAGCGTGGTCTACTGAACGAAACACTTATCCTTTGGACAACAGAATTCGGGAGAATGCCATCCACACAAGGAAGCCAAGGCCGCGATCACAATCCATTTGTCTTTACGAATTGGCTCTGTGGAGGGGGCATTAAACCAGGGGGCTCGTACGGACCTTCAGATGAGTGGGGATACAAACCGCTAGACCGAGAGAATCCAACACTGGTCCACGACGTACATGCGACCATCCTCCATCAACTCGGCATCGATCACCGAAAATTGACGGTCCGCAACGATGGCATCGATCGCCGATTGACAGATGTTCACGGTCACGTCATTCAGGATTTACTCTCGTGACCCATCGTCGCTGTTTGATCGAATTCAACGACAACTTGAACTCTTGCTCCGCATGGAGTTCTGGAAATCCGAATGGTGGTTTGGTGAGAGCCTTCAGATCAATCTTCGCTCATGTCTTTATTGAAATCTGAGGGACATGATTTGAAAATTAGCCTCTTCGAAATGAAAGTCAAAGTTCAAGAGATATTGATGAGTCAACCAAAAGTTGCCGACAAGCAGTCTCTGCAGTGCCAAGTCTCAGCTGTGGTAAATGTGACCTTCACGGACACAAGAAACACGAAAGTGTTCTAGAACGGCTCATACTCACGTTGAGTGATGCATTGTTGAGGTGGCAATTTTCTCTTCAAACCGAGAATTCAGACATTCCTGTGTGATATCCGACGGTCAGATTGCGGATTTGTCTATACTCTTGGAAATTCTGGGGCAACTTTCCTGCATATCGGTTGCGAAATCAAGCAGATTTCGCAACATGATGGTCGGGAAGAGCGCTGACGGGCAAGGCAACTCGACTCTTTCCCCGGCTATTGATGTTGCAGGATATTGCAGAGGGAAACGTTTTTCACCGCAACCAGAATACACTCAGACAGTAGAAACACTCAGGAGACAGTAAGAATGTCGACAACGGAAGCACTTCCTTACAAAGTTAAGAATTTGGATCTGGCCGAACTCGGTCGGAAAGAAATCGAAATCGCCGAAGTCGAAATGCCTGGCCTCATGGCTTTGCGCAAAAAATACGGTGAGAGCAAGCCTCTCAAAGGGGCACGCATCGCCGGTTGCTTGCATATGACCATTCAGACTGCAGTTCTGATGGAAACACTCATCGAGCTTGGAGCTGAAGTTCGTTGGTCAAGCTGTAATATCTTCTCGACTCAGGATCATGCCGCTGCCGCGATGGCTGCCGCGGACATCCCGACCTTCGCCTGGAAAGGGGAAACCGAGGAGGAGTTCTGGTGGTGTATCGAGCAAACACTCTTCTGGCCAGATGGACAGCCTCTCAACATGATCCTGGACGATGGGGGAGATCTCACCTCTTTGGTTCACGAGAAATATCCTGAACTTCTTCCCGGGATCAACGGACTCACCGAAGAGACGACGACTGGGATCAAAGTCTTGCGTAAGCTTGTTAAAGAAGGCAAGCTGGGCGTCCCTGCGATCAACGTCAACGATTCCGTCACCAAGAGCAAATTCGACAACCTCTACGGTTGCCGAGAGTCGCTCGCAGATGGAATTAAGCGTGCGACCGATGTGATGATCGCTGGTAAAACGGTTGTCGTTTGTGGCTATGGCGATGTTGGAAAAGGTTGCGCGGATGCAATGAAAGGGCTCGGAGCACGTGTGATCGTGACCGAGATCGACCCGATCTGTGCCCTGCAGGCAGCGATGGAAGGTTTTCAGGTCAGTACGATGGAAGACGTTGCCAATGAAGGCGACATCTTTGTCACAACAACCGGTTGCCTCGACATCATCTGTGCAGAACATCTGGATCAGATGAAGCACAACGCCATTGTTTGCAACATCGGTCACTTCGACTCAGAAATTCAGATTGCGTACCTGAACGGACGGTCTGACATCGAGAAAATTGTCATTAAGAAAGACTCCGATGTCGGTGGTCCGGTTCACAAATATGTGTACCCCGATGGCAAAGCGATTCTGATCCTCGCAGAGGGTCGACTCGTGAACCTTGGCTGTGCCACTGGACACCCGTCATTTGTGATGTCAAACAGTTTCACAAACCAGGTCTTGGGACAAATCGAACTTTGGACCAACGTCGAGAATTACGAGAAAAAACTCTATGTTCTTCCAAAGCAACTCGACGAAGAAGTCGCCCGTTTGCATCTCGATCAACTCGGTGTGAAGTTGACCAAGCTGAACCAGAAGCAGGCCGACTACCTCGACGTTCCTGTTGAAGGTCCTTACAAAGAAGACTACTACCGCTACTAAGAACAGCGAGCAAAATCTCCCGGTTCGAGTTCATCCACTGAGCTTTCGAGATGTAGAAGAGGTTTTGTTGTAAAGCGGAAAAAACGACGGGAGCAGGCCCTCCCGACAAACTTTTCAACTCTGATTCCACAGCGGGTAACCGTTTGGGGAATCAGAGTTTTTTTGTGCCCAGAGCAGTTTGCTTCACCTTGTGCCGGTGCAGCGCGCCTCCATTCGAGAAATAGGATAAGGAAGTTTGAAAGATCCTTGAGATCACGTACAGTTTGTACCTGTGTCTCTCTCTTCAAGTTTCTGGAATCGATATGAGTCGAAAACCAATCGTGGTAGGCTGTCTCTTGAGTGGAGGGTTGATCGTAATCGGTTGCAGTGGATTCCTCTTTTGGCTGAACTCACTAACAACTTACTCGGTAGAGGCCTATCGATCTGTCGATGTGATTGCTGGAAAAAACGAAGATAGAATCAAGCTGCGGCTATTTCCTGTGACCTTCGATGATTGCACCATCGAATTCGAATGGTACACCTATGACAACGCCGATATCACCGCCGGGCCGTACAAATTGTTTATCGTTGTGTCTCCTCGTGTGGAGTCTCTCACAGCAGTGAACATCGCCGAGGTCGAGATCATTTCGTCCACCGAAACAACACATCAACTAAGCCGAAAGAACGGGCCTGTTATATCGGTCCCGATCCAGCCAGCAATGACTATTGGCAGTGGGAAATCGGAATCTGCCCTACACTTTTCCCACGCAACCGGCGAAGAAATTGCGACACGCGTGACCATCGAGTTCGTTCATGGAGAATCGACGAGAACTGAAACAATCGAACTTCAATGGCAACCGGTGACACTCGAAATGTGGTCATCGATTGTCTTGTTCACAGTTACGAAAGGCAGTTCGATCGCGTCATGGGAACTTTCTGAATGTTCCAGTCAATTCTATTGAAACCGCTCAGGGTCATTCAGTTTTCGATCAATGATGCAAGCTGTGAATGCGCCAGAAAATCTTGGATGAGTTTCTAAGCTGGTGGTGGGTTTTGAGTTGATGTTGTCTGATTGTCTGGATGGCGGATGTTTTCAACAGCCACGGTCAGGGCACCGGTCAGCACTGATGTTGCAGTTCCGATCCAGAGGAATGTGTACCCTTGCTTTCGAAGTGCCGGGCCATCGCAGCCGGCCCAGACTTTTTTGTTGACCGCATCGGCAGCCGACTTGACTGTTGCAAGTGCATTGGTGAAGTCTTCGTGTTCGGGGTCCCAGCAGCATCCCAGGTCCGCGGATAAATCGTACGGTCCGAGGCCGAGCGCGGTCACAATTGGATGAGCTGCAATGGCATCGACATTCTCGACACCGGTTTGCGATTCGATTTGTGGGATCACAATAAAGTGATCCTCGAACTCGGACTTCCAGGTTTGATAATGAAAATTGGGCAGCCAATAATTTCCCATGCCTCCCGGTCGGCGTCGACCTCGTGGCGGCATGCAGATCGCCTGCTCCACCTCGTCAAGTTGAGTCGTTGATTCAACTGAAGGAACCAGAATTCCACATGGTCCCAAGTCGATGACACGGCGTACGATACTCATCTCGCAAGAAATGGTGCGAACAAGAACCGGAAAGTTTGCGAGTCGGCCTATCTGGCAAATGTGGGAGACCAACTCGTCTGAAAAGTCACCATGTTCCGAATCGATGACCAGGTAATCGAGTCCACTTTTCTGGCAGATCTCCACTAAAAACGGCCACGCATGGTCCGTTGCCATCAATCCGACGACCGGTTCATCTGTTGCCAGCTTCTGTTTCAGTTCTCTTCCCGTCGTCAGCATTGAGGACTTCTTTACTTCTTGAGGTGTTGATTGAAAAAGTGGATTACGGTTTCGCGGAGATCTTTCTGCTTTGGCTGAAGGTGAAAGCTGTGCGGGGCTCCCTCGATGATGATCAGTTCACTGGGGGCTTGAGAAGCTTGGAGCTTTTCATGAAGGATCTCTGACTGCTTCACCGGAACCGTTGTATCTTTCGTTCCGTGCAAAATTAGAGATGGGGGATCATTCGCGTCAATCCAGGTGACAGGAGAAGCCTGTTTGCAGATTTCTTCGTCTGCATCGGTCAGTCTGTTCTCTCTCTGTTTCGCTTGAACGACCAGATCGTGAACACCATACATTGGGACGACTGCCTGCACTCGGCAAGAGAATTCTCCGTACGGTCCAGTGGCGTCGAGTCCATCCATTTCGTCAACATATGCCAGCACCGCTACCAGATGTCCACCTGCGGAACCACCGATCGCTCCGATGTTTTCTGGATCAATGTTGTACTTATCAGCATGTTTCCGCAAAAAGCGAACTGCGGTTTGACAGTCGTGCAGATTGCCCGGCCAAACTTCATGCAGCCGAGTTGCCAGATCACCGTTCTTTTTCGCCAGTCGATAGTTGATGCTCGCACAGACATAACCCGCCGCCGCCAAGGTTTTGCCGATATTCTGCTCGCGCTTGGCTCCCTTGTCGCCTCCAAACCATCCACCACCATGAACGATCACAATCGCAGGAGTTCGTGTTTTTGATTTGGTGGCAGGAAGATACAGGTCCAGCTTTTCAGAGCGATCTTCGCCGAGATAAGGAACATCTTTGATTATTCGAACAGCTGACTGTTCGGATGATTTTTGTTGCGATTTTAAAATCGCATCCCCGAATGCAACGCCCTTCAGGTAATACGTTTTTCCCGAGCCGAGGTAATGGTAAGGTCGATCGTTGCCAACTTTCTCCCACTCTGCTTTTTGTTCGTCGGTCCCTTTCCAATAATCCTTCAAGTACAAATCATGGGCAGCTGTGTCGTAATATTCTGCGGTCGGAACGAAAATGACGTTGCCTTTAAGATCGTCAAGTTTAGCTGTGTTTGCCTGAGCAATTTGGAAGTCTCCACGATTGGGGATTCCGCCAGTACTGAGTTCACCGATCACAAATGGCATCTCGGGAGAATTTAAATCTTTGCGGACATCGCGAATAAACTTACCGAGCCACTCTGTGTAATCTTCGTATTTGTTCTCGCGTAGATCACGATTGATAATGTCGTTAAATCCCTGATGCCAGACGAAGCCTGCGATTTCGATATCGGCATCTTTGAGTTCGGGAAACCGGGTGGGGATCGCTGCGAGTTCTTCCTTCGCATGGCGAATCATCTCACGGTAGTAGTGTCCGTACTGTTCCTTGACGTTATTGAGGGTTGTTTCCGGGTTGCGTTTTTGCAAACGTTCTAACGTTGCATTGAGTTCAGATTCCGATGGCGGAGCACTGGGAGGACGGAAGTCGATCGCGAGAGATTTCCCACCCCAAGCGATTTTAATGAGCAACACTGGTGAGTCGATCGCATTGCCGATGGTATGACCAAACCCGAATTCAGGGCCGATAGAATTCTCTCCCTTGGTTCCATATCCGACGGTCAACTGTCCATGCTTGGCCCCACGCGCCTTCGATGGATATGTGATCCAAACATCGTCCCGAACTCGCCAGTCCTCTCCGTTCTTCAAGCTTGCGTATGTTGGTTTGATCAGCGGGTCATCGCGATATGTGTCGAGGTGGAGCGGGTTCCCCTTCCCTTCCATGTTTGATTGACCGACAAGAAAATAGACCTTGACCGTTTCTGCATGTGCGAGAGTTGCAGAGGAGAAGAAAGCCAACGTGAGCAGGAGCAGGAAGCAGGGTTTTTTCAACGAATAGAGCAGAGGGAAAAGCAGTGAAATGGGCATAGAGTCGTGGTCCCGTTTCAGGAGAGGAATTCAATGGACATCGTTGACGAATTGATGCCACAGATTCTACACCGTGAACCAGAGAAAGCGGAGCGTGCGATAAAAATCAGAGCCAGTTACCAGTTTCGTTGCTGAGCGATCGAGATGTTCTGAGCACATAACGAACCAATGAGCATTGCGTTGAAGAACATCTGCTGCATTAAGCACCAGGCACAAATCACACCTGCGAGAATGGCCCCGATCTGGGCAGCAAGGCGTACGCCATTGCGGGGGCTGAAGTAGGTGCAGATTTCACGGCAAACATTCCCCCCATCCAGTGGAAGAATTGGGAGCAGATTAAAAACGCTCCAGACGAAGTTCACGATGAGCAAATATCCTAAGGCCTGATCGAGGACGTGAAATGATTTCGGAGACATCGACCCCTCAATGAAAGACATCCCAAAGCTGAACGCCAGCGCGACGGCGAACAAAGTGAACCCCGCGCCCGGCCCGGCCAGTGTCACCGCGATGGACTTTGTGCGTGTGTATCGAGAGTCTGGTTCGTACATCGCCAAACCCCCAAAATGATAAAGCAGGATTCGCGGAGTATATCCGAACGCCTTAGCAACCAGAGCATGACCAAGCTCGTGGACCAGCACGGAAACAAAGACGACGACCAACCAGGCAATGAAATACTCCACGCCCGATTTAACTAAATCGAACCCGAGTAACGATCCCAGCAACCAGAACCACGCCGAAACTCGCACCGGAATGCCGAAGAGGGTGAATCGAAAATCGTAGGGTGTTGGAGCAGTTGAAAGCATTTGAGAGGGATCGGCTTTGAGTGGGACTTCAGAGGTATTCGTAGCTGATATTGAGGGTAAGTTTTTTATCAGGGGGACTCGGAGGGACGCAGATTCAAATTGAAATCGTGATGTTGAGACGAACGGGATCGGTTAGATTGACTCTCAAGATTTTGAATGGATCGACAAGAATGAACTCAATTCCTGTTCGTCAGTTCCTGTGAATTCTTAGCCTTTATTGCGTCTCGATCACGATTCCGTTTGGTGTTATGAAGCAGCGGCGGGTCTACAGGTGGACGGGAATCCAGCGTTGTTGCTGACCCGGTCCCGGCTTCTGCTTTTCCTGCCAGGGGATTTCTTCGTTTGCTTCGGCGTACTTCACGATTCGGGTTTTGAAATCGGTCGAAATCTTCCGCAGTAAATCGCGTTCACTTGATGCGGTGGCGGTGATTTCTGGTAAATTCGAGACGATTCCAGTCAATGTTCCATCATCCAGTTTGCCGATTAAAACATGGCAATCGTAGACTGGAACAGATTGATCGTCTGAATGAATCGGTAAATCTTGCATCAGGAGACCTTCCTGCAATCACAATTGAACAACACACTACTCCATTTACTCCACAAGCTACATGTTGAAAGAGATGGCGAGAAGTGACTCCTTTGAAATCTTTTCAGAATCTCATCTCGATTTGAATGGCAGAGAAGAAAGATCGCTTCTTTCCCTATCAGGCATTCTTTCCTAGAATTTACGCAGAAGCCAAGACTCACGACTTTTCCTGATATCAAATTCACTGTTTATCACTTGCTTCTCAAATCAAAAATTCCAACGATTCAAAACATTTTTCGGCCCATGTTGGCCGCTTCAGATCGGGAGGTATCGATGAACTTTGATGATCGACTCAAACGCGCTATTCAACGTGGCGTCAAAGATAAAGATGAACGGACTCGTGCTGAGGTCGAGGAGAAGCTTTCGCTCGATCAGCTGAGGACGATGCACTCTGGCTTTCGACTGGAGCTGTCAGAGCACGTCGAGGAGTGCATGAAACGACTGGTCGATCATTTGCCCGGGTTTGAATACCAAACTGTCCTCGGTGAAGATGGTTGGGGTGGTCGACTGACGCGGGATGATATCCACCTCGTCCCCGGGAAGTCCCCGGAGTCGCGATATAGCCGATTCGAGATGACAGTCTCTCCGTTCACCCCGACAGCCATTGTTGAATTAGTCACCAAGGGGACGGTTCGGAATCGAGAAATTATGAACCGAAAAAACTATCAGAAGGTCGATGATTTCGACGTCGAGTCATTTCGTGAAATGATCGACTTGCGCGTCTTGGAATTTGCAGAACAATATTCGAAGACTGAGTGATTCACTCGTAAATGGGATTACTTTTACCCAATTGCAAGAAAACCCTTACTCGCCCGGTGGCTCGATTTCAACATCTTGCCACTTCATCGCCTGGTGCATCGGTTCGATTCGCAGGACGACGATTCCGTCCTGAAAGAGCCGGACTGTCCCTGTCGATTCAGAGATTGCAATCGCAATGGAGTTCGTCGCTTTCGAAATGGCAGCTGCCGCCCAGTGTCGAGACCCAAGACCTTTCGAAAGTGTCAACTCTTCTGCGGGAGCATCGAGGATTCTTCCGGAACCCATCACGCAGCCATCAGAAGAGATCACAAAGGCCCCGTCGATTTGAGCAATTTCCTTGATGCTCTCTCGTACCCGTGGGCTGGTGATCATTTTCTCTTTCTTCGCGTACCCACGAAATGGATCGTGAATCCCCTCGTGGGACATCTCCATCACCTTGCGATGGTTTCCCACGACGAAAATCGTGCCCACTTTTTTCGCCTCTCGACCTTCTCGGCCGATTTCGACTGCCAGGTCAACAACCTTCCGCAATGTTTGCAGTGGAACCTGTGTTTCCAGTCGTTGTAAATCCCGAGTGGTCAGTCGTGCTAAATGTTCGCTGAGATTGATCACGCTGAGGGTATCGAGGTTTTCTCTTTCAAATCCGGAATAGATTGCGACAACGCGGTCTCCAGTTTGGACCAGATCGTCAGCGATCGCTTCCAGCAGAGACTGACTCAGTTGGACCTGTCGAGTTTGCGGCTCGTGATTGAGTGGGACCAGCGTGATCTCATCGACTTTCACAGCGTCCTGAACTTCCGGCAAGTGTGACGCAACGATAAGGGGGATTCCCCGCAGGAGTTTTTTGACTTCGCTAAAGTCGTATTCGGCCTCGGCGAGCAGGATCACTGCCTTGCATTCTGTGTCGTTAGCTACCTTCCGCGCAGCTTTGAACAAGCTGATCAATGAGGCGGGAAGATCGACACGTGGCATAATCCTTGACCTTGGATAAATTTCCAATATCCCAATCAACCATCGCGATGAGCTCTTCGACAGCCGTGGCACACTTTCTGCTAGATTTGTGAAGTGTAGGGAAATTCTGCCAACCGTCAAACGTCCAAATTTCGTTGTGAGTTCGTTGTGAGATAGCTTACAAACCGAGCATCAACGCTCTGCCGGACTCTCGTCGTTCGCAGTAGAAATCTTCCGTCGGCTGAGAATTACTCACCTCGAAGCGTTGATAAAATTGGCGTTTTTACTGCGGCACGCACGGCAATGACTACGGAAACCATCCCCACGAGAAAGACGGCGACTAACAGGAGCAGTAAGCTTTTCCACGGCACGTCAGCAACTGAGCCGATGAGGTGGGGAGCCATCGCGAGCAACGCAGAGACCGATCCGAGGACCAGTCCACACAGCAACAGGAATGCGTTCTCGTAGACAACCAGTTGTCCAACCTGCAATTGACGGAACCCAATTGCACGCATGAGTGCCAATTCTCCGCGCCGCTCCAGAACGTTTCGCAACATCACTGTCGCGAGCCCGATCGTTCCGAGGAGTAATCCCAATCCCCCCAGTGTCTGGAATGTTGAGAGATACGTATTCTGGACCGCCAGGAAATTCGACAAGCGGTCCGAGACCAGTTCCGCATCGAAGCCGTAGTCCCCCAGGTTCGATTCCAAAATCGCTGAAACCTCATCTGCCGCCGTGACGGGAGTTTCGATCAGAAAATATTGAAACCCGGTTTGCTGTGGAAAGACTTTCTTGAAGTTCGATTCGGACATCACCAATACACCCTGGAAAACACTGTTCGCGAACATGCCGACCACTTCCAGAGTCTCCTCAGCAGTCTCTTCCTCTGGAACAATGATGGTTTCGCCGATCGCCTTGTGAAGGCTGTACATCAGCGTGTTCATGTCCCCTAACACAGGGATGTTTCCGGATTCGAGCGGTTCGTTCAACAGTTCCCATGGATGTTCACCCGGTGTGTCAGCAAAGCGGAAACGATTCTTCTCGATGAATTCCTGTAAAACATCGTCCGGAATTCCGAGAACTGTCGGGAGTTGCGTTTGATACAGATTTAAGCAGCTTGCATTCTCGCCCGGCTTCACGCGAAACGGCATGACCGTTGCCTGATCCAGAATCGCATTCTGCTTTTCATTCAGAACATCAAAGCCCAGTTTTGAACGACCTTCTTCAGTGTTCAAATCATTCAGCACGGGGATGTTTGTTTCTGCAACGAGGGTGAATCCCCCATTTCCCGACTGTGCGACCGGTTCCAAGCCCGCAGGATTTTGCTGCCCTGCCCCGACGGCGACGATGATAAACGTTGCCGAGGCAATCAGGCTGGCAGTCATGACGCTTCGCTGCCGATTGCGGGCCGCATTACGAAGTCCTAGTTTTGCTCGAGCGACCGAGACCGCTCCTTGGATTTTCACGGCATCGTTTGAGCCGAGAACGGCTGAGATGGCAGCGAGTCCACTTACCAGCATGCCTATGCCAACGACAAAGAACAGCACAATCTTCCATGAAAACCCGCCGAAGGCTTCAATATCTGGAATAAGGCCAGTCAGCATCGAAACCAGCAGTAACATGGAAACTGTAAATGAACTGATCGCGACCCATTTCGAAAGCCGATTCTGTGCAGCGCTCGCCAGTGCTGTCCCGGCGGACTCTCCGTTAAGCAAGCTTCGCGTCGATTGCTTTCGCGTTTGCCACAAGACTCGAAATACGACTCCAATTGCCACGACAACGGTGATCAACAGTCCGGTGATCAGGCTACCGGGCTGAATAGACAGGAACAGGAATTGTGTTCCAATGGCTCCGTACCACCAGGTTTTTAAGCCATATACCATCACCCCCGCATAACAGACGGCAGCGACCGAGCCCAGCACGCCACCGATCAGAACCAGGATGGTTCCCTCTGATAGAAACAAGCGACGAACTTGCTTGGGGGTTAAGCCGAGGGCCAGCAGCAGGCCAAACTCGCTGAGCCGGGTTTCAATCCCCAGTCGAAACAGCAACCCGACAAGAATGATGGCAGCGAGGATCAGGAAGAAACTGAATCCAAGAAACAACCCGGTAAAGTCTGTTGTTCCTGCAGAAGCCTGGAGGCCGACAGCTTTGATCGGCTGAACAATTAACCCAGTGCTCGTCGGCTTCAAGCTGCTGAGAAATTTCGCTTCGAACTCCTCTTGAACTTCCGCCAGTGGTTGCCCATTTTTTGGAGCAAATCGAACGGAAGTTAAGTTTCCGTATCGACTGTTCCAGATGCTTTGAGCAGTTTCCAGCGATGTGAAAATCTTCGGTGTGGTTCGATAATCGTCCTCGCGATCGGTTTCAGTATTATCCCAGTACAAATCATCGCGGTCGGTGATCATATCCTCTTTGAGTGGGAACGGTTGTCGCCATTGGCCGTACGTTTTTGCATCGGTCACCCCCGGGACATTAGGCGTGAACCCGGTATCGTCGGCCACACCTTGCAGCTTCACAATTCCAGCAACCTTGAACGAAGCCTCGTCTTCTGGAAGTTCCCCACGGTCCCCAACGACATGGTATTTCACCTGAATTGAGTCTCCGAAACCAACCTCAAGATCTTTCGCAATCCAGTCATTTAGATAGACTTCTCCCGGCTTCAGCTGAGTCGATTCTCCCTGAAATTCAAACGGACCGAACGGCTTGGGCAAAACCGGATCGATCCCTGCAATGATGGAATACATTGAGTATTGATCAGGGTTTTCAGGATTCCAGATTTCGTTTAACAAATAGACGAGCACCGGAGAAACGGCTGCATCAATTTGATTCGCAGCTTCTATCGCTTGCTCGGACAGCGAGTTCTCCAGAATCATCTGCTCACTTTCGAGAGACAGGTAACCATGCTCTTGGTTTTCGACAATACGCAATGCTAAGTCACTCAGCGAGACATGCTTGGCGATATCGCTAGTGAGTTGTTCAGCCACGCCGGGTAGAATGCTCTCTCTCGAATTCTCTTTCATTGAGAAGAACATCGCATTGATGCGAGCCGGTTTGGCGATCGGATTACGTCGCGAGCGCCGGACTTCAGCGAGTCCTGTTTGTGACTGAAGATCCTGCAGATTTATAAAGAGGTTGAGAGGGATTTGTTGCGAGGGATTCAATCCGAATCTGCCTAATCCCGATTCTTCGGGAGCAATCGCAGAGACCGTTAGCACCAATTCGGTGACCGTCTCTTCGCGGTCTCCTAACAGCGAGTCACGCGGAATCGATGCAGGAATCTCGACAATGACTGAAAGTTGATCTCCCAATGAAGCTGAGATTTGATTGGCGACTCGTTCATTCAGTACGACTTCTCCCTCTTCGGGAGCAGCGATGTCGTTTGTTTCGAGCATCTCCCACAGTCGTTGATCTGTTCCGACAACCTGCACCTGTCCGGCCCGCAATGTTTTCGTTTCTGTTTCTGGAGTGTCGTTCGATGCATCTGCAGGAAGTTCGTGAACGACCGATCCTTGCATAATGATTGCGGGAGCAACGCGAACATCGTCGGACTCAACGTCATCAGCAAGGTGTTCACGAAAGAATCTTACCCCGGTGATGGCATGGTCGATTTCTCCCAGACGATCCAGAGACATCTGTCGCAAGCTCTCCCGCACGGAGTCCCCCACAACCAGAGCGCCCCCGATCACAGCCGTCGCTGCAATGACTCCCAGAACGACGGCCAAGTTCGTCCGCCAGTAATAGCGGAGGCTTTTCAAAAGCAGACTGCGGACCTGCATCAATCGACGCTTTCTTCACAAGTGCTACGGAAATAATGAACTGATATTAGAGCAGTTTGCTCTACACGTGTGCTTTTGTAGAACGCATTTCCTAATGGAATTGCCGTACTCTACGAGTCTGAACCCGAACATCAGTTTGAAAGAATCTATAGAAAGGGTACGCTGCCACAGAGAATTTTTCGAGGGGACAGTTTGAGTCACTCGCTGTTCGAGAGAGTGTCAGCCCTCCCCGCCCCTGAAAAAGTCCGGACCGTTCAGCCGTCTCTCTTACGCAATCCAAACGGTCTTCGTGTTCACGAACTCCCGAATGCCGAAGACGCTCAATTCACGCCCATAACCGGAATCCTTCACACCACCGAAGGGAACTTTCGGATCGGATTTTGTGAAGTCGTTGATGAACACAGAGCCGGATTCAATTTGAGCGGCAAGTTGCTCGGCGCGGGAAATGTCCTGAGACCAGATGCTTCCTCCCAACCCATACTTTGATGAATTCGCAATCCGGACTGCTTCATCCGCATTGGCAACGCTGGCAACAGAAGCAACAGGGCCGAATGTCTCTTCTTTCAGGCAAGTCATCTCGGTGGTCGCACCGGCGAGGACTGTCGGGGCGTAGAAGTAGCCCGGGCGATCCAGCTTCTTCCCACCGGTCACGAGTTGTGCTCCTTGCGAGATCGATTTCTTCACTTGCTGATCCAGATCTTCCACGAGGTCTTCACGAGCCAACGGCCCCATCTTTGTCGACGCATCGAGAGGATCACCCAATTGAATCTCCCGCATTGCATCCGTGAGTCTCTCAACAAACTCAGGATAGACTGACTGAACGACGAGAAACCGTTTGGCAGCAATGCAACTTTGCCCGGCGTTCATCGTACGAGACTGAACGGCTTTCGGAATCACTTTCTCCAGATCTGCATCCTCTAAAACAATGAACGGATCAGAGCCACCCAGTTCGAGGACCAACTTCTTCAAATGTTTCCCAGCGACCTCCGCTACAGCGCTTCCTGCAGCTTCGCTACCCGTTAACGAAACCGCACGAACGTTTCTGTTCTCGATCACACTTGCGACATCAGAAGAGGGGATGACCAGTGTTTGAAAGACATCTTCCGGGACTCCAGCACGGTGCAGGATTTTCTCGATTTCCAAAGCACAGCCGGTGACATTGCTGGCATGCTTCAACAGCCCGACATTCCCCGCAAGAAGGGTCGGGGCAGCGAACCGCAACACCTGCCAGAACGGGAAATTCCAAGGCATCACTGCCAGGACACTTCCAAGCGGGTCGAATCGTACGTAGCTTTTGCTGGCATCGGTTTTGACCTCTTCTTTAGCCAGAAAACCTGGGCCATGCTCGGCGTAAAACTCACAACCGACCGCACATTTTTCAACTTCTGCGCGGGCCTCGCTGAGCGGCTTTCCCATCTCGATGCTGATCATTCGAGCAGAGTCTTCCAGCGAATTTCGAATCTCTGATGCGATCCGTCGTAACAAATCAGCCCGGTGCTCAATGGATGTTGATTTCCAACTTTCGAATGCAGAAGCGGATCGCTCGATTCGAGAATGTAGCTCCGCTGCGCTCAAGGTCGGGTAATTAGAAATCTCTTCTTCGGTCGCTGGGTTTCGTGTGACAATCATGCAGATCTTTCCCCCATTCATCAAATTTCTGTAAGACCGATCAACTCATCGCTGAGCAATGATGATTCTTCTTCGATGTTTCTTCTTCCGGCTTCATCATATCCACTCACACAGGCTGGATCACCCCTCAGCTATTCAAACCCACGCTTGGGAGCATGCAGTGAAAACTGGGCTCGGGGCCAATCGGGGAGTCCTTTCTCTCTCGAAAGAGTCATTCGGTCACAATTGGAGTTTCCTGAGACGAGGTAAGAGTGCAGAGCCGTTTCGCTGGCTGCTGATGCATGAAGCGACACAGCAGGTTTCGGTATCAGAAGTATTCCCAGATTGGCTCGCATGATATTTCGCACTCACAGTTGGGTTGTTGATGAGGCCGAATTTCCATATAACCCACGCGAAGCGGTTGTGGCGGAACTGGCAGACGCGCAAGATTCAGGTTCTTGTGCCCGTTTAGGGCGTGGAGGTTCGAATCCTCTCAACCGCATTTATTTTTTGAGGTATTCTGAATGCTGTAAGTCGTTACTCTAGCTGGACATTGGCTAACCTCTCACGAGTGCGGTAACCCTAGAAACTGGTCTGACTACACTTTTCGAAAGTGTAGTCCCAAATTCGCAGGGGATTATCATGCCGCGTCAACCAAAGTATTGCCTTCACAAATCCACAAACCAGGCGTTTGTACGAGTCAACGGGAAACAGATTTATCTCGGTCCCTACGATTCGCCAGAGAGTCGTGAAGCCTACGACCGTGAAATTCTGCATTGGCGACGAATTCACGACACCACTGGCAAACACAGCACGACAGTCGGGCAGTTGTGTCTTGCCTTTCAACAGCACGCCGACCAGTTCTACGTGGATGAAAACGGCAAGCCGACCGGGGAAGCGAACAATTTTCGCAAGTCTCTGAAGTTGCTGATTTCGATGTTCCGCACTGTCTACTGTTCCGAGTTTGGACCAGTGAAGCTCAAAGCTGTTCGATCTGAACTTGAAAAGGTGCATGTTCGCACTCAGGTGAATAAATCAATCTCCCGGTTGAAGTCGGTGTTTCGGTGGGGTGTTGAGAATGAAATGGTCCCGGCTGAGATCGTCATGGCTCTTGATTGCGTCAAAGGACTTCAAAAAGGACGATGTGACGCTAAGGAATCTGAACCGATCCTTCCCGTTCCTGATGATGATTTCGCTGCATCTTTGACGTGCATGACGAAGAAAGTTTCCACGATCTGTCAGCTATTGGTTCTGACCGGCGCTCGAGTCTCTGAAGTTCGAAGAATGCGAGTGGGAGACATCGACACCAGCGGCGAAGTCTGGTTGCTGCGTCCCGGTTCACACAAGAACGCTTGGCGGGGAAAAGATCGAACGATCTTCATCGGTCCCAAAGGGCAGGCATTGCTAATGCCGTTTATCGCTGATGCTGTTCAGTCTCATATATTTGTTTTCCGTCCGCGCGAAGAGAACGAACCGTACACGCTGCGAGGTCTGGAAAGCTCGATCCGTAAAGCCTGCAAACGTGCAAAGGTTGGTCATTGGGGACCAGGACGACTACGCCACAATGCAGCCACGACTATCAACAGTGAGTTCGGTGATATTGACGCCAGTCGTGTTGTCTTAGGGCACAGCGAGAAATCCACGACTCAAATTTATGCCGAAAGAGATCTACAGAAAGCGGCTGAAATTATCCTGAAGGTCGGTTAAGCTAAACAGACACCGGGACCAGATCAGGAGTAGCTACCTGAACTGACTCAGCATCTTAACCCTTGCGGCTGAATTGTCCCGGTGTCTTTTTCCTGCAGGGGACGCGAGGGGCTATGTCTGACCAAAGTGAGTTAAAGAGATTTGTAGACTACTCGGATTCGATCGTGGAATTCGTAGAGACGATAATTTGGTTAGTAGAAATCGCTAGGAGGGATGTTTCATATGCGGATGAATTTGATGGACTGTCAGAGTCTGCCATTGAAGCGCTGAATGCTGTTCAACCATCTTGGAAATCTAATGAAACACTCCGGAAATTTATTGTCGGCAATACCTGTTTCTACAATAGCGAATTGAAGGTTGAAATTCGTTTTTATGGTTGCATTCGAATCTATGGTACCGACGCCCATGATCTAGCGATTCAAACTACTTGGGAGATCGCGAATCAGTTTCAATTGGATTGTCAAAATCGTGGTGTTCCATCTTCATCAGAACTTATTGACCGGGATTCTCCAGACTATGATGATCCTGAATTCAGATTAACTTTCGAGCAAGATGTCGAAAGAAATCCATTTGATCATCTAATTGACCGTTTAGTAAATGTGAATGTCTTGTTGATTCGTGAGCGTGATTACATTCTTAGTAAATTGGATTACACAGCTCCATCAGTAAGCCTCAAAAATGTCACAGTACAGTGGATAGCTAAAAAGGTACATAGAGCTGAGAGGACAGTGAGAGACAGTCGACAAAATTGGCCAGCGGAAATAAATCCAGGCCAAAAGCCACTGCGGTATCCATACAACCGGCAACTCTATGATGCACTCATAGAAACTTGGTCACATGCGGTTAATAGACTTCCTCTACCTAGCTCCGAACCCGCCGATACAATCGGCGGATAAGAGGAACATCGGCGGACAACTTAAATTCGACCGAATTGAAATCGACAATTTTGTTTTATCAGAGAAACTCCAACCATCGCACTGGATTTCACACCCAAGCAATGGAAGGAGTTTTTTTATGTCCTCATGCGAAGCAAAACTACTCGAAGGCACTCTCGAACACGTCGCATCGGTCGCGAAACGTCGAACCGGTAAGCGACCGCATCCATCATCTATCTGGAGATGGGTGAAAAAAGGGATGCGGGGCGGGACGATCAAACTTTCCGCGATCTATCACAGCGGAACTTGGCAAACGACCGATGCCGCATTCGACGCATTTCTACAGGCTCAAACTCAAGCAGCAATGGCTCAACAGGATGACGGAAGCGTCACTGATGAAGAGCTAAAAGCTGCGGGGCTTCTTTGAAAACAAAACAACCCATCGGGCAGGTTCAGTGCTCGATGGGTCTTTTGATCTCTTTCGAAATCACTTTGTGAGGTGGATTATGTCCAAAAGATATTCGGATCGCAAGATGCCATCAGATCAGTACGCAGAACTGGTTTTAGTCGGCTGCGGATTGAAACACTCATTCCCACATCATTTTGATCCGGTCTGGTTTTATGACCAACGTTTGAGAGTGCTCTTTCTGGCGATCACTACGCTCAATAAAACCGGGAAGCTGGTCGCTGTCAAGAATTGCTATTGTTATCACGAGTCGATGCAGGTTGGTCTGGAGAATTCGAGAAAAGTGATCCAGCTTGTCGAACGGTCAAAGGCGTGGGAATACCCTGCGCCCGCTCACTATTGGTGTGAACAGTCACTCAGGGCAGCGACAATACCGCAGCTGGTCGACTACTACGCATTGCGGATGAAGGCACTCTATCACCAGCGATGGGAAATCTGGGAGGCCGAAGATCGACTGCGGGCAGCATGGAGGGTGGTTGCATGTCGATGAAAGAAACACTTGAACAAGCTGAAACTGAATGGCAACCGTTTCCCTACGATCAGTTTCCTGATCCAGTCCGTGAATACATCAGGCAATCAGCGCAGTCGCTACATTGTGATCCGTCGATGATCGGTGTCCCGATCCTCTCAGTACTGGCAACAGCGATCGGGAATTCTGTCGTCTTGCAAGCCAAAAGAGGCTGGAGAGAACCGGCTGTGATCTGGACGACGATCATCGCTCCATCTGGTTCGATGAAATCCCCAGCAGCGAGGCACGCAACCTGTTTTGTGCAGCAACGGCACCAGGAGAAGACCGAACAGTATAAGCGAGCACTCAGAGATTACGATAATGCGTTTATCGTCTGGGAAACGGAAAATCCGAAAGGATCGAAGAAGAAGAAAGAACCCAAACCGATTGAACCGACACATGAACGCTGTCTGGTCAACGATACCACGATCGAAGCATTGATTGAGATCTTAGCGGTCAATTTGCGGGGAGTGCTCTGTTATCGAGATGAACTTGCTGCGTTTTTCGACTCCTTCGGTCAATACAAAGCGAAAGGATCGGCAGACGTTCCGACGTATCTTTCGATGTTCAACGCCGAAGCGATCTCGAATGATCGAAAGGTAAACGGGGCGATGAGATTCATTCCCAGAGCAGCGGTTTCAATCACAGGCACGATTCAACCAGACATTTTGCGAAAGCGACTCGCTGGGGAGAATACCGAAAACGGCATGGCTGCCAGATTTCTCTTCTGCGAACCGCCGATCAACCCGAAGTGCTGGTCAGATGATGAAGTTGAAGAAACGCTGACCGAAGAAATGGAAAACCTGTTTCGTTTGCTGTTCGAAATACCCTGCGGAGAAAAGCCGACAATCTGCTATCTCTCAAAACCGGCACGTGCTCGATTTGTTCAGTTTGTCAATCAACATGGAATCGAAACCGCAAATGTCAAAGGAGCGATTGCAGCGGCTTACTCGAAGCTGGAAGCGTATTGCCTGCGGTTTGCGTTGATCTTTCATCTGATCGATCTGGTTGAAGGGCGAGCGGAGAATGTTGAATCACGTGTTCAACTCGAAAATCTTGAAAGAGCGATTCAACTGGTCGAATGGTTTAAGTGGCAAACGCAGCGAGTCTATCAATCGTTGCAGGGATTCGATCCTGATGTGATTGAACTGGTGAAACTGATTGGCGATCAGTTTCGTGGAGAGATCACAAGCGAAGAACTTCGAAAAGCGAAGTCGAAGTATCGGGGATCAGGAGCGGCACAGGACGCACTTGATGAACTGCAACGGCGAAAGCTGGGGCGCTTCTTTCAAGTGCCGACAGAGGGACGCCCGAAGAACGTATTCAGACTCAAAAACTGTTGAGGAAGCGTTGCACTGGTGTGGTATGTCAATAAACATAGGGTTTCAGTGGCATACCATACCGGACGGTTGAAAGAGACAACGGTTGAGAGGTTCACTACACTCTTGTATTGAAGCGGGCCGTTTCTGACGGTGGGTTTCTTCGATCTCCAAATCACTGCTAATAAGACCAGCTGAAAATATGTTCGAACAGACTTTCAAAAACATCGACGACATTCTGCATAAGGATGCGGGGTGTGGCAGCGAACTCGATTACGTTGAACAGACATCGTGGATTCTGTTCCTGAAGTACCTCGATGATCTTGAGAAAGAACGTCAACTCGCTGCCGAGTTACGGGGGGAAGAGTACACGCCGATCATTGCGGATGAATATCGCTGGGAAGTCTGGGCGACTCCGAAGAAAGAGGATGGGACGTTCGACCACAACAACGCATTGACCGGGGATGATCTGCGGGACTTTGTGAATGTGGAACTCTTTCCGTATCTGGCGAAGTTCAAACAGGTCACCGATGATCCCGATACGATCGAATACAAAATCGGGGAGATCTTCAGCGAACTGAAAAACCGGTTGCAGTCCGGTTACAACCTGCGGGAAGTGATCGAGCGGATTGATGAACTCAGCTTTCAGTCGAGTGCCGAGAAGCACGAAATGTCCCATCTGTATGAGGACAAAATCAAGAATATGGGGAACGCCGGGCGGAACGGGGGCGAATACTACACGCCACGTCCATTGATCCGGGCGATTGTGCAGGTCGTCGCTCCGCAGCTGGGGGAAACGATCTACGATGGGGCTGTCGGGTCGGCGGGCTTTCTGGTCGAAGCCTTTGACTATCTCAGCGATGCAAAGAACAGCGGCAAAAAATCACTCTCGATCAAAGATCGTCAGCTGTTGCAGAAGAAGACCTTCTACGGGAAGGAAAAGAAATCGCTGGCGTACATCATCGGCACGATGAACATGATTCTGCATGGTGTCGAAGCGCCGAACATTGTGCATACGAATACACTCGCCGAGAACATCAGCGACATTCAGGAGAAAGACCGCTATCACGTGGTGCTCGCCAATCCCCCCTTCGGCGGGAAAGAACGGGCGGAAGTGCAGCAGAACTTTCCGATCAAGACCGGGGAAACGGCGTTTCTGTTTCTGCAGCACTTCATCAAGATCATGAAAGCAGGAGGCCGGGCGGGTGTGGTGATCAAGAATACGTTCCTCAGCAACAGCGACAATGCATCGGTCAGCTTGCGGAAGGAACTACTGGAAAGCTGCAACCTGCATACTGTGCTCGATCTTCCCGGCGGGACGTTCACCGGGGCGGGAGTCAAAACCGTGGTGCTGTTCTTCGATAAGGGGGAAGCGACTCGGAAGGTCTGGTTCTATCAACTCAACCTCGACCGCAATCTGGGGAAGACGAACCCGCTCAATGAAAGTGATCTGGCTGAGTTCGTGGAATTGCAGAAGACCAAAGCGGACAGCGACAACTCTTGGTCCGTCAGTATGAAGGACATTGACCAGAAGACGTTTGATCTCTCGGTGAAGAACCCCAACCGGCAGGACGAAACTGTTCTCCGCGATCCTGAAGAGATTCTGGCAGAGATGCAGGCACTCGATACCGAAGCTGCCGAAGTGCTGGAAACGATTCGGGGGCTGATATAAGCCGCACGGCGTTAGCCGCGGTTTCAGTGGGTTTAACAATAATAACCGGGGCTAACGCCCAGCGGCTGATTTGTTAAGAGAGAATAACAGAATGAATGATGACCCGTTGGCTTTTTTTATTACGTGGACTGTTTACGGAACGTTTTTACAGGGTGACGAGAGGTGGTGGCGTTCACGAGGTGGTTCTCGACCACCTCAACCGAAACTGCAACAATGGCACCGGGATCGATTGAATCATGAGATTATTCTGTTGAGTGATTCTCAACGTGAATTGGTTGCAAGTGAGATTCAACGTTTGAGTGATTTTCGCGGTTGGAAATTATGGATCGCAAATCCAAGAACGAATCATGTGCATGTTGTCGTGACGGCAATGAACTATTCAGGGAAGAAGGTGAGGGATCAGATGAAAGCCAATTGCACACGGGGGCTACGCGAGAAGTATTCGGAATTCGTAGATCGACCCGTATGGTCCGTCAATGGCGATTGGAAGTGCATCAATCAGGAAGATGACCTTGAACAAGCGATTCTTTATGCTGGCGAAGCCCAAGCTAGAAAGGACCGAGAAGAATGACTCATAATATCAGCCGCAGGGCGTTAGCCCCGGTTTGTAATACAAGATCGGTTCTGGAAACCGGGGTTAACGCCCAACGGCAGAGACTTGGAGTTGTGAACCGGGTGCAGACCCTCGCTGCCGATGCTGCCGATATGCAGAATGACGTTGCAGGGGCTGATATGAAGACACCCGTTAGCCGCAGGGCATTAGCCCCGGTTTGTTATGCAAGTGCGGCTCTGATAACCGGGGCTAACGCCCATCGGCTGATCTGTGGAGAAGCTGCCGAAGTGCTGGAAACGATTCGGGGGCTGATATGACTGAATGGGAAACTAAAACTATTGGTGACATTCTCTCGCTGGAATATGGGAAGCCGTTACCAAAAGCTGATCGAGATCCTTCAGGAGCATACCCGGTTTACGGTGCAAATGGAGAAAAAGCTAAGTCGAATAAGTATTACCACGACTATCGGACAATCATTGTTGGACGAAAAGGGTCGGCTGGTGAGTGTAACCTCACTGAGGATAAATTCTGGCCGCTTGATGTCACTTACTTCGTTACGTTCGACCAATCTGAGCACGAATTGAAGTTTCTTTTCTACATGCTCCGATTTCAAAACCTTCCACGACTTGCGAAAGGAGTTAAACCCGGTATTAACCGAAATGATGTTTATGCTATCGAAGTCGTAGTCCCACCGCTCGCCGAACAAAAGCGTATTGTCTCAATTTTGGATGAGGCGTTTGCAGCGATTGAGCGGGCGAAAGAGAACGCCGAAAAGAATCTCGCCAACGCCCGCGAACTCTTCGAAAGCTACCTCAACCGCATCTTCACCCAAAAAGGAAAAGGCTGGGAGGAGAAGAACTTAGCAGATGTTGCCATTACGTTTGGTCGTGGTAAGTCCCGACATCGTCCCCGCAATGATAAATCTCTTTATGGAGGACAGTATCCGTTTATTCAAACGGGCGAGATTCGCAATGCAGATCACTACGTCACTGAATATTCGAAGACATATAACGAAATCGGATTAGCTCAAAGCAAATTGTGGCCTGCTGGAACTCTTTGCATCACAATAGCTGCGAACATAGCTGAAACTGCAATCCTGACTTTTGATGCATGCATACCTGACAGCATCATTGGTCTGGTATGTGATCCGACCAAAGCGAATGCAGATTACGTGGAATACCTCCTTCAGTTCTTCAAAACGGTATTACAATCGCAAGGGAAAGGTTCCGCACAAGACAACATTAACATGGGAACCTTCGAGCGGAATGAATTTCCGTTTCCATCGATTTCTGAACAAGAAAGAATAGTTGAAGTTCTAAGTACGCTTTCAGAGCAGAAGTCACAGCTCGAAGCCATCTACCAGCAAAAGCTCGCCAACCTCGACGAACTCAAACAATCGCTCCTGCAAAAAGCCTTCACCGGCCAACTGACCGCCAAACAACTCGAAAACGAGGTGGCTGTATGAACGAAACAGAAACACGGGCTGAATTGATTGATCCCGCATTGGTTGCAGCGGGCTGGGGAGTGGTCGAAGAATCACGAATTCGCCGGGAATACCCCGTGACGAAAGGGCGCATTCAAGTCGGCGGCAAACGTGGGCTCCCACTGAAAGCCGATTACGTGCTGATCTATCGCGGTCATAAGCTGGCAGCGATCGAAGCGAAGAGCAACGAAAAGGAAGTTGGCGAAGGAGTCGGACAGGCGAAAGATTACGCCCACCGCTTGAACCTCGACACGACGTTCGCTGCCAACGGCAAAGAGATCTATCAGATCTGCATGAAGACCGGGACGGAAGAAACGGTTGAACGATTTCCGACTCCTGATGAGTTGTGGGACAAGACATTTTCTAAACAGAATGAATGGCGGGATCGCTTCGCTGCTGAACCTTACAACGACATCGGCAAGACAAAACCACCGTACTACTATCAGGAAAACGCAGTCGAAGCGGTTCTGGATGCGGTCGCCAACGAAGAAGATCGAATTCTTTTAACACTCGCGACCGGGACCGGGAAAACCTTCATCGCGTTTCAGATTGCATGGAAACTGTTTCAGACTCGCTGGAATTTGAATCGGGACGGCAAACGTCGACCACGTATTCTGTTTCTGGCAGACCGCAACATTCTGGCGAACCAGGCATTCAACTCGTTCAACGCATTTCCTGAAGATGCACTGGTCCGCATCAGTCCCAAAGAGATTCGCAAAGCAGGTAAAGTGCCAACTAACGGCAGCATCTTCTTCACGATCTTCCAGACGTTCATGAGTGGACCAGACGAAGAACCGTACTTCGGTGATTATGATGAAGACTTCTTCGATTTCGTTATCATCGATGAATGCCACCGGGGAGGAGCGAACGACGAAGGGAACTGGCGAAAGATCATGGAGCACTTTTCGCCAGCTGTCCAACTCGGTCTGACAGCGACGCCGAAGCGAAAACACAACGCAGACACTTACGACTACTTCGGCGAACCAGTTTATGTTTACTCGCTGAAGGATGGGATCAACGATGGTTTCCTGACACCGTTCAAAGTGAATCGGATTCAGACCACGATTGATGAATACTTCTATACGCCGGACGATGAAATTCTGTCTGGTGAAGTCGATGGCGAGAAAGTCTACGAAGAAAAAGACTTCAACGTCAGTATCGAAATCAAAGAACGTGAATCGAAACGTGTCCAGCTCTTCCTCGATCAGGCAAAGCAGAATGAGAAAACAATCGTGTTTTGTGCGACTCAACAGCATGCTGCACTGGTCCGCGATTTGATCAACCAACTGAGTGACAGCGACAATCCGTTCTACTGCTGCCGGGTCACTGCCAACGATGGAGCGCAGGGAGAAGAGAATCTGAAACTCTTCCAGGATAACGAAAAGACAATCCCCACAATTTTGACGACATCACAAAAGCTCTCAACCGGTGTCGATGCTCGCAACGTCCGCAACATCGTCTTGATGCGTCCCTGCACGAATATGATCGAATTCAAACAGATCATCGGTCGGGGAACACGAACCTTTGAAGGGAAAGACTATTTCACGATCTATGATTTCGTGGACGCCTACCAGAATTTCCTCGATCCTGCATGGGACGGTGAACCGATGGATCCGGTAGCACCGGGACCACCGCGACCGAGACCAGAAGGGGGAGACGAAGAAGGAGGAGGAACAGAACCGCCACCACCACCGAAAGAAAAGCTGAAGATCAAACTTTCAGACGGCAAGTATCGGGCGATTCAATCAATGGCATCGACAACGTTCTGGGATGCCGACGGAAGACCGATTTCAGCCGAAGAATTCATTCAGAAGCTCTTCGGGACGCTCCCTGATTTCTTCACGACCGAAGCAGACTTGCGAAAGATCTGGTCAGATCCGGCAACCCGCAAAGGATTATTGAACAAGCTGGAAGAAGTCGGCTACGGACTGGAAGAGTTGAACACGCTGAAGGATCTCATTCAAGCCGACAAAAGCGATCTCTTCGACGTGCTGGAATATGTCGCTTATGCGATCGAACCCGTCACCCGCGAACACCGGGTCAAAAGTGCTTATGACAGGATCTTCGATAATCTCGATCAGGAGCAAAGAGAGTTCATCGATTTCGTTTTACAACGCTACATCGAAACCGGCGTAGAAGTCCTCGATCAGTCATTGTTGCCTCAACTCTTGGAATTGAAGTACCACGCCATTGCAGACGCAGCAGCAAAGCTGGGAGGCGTCAAGCAGATAAGCCAACTCTTCATCGAATTCCAGAAGTATCTCTATGATCAACTCGCAGTGTAGCGTGGTACGATCCCTGCTGATGGTCCTTTGATACCAGCTTGCAGACTTGCGGTAATTCAATCCGCGATGACCAGTATCTCAGTTCGTGCCGAGGGCGGGGGGAGTCATTTTTTGCTCAAAGATTTACGCTATGACCACATATAAAGCGTTCAACATTTCTGAAAGGGTAAACTGCATAGGGGGTGAAGAAGTGTAAGTGATCAGGGGAGGTGTAGGGGGGCACATCGGGTCCTTTTCTAGGTTTTATGTGCTATGGCGTGTTCGATATCCCACATTTTTTTGTCCGTAACAATTTTTGAAAATAGGTGGCTGCTTCTTCCTCACCACCACACTTTGAAAGGTCAATGTCATGGAAAACAAGCCAGATTCGAACATCGTCTTTCCGACTCAGTCTGCAGCAGCTAAGTATTTCGGCATCAATCGTCGCACCTTCTGTGATTGGCTCGCACAGGGCTGTCCCGGGAAACCGAAGCGGTACGACTTGCAAGAAATCTGCCGGTGGATGGTTTCAATACGACGATACGGGAGGTGGTAGAATGAACTGGTCAGTTGATCGCGGAAACGATGAAGAAGAATTCAGCTCTTCTAAGTCTTTGGGGCCTTCCGGGCGACCAGCGACCGTTCGCCGGTCCATTACTCGCGAAGAACCTGTCCTTAAGAAACTATTTTTTCCCCTCGTTCCGTACCTCAATAATTTCCTAGGGGGCAGGGGGCTTTGTACCACTATCAATGCATTCGCTAAGGATTTATTGCGCGCAAATCAGACTGAGAGGAATACGACTAGAAAAGTCAGTCTTCCACACGTACTACACACTTTGCCAGAATGTGTTGCAATTCAGTGCAATGATCTGATAATTTCGACCGATACAAGAACTCGCAAGGTCTTGTTATTTACTAGGTTATCGCATTGGTGACAATAGCCTGTTTCAGTAACGACTGCTTCGAATCCTCTCAACCGCATTAGCGAAATGCTTTGATAATCCAGATTTACGTTAAACGCCAGACATTTGAAGCGTCTGGCGTTTTTTGTATTCAGCAGTCGAAACTGTGGCGTTGGCTCAAATACGTGTTCGATTTCTGCTTCGAACGACCAGCAATTTGACTGGTGAAACACGCCCTGCACGACTGTTATCGATAGATCAGGCCGTCGAGCGGTTGCAGGGAGATGGCGTCGAATAGGCGGATGTCGATGCGATAGGGGCCGTCCGGTTCGTCGAATTTTCCGAACCGGGACAGGTATTGCTCCATTCGACCGATTTTTTGCTGTACGGTCGGTTCCAGGTCATCTGCTCCGGGGGGCTTGCCCCAGACGACACGGCTTCCCCCGCGGGTGGCGAGTTCGAAGGTCATGTCGTCAGCGGTCATCTGGCCTTCTTTCACATCGGGAGCGACAATGCTCGTCAGTTCGAAGCGGTTCCAGTATTTCTCCATGTTTTGATTCGGAGTCAGTGCTGCCGCGATCTTCGCTGCGGATTCGACGATACCTCCACCCCAGGGAGTCCCAGCTTTCCCAATCGGTTTTGTCAAAACGTTGGTAATGTGTGGAAGCTTGTCGATATCTTCAATTTTGAAATCAACAGCTGGCAACAAAACTCCTTCTGCATCGACCGGAAACAATCCTTCGTTTGTTTCGACAAATGCGACAGGTAATCGATATTTCAGACTGGCTCGGATGGAACGCTCATTGGTGAGCCGAACCGAGTCGACATGGTGCACCCAGGGGTGAGCATGAAGCGCTTCAGCGACGTCGCGACTTAAATTGGGCTGAAGCAAAGAAATTCTTTCTGGAAACTCTGAGTTGATCAGCACGGTGTCGATGAGTGTTCCGGGAACCCATTCATTCGGTTGATTCACTTCAATTGCTTCCATCTCAAACTGATACTCTTCCAGTTGTGAGAGATCCGGAAGGAGATGAGGAGCGTAAGGGGCGAAGACGATTCCTGAAATGATAAAGGCAGTAATGATGAGTGGGGTTGGTCGAAAGAACCAGGATCGCACTGCGAGCGAAACTGGCGATGGCCCTTTCTTTGGGGCTGCCTTTTTCTTGGGGGCTGGTTTGGCACCCTTCGTTTTTTTTGTCTTCGTTGCCGGAGGCATTGTGACGGGCTGGAGTGAGAGAAATAGAGAATTTGAAATTTCAGGACTGGTGTGAAACCCTGCAGCCAGATTCTCATTTTTTGAGAAAAGGCTTTATTGCATAAGTTTTCAAACCGGTTCTAAAGTTCCCGCCATCGACGACCGATGGGGACTCTCAAACCTACCACCTCCAGTGAAGCAGGCTGGAACTTCCACAGGAAAACACGATTTTGCAATCGATTTCCAAGAAGCTTCAATCAGTCATTGCTTTTGGGGTCTGGTTACCGTTCTTGACGGTTAGCGAAAGCAGAGAAAAGAATCTGTTCGCAGAGGTCGCTCATGCTCCAGCCGAGATGAGCTGCCGCTTTCGGGACGAGACTATGATCGGTCATCCCGGGAATCGTATTCACTTCGAGTAACCATGGGGTGCCTTGGGCATCCACCATGAGGTCGACACGGCAAACTCCTGAAGTTTTTAAGTGAAGGCAGGCGCTAAGACTCACATCCGTCACTGCCCGTGCGATTGCGGAATCGTCTGAACCGAGAACATGGTACTCGGTTTCATTGTCGAGATATTTTGCGGAGTAGTCAAAGAATTGTCGCTGAGAGCGAATTCGAATGGGTGGGAGTGCGATTTGGTCGAGAACCGGAACCGTCCATTCTTCTCCAAGGATTGCCCGTTCAATTAAAACTTTCTCATCCAGTTCTCGAGCAGCTTCAAAAGCGCTCCAAACCTCGGAAAGATTCTCCAGAATCGTCACACCCAGGCTCGAACCTTGTGCCTCCGGTTTGACGACAACAGGAGCCCCGATTTGCTCGGCTGCTGTGAGGACTTCGTTGCTGCTGGCATCTGAGTTCAGTAGTCGCCACGCAGGAGTTGGAAGTTGATGATCTTCAAAAGTCTTCTTGGCGATCGCTTTATGAAAGGCACGTCGTGAAGATTGTGCATCGCTGCCAGAGTAGGTGACGCCAAGCGAATCCAGCTCCTCCTGAACTTCCCCATCTTCCCCATAAGTTCCATGCAGCATAATGATGGCGACCGAATTCTCTTTCCAGTCAACTGCTTGAAGAGGCGTCGTCGCAGTATCAACGAGCGAAACATTGTAACCGGCCTCACTCAGGCCACGTCCGACTGCAGTTCCCGATTGCAGGCTGATCTCTCGTTCCGGTGAGTTTCCACCATACAGTACGAAAATTTCGGAAGTCGACTTCAGCAAGGATTGACTACGCATCGCATAGCCTCCGGTGAATCATCGCGGGGGGACTTCATTGACGAGTTCAAAACATTCATCAAATCATGAAATCAGTTTTCTGGCCGAGAATTCTGTCGATCAAATCTTGCGGGAGGTCAATCGATTGCGAATCTCCGTCACTGACATCAGTTGGGTTGATCCCACAATATGCAGCTGCGGTTCCCAAGTGACGCCAACGCCCAGCACGTTTGACTTCATGCGGGAGGATAGGGGTTGTGCATCGGTTACAGCCAATCGTCGCGAACCCTTGTTTGTGCAACGGATTGATGATGACGTCGTTCTCTTCCAGATAAGCAGCCATTTGCTCATCAGTGAAGTTTGCCATCGGATTTATTCGAACGGCATTCATTTCGGTGTCGACCGCCAATAAGGGGCAAACGCCACGGCGACCACCATCGGCCCGACGCAAACTGCCGATGAGGGCGTCGTACTCGCCTTTGGCTTTCAATAATGGTTCAACTTTTCGCATGTGGCAGCATTGCTCTTGCCCCTCCACGGAAAGATATAGAACACCCAACTTATCTGTCTGTTCGGCCATCGTCATCTCGGGATGTAGCGTCCGGACATCGAGGCCGTATTCGCTGGACATTCGGTCGCGAGTCTCCAGCGTTTCCTGGTACATCACCCCAGTGTCGACAAAAAGGACCGGGATATCGAGTTTGAGTCGAGAGATCATGTGACACATCACGCTCCCGGATTTTTGCATCGCTGAGATGGCGCTGGCACGATCACCAAAAATTTCCTTCGCCCAGCGAAGAAGTTCATCGGGAGTCCGCTCTTCAAAGTTTTTGCTAAGTTGATTGAGCTGCTTTTGTGTCAAACGCGCCATGACGGGCCTGTTAGAGTCGAAATGAAAACTGGATAACGATCAAAGAGCGCCCTTGCTAAGGAGGCGTTTGCATCGACCAGAAGCTGATATGATTCTGCAACAACTGGAAGTGTAGCAGCGACAGGCTGGATTCATCAAACCGAATGGTCCGCATTGATCCCGCTTCTCACTGATGCGACAAAAGCATCAGAGCTCCCTAATTTGTTCGGCAGGGTTTGGCTTGATGTGCGACCCGTCTGCTTCGAATTGTTACACTAATCATCCCGTGCTTGTTTAAAACGTTTCTACAAACATCGAGAATGACTATGAGAATTTTGACGCTCGCCCTTCTACTGTCAATTGGTTTTTCAACATCCAGCTCTGCAGCGGAACCATTAAAAGGGTTGATCATTACCGGCGGGTGTTGCCATGACTATGAGGATCAGAAGCGAATCATCGCTGAGGGGCTCAGTCAGCGAATGAACATCACCTGGGATTTTGTTCATGAAGGCGGGACAGGTCGTGACCACAAGATATCAGTCTATTCAAAACCGGGTTGGGCTAAGAAGTATGACCTGATCGTTCACAACGAATGCTTTGGCGGCGTGACCGACCCTGAATTCGTCAAGTCGATCGCGGATGCTCACTTTGAAGGGGTTCCCGCAATTTTTATCCATTGTGCCCTGCACAGCTACCGCAACTCTGGTTCGGCCGATGCCTGGCGTGAATTGATCGGTGTGACCAGTCGCAGCCACGAAGGAAAGCGTGCTTTAAACGTGGAGAAGCTCGAGGATCATCCGGTCATGACGGACTTTCCTAAGGAATGGAAAACCCCGAATGGAGAGTTGTACAAGATCGAAAAAGTCTGGTCGAATTGCATTCCGCTTGCCAAGGCTTACGGAGAAGACACAAAGAAAGACCATCCGGTCATTTGGTTGAACAAATTCGGGAAAGCCAATGTGTTCGGGACATCACTTGGGCATCACAACGAAACGATGAACAACGATGTTTGGCTGGGACTTGTCTCTCGTGGAGCACTCTTTGTGACCGGACATCTCGACGAGAATGGAAACCCTGAAAAAGGCTACGAAGGGACCGGAATCAAACCGATCGTGATCGGCGACCCTAAACCCAAAGCCGATCCCAAGTTTTCCAAAAAGAAAAAGTAATCTGCCGGTCAATTTGCACTGGACACTTTCGCCTGAGTGTTGCTGCCGCTCTTGTTTTGGATTTTCCGTTGAACAATAACTGAGTAAAGCAAACCCAATATTGGCCTCTGAGTCTTGTCCTGTGCTCTTTGCCTTCAGCTGCGAGGTGAGCAGTCTATAAAGTCATGAAGGTGAGCTTCATCGGCCCGGCATGTCGCGGAGATGTTCTAGGAATTCGCAGCCCGTGCAACTTGGTCCGAGGCAGTTTTTCTGGGGTGGGGAGTGATCGCTCGACCGGGAAGAGTTGTCAGGATGACGCAGGTCGTGGCTGTGGCGGGGTCGGCCCAGCAGAGGGTTCCTGTGGATCCAGTATGTCCAAAAGTCTGTTCGCTGCACCCGGGGCCACCGCAGTGGCTGCCAAGATCAAAGCCGAGAGCACGTGGGCGAATTCCTCGCGGGTTCTGATTCGTTGTCATGAGCTGCGCGGTTTTTGGCTTTAGAATTTTCCCACTGGGGTGAAGAAATTCATTCAGGAAGAGCCCAACGTCAGCTGCGGAACCATGTGCGGTCCCCCATGGTGCGCCGAGTCGTCTCCAGTACAAACTGTTCCAGTCCCAAGACTTCGTCGAGGGAGCTCCTGAGCCCGATTCAGGAGCTGCATTTTCGACTTGGACCTTCATGACTGATTCAAGCTTGAATGCTCCTAAACCAAGGGCCGAGTGCTTCATCCCGAGTGGTTGGTAAACGTTCTCCTCGACAATTTTGGCGATCGGTTTTCCAGTGAGACGCATCGCGACTTCCGTTGCGAGCAGAATTGCCATGCTTGAATAGCTGTACTTTGTGCCGGCTGGGAAGAGCAATGGTGTCTGGATGGCTGCGTCAACAAACTCTTTCAATATAGCATGGTTCGAGCGAAGCTGAGCGTTCTGTGGCAACTGGTCAGGCAGCCCGGAAACATGCGTCATCAATTGCCGCATAGTGATGGCGTCTCGACCGTCTCCCGAAAACTCCGGAATAAAGTTCTTGACGGGATCGTCCAAAGCGAATTTGCCTTGGTCATAAAGCTTCATCACCGCAGCGATTGAGATCGGCTTTGAAATTGATGCGAGCAGGAAGATGTCGTCCGGGGATTTTGATGAACCGAATGTTCGCTGAAACTTTTCAGTCCCTTGTTGAATATAGATCGATGCAGCTTCGATCAAGCCACTATTTGTCGCAGTCGCAAGCGTCTCTTCTGCGGCACTGAGGTTTCCCCGTTTCAGGGCAGCGAGCAGTGGTGAACTCAGCGTGGTCAGCAAACTTGCCTGAAGGAAGGTTCTACGGTTGGTCATGCTGCTCGTCTTTGCAATTTGAAAGATGCTGAAATCGCATCTTGTTGTCGCTCTCTTTTTGATTTTGAGATTCCGGCCGCGCTAGTCACCTCGTCTCTTCGATGTCAATGATTTGGAAGAGATGAGTCGCTGCAGAATCGATTATGCCTGTTTCGCGTCCAGTTTGCAGATGCTCAGGTGGTGATTGGCGTGAGCGGCAGCGATGTATTGACCATCTGGAGAGAGTGCGAAGTCTCGGACATCGGAAGGCAATTTAAATTGATGGAACGTTTCTTTTTCGCCCGGTTTCCAGAAGAGCAGGTAGCCACCTCTCCCGCCCGAACTGCTCACGATCATCTTCTCTGAATGGACGGCAACATTCCAGGCGACACCTTGGAGCGGCCCTTTGGAGAGATGTTCAATGACCTGTTCTCCCTTTGCATAATCGAAGATGACGACGCTGGGGTTTCCGATTCCTGCGAATGCATTGGAGACATTCGTGATTCCTGAGCAGACGAGTTGAGTTCCATCGGGGCTAAAGACCATCCCGCGAAATCCACCGATCTGGGCATGAAACCCCTTGTCGTACTTGGTGAGTGTTTCCGCTTTCCAAGCTCGTTTCTTCTCACCAGTGGTCAAATCCCAATCGAAAATGTTCCCGTACAAGTCACCAGTGACGAGAGTTTTTCCGTTTGGGTGAAAGGCTACGTTGTAAATATGCGATTCGTGGCCTTTCAATTCGCGAACAAGTTTTCCGTCCGCCAGGTTCCAGAGTTTGACGATCAGATCATTTCCGACAGAGGCCAGAGTGGTCCCATCGGGACTGACAGACAATGCGCGAATCCAACCTTGGTGTGCGTCGAGAGTCCGTGTTGAGGCTGGTTTCTCTGCCAAGGCATCCCACCAGATCAGGCGGCCATCGTAGCCGCCTGTGATGAGAGTTTTGCCTGCATCGACCAGAAGCAACGTTCTCGCCCAGGCATCGGTATCGAGTTCGACTTTCGTGCCATCAGCAACTTTGAATCGCCAGACTTTGTAGTCTTCACAGCCGACGAAAACATGAGCGCCGTCCAGTGCGTAACAGCAGGAGAGCAGCGGTCGGTCCGCTTTGTAGTCTTTTTCGATATGCGTTTTGGTGACATCCATAGTCAGTCTCACTTCACAGAAAGGGATTGAATTTCGGCCGGTGTCAGAGCTCTGTTGAACAGAGCAACTTCATCCACGCGACCTTCCCAGTTCGATTCGTTATCACAGCGACCGCCAATGAAAAACTGATCAATGGAGAGTCCTGCATCTTTGGACTTCAAGTCGATTTCCGGAGTCGAGTTCCCATTCAGGTAAACTTGAAATTGCCCATCTTTGCTGGTCATGACAACATGGTTCCAGGTCCATCGCTCAATTTGTGATTTGCCTGCAACCGTTTTACCGTTGATTGAGAGCAGCAACTGACCGGGATGGTTATCAACTCCCCCGATTCCCAGATGTTCGCCGAGACTGGCAGGTGTGAAACTGCGACCATGTGAAAACATCCAGCCGGTCACTTCACGAGCATCTGTCGGCATTCCATTCCAGATCCACATCGAGACGGTGTAATCTCCATCGATTTCGTCCAGCTTCGAAACCATTCGACCGCCTGCAAAGTGAGCAGTCCGGTTGAGTTCACCCGGCTTGCAAAATGTGTCGGAGTGTGGACCGTCGAGGAAATAGACAACTCCGTCTTCGTATGTTCCGTGATGTTCGTTCGAAGAGACATCTTCAGCTATCGGGCCGGCCATCTCCGCCATACGCCAATAAGCTTCTGGCTTGAGGTCCAGGATTTTTTGAGCAGAAGGCCCATTGGCTTGCTTGTAGGCCGTTGCAGGCTTCCCAGCAACTTGTTCCAGCAGATGCAATCCGGCAGCCGCAATTTTTGGTTCCGCTTGAATTTCCAAACCAGCTGAACGGGCAGCCCAAGTATTATATCCGCCCAGGTAATGTTGTTCAGGTGGTGGAATGTAGCCATCTCCTCCGTTGGCAAGTTCAATCACCATCGTATGCTGGAACGGTGAGTTCAGTTTGAGCTTCAAACCGGTTAATGCGTATGTTTCGTTTGGAGTTGTGGCGATTCCAATGTCTCCGATTCGAACACCCTGCACGACGATTTCCGTCGATTGCAACTTGTTCAGGAAGACTTGCTCTCGGGCGTAGACTTCCTGGAGTGTTTTAGGAAGTTTGTCTCCAAGTTCGTCTACAATGGCCTGGGCCCATTGCAGTCGCTGTGCATCGGGAACTCGGTAGTTGAGTTCCATACGGGTTTCTGCCATGGCGATGTCGGCATCTTTGTATTCAATCTTTTCATACGCCTTTAACGCGATGTCGAGAAGCCCCTGCGTGAAGGATTCAATAGTGAAATCATCGGCGTCGGGGTCGAATGTTTTGTAATCCCGTCGCCAGATATCTCCGCTGCACCCGTGCGACATGATGCCTACAAACGGCGGGTGGTCGTCAGAGTCTTTCGGGGCGAGACGTTCTTTTAAGCCATTCGCGAAGCGTCCGAAGTAATCGGCACTCAGGTCGCGGTCTCCAAAGTAGTGCATTGAGAAGTTTGCAAGAAGAGCGATTGGACGACCATCAGGAGATTGAAACGAGATGAGTGAAAGATCAGGGTCTTCTGGTCCAGACTCGCCGGTCACATCATCATGGTTTCGCCCCGCGTGCATATTCGCACGAACTGTTGGGTTTCCAAATGGATCATCCGCGAGTCGATCCGGTCTACGAATCCAGCGACGCAGTGCTGTGTACTCAGGTGCGTGACCAAGCCCCCAACCGACTCGTGCCGGTTCGAGATTTTTCTCGGCAGCGACGAAACTTTCCACCATTTTTTCTTTTAGAAAGGGGATGTAGTTTTCGTCGGCATCTGTTCCGAGCGCTCCCATGGATGAGGGAGCCGAGTGAGCATGTGTTGCGGAAATCAGGATGCGATCCACCTTGAGGGATGTCTTCATCGCGGCAAGAGCTTTGATGTCGTCGAGGAGTGGACGCGGCAGCATGCAGCTATCGACAACGCTAATCGCGATTCTTTCATTCCCATCGTCAATCACAATTGTGCGAGCATTCACTGGCGTGTTGACTTTCTCAACGCTTCTTGAAGTCACGCTCCCGTTGACAATTACCGGAAACTTCAGTGGGGTGATGTCGGTCACTACGGCTCCGACGCGGAGCTCAGCCTGAGCTGTCGCTGAGAGTGTTGTGATCAAAACGCCAACGCTGAGTACGTGACTCCAGAAACGAAACATGTGCAAAATTCTCCAAGGGTGTCTATTTTGAGTGCAATAATATCTGTGGACACTTCATGTGTCCGGTCATGTGTCCGGTCATGTGTCCGGTCATGTGTCCGGTCATGTGTCCGGCACAACGATGTAGCAGTCATTCTTCGACTAAGAAATCAGCTCACTAATCGCGCTGCGTGAGGGATCAGCGAGAGGGACCTCTCGACCGGCGATGTTGAAGTGTGAGGTCGATTCCAGTCCGACAGCGGACAGGTATGTGTGAAACAGGTGACCATGATCAACCTCGCGGTCAATCACCTGAGTTCCATTCTCATTTGTTTTTCCGATGACAGCACCGGGCTGAACTTTTGCTCCACCGAGACAAATTGACCACGCACTTCCCCAGTGGTCACGTCCGTAGCGTGCATTGATACGAGGCGTTCGACCGAATTCAGACATGACAACAACGAGGGTTGACTTCATGAGACCACGTTCGTGGAGGTCACTGATGAGCGTCGAAAACGGTCTATCGAACTCACCCATTTGTTCCAGGTGGAAGTTAAAGTTTTCGTTGTGGGTATCGTAGTTGGTGTGTGAAATCTGGACGAATGGAACGTCGTTCTCCAACAGTCGCCGGGCAATTAAGCACTGACGGCCGAAGTCGACTTTTGTGCCGTAGCGTTCGTGCTCTTTGGCTGGTTCAAGATTCACATCGAAGACGTCTCGTTTTTCCATCAGCTGTAACGCCTGCTCGTACGTTTGTGTGTAGGCGTCAGTCTCGGCTGTCCGGCGGGTCGACATGAATCGTGAATTGGCACGACGTCGAAGGTCTTGGCGAGACTTGTCAATTTCAGCGGACAGTGATGCGACTCTGGCAGAATTTGGAGGCGGGGCTCCGTTGACGCCAATGCTGCTGTAACGTGGGCCGAGATACGCAGAGTCGTTCCCACGTCCGCCAGCTTGAACACGAATGAAGCCGGGTAAACCGGAGTTGGGACGTTCGAGACCTTTGGCAAGCACGGCACCCAAGTGAGGATTGTCAATTCCTGGCATTCGGTTGCGGCCGTGAAGCATCTGGTACTTGCCCTTTCCGTGATCTCCATTCTTCGTGTTAATGCTCCGAATCAGGGAGAGCTTATCCATATGTTGAGCGGTATGAGGCAGCAACTCCGAGATATGAATTCCCGGAACGGCTGTCGGAATCGCTCGGAATGGTCCGCCGGTGTCTGTCTTGGGTTTGGGGTCCCAGGTTTCGAGCTGGCTGACACCTCCAGACAGGAAGACAGTGAGCACGCGCATTTGATTGGCCCGCAGATGCTCGGCAGCTTCTCCATGTGTGAAAGTTCCTAATCCGCCGACAACGAAGCCACCAGTGAGCGTTCCCAGAAACTGCCTTCGGGCCATCTGGTGATCATCTGATCCGCAAGAATAATTGCATTTCATAGTAATTCGCTCTAACAAATTCTGAACCAGGGAACGTCACTCCAGTGAGTGACCACAATTCCAGAAGTTATGTAAATCATTCTCAATTCATTTGTCGTGAGTGACACGCACGACGGTCTATAACGCGATCAATACTGAAATCGAAACTCGGCAGAAGTGATCAATGCCCAGGCGAGTTCCTGAACAGCTGCCGGTCTGGCGTCAGTACGAGTGTTCAAATAGTCCGTCATATCTTTGATTTCAAGCTTCGTCGGAGGTCGACAGAGAACCGAGAGGTAAAGCTCTTGTGTCAAAGATGTCGGGTCTTCGATTTTAAGAAGTCGGTCGGTCAGATTCCCCCCGGACGGGGCTAACCACGCATTCAATTCGTTTCCGTTTGCAAAGAACAATGCCTGTTCTGCTGTCGCGAAAAAATCATTTTGAGGCTGACCGGCAGTCGCTCCGAAGAGTTTGACAAACGTGGCGACGTTTTTGCTGAGCGTAGTGTAGGTGGCCGCGTCAACTTCCGCTTCACGAGCGGCGACCTTGGCAGGATCTTTCAGGTCGGCTTCAGAAAGCGGCTTTGCCTTGTTGAGCTTCGCAGCCTCAGCGGCGCGGACTCGGTCGCGCTGGCCGGTCGCAACAAGAACGCTCCAGCCTAGTTGTTCAGGAGTGAGTTGGCTCAGACCGGAAGCGTTCATTCGTTTCGATGACTGGGTTACAATTTTCCCTTCCATCGCTTCCAGTGATTCCTGGCTTTTCTGCAACTCCGACTCTTTGCTGGCAAGTTCAGCTTCCAGTTTCTTCACGAGTTGCTGCTGAGCTTTCAAAGCATTGTCTGCGACTTTGAGATCGGCGGTTGCTGTTGCCATTGTTGCCGTTTTCGCAGTGAGGTCATTCTTTTGTTGTGTGACTTGAGCTTGCATGCTTTTCATAGCAGCTTCAGTCGTTGTGAGTGACGTTTGGATTTCTGTTTTTGCCGTCGCTAGTGGGTTTTCGCCCGGCAGGTTATTGGCTGCTTCATTCAATTTAGTGAGTGAATCTTTGAGCAAAGTCTCTGTTGCCTGATGCTTCTGCAGTGCCGATTCGCTCTCCTGAACCACTTTCTGAGCTGCAGCGGTCGCCTGTTGAGCGGCTGTCATTGCTGACGTCTTCTCTGAGAGCGTTTTTTCTAAAGCGGGCATCTTCGACGTGTTCGATTGCAAAGCCGTTTTTGCGATAGGAATTTCCTTCTGGAGCGAAGCGATCTTTTGTTGCAACTCGCCATACTCAATCAGCGACTTGAGTTCGTTGGCTTTGTTGGTCGCTAAGGCTGCTGCTTCGCGGTGATCGGCAGCGACTTTTCTTGTCGCGATCTGCTCGGTTCGTAACTTCCGAACTTTCTCTTCGATCGGAACAGCTGCGGCGACGGCAGCATCTGATGCGACGTGTGTTGCTTTCAATGCCTCTTCTGATTTTGCTAACGCAGCCACGACAGCTGCTTCCGCAGCTTTGAGTTTCTTCACTTCCGCAGCCATTGCAGTTTCTTTGTTTTGCACAACGGCAACTGTGGCAGCCAGTTCCTTGTCTTCTTTGAGTGCATCCGAAGCGATTTTTACTCGTTGGTGAGCGTTGACGAGAAGTTGGTGGAGTCGGACCTTTTCGGCAGTCGCTTTCTTTGCGGGGGCGACCTTTGCGTTCGCAGCGTCTCGAACTTTCATCGCAGCTTCGATTGCCTTGTTTGCCTTTTCGATCTTCTCTTGAAACGGCTTCAATTCAGCGAAAGCTGCGTCCAGTTTCTCTGTGGCGGTTTCGACAAGTTCATCAGCCTCGTATGACTTGTCGAATTCTGCATCAGCTTTGGCCTCCAAAGCTGCAACCTGCTTTCGTGTCTCCTCGAGCGATGTTGCGGAAACCTGAAGTCGAGAGGAACGTTGATAGACTTCGCTGAGCGCGATTTCTCTGAGGTAGGATTTCACATCGTACTTTCTTGCAACGAAATCCTCTGTGATCAAGTTGAGAAGTTCAGGATGTGAAGGTGGGTTCCCAGAATGATGCAAGTCGACCGGGTGGACGAGACCGCGTCCGAGCATATGTGCCCATAATCGATTGGCAATATTTTGATTGAACGCTGCCGAGGGTTGAGCGGTTGTCATCTCTGCGAGTTTCTCAAACCGGCTTTCCTTCGGGATCGGGCGGACGTTCTTCGCTGGTGCAACTTGATATCGCTCCCCCGGTTTCAGAGAGACCTCAACGAGTTCTTCACCACCGAGAACCCGCGGACCGGTCATACTGGCTCGAGCAGTGAAGACCGATTCAAACGAAGCCTCGCCAACTGCTTTTTCGGCAATGACAGCTGGTTTCTTCTTGTCCGGCTGAAACAGACTTGCACGGACGATGAACGCCTGCAAACCGTAATAGTCTTCCTGATGATAGTCGTCGATATTCGGGTGGTTGTGGCACTGTGCACACTGCAAGTCGACGCCAAAGAAAACGCGACCGATTTCCCGAGTCAACAAATCGGGAGCGACATCTCGTTCAAGATAAAACGCTGCAGCCGGACGATTCTTCTCAGCAGTTCCATCGGCAGCAAGGATTTCCTTCGACAGCTGTAAGTACGATTTGTTTTGTCGAAATGAGTCCTCAAGGTACTGCCTGAATTCATCCGGTTTGACATGCTTTCCGCCGCGTCGCTCCATCAGCATTAAATCGAACGTCACTGCCATATGACGATTGAAGTCGGGACGGGCGAGCAAGTCGTCAACCAGGAGTTGACGTTTCTCTGGCGAGCTGCTCGAAAGAAATGCTTTCAACTCCTCAACTGTGGGGATTCTCCCAATCAGGTCGAGATACACACGGCGAGCAAATGTCGAGTCCTCTGCAACTTCAGCGACTGGACCAAACTGAGACTGCTTCAACAGCGAATCGATTCGGGAATGTAGCGCTGGAGCCGGTTCAGGAGCTTTAGCAGCCGCCGCAGATTCTGGAGGTTTAGCCTCAGGAGCCGGTGCTTGTGCTTTGGGCTCGGGGGCAGGTTCTTGAGAGAGAACCTCGCCGCAGGTTTGTGAAACAATCACAAACGTCAGAGCCGAAAATAGAAAGCTGCATCGTGCAAGTTGGTGAAACATCTGGCAGGCCAGTTTTCTGTCGGACGGAAGAAAGGGGATTTCAACCGTCGAAGTAAGGAGGGCAACGATGTCTCGATCAAGACACGCTGATGTGTTCAGGATATATCGTGAACCACCTGAAGTCAACAAAATCAGACTTTTAACCGTTGTGACGCTTCCGTAAGGGCCGTAAACAACGCGGTTCAGGCAAGGGACACAGTCAGAGTCGGCAAATTCGGCTAGCCCGGATTTGACTATTTCGAATAGAGTTTCATTCTTCAATTATTCGCCGTCTGGAAAATGAACTTTAACAATCAGGGACGATTGTGCCGGGAGTGCTGTTCAATCTGATTTATCTCGTTCTCATTGCTGCCATCTCGCCAGCATTGCTGTGTCAGAGATGGAGGCATGGGAAATACCGTGAAGGGTGGGGCCAGAAGTTCTGGGGCCGTTTACCCGAGCGGAAATCGGTTGCGACGAAACGTGTCTGGATTCATGCCGTGAGCGTGGGTGAGGTATTGCAGTTGCAACAGATTATCCGTCAGTTACGGAACAACAGTTGTGACCCGCTCGATATCCTTGTGACGACGACAACGCAAACCGGTTTTCAAGTTGCCAGAGAGAAACTGACCGATTGCGAAATCTCCTATTTCCCACTCGATTTTACCTGGAGTGTGCGGGAAGCCTTGAAACGCGCTCAGCCCGATTTGATTGTCCTTGTCGAACTCGAAATCTGGCCCAACTTTTTGACACGAGCCTCGTCGCTGCAAATTCCGGTGATGCTGATCAACGGACGGTTGAGCGAAAAGAGTTTCAAGGGGTACCGAAAAATTCGGTTCCTCATGTCTCGCTTACTCAATCGGGTCGGATTGATTGCGGTACAGTCAGAAGAGTATCGACAACGCTTTCTGGAGCTCGGTTGTGCTGAAGAACGGATTCAGGTGACTGGATCAATCAAGTTTGACGGAGTTGAAACCAACCGTCGGCGTCCTGAAGTCGAAGAGCTTCGCAGGTTTTTCCAGATCGAAAGTGATGAGTTTATTTTCATTGCCGGGAGCACTCAAGACCCGGAAGAAGAGATGGCGCTGATCACCTTTGAAGAATTGCGCCGACAGAATCCAAAGAGCAGGTTGATCATCGTCCCCCGTCATCCAGAGCGCGGCGAAGCCATCGCTCAGCTGATTCAGGAACGTGGGCATTCAATCATTCGACGATCTCAACAGTCGGCGCAAAAGCTTTCGAGCAACAACCCTCCGCCGGTTGGTCTGCTTGATACTGTTGGCGAATTGGGTCACTGCTGGGCACTCGCTGACGCTGCGTTTGTGGGTGGCAGCTTCGGAAATCGTGGTGGTCAAAATATGCTTGAACCGGCAGCTTACGGTGTGCCTGTCTGCTGCGGTCCGAACACTCGCAACTTCCGGCAGATCGTCGAGATTCTGAAATCGCAAGACGCCCTTCGAATTGCTCACAGCCAAGACGATCTCAACAACTTCGTTTGTGAGTCATTCCAAAATACGGGCACTGCGACTGCAATGGGGCATCGTGCCCGTGATCTCGTTCTCTCTCATCAAGGGGCCACTCAGACGACTGTTCATCTCATCCTTGAAAAGCTCGGTGAAGAGCGGCGAGTGAATCGAGCTGCTTAATCTCCAAGGATGACTCAGCCTCAGTTCCCTGTCACCAGTTCCCTGTCACCAAATGCGACAGACCAGCAACACGTTACGGTTTGACCTGATCCGTGAGGTTGATTTTCTTTGGGACGTCATCCATTCCGTAATACTGGTGTTGGATGCTGGTTTCTTGAACGATCACAATACGAAATCCAGAGGGATCTTTACCGAGTGGGCGGCCGACCGGGCCAGTGGTGATCATTTCCATCTCGCCAGCTCGACCGTAGGCATTGCGGTGGTAGTGACCGGCGAAGATGGCACGAACTTCAGCCTGTTTGAGTTGATCGAGCAGCGGCGCCCTTCGCTCGAGCGGAATGTTGAAGTACTGATCCGGCTCATCTTCTTTCTGTAGAAACATCGGGTGATGCTGAAACAGGAAAATATGCTTAGCCTTCGACTGCTGAGCTTCGAGAAGTTTTTGCTCAAGCCAAGTCTGTTGAGCAGCGAGCACTTCCGGAGCGCCAGTTGGGTCTTTCAGGACACTGGAATTCAAGACAATGTTGCAGACCCCACCAGCCCAGAACGAAAAGTAATCATCTCCAAAATTCTTCTGATAACTGGCGATCGATTTCGAAGTCGGTCGATTGCCAACGTCATGGTTTCCACAAACGCAGACCAGTGGAATCTCAGTGTCGACTTTTGAAAAATCCTGATGGTATTGTTTGACCTGAGCCTGATAGCGAGTCTGGTCCGGGGTGGCGTTTGTCAGGTCGCCACAAACAATCACAAATCGCGGTTGAAGCCGGTTGATGTGTTCGACCGCCTGCTGCGTCAGTGCTGCTTCCTTCTCGAACCCTTTGTTTCCTGTGAACATGCCGTATTGAGTATCGGCGAGCTGCAGGAAAAAGAAGGGACCTTGCCACGATTGTTCCAGCGGAGAGTTGAACGCCTTGAACGTTCGGTTCGCTGCTTGAGTGAATCGTTGATCCACTACGACTGAGGTCTCATCCTCTGCGGATGCGTTGGACATCCACATTGGAAAGGCGATGAGAAAAAGTGTCGCAGGGAAAAACAATCGCATCGTAGTTTGTCCGGTTAAGTCAGCGATGGAATTCAAGTCTCTTGATCTAAGCTTCCTTGGTTTGTCCTGTTTGTTTACGGCGACGATGACTACAAACGCCGAGTGCAATCGCTCCCATCGTCAACAAAGTGAGTGACGACGGTTCCGGGACTGCGGAGCCTCCTGAGGATGCTTCAGTAAACGTGAAATTCGTAATTTCAAGTGTCACAGTAGGATCAAGTGAATGTTGCGAAGAGAGTGTGTTCGCTAGAAAGCTAAAGGTATCTCCGGCCAAAACACTCAAGCCAACAATGTTTCCTGCTGCAGTATGGTCGGAGTTAGGGAGCGTCAGAGGATTGTCGAAGGTATAGGCAACCAAATCGGCAGAAGAACCGATACTGATGTTTCCCGCCCCGCTCTTTGCCCAAAATTCATGGCCAGCTATGGGCACGAAATGCTTGAATTCATAGTCGAAACTGATTGTCCCACTCGCAGTAAACGTGTCGGTCATCTCAAGCAGTGAATCGTAGTTCGGAATTCCAGGAACCAGGGTTGATGTCCAGAGGTGAGTACCGTCAGACAGGTCTGAGATGATCCCGGCATCAACGGGAGGAGAAGCGAAGGCGAAGAGTAACAGACAGTATAAAGCAGGGGACTTCATCAAAAAACTTTCAAGGGTGAGAGGAGGGCCGAATATGGGCGGGTACTTTACTGACGGAAAGTCTTAGGCACCAGAGCAACAGGAAAGAACCATATGGTTTCTGAAATTTCTGGAAACCATGTATCAGCGAGGGTTTATGATCGAGGGCTCGGTGAGTGGTTTTATTCGTGAACCGGTAATGCGGTCGCGGGGATTTTACGATCCCATTCAGTTGCTGCGGCGTCGCAATGGTCGGAAATCCTTGAACGGATCGCGTTCAAGTTTGCCATTCAGAGTAAGGGGCATACGAGACGTATTGGAGGGCTGTCATTCGTGCGGGGATGTCCTGAAAGCTTTCGCTTCAATCCTGGAATCTCATTGTTCGACAGATATGAAATAACGGATTCTCGGTGTTCTGTTTTCATACTGGCCGGTGAAGAGTCTTTTCAATTCACACAGCTGATTGTTTATTGAGTTGTCTCCCACGGCTTGAAATTTTGAGAATCACTCTATGCTGGCTACTCCAGATGAGTGACAATAGAGTGATGGCCCATGCAATTTGAAATTGCTTTCAATAAGCACAAACTGCCCTCGCGTAAATCATGATCAATCTCACCAAATCATTTTCGTTGTTGATTCTTTTACTCCTGCTGATTCCATGTCAGCCTCTCTCTGCACAAGATGAGAAGGGAGAGAATGGAGGGGAGAACCCCATTGGGAATTTCTTCCGTGGTTTGAACAAAGAGGTCCGTGACGGGGCAAAAGAAATTGAAGATGCCAAGCTGGGGCGAGACCAACTCGATTCCCGTCCGCCGCAAAATCAGGATTTTGAACGTCGTTTGGAACAGGCAAAGGCATTCCTTGAGCAATCACGATTCCATGACGCTGTCGAAATTCTGCAATATCTCAATGGGATTGAAGAAGACTTTTTTTTCTTTGGCAAGAAACAACAACTCGTTCCCGCTCATTCTGAAGTCTCGAAACTGTTGGCCAATCTGCCCGGGGAGGCTAAGCGGAACTATCTAAACCGCTTCGGTCCGGTGGCAATGCGAGAACGCGACATCGCTTTGGCACAGGGGGATCTCAAAGGGTTGAATAAAGTTTCCAGGCTCTACGTTGCAACTCAGGGGGGGCAGTCAGCTGCCTTCACCGCAGCCTTGAGTTTGTTTGATCAAGGGCATTTGGTCGCGGCCTCTCGAGCCTTTGCAGATCTTGCTCACAAAACCGATTCCGTGCGCACGAAAAAACGATTTGCAATGCAAGCCATCAGCAGCGCCGCACTCGCAGGCGATGCATCGCTGGTTCAACAAATAGCAGAAGAGTTTTCAATTTCTCTGGAAGAGATCACTTTCCTGCCGACTTCTGTTGTTTCAGGAAGAGAAGAGTTTAATGATTCCTCGACGCAATTGGTGAGTTCATCACACCACCTTGAGAACCCGGCCGACCCGCAATTTCTTCCAGTCTGGACTCAGCGGACGATTGATCGTTACGACGTTGAACATCAAGTCAAGAAGTTGTTTTCTGATTTGAAAGAGACGAATCGTGCGATTGTGACCACAAGTCAGGCAGTGATGAGTGGCAATTTTATTGCCTACAGGACGCTTCGGGCTTTGGAAGTTCGCAATCTTCAAACGGGCGAACTTCTCTGGGAAAACAGAGCGGCGTCAAATATTGAAACGCAGTTTTCGCAATCCGCCTCGGATGATGAGATCGAGTTACGGTATCGTGGGCGGGTTCCGGAGCATCATCCAGTGACCAGTCTGATGTTGCGTGATGCGATCTCGCGGAGCCTGACGACCGACGGGAGGCATCTCTTTGCCATCGAAGGTCATGAAGTGATCTCAAGTACTTCGCGAGGCTATGCCTGGCAAAGACGTACAGCTCAGAAAGATCCAGAGGATGAGAAATTCAGCACGAATGAAATTGTCGCATACGATTTCAAAACTGGACGCGTAAGATGGCGGCTGGGTGGGAAACTGATCGAAGATCCTTTCTCGCGACCACTGGCAGGAACATTCTTCTTTGGGCCGCCAGTCAGTGACGGTTCGGACCTGTTTGTGATTGGGGAACGTGATGGGCTGATCTCGTTGTTTTCTCTCAATGCCCAGACTGGCGAAGTCCTCTGGAGTCAGGAAATTGCGACACCGTCGCGAAGCCTCGTCGACGATCAGGTGCGACGTTTTTGGCCTTGTTACCCTTCAATTCAAGATGGGGTGATCGTTTGCCCGACAACCTGCGGTTGGCTCGTTGCGGTAGATCGCCAAAACCATCAACTCCTTTGGGCCTCTCGGTTTTCGGCACGTTCCAATAAACGGCAACGTTCTCGTGGCGGGTTTGCTGTTCAATCTGTTCAGAACTTAAATCATCGATGGATGACTGCTCCACCGGTCATCGTGGGGAATTCTGTTCTCGTCACTCCTCACGAACTTCCAAATGAGTATGGAAGCGGTGAGTTGGCATCGATTTGTTTCGACCTCCGGACTGGTGAAGAACTTTGGAGGCAGGCTAAAGGAGACGGGCTTTATCTAGCTGGTGTCGACGGAGAGAATGCAATTTTTGTAGGCGGGACCTCTGTCATCGCGAGGAACATTGAAGAGTCTGGGAGGCTGGCTTGGAAAACACAAATTTCGGCCACATCCAGTAGACCCTCAGGACGAAGTGTCATCCTCAATGGAAATCTCTTCATCCCCGTCGAAGGTGATCAACTCGTCGAAATCAGCTTGGAAAAGGGAGAGTTAGTTTCTACGAAGAAACTGGCATCATCTGAGATCCAACTGGGACACCTGTATTACGGAGGGGATCAGATGATTTCGCTTTCTGCCTTTGATCTTTCTGCGTTCCCAGTACGTAAACTTTCAGATGAAGAGCAAATGGAACTTGAACGGACTTTCGTTTCCGAAGTTGTCGCGATCGAGTTTCTCCTCTCCAATGATAAATACGTGGAAGCGCGACATGCCATTCAGGAATTACGTTCTCTTCAGTTGTTTCAGAATGTCTCAGCACAGCAACAAAGTGTTGTTGAACAACTTGAATGGGACTCGATCGAACAGATTATTCTGAATCACGAGGATCTCGCTGAGGAAACTCTTCTGGAGATGCAAACACTTGCCAACACTCCTGTCGAGTTGATGAGTTACAAACGTTTGGCCGCTGACTACCAGCTGAAAATGGGGGAATGGAGGACAGCGCTACAACTGTACCTTTCATTGCTCGATCACGCCGAGATCCTCGATCACTATGTTCAGGCAGAGACTCGCAAAGTTCGTTACGACGTGTGGGCAGGAGGTCGTGTCCAAGACCTGCTCGAGGAGAGAACGGAGGAGCAAAAGGCCGAAGCTGTCCAGAAAATCACTTCGCAATTCAAATCGATTGAACGCTCTCTCGGTCGCAGTCGAACAGCGCGAGTTTTCCACTTTCTTCCGCTGGGGCAACAACTCGAACTCGAACTTGCACTGGATGCCAAAAAGGATTCCAGAATTTCTGAATCACTCATTCGACTTCAACGTGTCACAAACTCTTCCGATCCGGAACTTGCCAGTGTTGGCTGGTCCGAGATGGCAGAGGTTTTGACTGAGCTGGAATCGTTCTCCGATGCAAGGTCTTGTTGGGAACAGGTTCTGAGTCGACCGGAAGTCTCACTTAGTGCTGCAGGGACAAGTCACGCTGTTGCGATAGAGCGACTTGCCCAGCTGAAAACCGATTCATCTCAGACGAGTCGATCGACATCATGGGGTAACGAATGGGAAACCGTTCGCACTGGAACTCAAGGTCGCGAGGACAGCCTTGCTGTAATTGAACCTGTTGGTCAGGGCTTTGAGTTTGTGAAACAGTTCCGCTGGTTGTTTCAAAACCAGCATCAACGGCTGCGGATTGAAAATTCCCACACGGGCGAGTTCGTTGGTTCGTTCCCGCTTCGATCGATGTCAAACAGTTCACATCGTTCAAATGTCGGTCTGCGGTATGCCGGGTCGATGAGCTACGCCGTTCACCGTGGTGCCATTCACGCCTTGCACTTTCCTGATCAGCAAGTCGCCTGGACTTACACCCCCAGTGTCAGTGGATTGGCGATGAGCCGTCTGCGGTCACCTTCGCAACGTGTCACGAACCTCTTGTCGAATGTCAGCACCTTTCGCGGTACGAGCAATCTGAACTCCTACACGACTCCCACAGGAATTTTGCTCACAGCGAACGAGTATTGCGCACTTGCGATCGACGAGGAAATTCATGCTCTGGACGCCTTGACTGGTGAACTTCTCTGGACGGAAGAAGATGTCTCAAGACGAGTGATCGTAGAACCGTACGCAGATCGATTCATTCTTACTGCGGACGCAAAATCTCACTTCATTCGAATGCTTGATGGAAAGCGGGCGGCTCAACCGCTTCCGGACAACTTCCCTATCCAGTGTTTACAGGTCGACGGAACAGAGTCTGTACAGCTGATTCGAAGTGACGATGAGAAGCGCTGGCATCTTCAACGGGGCGCGATCGAAGATGCCAATGCGAAATGGAGTATCGAGATTCCCGCTGATGTCTCAATGATTCAATTCGATGAACAGGCTCTCGGTTACCTGACGCCTGCCGGTGAACTTTCGCTGATCGATCTGCGAGACGGGACGATAAAACTGATCGGAGAAATTCCCGCAAAGTTGATGAAAATTCAGAAACGAGTCTATTCCTATTCTGATGATGAGTTCATTTTTCTCGTCGTCTCGCATGGGACCGCGAAGTCGACTTATGTGAACTTGCCCTCATTGAAAGCAGCTGGGACTTTACTGACCTTCTCGAAAGAAGGGGGGCTATTGTGGTCTCAATCGACTCAAGAACTGAGTGAGTTCTTTGATTCCCAGACTGCAAAAGAGAACGCTCCCGACAAGGAAAAAGAGGAGCAGGAGAACAAAAGTCATACAGTTTGGGGGATGAACTTGATTGTCAAAGAAATTCGGCAGTCTCCTGTTCTCATCTTTATCAGTAGTCGACCAGAGAATCGGGACAAGGTCTATTTTCGCAGACTCACAATGATCGGGTTCGACAAGCGGACTGGAAAGCGAGTCTTTGATTGGAGTCGCATCTCGAATTCCGGAGGTTTCTCGTACCTGCATGTGAACACCCACGATCGTTACATCGATATGAGAACCTACAATGAACGGCTCAAAATTCAGCCAGTCCAACCCGTAGAACGACTCGCAGATGGGGCTGGAAAGTGAGACGCTACCGAGCTCGCTGGCTCTTTCCGGGGGATGGGCCACCGATTCTGAATGCAACAATCGAAGTCCGCGACAATGACATCATCAGTCTGTCTATTGATGATTCGGATGCGGTTGATCTCGGGAATGTCGCTCTCATTCCCGGGTTGATCAACGCACATACGCATCTTGAATTCTCAACCATCCCTGCTCCGCTTCAACCGCTTCGTGACTTCACAAGTTGGATTCCCTCTGTCATTTCCTGGAGACAGGAGCATCCTGATGGAATCTCATCAGCGATTCGGAAAGGGCTCGATGAATCGATCTCTTACGGGGTCACCACTGCCGCTGAAATTGCCACGACCGATTGGCGAAGCGACAGTGAAGCTTCATCGACTCCACTGAACGTGTTGATGTTTCGCGAATACCTTGGGCTTTCAGATGAAGCGGTCGATTTCCAACTGAGCAGTGCTCGGGAGTTCTTGGAGCAGCCAGGTTCAGAGCAGGTCAAAATCGGGTTGAGTCCGCACTCTCCGTATTCGCTGCACCCTGACCTCTTCGAGGGACTCTGCGAACTCGCGGAGCAGCATCAGGTTCCGCTGGCAATGCATCTGGCAGAATCACCAGAAGAGTTGGAGCTATTGGAAACCGGAGGTGGAAAGCTGGCAGCGATGCTGCAACAACTCGGCGTTGCCCGTCCGGAACTCTTTAAGGAATCTCGAAGACCGCTTGATTATTTACATCGACTCGATTGCGGAGTTCCTGTGCTGGTTGTCCATGGAAACTATCTCGGACAACGAGAGATCGAATTTCTAAAGACTCGGCCGAATATGAGTGTCGTGTATTGCCCACGAACGCATGCAGCGATGCAGTCTGCCGAACATCCCTGGAAGGAGCTTTTAGAGGTCGGTATCAACGTTGCTCTCGGGACGGATAGTCGTGCTTCGAATCCTGATCTTTTCATCTGGAAAGAGCTCCAGTTTCTGCACAAAAGACATGAAGGGATTCCCGCCAGCGAGCTTCTCAAGCTGGCAACGATCAACGGGGCAGATGCCCTGCAATTGGGCCGGGTTGGCCTGCTGAAGCAGGGGCACATCGCTGATCTGTGTGTTGTTTCTCTTCAAGGAGCTTCTATTGAAAATCCGGAATCAGGGCTTTTCGATTCACAGAATCAACCTGCAGGAGTCATGAAGCACGGAGAATGGGTGGTCACTCCACAAGCGTTGAAAATTCTTGAGCAATAGTGCAGCTTTCGAATTGCTGTTCGCCACGTGGCAGAACCTGCAAACCAATTCGAAAGATGCTCTATACACGCCCGTGGATGTAGAGGTCTCCATCGAGAATTTCGACGTTGTGTTGTCGAAGCTTGACTGCGTTTTCCATCGACTCTAACCCGCATCCCCCGAACGGGGAGAGAGCGTTCGCTCCTCCGATGAGTTTGGGGGCAACGAAACAATGCACTTCGTCGACCTGTTGAGCATCAAGAAATGCACCCAGAACGCCGCTGCCAGCTTCGAGTAAAACATTTGTCAGTTGTCGCAGTCCGAGTTCTTCAAGAAGGCTCATGACGTCGAGTAAACCCGTTTCAAGAGTTCGTTGAATCTGGATCACTTCGACACCATGATTTTTCAGGTCAGCGACTCTGGTTGGGCTGGCTTGATCACTGACAAACAACAAGACCGGCGATTCATTTGCTGTTTTGACCAGATTGGAGTCCAGGGGCAGCCGGGCTTGCGAGTCTAAGACAACTCGCAGCGGAACTCGTCTTCCAGCGGGGCGCGCGGTGAGTAAAGGGTCGTCAGCGAGGACTGTTCCAATTCCTGAGACTATCGCATCCATTCGTCCACGAAGTTGATGGACGATTGCTCGTGATTTCTCATTCGAAATCCATTTCGAGGAGCCCGTGTGAGTTGCAATCTTTCCGTCTAACGTCATCGCCCACTTCGCATGAACGAATGGCAGGCTCTGTGTGAACAGTTTGCGAAACGGGGCAATTAAGTCCTGAGCTTCTGCTTCACAAACGCCAACATCAACCTGAATCCCGGCATTTCGGAGTTTCGTGATTCCAGTTCCGGCGACATGCGGAGCAGGGTCAACGGTTCCAACAACCACACGGGAAACACCCGCAACGATCAGTGCATCTGCACAGGGAGGAGTTTTGCCAAGATGGGAGCAAGGTTCGAGCGTGACATAGATTGTCGCTCCTTTTGCTTGAGTTCCGGCAGCTTGGAGAGCCACGACTTCCGCATGTGGGCCGCCAAATTCTGCATGGAAACCCTCTGCGATCAACTTGCCATCCGCAGTCGTGATGACAGACCCAACCGCAGGATTTGGTTCCACAAATCCTATCGCGGAGCGAGCAAGTTCAAGTGCTCGCTCCATGAAGGATTCGTCGTTCAATTTCGGTTGCGAATTCATTCTGAAAGATCCGAACCTGAAGGAGAGTCGTCAGCGTTCCTTAAGTTCCGCCAGTGCGGCTGAAACTCGACAGGAACGCCAGTTCAGACGATCTATGCCTGTTCATCCTGTGCCTGTCCATCCTGTGTCTGTTCATCTCCAGCTTTTAGTCGGGCAGCCAGAGTTTCTTTTCCCCAGACTCTGATCCTTGAGGTTGAGCAGACCACCCTGCCTCCCCATCTCCAGAGGTCTCCGGAGTGATAATTGCGTTCTCCCAAGGTGGATCGATTTCCAACGTTTGAATGAACTGTTCCAGTCGCTCGCGAACGACCGGGAGCTTTGCTCCGTAGTAGTTCCAAAGTTCAAGCAGTAGTTGCTTGAGTTCAGGATCGTTGAGGTAACGTGAACGGAATTGTAACTCTCGCATTTTCCACATCAGCTCAGCTTCAAACGGTCCCCCTTGAGACTTTGTTTGTTCGAATCCAAGCTGAATCCATTCCAACGCTTCATCTTCTTTCAAAGAGCGGCTGCAAATATCTGCGAGGTTTGCGTAAGCCTGTTGCGTTTCTTGTTCGTTTTCCTTGACCAACTCAGGACGGTTTTTGAGAAACTCTGTCAGTGTTCGGTAACCGAATCCACAATGCTTCACGACTAAAGCACGCTGCATGACAAGATCAAACAGTTTGTCCGACATTCCCTCGAAAGAAATATCTTGAAGCTGAGTGACCGTCAACGTGTTGAGGTCTAAGTCATCTGATGGCGGGATCGGTGTCGGATGCGGAACATTCAACTTGTCGCGAAGCTCTGCCTGGTCGAGGATGATATCGCGACGGTCCAGGAAGGAATCGAAAACGCGAACTGCTGCGGCCAGCGCAACTTTTAAGCTCTCGTCCTTGCTAGCTTCCAGCGGTGTCTTTCCGTTCAGGGCTTTTTGCGGAGAGTTTGCCCAAGTCTCATGAATACATTTGTCGATGAACTCCTTTCGGAGTTTTTGTCGAATTTCAGGCGGAGTTTTCGGTGGGAAGAACGCCGATTCAGTGAGGACCAAATCGTCTTCGGCATACCAGGAGATAACATCGGAATCTTCGACTTCTTCTTCTTCCTTCTTCGCTGGTGTGGCAAGCTCTCCGGCGGCCGCTTCGAAGATTTGGATCGACTGCTCCAAACGCTCTCCTTCAATGGCTGTCACATGAGCAGCTGCCGGGGTCGAGGGATCAGCTTGATCCACCAGCATGAGTCGGCCAATCGAACGTGGAGCGGTCTCTAGAGAAAGCTCTTCCAGTTCTTTTTCTGTGGGAAGATTTCGGTCAAGAATATCATACGAGGCTGAGATCCCGGTCTGCTCTTCCATCACAGGGACGCGGCAGAGTTGGTCGTCGTTGTCGAGACGAGTCAGTAGTTTTGAAAGCGACTCCGTTTCATAGCTGACCATACGAGAAGGAATCGAGTTGTCTTTCTGTCGGCGGTCCAACAATTGAGCCAGCGCTTCCAGGTCGACAGCCTGATCAAAATCTTCGTACAGACCGGCAGCTTTATGAAACGCCTTAGCTGCGTTCAGTTCATCACCATCCCAGGCCCGCATGAGTCCGATTGTGTGCCACAATTGAGGGCTCGCCGGATCGACTTCAGCGATCTTGTCGAGAATGTCTGCCGCTTCGGAAAAGCATCCATGAATGTAGAGTCGCTGTGATTTCTTCTGCTGCGTTTCCATTTCTGGCGGAGCTTCGTAAGTCGGCAGCGGGTGGCCTCCTCGAAGTGGGTACGGCACAGTGGTGTCGGCATCCAGTTCGAGCATCGCCATCAAGGTGCGCTGGCGGTCTTCTTCAGACCCCAGTCGTAAAACGATGGCCATGTGCTGCCGAGCAGCCATGTCACACTCGATTTCAAGGAAATGGGAGACCAGCTTTCCGGCAAGAATCGCAACCAGTTGATGTTCATCAGCCATGCTCTTCAAGAAGGCACGGTGAATCACCTTTTTGCTTTTCTCCATTGTGTCGGACTGGACCACAGCCAACGCCAACATCGCATTTGCGAGTGGGTGCTCAGGGTTTTTCCGTAAAAAAGGAACCAGACCATCGCGAGCTTCTTCAAAAGCCTCTCTGTTGAATAAGGCCATTGCTCGTTGCGTGACTAACCAACCATTGTCAGGGTGCTCTTTGAGCACTTTGTCAATGAGTTGAATCGCCATGTGTGGCTGGTTGTTTTCTTGGAGCCGTTCGATTTTCGCCATTTCCGGGAGAATCGCCTGGCAGCAGAATTTGACTTTCTTTCCACTGCCGCATGGGCAGGGTGCATAAGAATCCATGAGTAATGTCTCTCCTATGGATGACTTTGAGCCACGGTGATTTTTGATTGGCAGCCATCACCGTTTCTCGACGTCAAAATTTTTTCACAGCCTTCAATTTTCTTCGCAATCTTCAGTTGTTCACAGTCTTCAATAATATCGTGGTTTCCAGTGAGACCCGGTTTCGCACAACTGCTCTCGACCAATTCAAGTCAAATTGGACTCTTAAGCACCGAGAAGGCTCAGCATGGATTTATTTCTGGAGATGTTTAACTTGCGCGAGGCGGTTTGATATTCGCCGGTCTCTGCACAGCCTGTTCCTGATTTTTATCAACATCGCTGTTGTAAACTCTAATCAAACCACTGAGGAATTCCTAGCGCGGTCTCTCTGTAGGCAGTCAATTTCGGGGATCCAACTGATGTGTTTTGCTGGACAGCAACTGTAATCAGACCATGGATTTAGGATTTTTGAGCAGCTGAGAATCACCCATCGGAACGGCTCTGTTTTCTTAGAAACTCTCGTTGCAGCCAAGAGAGTCATTCACCTGGGTCAGCGAAAAGGTTTTGCCGCAAAACCAGAATGTGATGCGAGGACGGTTTTTCTCAGGCTTTGAGAGACCATTTTGAGCTTGTCGATCAGTTTGCTCTTCCATGTGCCTGTTTAGAAAGGGTGCACCAATTCAAAAGATGCTATCGTTTTACATGAAAATAAGTTCTCCAATTGAGAAATTGCAATGTTAGCTGACGACGTTCAAGCTCACTTCCCGCCTGGCATCAATTTGCCAGAGCCGATACGTGCACTCTGCGAATTTCTGGAAGCAAACGGGTACCCGCTGAGTGGTTGCTTTGAAATCAGCACCATCGGCGATGGCGATTTGCAGGCGTGGTTTCCAAGCGACACCACGATGCAGAACCGGTTTGCCGTCTTTGGGCGTGGTTCTACCGGTTCGGTTTATGCGATCTGGCTTCAGGATCACGGGAATGCTGACGCCTCTCCTGTTGTTGTCCTTGGCTCCGAGGGGGAGCTACTTATTCTTGCAACGGACTCAAAGGAGTTTTGTCGGCTGTTGGGTTGCGGATATGACGAACTTGAGTGGGATGATATTTCACAGCCTTCACCCGGATGGGACGACACAAAACCGCTTCGCGAGTGGTTGGCTTCCCGCTTTGACATCGACTTTCCGACGACCGGCAAGCAGATCGTCGATGTTGCCCGAGATCGCTATCCTGACTTCTCCCAATTCGTCCAATCGTGGTGGGACGCCAACGCCTGACTCAAGAAGTGGATTGCTTTTGCATGCAATAGAGAGGCGGCTCTGACTGTGGGAAGTCTTTCGTCGTTGCCCGTTTGATGCCGTTACTTTTTTACCAAAGTTCACCAAAGCACACCGAAGCGAGATGGCCATGGCGAATTCCAGTGTTGACATGAAAGTTGATCTTTAAGTTCTGCTTCACGCGCGTCTGCCTTATGACGGGCAGTCAGTGAAATCATAAAGTCACTTTCGGGGAGGCGTGACAAGCATTGAGCTGAGCGAGTCGTGTCGCCGGCAGGTCAGATCATCGGCTTGATGACTTTGCAGTGTATCTTTTCGAGACTGGATTTGAGTTGCCGGTACATCGTCTCGTCTTTGTAAGTTCCGACGATTGCTCCTCCTGAACCGGCGAATTTCGCACTGGCACCAACGGCGCGAGCCGCTTCGATCATGTTAATGTGTGACTGAGAGATGGTGCAGATACTTGCGCGGATGTTGAAGTTTTTGTCAATCGCCTGGTGAAGAACGTCAGCTTGGCCTGCCTCAATCGCAGATCGTGCCGTGTCGGTCAGGCGGGCAAGTTCCTTCATGGCATTCACGACATCCGGATCACCAGAATTGTACCTGGCGCGAAGCGGGTTGTGGGCGACGTAGGTCGGCTCACCAACTTCTGTGCTGTAGGCAATGTAGACTGGAGGCAGCATGCTCGAATCGAGGTGTTCGTATTTGCCACACTCCATTCCATCTTCAATGGTCATGGAAGACTCCGCGAAGTCCATTGCGACCAGGCCTTCGTAAATCTGGACAACACGGTCCTGCAAGCCGGCGGGAATTCCGAGTTCGATCGTTTCCACGCTGAGGGCGAGCGATGGTTGTACATGTCGCGGAACGTTCACATGGTAGAAGTCCATGAGCGATCTCAATGTTGCCACAATGATGGCACTCGAACCAGCCATCCCGACCGCTCTGGGGATTGAGGTCGAGTAACGAATGGAAAAGTTTCGTTCATGCAATTCGATGTTTTTCGCTTTGCAGTATTCGTAGAATCGCTTGATCGTCGCCTTGATCAGGCGGACGCCTCCGTAGTACCCATGCAATTCGACATCTTCAGCGAGTTCGCCGATGGACTCAAAACTACTCTGGTCATCGTTCGACCAGACGATCTCAACTTTCGGCCAATCGTACAGAGTGACCTCAGCGAAGAACTGCTTGATCGTCATCGCAATGGTTTTTCCGTGGTAACCGTCAGAAGGGTTTCCCACGAAACCTGCGCGAGCATAGGCTCGTCGGCGAATGATTTCCATTATTCTTCCTCTGATTTCAAGCTGAGCTTCTCCCGGAGATAAATCTCTAATCCTTCACCAAACTGAGGGTCGGAAAGTGCAAAATCGACAAATGCCTGGAAGTAGCTTTCGAAGTTTCCAATATCGAACCGTGGTTCATCTTTCGGCAGGCGAATTCCGATTCCTTTTCCGCCTTTTTTGAGAACCTGTTGCATTGCATCGGTCAGTTGAATTTCTCCCCCTTTTCCACGTTCTGTTTTTTGCAGTTCCTCAAAAATTGCGGGGCTGAAGACATACCGGGCAGCGACGGCGAGGTTACTTGGAGCTTCATCGACAGCAGGTTTTTCGACAAGGCTTTCAAGTTCGAAGACGTCTCCGGTAATCGTTCCTTTGGGTTTTGCGATTCCGTAGTTGACAACATCTTTGGGGTTGTCGAGTTCTTCGAAGCAGACGATGACGTCAGCTTTGGTTTTTTCGTACTCGTTGATCATCCGTTCCACGATATGTGATTTCGCGTGCATCCCGATGATGGAATCTCCCAGCGCCACAACGAACGGTTGCTTGCCGACGAACGGTTCACCAATCAGGACGGCGTGCCCCAGTCCGAGTTGCTCGCGCTGGCGAGTGTACGCGTACTGGACTTGGCTTCGCTCAAATGCGAGTTCTGCGAGCTGTTCTTCTTTTCCAGTTTGCCGGAGATGAGTGGTCAATTGCTGATTGACGTCAAAGAAATCTTCGATGGATGATTTCCCGTAACCTGTCACGAACAGAATGCGTTTAATCCCCGATTCACGGAGTTCTTCGACCACATACTGTACGACCGGGCGTCGTCCGACTGGAAGCATCTCTTTGGGTTGGCTCTTCGTTGCTGGTAGAAGTCGAGTGCCTAATCCAGCGACTGGGACAACGGCAAGATCGAGAGCCATAAATTTTCTCCTGGAACAATGAATTGCGATCAGGTCAGCGAGGCGTGACCTTGTGGATAGTGACTTGGAGAACAGACATAAAACCAGGATTTGGCCTCTCAAAAAGAGAGGGGGTTCCGCCTCACCGATGTTTCTGAATAGGTTCTGAGTGTCGATCTTGATCAATTTGGGAGATCAAGAAAAGAGGAACCATCGGAAGAAATAGCCCCAAAAGCGACATCTTGGGGCATCTCTACGATCACTGCGAAGATCATCCACCAATTCTGATTAAAAAATTATGAATTTGCTTCCGCAAGCCGCACAAGCGCTCGAACCATGACCCCTGTTCCTCCTGCATCCCGTTGAGCGGAGCTTGATTCGACATATGACGGGCCAGCGATATCGAGGTGGACCCACGGAGTCTCTCCAACAAATTGTTCGAGAAACTTTGCTGCGGTGATTGCTCCTCCCCAGCGGCTGCCGATGTTTTTACAGTCTGCAAATTCGGATTTCAGCTGTTCAGCGAAGTAGTCATACATTGGCATTTGCCAGATGTCCTCGCCTTGCTCGCGGGCAGATTTGAGGACCGAATCGCACCATGGTTGATCGTTTGAGAACGCGCCAACAATGTCGTTGCCCAATGCGACCACACAGGCTCCGGTGAGTGTTGCCAGGTCCACGAGCTTGTCGACTTTATCGTCGACTGCAAAGGCTAATGCGTCGGCTAGAACGAGTCGGCCTTCGGCGTCGGTGTTATGAATTTCGATCGACTTGCCGTTACGAGCGGTCAAGACACTCCCCAGCTTGTACGCGGCTCCGCCGGTCATGTTTTCGACCAGACCCATGTAACCGACCACGTTGACCGGCAGCTTCAGTTTCGCAATTGCGAGGACAGCACCCAGCACGGTCGCTGCTCCAGCCATGTCCGATTTCATCGTAATCATGCCCGCCGACGTTTTCAGAGAAAGCCCACCACTGTCGAAGGTCACTCCTTTTCCGACAAGCCCTAATGTGGGAGCTTCTTCGCCGCCCCCATTGTACTTCAAAACAACCATGCGTGGGGGGCGTTCACTTCCTTGAGCGACAGCCAGCATCGCCCCCATCTTTTCGTCTTTCAGCATCTCCTCATCAAAGATTTCACCACGAATCCCCAAGTCAGCAGCTTCATCTGCAGCTCGTTGGGCAAAAGATTCAGGGTAGATGTCGTCGGGGTGGCGATTGACCAGCTCCCGTGTCAGGTTGACGGCCTCACCGAGTATCACTCCTCGTCGGACCGCAGCTTTGTTTTCCTGGTTCTCTTCGACCTCTGTGATGAGAACTTCTTCGAACGGATAGCGGCTTTTCTCATCCTGATACAGTCCCTGTCCTGAACAGCTGACAGTGACGGTGTCAGAGAGGAGTTCGAGCGCGGCTGATGCTCCGAGGGCACTAACGATACTCTCTGGCACACAAAGTCCGAGGCTCTGTTTTTCTTTAGTGGCGATTTTACGAATCGCTGTGGAATAGGCTTTTCGTAATTCTTGAAGCGACTGTTTGTCCGCCGGTCCGAGACCGACGATCAGCAGGCGATCTGCTGCGAGCCCCGGGGCGTCTCCTAATACTGTCACCTCGCCTGCTTTCCCGGTGAGATCTTCCCGTTCACGCATCCGTGACAGGCTGCCATCCAAGGCTTCGTCAAGACGTTGTAAGCTGGGGCTGAATTCGTCATTTTCGGAAATCCCGGCGACAAGCCAGTTGGCTTTTACTTCAGTGGAAGAGGCTGTTGTTGTGGAAAATTTCATGTGGAGAACCCGCGCGGTAGATATGAGAAATAAAGAATTGAGAAAGGGACAGTAAAACGTATTTACGAATGAGGTTCCGATCGTATCAACTCTCTCGGCAATCTCTCCACCCCAACCGGTGCAATCCTTACAGACAAATGGTTGTTGATCTGTTGCAGTGGGTCTTGCCGATGGCATAAGATATTTAGTGAGACTTGCGTACATACATTTTGAGTCTCCACGGACTTGCCTACTCCTCCTACATTTATTGCTTCTACTCAGCCCTCCCTGAAGCAAATTGGAGCTCCTGCCCATGTTGAGTTTCTTGCCAACTGTCAATCAGAATTGTGAATCCATCTCCCGCCGGCATGCTTTACAGATTGGGAGCCTCGCTGGTTTGGGGTTGTCTCTACCAAATTTTCTCTCAACCAAAGCAGCGACTGCAGCGACCTCACTCTCTCCTAAAGAGACAAATTGTATTTTGATTTGGACTCGCGGAGGAACTAGCCATCACGATACGTTCGATCCAAAGCCAAATGCCCCGGTCAGCGTGCGAGGTGAGTTCGGTGTGATCGATACTGCGATCCCGGGAGTGCAGTTTACTGAAATCGTGCCAACGATGGCGAAGGAGTTGAATCGCTTTGCCTTGTTGCGAAGCTGGAATCCTCAGAATGGTTCTCACGGGCACGCCGATCAGTTTGTGATGTCGGGCCGGAAATTTAATGCGGGTGTCGCTTACCCAACATTCGGTTCGGTCGTGGGTTGGCAGAAGGGCTTCAAAACGGCGTTGCCCCCGTTTGTGCAACTTGGCAGTAACGTCGACCAGCGTTTTGGTGGCGGAATGGCGGGCATCCTCGGTTTGGAACACAACGCATTCGAAGTTCTTGCTGATCCGAACGCCAAGAAGTTCGATGTAAGAGACATCACACCACCTCAAGGTGTGGACGCGAATCGTATTAACCGTCGACAAAGAATGCTTTCGAAAATTGATTCGCTGCAAGCTTATGCAGAAAACCAACCGGCGGCATTCGAAGCGATCGACGAACACTATCAGGCAGCGATCAACATGATAACCGCTCCTGAAACGAAGAAGGCGTTTCAGATTGATGAAGAGAGTCCCGAACTACGGGATAAGTATGGTCGAAACAAATTCGGTCAAAGTTGTCTGCTTGCACGGAGGATGATTCAGTCGGGAGTTCGGTTCGTGACAGTGACTGATGGAGGCTGGGACACTCACGCGAATAATTTCAAATCTCTGAAGGCGAATCGAATTCCCCCTGTCGACCAGGGGTTGCCTGCTCTATTAGAGGATCTTGAAGACCGTGGCATGCTTGATTCGACTTTGGTCGTCTGGCTAACAGACTTCGGAAGAACACCCAACATCAACTCTGCAAGTGGTCGCGATCACTGGGCCAGTTCTGGATTTGCAATCATGGCCGGTGCGGGCGTCCCCGGAGGTTCCGTCCTCGGTGCGACCGATGAAGAAGGTGGCAAGCCAATTCGCAATGAATACACCTCGGCGGACATCGCTGCCACAATCTATTCCAAGCTCGGGCTTCCGACTGACCTTATCGCTCACGCTCCCGACGGGCGTCCTATCCGTCTGATTGAAGGCGATCCAATTAGAGAGTGGATGTAAGTCATTCGGTTTTGCGTGGCACGCTGTAGAGTGGGAATACCGCTCCCCTGTCAGTAAGCCGACAATCGAGCGAAGTCACTCAAGCATTGTCACTTAAACATCGTCACTTAAACTGACAAGCAAGACGATTTCAACTTTACGGATGGGACGCATTCTTCACGAACGTAGCACAAGACCAAGTAGCACGGGACCATTGTCCCGTCAGCTTCGTTCGCAACGACAGCCTCAGGCGACGTCCATTCCGGAACTCGGTTCGAGGTTCGGTCTCTGTGACTCACTCCACTATTGGGAACGTCGATCCTGCTCGAAATACTTACTGATCGTGAGGCCAAGTTCCCGGCCGACTTGCTCATAGTTGGGGACTGTGCTCTCAGGAGTGTTCCAGGCCGTCTCCAAAGTCACAGCGACAACATGATCTTGAGTGTGGGTCGCAACCCAGTTCTTGCTGATGTACATCCACGCGTTACGATCATATTTGGGGCCGGATTCAATCGCTCTTCCTTTGAATGAAAGCGGCCCTGTGATTTGTTCCTTTGATTTCTCAAGAAACGTTTTTAGGTTTCGCCGTCCGATCGGTGGAAATTGGTCTTTCGGTGGAATGAAATAGTACGGATGTTTGTCGCCCGCTGCCGGGTTATGCAGATCAACAAACAGATCGAAGTTGCCATTCTGATCCTGATCTCGAATCGCAACCTGAGCCGTTGCAACCGCTTTCCAGTGCGGTTCATCTGACCAGTCGCGATTATGGTCTTGTGGCTTTTGATTTTTCCCACCGGCACCGATCTGCACATTGTCGACGTCCATGATTGGAACCACCGTGATGAGTGCTTTCTTGCGAAGTTCTTGAGCTGCTGGGGCATCAGAAACGATCCACTTCACAAATCCATTGCAGACCCAACTGGAGCCGGACTCCCAGGCATGTTGTCTCGCCTGAATCCAGATTCCAATACGCTCCGGAGACTCTGGAGCTTCGGTAATCACCAACGCTGGGGTCGAATTTCCGCCACGTGTTTGGCAAAGTTCAATCGCTTCAACAAAGGAATGCTTCGCTGCAAGGTCGACAGTCCTCTGTGCATGTTCCAGGAGAAAAGGGGCCCCCCAGGCAACCCAGATTTCAGCAGCCGGGACTTTGATCTCATATCGAATTCTTTTTCCGGTACGGAGGCCCGGTTTCGTTTGCTGCCATGATTCATTGTTGTGGCTGAAGACTGCTTGGTCAGGCGTAGCCCAGGGTGCGTTGCCGACGTCGAGAGTCAGTGTCTCACCTGTTTGTAGCCCACTGATTCTGGCGTACCACCAGCAGACGAAACCTTTCCCCTGATGCGGTGTCGGAGAAAGTGTTACGACACGTTTTTCCTGATCAATTGACTCGACTTTCGCGGAGCCGCCAGGAAAATTGATATCGACCTGAATCTCTCCCGCATGTGTAAAGGTTGATCCGAAGGAGCAGCAAAGCAGGAGTGCGAAAATTTGAATTCGGGTCAAAAGTCACCTCTTTACACTTGTTGATGCTTCTTATGGAAATCGCGGGAGCAAAAATTTGTGAATGGCGTCAAAATCGCACAACAGAACCTTCCGCAAGAGCTTTTCATCGTAAAACTGAAATCAGTCTTGCGGAAGGTTTTTTTATAGTCGATGAGGAAATATGTACCAATTCCTGCTTTGGCGTGGTACAATTCATTCCCCCCGTTTAATAATTTTCCCACCTACACCACTGCCCTCCATGTTACGATCCACCGCATTCATGCTGGTTCTTTTGATTGGTCGTGCCACAGTTGCGGACCAGGCTCCAGCAGTCTCATTTGAAAAAGATATTCGTCCCATTCTCAAAGCAGCCTGCTTTCACTGTCATGGTGAAGAGGGTGTCAAAGAGGGGGGGCTCGATGTTCGGTTATCGCGATTCCTTTTGGAAGGCGGAGATTCCGGTCCCGCATTTGTGAAAGGAAAAGGAGAGGAAAGCTATCTCTATCAGCGCGTCCGTGATGGTGAGATGCCTCCGGAAGAATCGCATCAGTTGTCGTCGGAAGAAATTGAAACGATCCGCAAGTGGATCGACGCTGGCGCACCCACTCTACGAGAAGAACCAGAGACCCTTGAAGGGCCACTGATTACTCCCGAAGAACTCGCTCACTGGTCGTATCAACCGATTCAGACTCCAGAAATTCCAAAGGTGCAGGGAACGGAGCTAGTTACTAATCCCATCGACGCATTTATTCTGCAGCAACTCGAAGCAGAAGGATTTTCGTTCACAACACCTGCCGAGCGGAAAACTCTGATTCGAAGATTGAAGTTTAACTTGACAGGGTTGCCTCCCACTCCTGAGGAGATCGAAAAGTTCGTCAAGAATGACTCTCCCGATGCTTATTCGCAACTGGTTGATCAGTGGCTGGCGTCTCCGCACTATGGAGAACGTTGGGGACGACACTGGCTGGATGTTGCAGGGTATTCAGACTCAGAAGGTTACAATACTGCCGACAAGGTGCGGCCCGATGCGTGGCGGTATCGCGACTACGTCATACGGTCCTTCAACGAGGATAAACCGTTTGATCGCTTCATCCTCGAACAGCTTGCCGGCGATGAACTCATTAAGTCAAAAATCAATAACCTCACTCCTGAGGATGCTGAGTTATTAGCTGCTACAGGATTTTTGCGGATGGCTCCCGACGGAACTGGTGGAGCTGTGGACGATAAAAATCTCGCACGCAATGAGGTCATCGCCGAGACACTGAAAATTGTGACCTCTTCCTTAATGGGAATGACTGTCGGATGTGCCCAATGCCATGACCATCGTTACGATCCCATTCCGCAAGCCGATTACTATCAATTACGAGCGGTCTTTGATCCCGCACTCGATTGGAAGAAATGGCGTACACCCGCGCAGCGTCGTGTCTCTCTCTATACTGACGAAGATCGAAAACTTGCTGCAGAAATTGAAAAGGAAGCTAAAAAGATCCTGGCAGAACGAACCAAAAAACAGGACGAGTTCATCCAGGCGACTTTTGAGAAACAGTTAGCGAAGCTTCCTGAAGAGCTTCACGAGTTGGGACGTGCCGCACACGCGACCCCTGCGAAGAAACGCACACCTGAACAGAAAGATCTGATCAAAAAGCATCCCACGCTCAATGTGACTGCGGGGTCTCTCTACCTGTACGACAGGAAGGCTGCCGACGAATTAAAAGCTCTGGCAAACAAAGCGAACGAAATTCGCAAGAAGAAACCGAAGCAGAATTACGTCCGGGCAACGATGGAACTCAATGGCGTGGTTCCAGACAGCTACCTGTTCGCTAGAGGCGATCATGAACAGCCAAAACAGAAAGTGCTACCAAGTGGGCTGACAGTCGTTTCACTCACTTCAGACGTTCCTGAGATCCCGGAGAACGATCCAAAGTTCAGCACCACTGGTCGTCGAACTGCACTTGCGAAACGTTTGACGCATCCAAATCATCCTTTGACAGCCCGTGTAATTGTAAATCGAATCTGGATGCATCACTTTGGTCAGGGACTGGTTGCCACGCCGACCGATTTCGGCCAACTTGGATCGAAGCCAACGCATCCGGAATTGCTCGACTGGCTCGCCTTGGAATTCATCAATTCGGGGTGGAGTGTCAAACATCTTCACCGCTTGATTCTCAATTCGACAACCTGGCAGCAGGCTGCTCATCGCTCTCAAGAACTGGCAGCCTCCGACCCGGAAAATCTTCTGTACGGGGCCGCCAATCTACGTCGAATCGATGCCGAAACAGTCAGAGACTCGATTCTGTTTGTTGCTGGCGTCTTGAATGAAGATGTCTATGGCGAACCCGTTCCTGTGATGGCAGATAAGGTCGGTCGCTGGGTGTTGGGAATTGAAAACTTAAACGCCGGTCGACCTGGAAAAGTGATCCCTTTAAGGGGGAAAGAACACCGCCGTAGCGTTTATGTGCAATCACGTCGCAGCCGACCACTTTCAGTTATGGAAGCCTTTGATTTGCCTCAGATGTCACCCAACTGTGAAGTCCGTCGAGCTTCGACAGCGACTCCTCAGTCGCTAATGCTTCTGAACAGTGAATTTGCTTTGAAGTATTCCAAAGTGCTCGCGGAGCGGATTCAAAAGGAACACCCAGACAATCTGGAGTCGCAGATTCAGCAGGCTTGGAATCTTTCATACGGTCGGAATGCTGAAAGCTCAGAAGTCGTTGAGGCTCAAGCCTTCGTTGGAGAACAAGTCAAGTTGCTGGAAGGCCGCATCACTCTGAAAAAAGGAGATGTTGCGAAGGCCATTCAACAGGAAGCGTTGGCGAATTTGTGCCAAATGCTGTTTAGCTCCAACGAGTTCCTCTACATCAACTAAAACCAAGAGAAGTCAGAATGCAATTCGAGAACCATCAAACTCGACGTCATTTCCTCGCGCAAAGCTCGCTGAGCGTTAGCTCACTGGCGTTGGCTTGGCTCCTGGAAAAAGAAGCGCAAGCAGCTCCCAAGAAACCACCGTTCGTACAACCGGTCTACGATGCCAAGCCGAAGGAAACGGAGCATCCCGCTCAAGCCAAGGCGATGATTTCGCTATGGATGCAAGGTGGACCAAGTCATCATGACATGTTCGACCCTAAGCCGGAGATGGCAAAATATGATGGCAAAGCGTTCCCGGGGGAGATCAAATACGACAATGCCGCACAGGCGAGTTCGAAGGTGTTTCACAGCCCATGGAAATTCGCTCCGCGTGGCGAATGTGGGATGGAACTCTCTGAGTTAATTCCGTACACCAGTGCCATCGCCGACGATATTTGTCTTATCCGGTCGATGCGGACGTCTGTCAATAATCACGGTCAGTCGATCCGAGCTTTGCAGACTGGCCGGATTCTCGAAGGCCGCCCGACTCTAGGAAGTTGGCTGACTTACGGTCTTGGCTGTGAAGCTGATAACCTGCCCGCCTTTATGGCGCTCATCGATCCGGCACAACTCCCGGTTTTGGGGGTTGAGAACTGGCAGAATGGATTTCTCCCTTCGACTTTTCAGGGGACCGTTGTGCGACCTCAGGAACCGAGGATTCTCGATCTCGTTCCACCTCCACATCTCAAGGGAGCACCGCAACAAAACGCACTGAATTTCCTTGACAGCCTGAATCGCCGACATCAAGAGCGTTTCCCGGGACAGCACGATTTGGAAGCTCGAATCGCGACGTATGAACTGGCAGCCAAGATGCAAGTCGCGGCGACCGAAGCTCTCGATTTGACAAAGGAGACCAAGGCGACTCAAGAGATGTACGGGATTCACAGTGCAAATAAAACGACAAGTGAATACGGAACACGTTGCCTCATCGCTCGCCGACTGATTGAACGTGGAGTCCGCTTTGTTCAGGTTTATACACAAAATCAGCTCTGGGATAGCCACAACAGGATTATCAGTTCGCTTCCTAAAGCGTGTGAAAAAGTCGACCAGCCTTCCGCTGCGTTGGTCGCCGATTTGAAAGCTCGTGGCCTCCTCGATTCGACCGTCGTCCATTGGGGGGGAGAGATGGGACGTTTACCAGTGATTCAAAATGATGGTGGTCGAGATAAAATCGGTCGCGATCACAACACACATGGATTCAGCTCCTGGGTTGCCGGAGGTGGATTCAAGGCCGGTCACGTTCATGGAAAAACCGATGAGTGGGGACACAAGGCTGTCGAGGATGTCGTTAATCACTATGACTACCACGCCACCTTACTTCACTTGTTCGGACTCAAGCACGACGAACTGAAATACGAATACGCGAAGCGAGAGCAAACTCTCACGGATAATCAGCCAGCCAAAGTGATCGAAGGATTGCTGGCATAATCCGGGACGCCCGAAAAATCAATTAATTTCAACACATTTCATCTCAACCCATTTTATGGTGAATCACAACAATCTCAGTCACTTCCATTGACCCGAGAGTCGTTGTGGCTTTATCAATTACTCAAGGAATGGTCCAGAACCCTAATTTGGCCTCTCAAACAGTGAGAAACGTCTTCATTATCGAGGTGATCGGATAGGTCCTGACTTTACGTAGCACTTCAACTAATCGGAATCGAATATGACCAAACAATACCAAGCAAATCGACGTGATTTCCTGAAGACCACAACGATGGCCGGTGCGGGAGCCATTGCAGCAAGTGTCTGGACTGGAGCACAAGCACAGGATTCGAAGTCGCCAAATGAGAAGCTGAACATCGCCTGCATCGGAACTGCAAACCGCGCAGCTGCTGATATCCAGGGGGTCTTAGGGGAAAACATTGTCGCTCTTGTTGATGTCGACAAAAATTATCTCGATCGGAAGTTGAAGGAAATTCCCGACGCACGTCCTTATGCTGATTATCGAGAAATGCTCGATGCCGAAAAAGGCAAAATTGACGCAGTCGTGATTGGAACGACCGACCATCATCACGCACCGGCGACGATTCGTGCGATTCGTGCAGGTTTGCATGTCTACTGTGAAAAGCCGCTGACACACACCGTTCAGGAAGCTCGCATCATCGCTGAAGCTGCCAAAGAAGCGGGTGTCGCCACTCAGCTGGGGACGCAAATTCATGCTGGAAACAACTATCGTCGAGTTGTCGAAATCATCCAATCGGGAGCGATCGGCGATGTGACCGAGGCTCATGTTTGGGTTGGAAAAGGTTGGGGCGGCGGAGAGCGTCCGGAAAAAGCTGAACAGCCGCCTGCTCACTTGAACTGGGACCTGTGGTTGGGGCCGGCTCCTGAACGTCCCTACGCAGCTGGACGTTACCACCCAGCTCAATGGCGTCGCTGGTGGGATTTCGGTCAAGGAACTTTGGGCGACATGGGTTGCCATTACATGGACCTTCCATTCTGGGCGCTCAAGCTGCGTCATCCGACCAGTTGTGTCGCCACCGGTCCAGAAGTTCATCCGGAAACTTGCCCACTCGGTTTAACTGTCGAGTATCAGTTCCCGAAACGTGGGGATCTTGCTCCTTGTAAGTTGACCTGGTACGACGGCAACATGACTCCGAAGAAAGTTGCTGGCGAACGCGTCCCCGGAAGCGGTGTGATGTTCGTTGGAACTGAAGGTCACATGTTTGCTGACTACGGCAACTACCGTCTGTTCCCTCGTGAAAAATTCGCTGATTTCACTGCTCCTGCAGAATCGATTCCGAACTCCATCGGCCACCACGCTGAGTGGATCAAAGCTTGCAAAGATGGGTCACCGACCACTTGCAACTTCGATTATTCCGGCGCACTGTCCGAAACTGTTCTACTCGGAAACGTTGCTTACCGAACTGGTGAAAAACTGGAATGGGACGCTGCAAATCTGAAAGCGACAAACACCTCAGCTGCCGACAAGTACATCAGCAAGTCGTACCGCACCGGCTGGGAAGTATCGTAACACGACCTATAATGCATTCTTTGAATGCAGTTGGACTCGAAAGTCAAACACCCTCGGCACAATAGCATGTGTCGAGGGTGTTTTTTTGTTCACATCGTCATGAGGGCATTTCGCTCTACCGTTTACCCGTGAAGGGCGCGATTCAATAGTGAAATCGCTGTCCACCTTGAGGCAGAATGCGAATTGGAGAAATTCTTTACGCTGCAGTGGATTCGTCCAGTTCGAGCGCGGGCAGGCGGGTGGTCAGTTTGACCTTGAGGTTACGTTCACCACGGGCGTCGTAGAAGTAAATAACATTGGTGTCGGCAGCCCAGATAGCGGCGAGCTTCAAACTGCGGGGGCCGCGCAGTCGGTATTCGATTGCGCAGACGCGGTCTTTGATGACCAGCGGGGACTTTCTGGTTTCAAATTGATCAGAAAGTAGATTCTCAGACTCACAGAGGGTCTGATGAACAAAAGAGTGAAGTTCATCGAAAGATTCCAGAGCTCGATCGATTTCTTGCATGTCCCTCGCCTGTTTCTGTTGAGTGTTTAGAGCATCTTTCGGATTGGTTTGCAGGATCTGCCTCGTGGCGAATCGCATTTTTCTAGAGAAATGCGTTCTTCACGGGCACACGGTAGAGCAAACTGCTCTAGACATCCTTGTCCGGGGTAAGTCATCGGCAGGCGGGGAGGGCTCACTTGGAAAACGCTTTGCCTGCTGCTGCATCTGGCGTGGAAGGTATGATTGGTCAAATCGTTACGATCCGCATTATCGCTGAGGGAGACTCGCGATGTCTTGGTGAGAATTTTTGAATCGGCTGTTGAGGTTCAATTTGTAGCGAATGTGCAGGTTTGTGTGTCGTTTTCACTTGCTCTTGGGATCAGTTCGGTAGGAATGCCTCACCTGAGATACCGTTACAGTTAATAATTGAGCAAGTGAAAATGTGAGTTTCAGGCAACATAGGCGACCTTTTCCGGGAACATGTCGTAGTGTTGCAACATTATTGGGATGCCCGTGAGTTTTCCCGATTCGATTTGACCACCGTGGAAGAGAGACATGTCTCCAAGTGCCATTATTGTTGTTGTTGCAGTCAGCCTGTTCACCGTGGCTGCCATGGTTTGGGATGTTCGATTCAAAAAGATCCCAAACAAGCTGACGATTCCGATGTTTTTCGCTGGCTGGGTTTTTCAGATTGGAATGTCACTCATGTATGGCTGGCATCATCTTGGCTCAGCTGTGTTGGGATTCATGGTCGGATTTGGAATCCTGTTCGTGCTGTGGTTCATCGGTGGTGGTGGTGGTGGAGACGTCAAGTTGATGGGAGCACTGAGTGTTTGGCTCGGTTTTAAGCTGACCTTATGGGTGATGCTCACGAGTACGGTCATCGTACTCTTGCTGACCATTGGGGTCATCGTGTGGAGTCTGACCTCTCGGGGATTGAAAAGTACGAAGAAACAATACCTCGGAACAGGAAAAACACCTGCCGGGAAAAAGCCAGTCAAAGAGACAGCGGATGATAAATTGAAACGACGTGTAATGACTTACGCCGGTCCAGTCGGGTTGGCAACGTGGTTGGTGTTGGCCTGGAACTATCCACAACTCAACCCGGAAGTCGGAGCAGATGAAAAGGCTCCTCAGGATGTCATCTCTCAACCAGTGGAAACGGTGGAATGAGACGGAACCTAAACAATCAAAATCGTTCGCGTCGTGGGTTCGTGAGCCTGGAAGTGGTTCTCGTGCTGCCGATGTTCATGGTTCTGCTTCTGGGACTCTGTGAGTTCTCCCTGCTGTTCACAGCTCAGGGGCAGGTCGTTGAATCAGCCCGCGCCGGAGCAAGAATAGCCACGCTTCATGGTGTGGATGATGTGATCGTGGAAGAAGAAGTCCGGAAGACCTTGAGCCGGAGTCTGGGAACGTACGCGAGAGTCGAATCACAATTAGGAAAGTATTCCGGGGACGAAGTGATTGTCCAGGTTCGCGTACCGATGGCCTCAGTGACACCAGATTTGCTTTGGCCTATTGGCTATAGCGTGAGAGGTCGTGAAGTGATTGCGGTCGCTCGGATGCGAAAAGAATAACGAAACAAATTCAATCTATTTTGATAGCGGAGAGAGTACCGTGCGACGATTGTCACCTGCTTTACTGACGATGGTTATGCTGGGAGTCGTTGGACTTCTGGTCGCCATGTATTTTGCTAAAAATATGTTCGCGACTGAGGAACCTGTCGATCCGGATCCGATCCGGAACATCCCGATGGCGCTCACCGACTTGCCTCCCGGGACGAAGATTACTTCTGAACATATCGGAACAGGTCGTGCACGGACCTCAAATGTGACTCCTGAAACAGTGATTTCAGATCGGATCCTGCTTGGGCGAATTGTGAAAGAGACGATTCATGCTGCCAAGCCGATTGCCTCCTCATCGCTGTACCCACCAAACGAAGGTCCGCCACTCGAATTGGCTGCCGGGACACGCGCTGTGACCGTCAACTTTGATGGCTCGTCATCAGGCACGATTAATTTACTCAAAGCAGGTCAATACGTCGACGTTCTCTTCTCGCCTTCCGATTTGCCGAACTTTGATCAATCTGGTGGGTTGATCATGACGTTGTTCAAGGGTGTTAAAATCATTGCCATTAACGGGGTGACCATTGGCTCCTCTCGCGGTGGACGTGGTGGCGAGAAAGTGACGCTCGAATTGACACCGGAGCAGGCCAATATTCTGTTGCTGACAGAAGAAAAAGGAAAACTTGACCTCACCTATACCGGTGAAGGAAAAGGGACCGGCGTTGTCGGTGTTGACGATGAAAACCGTGCGACTCTCAATCAAATCCTGGGACTGACCCCTCCTGAAGACCCCGAAAAACAGACAGCCTTCACTACTGAAGTCTTCAACGGAACCGGTCGCCAGTTACGTTCGTTTGTTGATGGGAAATTGACCGATCGATATCTGATCGAGCAACGTGACTTCAACTCAGATGACGTTAGAAACAATCGACAAGACCAGTGGTCACGGGGCAGACCGACAGCGGACGCCTCAAGCGTGAATGACGCTGATAATCCGCAAGACAACAACGATCTTTCTCAAAGATCAAACGGAGATTCAGTTGACTCCGCGAATCGCGGGCAAGATGTCAGTGGACGCTCGTTCTAATTTTGGGAGTCTTCTTGCGATCGGATCTGGCTTCGATCGCAACCATTTTGAAAAGTCTGAAGTGCAGACCAAGGCAAACACAAGACAAGCAAGTTCAGTTCACAGCGAACCCTAATTTCGACGACAATGCAAATCAGAATCGCACAACCTGAGACTCTCAATCGACGCGGCACGTTAATGCCGGCGTTAGCGATTGCGATTCTGGTTGCTGGTGGAGCGGTTGCTTTTGTTTTGGATGCTCTTTGGTTATCGACTGCTCAGCGCGAGTTAAAGACAGCTGCGGATGCCGCTGCCCTGGCAGCTGGTCAACGAATGGCCAGCGACGATCTTCTTCGAATCGATCTTGATAGTCCGCAGAAAGCAGGCTTCGTCCGTGAAGTTGCTCGCAAAGCAGCATTGTTGAATCGTGCCGTCGGTCGTGAAGTTGCTGTCAGTATTGATCCTCATGTCGACATTCGTTTCGGTCGGCCGATCGTCAACTTGAATACCGGTTCGACAACATTCATCGAGACTGATTACTTCCCGACAACGGTGGTTGTCGCAACACATTGCAATCGAAAGAATGGAAACCCGGTCTCGCTGTTCATGCCGTATCTCACGGGAATGGCGACCGCCGACGTCACCGCGATTTCAGAAGCGTCGATCAGCAATCAGGTTTCTGCTGTTCGTCCCATGGAGAATGCGAACGTTCCTGCCTGGCCGCTGGCGATTTTAGAACTTGATGGGGGAGAGCAGGACGACTGGTCAAGTGCCATTGAAGGCCGCTCTGGACAAGACCTGTTCGGTTGGGATCACGAGAATAAACGAGTGATCAATTCTCCAGATGGTATTCCTGAAATAGTCTTGCGAAGCGGCAACAGTCAACGACTCGGAAACATTCGCATTGTTGATATCAACACCTCTTTACGAGACGACGCTCTTGAAAATCAGTTCTTAAACGGGTGGTCGGAAGACGATCTCGAAGAATTTGGAAGTGAGCTTGGTTTCGAAAACGGTCCTCTGACGCTCAATGCGACGGATGACTTCTTAGGAATGCCCTACACAGAATTGAGGAAGCAAATCGGTCAAGAGCGTGTCGTGCTTTTGTATCGGGAGTCTCCTCCTGCGGAATACACCTCAACTCCTTCGGTCTTAACGACTCGACTTGTTTCGATTCGTCTCTTAGAGATCACGGAGCTTGGTGATGAAATTGAATTGATCGTTCAGCCGACTGTCATTGCAACACGGACAGCAGTCTTGAGCGAACAACGACCGGACGCACCAAAGAATCCATACATTTATCGCCTTGCGATTACACAGTAGCCAAATCCCGTACAGGGAAGCAGAAGGACAAACTTATGGTTGCCGTTGCAGAAAATACAGCTGAGGAAACATCTGAGACAGCTTTGAGTTTTCAGGAAATGAAAACTCGGTTGCATCGACAAGTTGTTGATTCAATCGACATGTCCAAAGCTGGGGAATTGGGTGAAACAGAGTTTCGCTCGCAACTTACCGCTTTGGCCAACCATTTGTGCGGACGTCCCGACTTGTCGCTGACAGAACAGCAGCAACAGCAGATGGTCCGTGAATTGATGGACGAGATCTACGGATTTGGCCCATTGCAAACATTAATGGATGATCCAGAAGTGAGTGATGTTCTGGTCAACGGTGCCAACTCTGTCTTTATCGAACGAAACGGACTTCTGGAGCGGACTGATGTGCGTTTCGCCAATGACGATCATCTGCTTCATTTCATTCAGCGACTGGTCGGACAAGCTGGTCGTCGTATCGATGAAGTCTCGCCGATGGTCGATGCCAAGCTTGCGGACGGTTCACGTTTGCATGCTGTGATCCCTCCGTTGGCGTTACGTGGGCCAACGCTTTCCATTCGTCGATTCAAAACACAAATTGTGCGAATCGAAGACATGATCAAAATGGATACACTCGCTCCGGAAATGGCAGAGTTTCTCATTACCGCAGTCAAAGCACGAGCAAACATTCTCTTCTCTGGAGGAACAGGTGCCGGGAAAACGACCATGCTCAACAATATGAGTCGTTTCATTCCTTCGTCACAACGCGTGATTACGATTGAAGAAACCGCCGAGCTGCAATTGCAGCAAAGCGATGTGGTCGGCCTGGAAACTCGGCTGCCAAACATCGAAGGAAAAGGGACCGTTTCACCGCGTGACCTGCTGAGGAACTCGCTGCGAATGCGGCCTGACCGAATTATCGTCGGGGAAGCACGTGGAGGAGAAGTTCTCGATATGCTGCAGGCGATGAACACTGGTCACGATGGATCGATGAGTACCGTTCACGCCAACGATACCCGCGATGCTCTGTCTCGGCTGGAACTGATGATCGCTCTTTCCGGAGCGGAGCTTCCGACGAAGGTCACACGTCAATACATCGCATCAGCAATCCAGTTGTTCGTTCACATCGCTCGTCTGAGTAGTGGAGAACGAAAGGTACTGCGAATCTCGGAACTCTCGGGAGTCAAAGACGGAGAGTTTGTGATCAACGACATTTTTGTCTATCGCATGGCTGGCAAAAATCCAGCTGGGCAAGTTGTTGGATCGTTTTATGCAACCGGATATGAGCCACAAGTTGTTCGAAAAATGGCAGCTGCAGGACATGATATTAAAACGTCGCTCTTCGCTCCTCGCGAATTGACTTCAGGAAAATAACAACGCAACTACTTACGAACAACGATTCCTACTCGCCCTTTCGGGGCAGCGGCAGAGACCAATCCCATGGCAACCACAACAGTTCTTCGACAACCAGAATTCGCGGGAATCCTTCGCGATGAAGAAGTCTTCGCGATCGAGAACGACAATTCGCTCGGGAACCGCATTAACGGTTGGTTCGACAATCTGATGCTGCAATCAGGACTCGGAATCACCCCAGGAATGATTCTGGCACTTTCGTTGTGTTCAGCATTCACGGTCGGCGGATTCATTTTCGTCTTACAGGAAAACTTGCTGACAACTGCCTTCGGAGCAGCCTTCGGATCGCTGTTGCCCATCTTGATTACGATCATCACCCGATCACGACGACAATCAAAAATCACAAGTCAACTTCCACCGATGATTGATGAACTCGCCCGAGCTGCAAAGACGGGGCGGTCACTTGAGAAATCACTCGCGTTGGTTGCACACGATACCCCTTCTCCTTTGGGGGACGAACTTTTGTATTGCACTCGCAAACTGGAAATGGGGTTGAGCGTTGAAAATTCGTTGAAAGAACTTCCCCAGCGAACTGGTGTTGTTGCGACCAGCGTCCTCGTGACAGCTCTGTCAGTGCACATGCAGACCGGTGGTGATCTCGTCAAAGTTCTCGAACGATTGTCACAAACGTTGCGAGACCGAATTCAATTTCTCGGACGCCTCAAAGCTGCGACTGCGGCCAGTCGAGCGACTGCCGTGTTGATGATTGTGCTTCCGCCAGCCATTGTCGGATTCTTTGTTCTGCGAGACGGTGAATATCTGACGACGTTACTGGAATCGACTTGGGGCATGCGAATCACAGTGACTGCCGTCGTCTTGGAACTCATCGGAGCGATGTGGGTTCTGAGGATATTGAAAACAAGCGAAAAGGTTTAGCTCCGATTCATTGGCGACATGAAATGCGTTGGCTCCCATCCGGTTCAGTCACACAGACTCAAGTCAAACAGATTCAAGTCAAACAGAGATCCAACTGACGATCCAGCACCCATTTCACATGGGGGTTGAAAAAGAGAGTTGACTGCCGCGAAGATCGCGACAGGATTCACGAAGGAATCAATCCATGAATTCATCTGAAATGACATTCTTTGCAATCGCCGTCGGGGTAACGGTGGCGATCTATGCAATCTACAAGTTATGGAAGCGTGGCAAAAAGTCAGTGGATGCCAATCGCTCTGAGCCGAAGATGCGGCCCAAGGGGACTTCCAAGCTGCGGGAGGATTCGCACGAACCCGTAGCGAAGCAAGAGCCTTCATCCCCGGCGGTTCCGACCATTCAAAATGAGCTTCAGCCTTCCGAGGAAGTTGAGCAAGCTGTCATTGCTCAAAGCGAGGATTCATCACCACAGCGAAGCAACGTCCCAGCTGCGACTCTTTTTTCGACTGAAGGAGCAAAAGTAAAACCGGGCAGGTTTAAAGAATTCAAAGTTGAAGAAGTCGAAGAGGAGTATCCCTATTTTGATCAAAGCGACTACAAATTTGGAAAGCTGACTCCCCTGTTGGCAGCCATGATGCCAACTTCAAAAGAGGGACGCGAGACCATCACGCGCGCCCTGCGGAATGCGGGTTACTATTCACCGCATGCCTGGCATAATCTGACAGCCGTTCGCTACCTCTGCATGGTTGCTCCGATTCTCTTTTTTGGATTCTTGCTCGTTATTGTTCCAACGCAATTGGAAACGCCTGTCATCATCGCCCTGCTTGTTTGCACTGGGTTTGGGTGGGCGTTGCCGAGTTTGTATGTCCGCGCAAAAGCGAAGGACCGTCTGCGAGAAATTGGAAACGGAATGCCGGACATGCTCGATTTACTGAACATGTGCGTATCGCAGGGGATGACTGTCATCAGTGCTCTGGGACGTGTGGGGCGAGACATCGCTCCGGTTTATCCTGCACTCTCCAAAGAACTCAAAATCGTCACTGACCAGGCCCATGTCGGAACGCTTTCTCAATCGTTATCCAACCTGAGTAAACGGGTCGATCTTCCGGAAGTTCATTCGTTTTCATCGCTGCTTGTTCAGACAGACCAAATGGGAACAAGCGTTTCCGAAGCGTTGTCCGAGTATTCCGACAACATGCGTGAGAGCATGAAACAACGTGCAGATGAAAAAGCAAACTCTGCCACTTTCAAGCTTCTTTTCCCGACTGTCCTCTGCCTCATGCCTGCAGTTTATCTGTTCCTCCTCGGTCCCGCTGTCGTGGAACTCAACCGGTTCTACGAAGATGGCGGCTCCGAAGCACTCAGTACAGAAATCCCAGAGCAATTTACTGGTGGATAAACGTAGAACCAGTCCGGAAACCTCTGGGATAGCCGCTTTTCTCAACGTTTGAGAGAGCAATTTCAAGTTTCAGGATCAGTTCTAGATAGTATCAACGCTCAAGTTGATCCCTCCTTGAATAGAGGGGGGGGAATTGTCGTTGGTTCTGGCTTACGATTCTTCTTGAAACCATCTCTCCACACTCAGGTTCAGTGGGAGTGGAGTTTGGTGAAGCAACTGGTTGGTTAGCATTTGAGCCAGTCGCGGAGCCATGAGTGCCCCTTTCGAACCGAGGCCGTTGAAAATTCTAACGTTGTTCAACTTCGGGTGGGCTCCCAGGACAGGATGGAAATCTTTCATTGTTGGACGAATGGCTGCCTGGTGTTGAACAATTTCGTACTCACTGGGTAGCAGCTTGTTGAGTCGGCATGTCAGCCAGTGGCGCCCATTTTCGGTGACGTTCGTTGAGAGGTCACTCCAGTCGTAGGTTGCTCCGATTCGAAGCTGTTTTCCTCTGGGAGACATCCAGATTCCTCGATGGACAACACGGTCGATGTTGGAATTGCGAGTCTTGATATCAAGGATCTCCCCTTTAGCTGGGTTGAATTTGACCGAGTCGAAATAAGGAAGCATCGTCGATTGAAATCCCTGACAGGAGACAAACTGTTTTCCCGTTAAATTGAGTTTTGGGATGACGATCTTGTTCGGTTGGATTTCTATTTCTGCTTGGACATCGATGGAACACTCGATGTACGAGTCCATAGATTGGAACATCTTCCGTGAAGCTTTCAGATATTCTTCAACGTGTAATCTTCCCCCAATCATTTCAAAACCACCCTCAGCAGCTGCATGTTGGAACGTCTTGAAATCAGGGTGGGTTGAAGAGACGAGGCCTGTGAGCCTGCTCAGCTTCCCTTCAAATGTCTGACGTTCTTCAGCGGTTTGGAACAACCGCAGCATCGAGAGTTCGTCGAAGAAATGCGTCCCGGTTTTTGACTCGACTTCGCGATAAAATTGAGAGGCCTCGGAGTAAAAATCTTCCCAGTCCCAGGAGATTGCAAAGCGTTTGCCGGTGATTGGAGTCATGAGCCCGGCTGCAATTTTGGAGGCTGTCATTCGATCTCCACGGTCGAGCACCATGACTGAGCAGCCCGCCGAGAGGAGCCTCCAGGCCAGGGTTGTGCCTGCGATTCCTTGACCAAGGATTATCACATCGACAGGGTTGCGCATCATCCCAATTCACTCAATCAGGCGAGACCATGGGGTTCGCAAACAAAGAAAAATTTTGATTCGAACTTAAAAAATCAGCTCGAAGGTATGCCTGTGCTGAATACGTTTTACCAGTAAACTTGCAGTTCTTTATGAGGCAAAACGTGAACAGGAATTCGAACAATGCTGGAGTGCCCCAAAATCCAGAATTTGAGGCTGAGAACAGGAGTTGTGGCGTCATTTTCAGATCAATGGCAGTTTCTAACACCAAATTCCTCAATCCTTGATGAATTCCGAAAACATGCCTTCGCCGTTCGCGCATGTTGTTCAGTCAGTCTCTAATATAATTCTCAGTATACACAATTTCGATCTCGAGCGTTTGCCGTGTTCGGTAATCTCGGGTATGTTCGAGATCAGAAAAAGTTTCCGATCGCTCCCTTCACATTCGCCCATTCCGGAAATGACGCAGCCTGTATTTTCTTCTGATTCTTCACATTTGAACAGTTCGCCTTGTCTTCAGGGGGAGCGGGTGACGTTCACGGGAATACTTGCATCGACCACGCATGCCGAAGCCGCCAAGCTTGTTGAAGAAAATGGCGGGACAGCGACGGATCATGTCAGCCGACAACTGACGATGATCGTGATCGGTGAAGAAGGCTGGCCGCTTGAAGATAACGGACAGCCATCAGTGAAGCTCCAGCAGGTTGAACGCTGGATTCAGTCTGGTGCTGATATTCAAATTTTGAATGAATCGCAATGGCTGACGTTGCTGGGGTTGAATGATCACCGAGAAGAAGTTCATCGGCTGTATACCCCTGCGATGCTCTCTTCGATTCTTGGAATTTCGACGCATGTGATTCGGGGGTGGGAGCGCAGCGGACTGATTCAACCTATTCGAAAAGTTCATCGGCTTCCCTACTTTGATTTCCGCGAAGTCAGTTCTGCCCGTCGACTCAGTGAATTGCTCGGCTCAGGAATTCCAAGGCAAGAGATTGAAAAGAGTTTAAAGAGCCTTCCCAGCGTTCGCCGTGGGGATGAGCGTCCGCTTGAACAGTTGCAAATTCTCGCTCATAGTCTGGGCGTGATGATTCGCGATCATCATGGCCTCGTGATGCCTGCAACAGGTCAGCGAGTTTTCGAATTTGACACCGAAGAGGTACCGAGCGAAGCCCTTGAGGATCACGAAGACGACCCGCAATCAATCTCCTTCGCAAGCGTTGCAGCAACACCGATTGACACCAGAGCCGATTCAAATCGGGACTGGCTCGTTGAGGGATGTCGACTTTATGACGCTGGTCAAATTCAGGATGCACTGGAGGCATTTCGATTGGCAGCGATGTCCTCTCCGCAAAGCTCTGACGTTCATTTTCAACTTGGTGAATGTCTTTACCGATTGGGGGCCACGGAAGGAGCTTTGGAACGTTACTATGTCGCTGCCGAACATGATCAGGACTTTCTGGAAGCCTGGACTCAGATCGGATGCTTGCACAACGAACTTGGTGAGAACTCTGCGGCAGCCAACGCTTTTCAGGTTGCGTTGACAATTCTGCCCGAGTATCCCGATGCTCACTATCATCTCGCAGAAACCCTCAACCAGATGGGCAAAACAGACGTCGCCCGGTTACACTGGGAAGAGTACCTGAAGCACGACCATCGTGGACCTTGGGCGGATGTGGCACGTCAGCGAATCGAGCAACTCGGTGAGCTTGGCGACTGAGACCGACCAATCCTCACATGTTTTTTGTAAGAGAACGCCACTTGGTAACGCTTCGAGACCTGTCCCTCATCCATGTGGATTCATCCGATCTATATTGACAGCGGGTTTCTCGTTTCTACCATCAATAGAATGATTCGTTGTGTACTGAGTCGGTTTCTTTGCGTTTTTCTTGATAAAGCGTACTGGAAGAAGCGACCAACCTTTGCAGCGTTCTCCGAATCACCAAAGGGGCAAGCGAGACAAAAGACAAGCTGAAACAAGATGATTCAGACGAGGACTTACTAGAACTGATCCTGAAACTTGAAATTACTCTCTCAAACGTTGAGGAAAGCGACCATTCCAGTGGTTTTCGGATTGGTTCTAGATCGACACCATCAAAGGAGAGGTGGCTGGAATGCGAACCCGTAGAGACAATTCCTCTTTGATTGTACAAGTTCCCGCGAAGATCAATCTCTCTTTACGTATTCTAGGTCGTCGAGATGATGGGTTTCACGATCTCGAAACCTTGATGGTCTCTGTTCGGATGTACGATTCGATTCGGTTCGATCTTCAGGAGTCACCGCTCGTTCAGCTGACTTCGACTTCTCTTCTGCCCAATGAAAAGCCGCTTCCGAATGATGATCGCAATCTGATTATCCAGGCTGCCCAGTTACTTCAAAGAACAACAGAAACTCGCTCTGGAGCAATCATCCATCTGAACAAGCGGATTCCAAGTGAAGCAGGAATGGGGGGCGGTTCGAGCGATGCAGCGGCGACGTTGGTCGCGTTGAATCAGCTCTGGGAGCTGAACCTCAGCCAGGAAAAACTTCATCAATTGGCGGCGAGCCTCGGAAGCGATTTAAACTTCTTTCTGGATTCAAACGTCGCTGCGATTTGCACCGGTCGCGGAGAAATTGTCACACCAGTGCGTGTGAAGCGTCCGTTGCACTTTGTGATTGTCAAACCTCAGTCTGGTCTTTCCACAGCCGACGTGTTCAAACATTGGACAGCACACTCCTCACCGGAAACTCCTCATCACGATGAGATTGTGCAGGCTCTTGAATCGGGGGGGCTGAGTCAGATTTCCTGGCTCGTTACGAATTCACTTCAGGGGTCAGCCCGAAATTTAAGTCGTGAGATCGAGAAATCTTTGGAGCTTCTTGATCAACATGATATCGTTGTTAGTGGAATGACCGGAAGTGGCTCTGCCTGTTTTGGGTTGTGTCGTTCGCGAAAATCGGCAAACCGTGTCGCCAGGAAAATACAAAGCCTGGGAGTCATGGAAAGTTGGGCAGTGACATCGGGAGTCTAGGCATTTTTTTATGCCCGGCTCTCTATGCAGATTACTATCACAATTTAAGAACTGATTCTGAAGCCTGAATTTGCTCTGGATTATTGACGATGCCGATCAAAGGAGATCGAGATGGACATCACGGAAGTTCGCATCAAATTGATGGAATGTGACCATGAAGAACGTTTACTCGGATTCTGTTCGATCACATTTGAAAATGCCTTTGTGATTCGGGATCTCAAAATCATCCGTGGCGGGAAGGGGCCATTTGTTGCGATGCCGAGTCGGAAGTTGACTGACCGTTGCAACGGTTGCGGTTTCAAGAATCAACTCCGCGCTGCGTACTGTAATGCTTGCGGGGCTGCGCTTGATGATGACCGATCACACAAGCAGGCAGATGGAAAGGCCAAACTGTACGCCGATATCGCTCACCCAATCAACTCGGAGTGCCGGGACTTGATTCAGGAGCGGGTACTGAAGGCATTTGAAAAGGAACTGATTCTCGCTGAGCAGTCAGGTTACGTTTGCCGGTATGAAGACTACGGCGAAAACGAATCGAAGCAGAACGCAGTGGCTCAATCCGGAAACAACATGCGTCTCGATAAGGCTCAAGCAGGGAAAAAACCGCACATCTCACACGAGTCGAATCGCGTATCCGCGAAAAAAGTTGACGAATTTGGTTCCGGACTCTTTTGAATTACACGAGATTCAATTTCATCGGAAACTCTCACTTCGGTCTGCAGCAGTTTTGAAATTCATCGACGTGATCTGCCACATGGAGAACGCGATTCTCTCACAAAATTGCTGTGCACCACGAGGAAGAACCTGAAGACCAATTCGAAAGATGCTCAAGAGCAAACCTGAAATTCGTCTCAATAGTTCTGTCTCGTAGCATCAGCGTATGGGCTTCTGAAGACATGCTTCGCGGAGAAGAGAAGCATTGGAAATGCTCTATGCAGCCTTGCGTTGTTCGTCCAGAAGTTGTTGCCTTTGGGCAGAGATGACTTCTAAGACGAGATTCTGGTAATCCTGTGCTCCGGAGGATGATGGAGAATACTGGAATATCGAAGTGCCGTGGCTGGGGGCTTCTGCCAGCTTGATGTTTCTGCGGATCTTTGTGTTAAAGACCGTTGCGTCTGCCCAAGGTGCCTGCGGGTCGCTTTGCTCAAGAAACATCATCAGATCGTCAGTCACATCGCTCGCCAGACGGGTTCCGGTGTCGTACAGACAGAGTACGATTCCGGAAACTCGCAACTCGCGATTGAGTCGCCGCGTGACCAGTGCTGTCGTCTCAAAGAGTTTGGATAAACCCTGAAGTGCAAAAAAGTGTGGCTGCAACGGGATGAAAACTTCAGTTGCGGAAGTGAGTGCGTTGATTGTCAAAACGCCCAGCGATGGAGGACAGTCCATCACGATGTAATCAAATTTTTGATCGACTCCGGCCTGAGTGAGTGCTTGCTTCAGGACAAATTCTCTTCCGGGGGCGTCGACGAGTTCCAGTTCTGTTGCCGCCAGATCGATGTCCGCTGGTGCGAGCCAAAGATTTTCGGCGACAAGTTGGGCCACATCGATGAACCCCTTTGCGCCTGCGAAGACCTGGTAGACCGAATTCGTTCCACCCTGGACTTCGACACCGAGGTGAATCGATGAGTGAGCCTGTGGGTCCAGGTCAATCAAGCAGACGCGCTGGCCATGTTGGGCAAGGCCGGCAGCAAGGTTGACACTGGTGGTGGTTTTTCCAACTCCACCTTTTTGATTCATAACAGCGATGATCCGCATCCGTGCGCCTCGTGACTGTGTTGGTGTGTATCGTGTTGGTATGTGGGGTCTAAACGTCTGGCGAAGTCAAATCGAGTGAAAATTCATCGAAATCGGCGGTCGAGTCGATCGGAATTTCGTATGATCTGAAATCTTGAACTGAACACCTCAATCGTTGAGGTGATGCCTCGTTGCATCTGGTTTTGGATCGGGACTAAACTCGCCTTCTTCGATGATCGTTTGAAACTTCCAAATCAACATGCACGCATGTTTGGGAAGGATCTCGGAGTCAGTATTTCTGGGGGCAATTTGATTGCTCAATCGCATGGGTTTTCACCCGTGACCCGCTATCCTTTACCTTGATGATTTTTTCAAGCTGACCAGCAACTTGAAAATTGCCACCTTTTGGTTGCGGCCGCAAAGGCTGCGCTAGTATACCGTTGCTCGAATCTCCCGGAAATACGAGTTCTCACAATGACCCGTTCTGTAGAGCAAGAAGTTGCCGAGTTACGACGAAAAATCAATCGTCATAACCGCCTGTATTACGTTGAATCCGCTCCGGAAATTTCTGATCTGGAATTCGATAAACTCCTGAAAACGTTGGAGATACTGGAGAAAAAACACCCCGAGCTGGACTCTCCAGACAGCCCAACTCACAAGGTCGGTGGCGAGCCAATCGCCGGGTTTGAAACCGTCCAGCATAGATTGCCGATGCTCTCGATCGACAACGTTTACGACGAGGGGGCCGTTCGAGAGTTTGATCAGCGATTGAAGAAATTAGCAGGCGTTGATGAGCTGGAGTATACCGTCGAATACAAAATTGACGGCGTCGCTTTAGCTTTGGTCTACGAACAGGGGGCCTTGACGCAGGCACTCACTCGTGGAGATGGTCAGCAGGGGGATGACATTACTCAGAATGCCCGGACTGTTGGCGGAGTTCCTTTACGGTTGGAATCTGAAAACCCACCTGAACTGATTGAAGTTCGCGGTGAAGCTTACATTTCCAATTCGGACTTCGCACAACTCAACAGTGAGCAACGAGCGAAAGGTGAGGATGCCTATAAAAATCCACGAAATACAACATCAGGCGCACTGAAGCTTCTCGATCCGAAGTTGTGTTCGGCCAGAAAGGTTCGGTTCCTCGCCCACGGAATCGGAGCTGCCGAAGGTTTGGGGATTTCAACCCATCTCGATTTTCTGGAGGAACTGAAAGTCTGGGGGATTCCTCCGACTCCACACGTCCGCGTCTGTTCCGGCATCGATGCTGCGATCGAGCTTTGTAATGAGATGATGGAAAATATCCATGCTCTCAATTTCGAGGTCGATGGTCTCGTCATCAAAGTCAATCAGTTTGAGGTTCGGGAAGAACTCGGGACCACCTCCAAAAGCCCTCGTTGGCTGATCGCCTACAAATGGGAACGGTACGAGGCGACGACAACAGTCGAGTCGATTGAGATCCAAGTCGGGAAAACGGGGACACTCACGCCTGTCGCGAATTTGGCACCTGTTGAAATCGCAGGGACGACCGTTTCGCGATCGAGCTTGCACAACCGTGATGAAATCGAACGGCTGGAGGTGATGATCGGAGATAGAGTTGTTGTCGAGAAAGCGGGAAAGATTATCCCTCATGTGGTGCGCGTCGAAAAACATGAAAGGACCGGCTCTGAAATCGCCTTTCACTTTCCGGAAGTTTGCCCGGAGTGTGGTGCTGATGTCGCCAGAGACGAAGGTGGGGTTTACATCCGTTGCTTGAACCCGACCTGTCCTGCACAGCTTCGCGAAGGACTCCGCTTCTTCGTTTCTCGCCAGGCGATGGATATCGATGGGCTGGGAATCAAAGTGATCGAACAGCTGATCGATGCCAAGCTTCTCAACAGCTTCGCTGACCTGTACCGGCTTCACAGTCATCGTGAGGAACTTCTCGAACTGGAACGAATGGGAACGCGTTCTGTCGAAAAACTTCTCGAAGGTGTTGAAGCGTCGAAGTCCCGTCCAATTTGGAGGCTCTTGACTGCTCTGAATATTCGCTTCGTCGGGAGGACAAACTCGAGAATTCTCGAAAAGCATTTTGGAACCATCGATGCCATTGCCAGTCAGACAGAAGAGTCCCTTGCCGAGGTCGATGAAATTGGTCCGGTCACAGCGAAGTCCGTCTACGAATTTTTCCATTCTGATTTCGGAAAACAGATCATCGAGGATCTTCGCCGCTGCGGTCTCAACTTCGGAACTCCGGTCACTGAGAAACCTCAAATCAATGAAGCTGAGCAGGTCTTCAGCGGGAAAACTTTCGTTGTGACTGGGACGCTGCAACAGTTCACACGTGATGAGATCAAAGAATTGATCATTCAGAACGGAGGGAAAGCATCTGGCAGCGTCTCAAGCAAGACTGACTATCTCGTCGCTGGCGAAAAGGCAGGGAGCAAGCTGGAGAAGGCAAAAAGTCTGGACGTGCCAGTGCTGAGCGAGCAGGAGTTTTTGGACAAGATTGCCGCAAAGAACTCGTGAGCTTTGCTCAATCGTGTACACGTCTCGAACACAAACACCATTTGAAGAAACTATCTGGAGAAGCGGGAGAAAGTCATACTGAGGAGAGAGTTGTTGTTGTCTTGTGGTGATTGTGCGGAGTGTAGGGGCTCTGCGTGATCTGCGGGTCTCGTGCAGAGAGCGATGGTTGCTCGGTTCGAATTTTCGGTTCCTTCCAAGTCGAAACCTGCTTGGCAACGTTTCAGGGTGTATGAGATACTGTCGGAATCGGTTTGGAAGTGAAATAGTTCCGATACAGCATCTCGGTAGTCCTCTCGCAATGATGAAGTAGACATGATTCTTGTTCAAGATCTGACAAAGGAGTTCACTGATCTCAAACGAGGTCCCGTTGCGGCGGTGAAGAATGTCTCCTTTGAAGTAAAGCCGGGAGAGATTTTCGGACTGCTCGGTCCGAACGGTGCGGGCAAAACAACGTGCCTGCGAATCTTGAGTACAGTTCTGAAACCGACATCTGGTCAAGCATTAGTCGCTGGCTACGATGTTGCTCGCTTTCCAGAATCGGTCCGCGCGAACATTGGCTTTATGTCATGCAACACCGGTATTTATGACCGCATGACAGCTCGCGAAATGGTGGAATACTACGGTCGCTTATACGGTATTGAAGAAGAGCGGCTCCAGGTTCGTATTGATGAGATCTTCGATACTCTGCAGATGAATGAAATCCGCGATATTCTGGGGTCGAAGATGTCGACCGGAATGAAACAGAAAGTTTCGATTGCCCGGACGATTGTTCACGATCCACCGGTTCTGATTTTTGATGAACCGACATCTGGTCTGGACGTGTTAGTGGCGCGGGCCGTTCTCGAAGCAGTCGCAAACCTGCGTGATGCTGGCAAATGTATTATCTTTTCGACCCACATCATGAGAGAAGTTGAGAAGCTGTGCGACCGCGTGGCTATCATCCATAAAGGTGAAATCCTTGACACTGGGACCGTTCAGGAATTGATCGACGAATACAATCGCCCCGACATCGAAGAGGTCTTCTTCGAACTGATCCGCGAACATAAAGAGAAACTTTCACTGACCTGACTGATCGCTGGCCTAAGTGATCACTGACCTGACCTGACCTGACCTGACCTGACTGACGCAGAATAAATTTATGGCGGAGAGACAGAGAGTTTGAAAACTCTTGATCGGATTTCCACCCAAACAGAAAACATTGATGAGCGATTGCACCGACAGCGTCCTCCAGACTCTGGGCTTGAACACATTCATCGTTGCGTGCACCTCACATCGCCCCGATAAATTGCCAATCGCAACTCTTTCTGAAAATTAAAGAGCGAATACATTTTCCATGAACTGGACGAACATCAAACTGATTTTCCTGCGTGAAGTTCGCGATCAATTGCGAGATCGTCGAACCTTGTTCATGGTCGCTGTGCTCCCATTGCTGCTGTATCCCGCATTGGGAATCGGAATGGTGCAGATGACGGTGACGTTCACCGAACAGACACGAAACGTTGTGATCATCGGGGCTGACGAAATTCCGCCGCCAGATCTGGTCAAGGACCATCGTATCGTTTCCGACTTCTTTAACTATTCAGAAGATGCCGACAAACTTCGTGTAATCACCGATGCTCCCGATTCATTGAGCACTGCGAATCTCGATGAGAAGACGCGAAGTGCGTTTCGAGATTTCATGAAGCGAATTGAAATCGAACGTGCCACGGTTCTTGAGCTGGCCGATGTTCAGGATGAAATCTACTCGCTGGTCGAGTCAAAAGAGCGGCAGAAGGAATTGACAGAGCGGGAAATCGCTTTGCGAAAGAAAGTGACCTCGTGGTTTTCGAAAAGTCCAGCTCAGGTTCTTGTGATTTTCCCCGAAGGGTTTCGTGAACATTATGAAACCGGGAATAAAAAACTGGCAGCTGGCGAGTTTGATCTAGAGCCAGGGCCACGTGCGATTATCTTGCACAACAGTGCCGATGAAAAGTCGGAAATCGCCTATCAGCGAGTCAAGCAGGCGCTGCGGGAGTGGGAAGCAGTCTTGCTGGCACAGCGGTTGGACTCTGCTTCGCTGCCTGCGAGTTTGCCAGATCCAGTGCAGTCGACATTAGTGGATCTCGTCGAAGCAGATGAAATCGCAGCTAACGTCTGGAGTAAGATTTTTCCGGCATTGTTGGTGATTATGTCTGTCACCGGAGCGTTTTATCCGGCGATTGATTTAGGAGCAGGCGAAAAAGAGCGTGGGACGATGGAGACGTTGTTGATCTCGCCAGCGACTCGAACAGAGATCGTACTCGGAAAGTTCCTGACGGTCATGCTGTTTAGTATTTCGACAGCGTTGTTGAACCTCGCCAGTATGGGGTTCACGGGGCAGCACATGCTGACAGCCGTCGGCAGTGCGAATGCCTCGGCCATTGGAGATCTTTCTTTCCCTCCAATGCTCTCACTGATGTGGGTTATCCTGCTGGCAGTTCCGCTCTCTGCATTGTTCAGCGCCATGAGTCTCTCGTTGGCGATGTTTGCGAAGAGTAGCAAAGAAGGTCAGTACTATCTGACTCCGCTGCTGATGGTGACGATGGGGCTGACGATGTTCTGTTTGAACCCGTCAATTGAATTGACTCCTTATTACAGCGTCTTGCCGGTTGTTGGTCCGGCGTTGTTGCTGAAAGCGTTGCTGCTCGGCGGTGCAACTTCGAGTGTCGTCTGGATGTATGCTGTCCCGGTGCTCGTGACCAGTTTTGCATATAGCGCACTTGCGCTCTGGTGGGCGATTGAGCAGTTTCAAAGTGAAGGAATTCTGTTTCGCGAAGCAGAGCGATTCGAACTCGGATTGTGGATCAAGCACTTACTCCGTGATAAAGAAGATACGCCCAGCTTTACGGAAGCAGGCGTTTGTTTCGTGCTGATTGCGATGTTGCAATTTGTGTTTCTCACTTCGATGCAGTCGAATCCGAATTTACTCGGTGATGCGAATGGCATGGTGGTTGTGCAATTAATTTACTTGATTGCGACAGTTGGAGTTCCGCCAGTGTTGATGGCGATCTTGCTGACGAAAATGCCCCTGCGAAGTTTGAAGCTTAAACTTCCAAGTTGGAAGATGCTCGGTGTGGCTGTGGTTCTTCCGCTTTCGTTGCAACCGTTGGCGATGGAGTTGCTCTCGAGGCTTGACCGATTTTTTCCGCCAATTCCTGCAGGCGCAGAACAAATGATGGCAGCGATGTCTGAGGTTCCGTTGTGGTTGTCGTTTGCCACATTCGCCATTGCTCCGGCGGTGTGTGAAGAATTGGCTTTCCGTGGATTCATCCTCAGCGGGTTTCAGCGTTCACGACATAAATGGCTACCGATTGTCATCTCAGCGATTCTGTTTGGTGTCATCCATATGATTCCAAAACAACAATTCAATGCTTCCCTGTTAGGACTGGCGTTGGGATTGCTGGCAGTGCGCAGCCAGAGTTTGATTCCCTGTATCATTTTCCATGCGATTTTTAATGGGACGCAAGTCTTTGCTTCACAATTGGAAATTGAGACGCTGCAAGACGGCTTCACGCGGTATCTTGTGACATTCTCCAAGACGGCGGAAGGTGTCGACACGATGACATTTAACCCGGTGTTCCTCGCTGTTTGCGGCGTGGTCTCGGCGGGCATTCTGTACTGGCTTGTGAAACTGGGGGATGAGTCGCCGGGGGCTTCAGAGTTGACTCCGTCAGCAAATTCACATGTGATAGAAGCTTCAAATTGATCTCACCATCGTCGCAGCAAAGGTTTCGTTCTTGTTGACGGACCACTTTCTTAATTGTTGAATCAAATCTTCAATCAATTATCAGCTGCGTTGGGGTTGTCAGAGAATGATTAGCAATCGATGATGGAACTGTGAACACTTCTTTCTCGATCTCCGCGACACGATTCTGTCCCAGGTTCTGCGTGAACTGGGTCGGGCTGTTTTGCGCAGTCGTTGTACTTCATCAAACTGCTGCTTTCGCGGATGCTGAGAAGACTCCCAAGCGACTCGTCAATCAACTTGGGAACCCCAGTTTCCTTTCGCGGCTTCAGGCTGAACAAGAACTTCTTGATTTAGGATATCGATCTTATTCGGCAATCGTCGAAGGGACGAAATCGTCCGATCCAGAAATTCGATACCGAACACTTCGATTGATGAAACTCCTCAGGCGGGGAGCTTTCGCAGATCGGCAGCAGGAACTGCGCGCAAACCCGTGGATCGTCCCAGAGGGACTGGCTCCCGGTTGGGAAGAGTTCCATCAAATGCTGGGTGACGGCGAGGACGCGCGCGAGTTATATGTTCAAATCTTGAATAGCGAAACGGATTTAATGCTCGCTGTTTCGGCACCGGGCTGGCAAAGCCAGTTTGAAAAGCGTTGTAGTGACCTTCAGGCGTTTTCGCATCAAAGACAGAGCCTTCAAATCCAACCCGGTTCGATTGCTGCTTTGCTTTTTCTTGCGTGTCACCCGGAGAACAGGCCGAGCGGGAATGCCAGTTCTGTCATTACAATGTTGATCAGCGACGCGACTTTTCGCGACGCAGCGTTACGTTCACGAAGTAGCGACGTTTTGAAAGGTTTGATTGGAATCTGGATTCGCAAGAACCGTCACACCTCTCCCATTCAACTCCTCAGCGATGCTGTGACCTTTGATCTCGATGCTGGGATGGAAGCTGCGCGAGATGGAATCTCACGTCGACATCAGTTGCGGGCATCTGCGATTCATACCGGGAATTCGATTTTTTATCTGGCGAAGTATGGCGGGAAGGATGTCATCGAAGAATTGGAGAAGTTGCTTTCGGACAGTGCGCAACTTCCTGGAAGCTTCAAGAATTCAGCGACGACTGTCCAAATTCGTGACGTTGCGCTCGCCGCTTTGCTGTATGTGACAAAGCAAGATCCCAAAAAGTACGGCTTCAACGAGTTGCGCCCCAAGAGTGGCTATCTTTATTATGCCAACTCTGCCCGGTTCGCTTCTGATCAGGACAGGGAAAAGGCGCTTCTTCTCTGGAAAAGCTGGCGAGCAAATCACGTCCGTGATCCAATTCGCGGCAGTTTGGACGCCAGTGAAGGTGATGCACTTTAAGACATCTTTGCCTCCAAGCTTTACGTGTCGGTGAAGATCGCCTGCATGGCTTCATCGGTTGCTTGCTACGAAGTAGAGCATCCGATCAATTCTGACTGATTTTGAAGTCTTTCTCTTTCGATTCTTGATCAGTGATTGTGGTTTTTTTTGCAGGGGGTGCAGTTTCGTTCAGAGATTGTCGCTGCTCAAGGTGTTTCAAAATGGCGTCGCCAGAAAGCGACACCTGTCACCTGCTGGGGACCGATTTTGGGTGATGTGACTGGAATCCAATTCGTTCATGTTGCGGCACAAACATTGCTTCTCAATTTCAGAGCACTTCCATGTTTTTGCGACCGTGGAGAAGCGGTCCAAATATCTAAGCTTTCACTTTCAACACTGATGAAATTCCTCATTTCAGGGAGTTTTTGAAGAGTTGCTTTGTGCGAAGGAAAAGTTGACTGATGTACTGCACATAGTGCTGCCAATTTTTCTTTCGATCCTGTCATGTTCCCTTAGAGAAAAAGCGATTTATCTGTGATATGATGCAGCGTATGCCACCACTGCCTCCATATGATCCACTCGGGAACGAAGAGCTCGATTACCTCGTGTTTCGAGCGATCGCGGATTACACATACGATTGGGAGAGTTGGCATCAGCCCGATGGCAAATTGTTGTGGGTCAATACTTCAGTGGAAAGAATCTCCGGGTATTCTCCAGATGAATGCCTGGCGATGAAAAATTATCCATTGCCGCTCATCGCTGTTGAAGATCGCGACAAAATTGCAGAGGTACAGCGAGATGCAATCGCTGGCGGAAGTGGCAACGATGTGGAGTTTCAGGTTGCTCACCGTGACGGCTCCAGCCGCTGGGCCAGTGTGTCATGGCAGCCGATGTATGATCAGTCGGGACGGCATCTTGGTTATCGTGCCAGTGTGCGAGATGTCACAGAACGTCACCGCCTGCGCGAAGAATTGCGACTTTATAATCAACATCTGGAGCAGCTTGTTCAAGAGCGGACAGTCAAGATCGCTCAATTAGAAGAGCAACGGCTGAAGATGGAAAAACTGGCCGCTCTGGGGCAAATGGCAGCAGGAGTCGCCCATGAGGTGAACAATCCGCTGGCCGGCATTCGCAATGCGTTCGCACTGTTCAAAAGTCACCTTTCCCCTGATGATGAAGACTATGAGTTGCTTGAATTGATTGATGGAGAAATTGAGAGAATCAGTTCCATTACTCATCAAATGTATCAGCTTTACCGTCCGAGTCAGCAGTCGCCCAGACAGTTTGATTTGCGTCGCACCGTGGCAGATGTTGTGGTCCTCGTGCAGCCATTGGCAAAGAAAGCAGACGTGCAAGTCACATCCACAACTCAAGATTGCATCAAATCCGGGGAGCTGGAGTCGACTGAGGTCATCCTGCGGGAAGGTGAACTGAAGCAGATATTGTTAAACGTCGTTCGAAACGCAATTCAGGCAACCCCACGGGGCGGTTCCGTTCAAGTGGAAGTTTCCACATCCCGCACCGGCGCAGTCGTGGCCGTCAAGGACGAAGGCGAAGGGGTTTCGAGTGAAGTGATCACGAAAATGTTTGAACCCTTCTACAGCACTAAAACGGGGACTCGTGAGGGGATGGGGTTGGGGTTGTCAGTCTCGCGAAGCCTGGCAGAGGCGATGGGGGGCACAATTACAATCTGTAATAACAATAAGGATGGTGCTTGTGTGACGGTCTCGGTACCACGTCGGGTTTTAAGCAATGAATGATCAACACAAAGTGAAGCGAATTCTCATCGCTGACGACGAACCACTCTATTTGCGAACAACTGGTCAGTTGTTACGTCAGGCAGGTTATGAATGTGTTTGTGTGCCAGACGGAAATGCAGCCATGGAGAGGCTTCGCCGCGAGTCGTTCGATCTGATTCTCTCTGACCTGAACATGCCAGGCAATTTAAAGCTCGAGTTGTTGCAGCAGGGGCGGATGCAATGGCCGGATATTCCACTCATCGTCATTACAGGCGTACCCTCCTTACCGACAGCGATTGAGAGTGTACGGCTTGGCATCGCTGATTATCTTCTGAAGCCGGTGAAGTATGAAGACCTGTTGGCGAGCGTTCGTCGCGTGCTTGCCCAGCCAGTGGTAGAGACTCCCCCAGCTCCAAGGTCTGAATCGAGTCACGAGGATTTGTCAGCCAAATTCCCGGAGATCATCGGTCGCAGCGAGCCGATGCAGGAAGTCTTGGAGATTGTTGACCGTGTCGCCCAGACTGACACAAATGTCTTGATTACCGGAGAAAGCGGCACAGGCAAGGAGGTCATTGCTCAGGCGATCCATAATCACAGTCGGCGAGGCGCCCATAACTTCCAGATTATCGATTGCACCGCCATTCCAGAGTCGCTCTTTGAGTCTGTCTTGTTTGGTCACGCCAAAGGGGCGTTTACTGGTGCAGTGAAAGATCAGGAAGGCTTGCTGAGCCGAAGTGATCGCGGGACTGCGTTCTTTGATGAACTCGGCGAGTTGCCGATGGCCTCTCAGGCGAAGCTTTTACGTGCCGTGCAGGAGCAAGCGTTTACGCCTGTCGGGAAGAACGAATTGCGGAGAGTGAATACTCGTTACATCAGTGCGACAAATCGCGATTTACTTGAAGAAGTCAACGCAGGGCGATTTCGACAAGATCTCTTCTATCGGCTGGGAGTGCTCCACCTTGATTTACCACCACTGCGGGAACGTGGTGAGGACGTCATGTTGTTAGCGGAGCGTTTTTTAAGGGACTTCCAGGAAGGTGAGAGACGGATTACCGGTTTCTCCGATGAAGTTGTGGCCTGTTTTCTTCGCTATGAATGGCCAGGCAACATTCGTGAGCTTCGTAACGTTCTCGAACGAGCAGTCGCCTTAACCCGAACAGAAACCGTTCAACTGACAGACTTACCGAAACAGGTCCGCGAGACGGCGGGAAACGCATTCAGGTCTGTTTCTGTTCTCGCGGAAATTTCTCGTGAGGAAGCTCTCGACAACGCTGATCATACTTACTTGACGGTTCTGCTCGAAAAGCACGGCGGGAATGTGTCGCAAGCAGCCCGTCAAGCAGGATTGTCACGTCAGGGAATGCACAAATTGCTGAGTCGACACGGACTTGACGCTGCAACATTTCGGAAGTGAAAACCTGATCGGAAGATTCCATTTGAAATTGGTGCAAAGCGGCATCGAGTTTGCCTAGTCAAGAGGTTGTGATGATAACACAACTCTTTATGACAAGGATGGAAAACATGTCTCTCGATCAATGGAGCGACCGCAACGAACTTCTCAATTCTTTTGGCAGAACGATTCATCATGAGACAAACGGGCTGGTTCGCGGAGTGACGCTCGACTTGGCTGATGACTGCATGATTGTTCAGGGAAATGCCCGCAGCTACTACGGAATTCAACTGGCGATTCAAGCGTTAAAACAGCTCGGCAGCAAGCAACGACTTTTTTCTGAAACGCAACTTCAACTGCAGGTTGAGGGAAACCCCGTCAGCTTCTCGATTGCACATCCGCAGCCAGAACAGACTGGTGAGCCAGCGTCAACTCCGGGCGACAGGGGTCATTCTGAGTTGACCGATGCGGCCTCCAGGGTTCGGGCCTCCTGAAGGTTTTCGTGCCGAAAACTGTGATTCCTCTGGGAATTTGAGTGTTTCGACCCTCTTGAATGAAATTTCAACGGCGTCGAGTCTTTTGGTCCACTTGTTGCATTATGTACTGGTATGACAACCAGCAGCGAGGAAAACCATGTCTTCAACACTACATGTTTTCAAGCCTGATTCGCACGTCGTGCATTTTCAGATCGAAGCGAGTCCGTTCTGCGAACCTGCTTTCCAGCCAACATCAGCCGGGAAGAAGAAGTAGAACAAAAAGACCTTCGTCTGTGACAGATGACTTTGAAGTCACATTTGCATTTTAAGTGTTGAGTTCAAGTCGTCGATGTGGAGGTTCTTGCTCAGGTTGGCTCTTTTGGCCCTGTGCTTTCACTATCGCATTTCTTATTTCAGAGTTCTTTTTGATTCCAATTACAACAATGTAGGCAGGAGTATTCGCATGGCTGCCAAACGAAAAATCATTATCAGCAAAGAAGATCACGAACGATTGAGGAACCTTTTCTTCAGTAAGTTCGCAGCCGCATTCAGTGATAAGCCCTACCTTCAATCGTTGAAAGACGAATTGAACGTCGCGGAGATTGTTGCACCGAAGGAAATTCCTCCTGATGTCGTCACGATGAATTCAACTGTGAGATTGCGCGACACGCGGACCAAAGAAGTTGACACTTACACTCTCGTCTATCCTAAAGAAGCAAATATCGCAGAGGACAAACTTTCAGTACTTGCCCCGATCGGAACCGCAATTCTTGGTTACCGAGTTGGCGATCTTGTTCGGTGGCAGGTCCCAAGCGGGACGATCTCTGTTCGTATCGATGAATTAGTTTTTCAACCCGAACGCGACGGAGTGACCGCTTAAATAGTTTCATGATCCGACCTGGAATCATTAACGGGTCGTGATCAAATTTTTCCCTTCTCATCAAAGGAGAGTTTTAATGAAGATTAACGTCAATGCTCCAATCGAAGCAAAACGTCATCACTTCCAAGACTCAGCTCTTAACCATATCGCCAAAACACTGGATCGATTTTCGAATCGAATTTCCAGCGTGACGATTACACTGACCGATGAGAATGGCCCTCGTGGGGGAGTCGATCAGCAATGCCGTATCAGTTTGGTGATGCCTCGTTTTGGAGAGGTTGTCGCAACTTCGACGCATGAAAATCGATGGACAGCCTTCACGCAGGCAGCAGATAAAGTACGCCGCATTGTCGTGACGAAACTGAAGCGTCCGAAGGCTTTGCGGATGCGTCAAACGAAAGATCGGCATGAGCCTGAGTTAGAACTCTCTTCGAGTTAACGACGTCTTCTCATGTTACCTTTTTCCTTTAGAAGTCTCTCAATAGTTGACTGCAAGTGACACGAGTGGGTCACGGCATTGAACCCGTGACCCGCTTCATTTTGTGTTCACTCAATTTCGCTCTGGTGAAGTGTTAGCTCAAGTGGCGAGAGAGTAGTGGCCTTAGAAAATTCAGTGCGGAAGCGGTCGTTTCACGTCGTGATGAAGCTTGCGTCGCCATGAATTTTCCGGAAGTCACAGTCGTAATTCAAGAAGTAAAGAACCGTTCAAGCAGCAAATTGATCCAAGGCCTTAGGCCAGTCGCCGAAAGGGAATCCCCTTGCCGGCGAGTCTTAGTGAAGAGTTGCTTCTGGAACGAATCCACAAGGACATGAATTAGAATCAGTCCAGAAACGAATGAAATGTTCGCCTTCCTTAGTGTATGAGAAGGCAAGTTCAGCTTTCAGGATCAGTTCTATTCAGTGCTGGCTATTCAGCGCTGGCAGTTCAGTGCTGGCTGTCAAACCAGCTAGTTTTACATCACCTATTCGGGCCGGTGAAGACATCGACTACTCGAAGAAAGTGATCCATGAACCTGAATCAGATTATCCTGACAACCGACTTTTCGGATCATGCTCGCAAAGCTTATGGGTGTGCTGCTGAGTTGGCAGAAAGACATCAGGCGACTCTCCACCTCGTCCATTTCTCTGGAGCGATTCCGAGCGTGCTTTCGCAGGCGTCGCAAGAGACTTTGTTCGACACGCTCGAAGTGGCACTCGCCGAAGAGGTTCGGAATCATTCTCTGTTTTCGAACGTTGATGTTCGTACGAACTTACAGCGAAGTCGTTGGACACGGACCCGCCAAAGAGCAATTGAGCAGGAGCTCAACATTGATTTAGTTGTGATCTCCCCGCGCGGGCGGACGTCGCTTTCCAAAATGGTTCTCGGAAGCTTCGCTGATCGAATCGTTCGGGACTCATCGGTGCCCGTTCTGCTGTTTCGTCGCACAGCGGAGAGCGATTCATTCAGACCTCAGACAGTTTTGGTGCCGCATGATTTTTACGATCATTCGTTTGCCATCACCCCAGCGATGACGTGGTTAAACGATGACTGCCGCCCTTCGTACCGTTTACTTCATGTTTATGAGTCATCGCACGATTTCTCTGAATCTGCTTTGGGGAAGAGGCCTCATTTTAAGGAAATCCTGAAGAATCTTCAGTCCCTCTCGGTTGAGTCCCGGTTTATCGAGTTGATCGAGGACGAGCTCAGCGGATTCGATGTCACCTTGGAAACTGCTCAGGGGATTCCGTCGGAGCAAGTTGTACAGCGTGCAAATTATTTAGAAACAGATTTGGTGCTGCTCGGAAAGCGAGACAGCTTGGGCAGTGTGAGCCGAAGTGTTATTCGGGAAGCACGCTGCAGCGTGCTCACTGTGCCAGTGAATGAGGTCGAAGACTCGAAATTGTTTCGAGAACAAGAGTCTCAGGTTGGGCAGTCTTCGGCACGAGGCGGGTGATTTGTGCCGAACAGGAATGTGCCTCGAAACACCATTTTTTACAGTGTTAAAACTGATCCTGAAACGTGAAATTGCTCTCTCAAACGTTGAGGAAAGTGGCTGCTCCAGAGGCTTTCGGACTGGTTCAAGAGTAAGTCCGAGATTGGTCTCTACGTCCTGTTTGAGCAGTTTGCTCTTCCGTGCTTCTGCGAAGAACGTGTTTCTCTGATGAAGTTGTTGTTCGCCACGAGGCAGGACATGAACTTCAATTCGAAAGATGCTCTCGTGGCAGGCCGTTCGAGAATTCATGAAAGTGGATCTCACCGGCACGCCAAGCCTGGAACACACAGGCATAGAAATTGCTTTAAAACAGAATGATCTTTCTTGTTTTCGTGTAGAATGTTTTTTACCAGGACGTCCTCCGTCCAGTACGAGAAAGAGTCTGTTCAGCCCTACTAGCGCGGTTTTGGTAAAGGTGTAGCAGCCCTGTCTCGTGGCAAATGACAAGGCGCTCAATCGCGGACACAGGATGCACGTAAGTGTTCTAGAAAAGCTTTGTTAATGTTATGGAGAAATTACCTCACAATTCGAATTATGACCGCATCCAGCGACGTCTGACGATCCTGTTGCGTCTGTTCCTTGTCGTTGGCATTGGAGTGGAAGCGGCCGAACAGTTATGGGGCAATGTTGTCATTGCCTCTGGAATTCTGCTTTTGACATACTTGCCCGCAATCCTGGCTCGTCGAGCTGATGTGCATGTCCCGCCTGAGTTCGAAGTCTTGACGATTGCATTCATTATTGCGTCACTCTTCCTTGGTGAAGTTCGTGATTACTATAATACGTTCTGGTGGTGGGACATCGCGCTCCATGGCACTTCTGGTGGGCTGCTGGGGGTGTTGGGAGTATTGCTGATTTATGTCTTGAATGAGACACCACAAATTGACCTGCAAATGCGACCCGGTTTTGTCGCTTTCTTTGCATTCTGTTTTGCACTATCGGTCGGGGCCATTTGGGAGATTTTTGAATTCACGATGGATCAATACTTCGGAATGAATATGCAAAAACCGATGTGGGGTGATCCGTCTGGGCTGACTGACACGATGATTGATTTAATCGTCGACGCAATTGGAGCGTTGATCGTCTCGGTGGTTGGCTACATCTATATGGTTCGCGGTTATGAATCGATCATCGACCGGGGAATTCAACGATTCATTGCCCGCAATCCTCGTCTGTTTTCGCGTGGGCAGACAAAGTGATTCCCGAGATGTTCACATAGACTGAAGAAGGGGAGATTTCGAGTCTATCCAAGTTTGGGGTTCGCATGCTGCCTCGTAGCAGGCAGGTCATGAATCGTGAGAGTGATCTTTGCGGGCACAGCAAGCATCGAGAATGCTTTAATCGTCTAAGGAGCCTGTAATGAGACTTCGAGTGATTGCGACCGACTATGACGGAACAGTTGCCAAAGATGGAGTGTTAAGCCCGGCTGTCCGTGCTGCAATTGCGAAGGCTCGCAAACAGGGTCTGCTCGTGGTGATCGTCACTGGACGGATTCTTTCTGAGCTGCGAAGCGTTGCAGGTAGTCTTGATTTTGTCGATGGAGTCGTTGCCGAAAATGGTGCAGTCGTTGCACTTCCGAGTGGACACATCACGCTGCTTGGAACTCCTCCCCCAATGTGTCTTATTGAAAAACTGACGAAGCGAGGACTCGACTTTAAAGTGGGGCGTTGCGTCGTCGAAATGGAGGCCGAGTTCGCGGATATTGCGATTTCGCTCATTCGTGAACTGGAACTTCCGTTGGCGATTACTTTCAACCGAGGGCGAATGATGCTATTGCCTGCGTCGATCAGTAAGTCGAGTGGGTTGCGTCATCTTCTGGACACCTTGGGAGTGTCCCTTCACAACGCTGTCGGGATTGGAGATGCAGAAAATGATCACGAACTGTTAGCAGTTTGCGAACATGGTGTTGCCGTCTCATGGGGATCGTCTCGACTTAAGGAAGCTGCCGACGATGTGATTGTCGGCGATGGCCCGGATGCCGTCGCGGATTATCTCGAACAGATTTGCGTAGACATTCGTATTCCTGCAGAGTCGTCCAGCCATCGCAAGGTGGTGCTCGAAGAGGTCGAGGGGCAACCACCGTTTGAGATACAGATTCGGAGTCGCAACATCCTGGTTGCTGGTGACTCTTTCAGTGGCAAGTCGTGGCTTGCAGGAATGCTGGTCGAGCAGCAGATACTTCAGGGATACACCGTTCATGTCTTTGATCCCGAAGGTGATTACAGCAGCCTGGCATTACTGCCGAATACCGTTGTGCTTGGTGGTGGTCGTATGCTGCCACACGGAGACGATTTAAAAATGTTACTGCAACAGGGGATCAACGTTGTTTTGAATTTGTCTCATCTGGATCATGGGGCAAAGTGTGAGTACATCGAGCATCACCTTCCGCTGGTTGCCCAACACCGGCGGGAACGCGGGTTCCCCCATCGAATCATGCTCGATGAGTGTCACTACTTTCTCGGTGGTGCGCTCGGGCGGCGTTTGTTGGACTTTCAGCTTGATGGTTACATGTTGGTGACATACCGACCATCGCAATTACCGATTGAGGTGCTCAAAGAAATTGATGTGATCGCAGTGACACGTCTTGCAGAACAGGATGAAGTCGATGTCCTGCGTGATCTTCTGGATCAAAAGAGTGATCACTATGTCGACTCGCACGACTGGTACGAGGAACTCGCCAGTCTGAATATCAGCGAAGCTGCGTTACTCCCTCCGACAGAGGAGACAAACGGACAACTGCGTCGCTTCATTGTGGCCCCTCGGCTGACCGCTCATGTGCGTCATCGTACAAAGTACTACGAAATTCCTGTCTCAAAGGAAGAGGAATTCGTCTTTACAAACCAGGGAGAGCCTGTGGGACAGTCAGCGGCAACTTTGCAAGAACTGGCTGTCGCTGCCAAGCATGTCCCATCGGATGTTCTACTTGGTCATTGTTGCCACCATGATTTTTCACGTTGGATCGCCACCGTGTTTGGTGATCACAGTCTTGCCAACGACATTCGGCAACTCGAATCAGAATTGAAAGCAGATGGGTTAGTAGAACGATTCATGAACCGTTTTAGTGAGACGGTTGAGAAGCGGTACGAGAGTCGTTGAAAGTAGCGCAATGGATGATGCCATCAATTGCATGATGCAGCAAACGTTGATGTGAAAAATATTGATGCTGCCAACTGGAATTGATGCTGCCAACTCGTGTTGATGCTTGCGGTTCTAGAGCATCTTTCGAATTGGTTTGCAGGATCTGCCTCGTGGCGAACAGCATTTTTGCTAGAGAGATGTGTTCTTCACGGGCACACGGTAGAGCAAACAGCTCTAGCATTGTGCGAAACCGAAGGACGCTCAATAAACTTTGACCTGAAGGAGTATTCAGATGGAACAGGAAAAATTGAAGGAAGCTGCCTTGATGGAATTGGAACGGTGGGAAAACGAAGGGGGCCGTTGCTTCGACTCAGATGACTTGGAAGATGAACAACTCGAAGAGACTCGCGTTTCTCGAGTTCGTAGAGAGGGCGTTCGACGAGAGCCTCTGAATTCTCGAAGGAGATCTCGAACATTAATCGGGGAATTTTCGTAGTGCGTATTCGTGCTTTCCGTCCCGGTGAAGAAATGGTGCTGACATAAAAAAGTCAGAGCCTGACGCGGCAAAACAGAAACCCCTTTTGAGAATTCGCGGATAGAAGCGGATTTGACGGCACGGAAATTGCGATCGTTAGTAGGAGAGACATTTCAAACCATTTACTGAAGGAGACTTATTGATGAGTACCGTAACCAGCTTGAATTACCAAACACATAATGACATCTCGGAAGAGACCCGCGAGTCGATGATCGAACTGCTGAATCAGCATCTGGCTGACACTTTCGATCTTTACACCCAAGTCAAGCAGTCTCACTGGAACGTGAAGGGCATGAACTTCATGCAGCTGCACTTGCTCTTCGATGACCTCGCTGAAAACTTTATCCGTTATGCCGATATGATCGCCGAGCGAGCAACAGCATTAGGCGGGCGTGCAGAAGGAACCGCGAGGATGGCAGCGAATAATTCACGAATTGAGGAGTTGCCAATTGAGTTGACTGACGGCAAAGACTTCTTGATCGCAATGGCAAACCGCTTCGGTGAGTATGCCGCTCTGTCACGAATAGCGATTGATAAATCAGAGAATCTAAACGACGCCGTCACCTGTGACCTGTTCACCGAGATCACTCGCGAAGTTGATAAGAGCCTCTACTTCCTCGAATCACACTTGCAATCCATGTGAGAGATTCACATGTGAGAATTCGATAAGAAAGCTGCCCAGCCTGTCCGAGACGCCTCGATAGAGTAAATTCAGGATGATTCTTGATGCTCTGCCTGGTCTCTTCCAAGACAGGCTGGAAGCATATCGCACAACCGATGACCGGAGTGGATGTCACGACTGAATCTGATAAATTGGTAATCACAAACGACTGAAAATTACCTCATAAAAGGAACTTCAAGTGTTGGTGTCAAAGACAAGCGGCGCACTTTCGATGATGGCGATGACATGCCTGATCGGAATCTCAAGCCTCTCTGCGCAGGATGCTCCGGTGTCCAACAGTTTTCAAGTTGAGTCTCAAGTGGAGACTCAACAACTCGTGCGAACGAACCGGGTGCAATTGACATTGATGGGCGCTGAAAAGGCCATCGTTGCAGGTCGGAAAAAAGCTGAGGAGATGGGAATCCTCGTGAATATTGCTGTCGTTGATGAGGGGGGACACCTGTTGGCGTTTGCCCGCATGGATGGTGCTCGACCAGCCAGCGTTTATACCTCGATCACTAAGGCGACATCAGCTGCGACAAAACGAGGACCAACCGGCCCGTTACCTAACGCGGATGCCATCAACACTCATTTGAGCCTGGCGGTTGAAAGAGCGGCGAGGGCCAGCGGCGGGAAGTTTACGACGCTCAAAGGAGGCGTGCCGATTCTTTATGGTGATCAAGTGATCGGTGCGATCGGAGTCGGCGGAGCGACTGGTGAACAGGATGCGGAAGTCGCATCGGCGGGTGTCTCGGCACTCACGTCCGCATTCAAGAACTCCAGTGATGAATCGCGTTCGAGCAATTCCAGGTGGCTCTACCAAAAATGGCTTGTCGAAGATCTCAATGGGGCTGGCGTCATCGACAATGCTCAGACAACAATCCAGGTCAATCAGGATGGATCGGTAACCGGAAGTACGGGAGTGAATCGCTACATGGGTAAGGCAAAAATTGATGGTCAAAAGTTGAAAATTGAACCGGGGCCAGCCACAACCCGTGCCGCAGGGCCACCAGCCTTAATGGATCAAGAGGCCAGATTCCTCGCACTGTTGCCCAAAGTAAAGCAGTACCGAATTGATGAAAATGGTCTTCTGAGATTGCTTGACAGTCAAGGGAAACAGCTCTTGCGGGCGTCACCAATGGATTAAAGAATTCAGTGCGAATTGTGCCTGTGAAGGTGACTTGAATGACTCCATAGGCTGCTCCCAACGAGGCAGGTATAAAAACTAACAATAGAGTTGCTCTGAGTCATTTCAGAAATGGTGAGCAGCCTGTGAAGTCAGAGGACGATGGAAGAAGACTCTCAGGAGAATTTTGAGGAACTGATCAGCGAGGTCTATCGTGCAGAGTCACGTCAGGCATTCGCGACACTTGTTCGATTGCTTGGCGACTTTGATCTTGCCGAAGAGATGTTGCACGAAGCGTTTGCGGTTGCAATGTCTCAATGGCCACGTGATGGAGTTCCTCAAAATCGGCGGGCGTGGCTGATTTCGACCGCGAGATTTAAAGCGATTGATGCGATTCGAAGACGCCAGCGATTTGCGGGACAACTCCCCGAGATCATGGCACGCCTGCAAGAAATTGGCGATGAGAACGAAGCGAACGCAGTCAGCGAAATTCAAGACGACAGGTTGCGATTGATCTTCACATGTTGTCATCCAGCCATCGATCGGAGTGTGCAAATCCCCCTGACTTTGCGGGAAGTTTGTGGTCTGACAACTGAAGAAATCGCCAGCGCTTTTCTCGTTACGCCGCCGACAATGGCACAGCGGATCGTCCGTGGAAAAGCCAAGATTCGCGATGCCAGGATACCCTATGTCGTCCCTTCGCTGACTGAACTTCCCGAACGTCTTGATGCAGTTTTATCGGTCGTCTATCTCATTTTCAACGAAGCCTACTCAGCTTCAGCTGGCGATAATCTCACCCGAGCGGACCTCTCCGAAGAAGCGATTCGTCTGGCCCGGTTGATTCTCGATTTGCTTCCCGATGCAGAAGTGATGGGCTTGTTGGCGTTGATGTTGTTGCATGAATCGCGTCGACCAGCACGTACGACGGCAGAAGGCGATATCGTACTACTCGAAGATCAAAACCGTAGCCTTTGGAATCGTGAATTGATCGATGAAGGGCTGCAGCTTGTAGAGCAAGCCATGGCGACAGGTCGGATAGGCGCCTACACAATTCAGGCAGCAATCTCAGGAGTTCACGCCAGTTCTAAAACATCTGAAGCGACGGACTGGGCACAAATTGTCTCTCTCTACGACGTGCTGTTCAGGGCGGCTCCAACTCCAATTGTCGAGTTGAATCGAGCGGTTGCCATGGCCATGCGAGACGGTCCCGAAGTTGGCGTCCAGCTGATTGATACAATTCTGTCTCGTGGCGATTTAACAGACTACCATCTCGCCCACTCTGCTCGCGGCGAATTGCTACGCCGCTCTGGGAGAATCGCCGACGCAAGAACTGCATTCGAAAACGCACTGACGTTGACTAAGCAAGAGCCTGAAAAAAAAATTCTGAATAGAAAGCTCAACGAACTTTCCTCTGCAACGACCAGTTCTCAATAGCAGTTCCAAGGTGTTTTACCTGTGAAAACTGTTACTAGGACTCCATAGGCTGCTTGCCACGAGGTCGAATGTGAATCTCGGTGTTGGGTTCGTTCCAGCGATTTCGATCACTCAATGTGAACCAAAATATTGATCAGCTTTCCCAACGGGTCACGAACATAGAACCGTCGGACTCCCTAGGGTTCACTCACCGGCCCATATTCTGGTTGGAGTCCGGCCTCTTCTACATTTTTAAGTGCCTCGTCAAGGTCGTCGACTTCGATCGACAAATCAGGGACGGGAGTCCCAGATCCTCCTTCGCTGGCGAAGTTGATTTGCACCCGCATTGTCTCTTGCGAACCGAATGTCGTGATCCATCCCTGGTCCATGAGAATTTCAAGGCCGAGAACATCTGCGTAGAAACTCCTCGCAGCGTCTAGCAGATCTGTTTCGATATTGGCAACGATTCGTTTGACTTTCATTGACGGAGAATATGTCAATCTGAGAAAAAGTTCGAGAGCCTGTCGATTTAGTCTTATCCCAATCGACAATTAGATAAGAAGCAGCATAGGCTGCGGAAATGAAATTTCAGAAAGGGTAACGACATGAAATTTATTTGTCTGGGATATATTGAGGAGGCGAAGTGGGACAATCTGTCCGACGAGGAACGACAACGGCTCATGAAGGACTGCTTTGACTATGATGATGAACTGCGTCGTGGTGGTCACTTTCTTGGTGGTGAGGCTCTTGATTCAGCTCGCCATGCTGTCACGTTGCGTGTGAAAGATGGTTCGGTCGATGTGACTGACGGTCCGTATGCCGAAACCAGAGAAATTCTCGGTGGGATACTGCTGCTCGAAGCTCGCGATCTCAACCATGCAGTGAGCCTGATGTCGAATCACCCTGGTGTGAAGATGGGGCCGTTCGAAATTCGGCCCGCTGCTGAGGAAATTAACAGTCAAATCGCTGATCGGGACAAAGCGTTCGCAAACGAGAAGCGTTCTCAGGAATGACTGCTGAGAAAGATGATTCGAATAAAATTGCAGCGAATCCATGTCAATTTAATTCTTCACAAGAAGATTTCCTCAGCTTGAACTCGCTATGTCCCCAACGTTTGATGACGCGTTGGTTTTCTTGGGGGCAAGTAATGTTTGAATATTCAAAAAAAAATTGGTGGAGCCTGTCGATTTGCGGACGAAGTCATCGACAACATTGTATGAAGCCAAAAGTCATTTGACTCGAAAAGGAATAACAGCATGAAAGTCATGGTATTGGTCAAAGCGACCAAAGAGTCTGAGGCGGGAGAAATGCCCAGCCTGGAGTTGCTCGAAGCGATGGGCAAGTACAACGAGGAACTCGTCGAAGCGGGGATTATGAAAGCGGGCGAGGGACTCAAACCGACCTCCGCAGGGAAACGAATCACGTTTCGCGGGAACGATCGAGTTGTGACCGACGGCCCATTCGCTGAGACGAAGGAGTTGATCGCTGGGTACTGGTTGTGGGAAGTCGATTCGATGGAGCAAGCTGTCGAGTGGATTAAGAAGTGTCCGAACCCAATGAAAGAAGAATCCGATATCGAGATTCGTCCGCTCTTTGAAATGGAGGATTTCGCTGAGAGCGATCCAGACGGAACCGTGATGGCTCACGAAGAATGTTTACGTAAGAAAATTGCCGATCGTGAGGACCAAACTGCAATGAACCCGGTGGGCTGGTTCGAAATTTACGTGCAGGATATGGCCCGTGCCACGAACTTCTATGAGGCGGTCCTCGACATCAAGCTCGAACATCTTCCATCGCCTGTGGAGGAGATTGAATTGATGGCGTTTCCGATGTCGATGCAATCTTCAGGGGCAACTGGTGCGTTGACGAAGAAGGACGGAGTCGCTTCCGGGGGGAACAGCACGCTGGTCTATTTCAACTGTGAGGACTGTGCGATTGAAGGATCACGAGTCGTAGCATCTGGCGGTCGTATTCAGCGTCCCAAAACATCGCTCGGGCCGTATGGATTTATGGTGTTAGCGGTCGACACTGAAGGGAACATGTTCGGTCTTCATTCGCAGAAGTAGCACAGCGATTTTATCCTGTCCGATAACGTCTGGAGTGGTCATTATTTCAGAGTTTGAGTCAGCAAATTCACTGAGGAACTTTACGTTTCACCTTGTGGCGAGCTATCTATAAAGCTGCTCGAAGATTTCCAGTTTGAAAGAGGAGAAAGAACCATCATGGGACAGCAAAAAATCGAGACCTGTCTGTGGTTTGAAGGAGACGCTGAGGAAGCGGCGGAATTTTATGTTTCCGTTTTTGACGATTCCCGAATTCACGACAAGATGCTCAGCCATGACGACTGGCCCGGTGGTCAGGCAGGTGATGTGATCCTTGTTGAGTTCGAGCTGTTCGGCCAGCGATATCAAGCTCTGAATGGTGGTCCCTGTGACCCGTTCAACGACCGGATGTCGCTCTCTGTCAGGTGCAAAGATCAAGCGGAAGTCGACTATTACTGGGAGACTCTCACTGCCGACGGTGGCGAGCCAGTCATGTGTGGATGGCTGAAAGACAAATACGGCATGCGTTGGCAGATCGTGCCTGAAGCGTTCTTTGAAATGGTGCATGATCAAGACGTCGAGAAATCTCGTCGCGTCATGCAGGCGATGGTACAAATGATTAAGCTCGATGTCGAAAAGCTGAAGCAAGCTTACGAAGGAAAACAATGAAATACATGCTGCTAATTTACGGAGCCGAAGACTGTTGGACCGACGATGAACGCAATGAGTGCATGGTCGAGTCGATGAGGATTTGTGATAAACTCAAAGAGGAAGGCAAGCTGATTGATTCCTCTCCGCTATTCCCCGTGGCAGCTGCGACAAGCGTTCGCGTTCGTGACGGTCAACGTTTCATCACTGATGGACCATTTGCGGAAACAACCGAACAACTTGGCGGTTACTACCTCCTCGACGTTGATGACTTAGACGCAGCGATCGCAATCGCTGCCCGCATCCCGCCAGCAAAGAAAGGGACGGTTGAAATTCGTCCGCTGTTTCCATTACCAGAAATTGAGGATTGATGGAGCTGTTGTCAATTGTTGTCTTCACAACTTTGTAGTCCCGTGAAGTTGCGCAGGTTCTCGAACTGAGTCCGTTTCCATGGCTGTTTCTGGCAGTGTGGCAGCGGATCAGGCCTCAGATGAATCCGTTGAGTCCAACCAACCGACCAGATGGTTGGCGAGGCTTTCACCAACCTGCTCTTCGTCCCCCGCGACAGCATGTGCTCCAGCTGTGACGAAGCTTCCGGTGTGGATTTCGTAGCGAGAGCGGACAATCACGTGGGTGTTCGGAGCGTTCTTTCGGACGTGTTCAAGAATCGTGATCGCTGACTTGTGATGTGGGACGGTGATGACGACCGCTTTGCATTCGTGTAGACGGGCATGTTCTAGCACTTCGCTTTGCGTGGCGTCTCCAATCTCTCCATGGAATCCAAGTTGCTTCGCCTTGCGGATGCCGTTTCGGTTGAGCTCAATCACTACGACTCGCAACCCTTTGTCAATCAGCGGGCGAGCTGCAATTTGACCCGCAGGCCCAAAACCGATAATGGCGACGTCAGGAGGTTCTTGCAGTTCCGCTTCACTTTCGGGAGCGAGTTGTTGAGACTGAACCAACCCTGCAATCCAATTGCCAATTCGTGGAGCTGCGGGAACCAGGAACGCACTCAGGAAAAATGAAACAATGGCAATGGAAACAACCAGAGCGTACGTCGCTTCGGTCACCACCCCACTGGATCTCCCAATTGACCCGAGGACGAACGCGAATTCACCAATTTGAGCAAGGCAGAGACCGGTTGCCACTGCGACCCGGGTCGATTGACCGAATGCGAGGAAGGTCGCCCAAATGACGAGTAGCTTTCCGATTGTTAGCGCGATGACGACCGAGCCTACAATGTACCAGTTTGTCAAAATCCAGATTGGATCAGCCACCATACCGGCTGCACCGAAGAAGAGTGTCAACAGCACAACCTGCAGGGGGGAGATGTCTGCACGGATTTGTGTCGCAAAGGCTGAGCTTCCGAGTAACATTCCCGCAACAAAGGCTCCCAAAGCTGGTGAGATTCCAATCGAGTGCGACGCCCAGGCAGCACCTAATCCTGTCACAACTGCGAAGAGGACTGTGAGTTCTCGATTCCGGTGAAGAGTCAACGTTCCGAGTGCCAGGACAGCGACTTTGGTGAGTAGGTAAAGCCCAATGACTAACCCGCTCGCCATGACTAACAGTCTTCCCACGTTGGACGCGATCTCACCCACACTCCCCTCGCCGCCCAGAACAGTCATCATCAAGGCCAGAGGGACTACGGCCATGTCTTGTGTGAGCAACACGCCAAGGCTGTTGCGACCGTGCGGCATCTCCATTTCGCCGCGTTCCATCAGAATCCTCAATACGACTGCAGTACTGCTCAGGGAAACCATGGCTCCGAATGCAAGTGCTGGCTTCACGGAAAGCCCGATGAGACTTGCTCCTGCAAAGGCAAGGAGAATCGTCAACACCACTTGTGCTGCACCCCCCAGAAGTGGCTTTGCACCAAGTTTTTTCAGTCGCTCGATAGAAAATTCAAGACCAAGGCTAAACAGCAACAGAGCAACGCCCAGCTCCGCGATCGCCTCAATCGGTTGCTCGGAACCAACCAGCTGAATACTTCCAGGACCGCCGAGAAGCATTCCAGCCAGCAAGTAACCCATAATCGGGCTCTGGCGAAATCGCGAAAAAAGACCGCCGACCAGTAAGCATGCGCCCAGCAAAACAACGATGTCACGGAGAATGGGCCAAAGATCCAATATTTCTTCCCGTTAATGTATTTTCAATACTTTTGTGCCCGTGAAGTTCACGTTCATGACTTCGTTGTCTGTCTGCCACGAGGCAGGAAGCGGAATAAGTGTTGGAGCTCCCGAGTCTATTTTCAATACTTTTGTGCCCGTGAAGTTCACGTTCATGACTTCGTTGTCTGTCTGCCACGAGGCAGGAAGCGGAACAAGTGTTGGAGCTCCCGAGTCTATTTTCAATACTTTTGTGCCCGTGAAGTTCAAGTTCACGACTTCGTTGTCTGTCTGCTACGAGGCAGGATTCGAAACAAGTGTTCGAGCTCCCGAGTCTGTTTTCAATACTTTTAGTACCCGTGAAGTTCGCGTTCACGACTTCATACCTGGTTGCCACGAGGGAGAACGCGACTATGAGTTCATTCATTGCTCATTGGGGAAATGCTTACAGGGATTGCACCATGTCGGGGGTGAGGTCATTGAGCGATGCAAGTTGGAAATCAGCGATGGCAAAATGTTTCTCTTTGGCGAACGAAGGTTCAGGGACAACGATTGTTTTCATTTGTGCAGATTTTGCTGAGAGCAATCCGACGAACGAATCTTCGATAGCCAGGCAGTGTTGTGGCTCGATATTTAAATCGTCACAGGCGTTCAGGTAGACTTCAGGGTGTGGCTTTCCGTAGCGTAAATCTGCACCGGATGATTTCACTGAAAAAATGCCATCGAGTTCCAGAACCTCAATGGTCGCATCGATGAGGCTCATCGGGGAAGAGGACGCGATTGCCAATTGCACCCCTTCTTGACGACAGGTTTCGATGGCATGGTTCAATCCCGGCATTGCTGGCTTGTGCTTGCGGATGGACTCCAGCACGTAGTCGAGCATCTGATCGCACGCTTCCTGATAGCGGTCCTCCTCCCACGGCAATTCAGCAAAGTAGATTTTGACAATCTGGTCGATACGCATCCCTGTCGTATCAACCATGTCTTGCTCCGCTATGGGAGTCCCAAGCTGTGAAAAGAATTCAACCTGAGCCTCGTGCCAGTAGGGTTGGGAGTCGATCATCAAGCCGTCCATGTCAAATACAACCGCTTTAATCATTTTCTCTCACTTGATGCGTTAAAACCCTCTCGGAAAATTCTCTGCTGAGAAATTTTCTCACTGTTCGAAAGAGCAATTTCAGGTATTTGGATCAGTTTTCGTTTGACTGTGCAACTTCTTCGCGAGTCCCCGCAGTGGCACAGCCTGCACAAATGAGCTTTGGTGAATCGGCTCGGAAATTATGCTTTTGGGTGCGGTGTGCCCTAAGGTTTTTCTGTTAAAAGGTTTAGGGCACCGCGTGTTTTCTGGAGGGCCTGCATTAATAGCTGGCTCGAGGTTTTCCTAAGCTCTTTGACTTGCTGGCTTCACAATTGTCGTTGGATGTTAATCCAGCTTGAATGAACCACAAGTCGCAATGTGGTGCTGTTCAGCTCAAAGATACGAAGAAAACTGCTGTAATTGGCATGTTTGCTGTCATCGTGAGCTGTTGTTCATAATTCGTGAGAGCTGAGAAACTTAGGATTTTGGGTACAACCAGCCTTGGAACAGCTTCATCAGAAGCGGCAGGACGATCCATGTCATCATTGCGACACTGGTGGCAGCTAAGAGTGCACTTGCTAATAATTGTGGAATCCCGTCCGTCAAGGGTTTCAGGATAGAGATCATTGGCAGAACAGCCAGGTAGACTGCAATCCAGACTACGACAAACATTTTATATTTCGGAGGCGCTTGAGCTGTTGCGTTTGAGCCAGCTGGAGGAATGAACCATGTCTCAAAACCGGTCAGATGTTGAACCTCTGCGGGCTGTTGCTCGAATGGTTTGAGCTGCGCAACCTTTTCTTCTCGTTCAGCAGATTCGTACCAGCGACGCATGTTTTCATGAGTGTCGAACTTGGTGATCACGCGATAAAAAAGCTGATCTGGAGATTCAGGTTGCAGAACCATCGAGCCTTGATGACCGGGAAAGGTCGATGAAGTTCGAATCAGATCTCCGAGCGCCTGTTCCCATTGGTGTTCCTGCCCCGGGACTGGAAAGGCAGTTGCAAAGATGGCTGCTTGGGAAACTTGATTGTTTTGGTCTTTAAGGTTCATCATTAACTTTCGAGCAACTTCCCGATCAATCCGAGTAAGAAACCGAGCAGAGCGCCAAGTGACGGAAAGCGACTGTTCTTCAGCGTGACCTGTGGCGCGATGTCCTCAAAAACAAGGTAGAGGATGCCAGCAGCTGCGAAGACTTGCATCCATCCCAGGATTCTTGTCTGCTCAGCGATGATCTGATATCCGAACACGCCCAACAACGGACCGAGCATTGCAGCGATGGTAAACCAAAGCAAGATTCTCTTCTTCGGAATCCCGTTCCTTTGGAATTCTCGGTAAGAATTGAATCCTTCAGGGACATTTTGTAATGCAATAATCAACGCTAATAACACGGCACCTTTTTTCCCGCTCGCGATGACAGCTCCGAGTGCGATAACTTCAGGAATGAAGTCGGACAACATTGCAGTGAGTTGCGATGCGGAGGATTGACTGCGGTCGAGCAACACTTGCAGCCCCCAAAAAAACAGTCCTCCCAATGCAAAGGCCACAATCACCTCCCAGGTGGTGATCATTGAGGTTCCATCGGGGATCAGCGCCAACGCGACTGCAGAAATCAATGCTCCTCCACCGAACGCCATAACGGTGTGCCGGAATTCATCCTCCAACCACTGCGGTTGGATATGTTCGATAGAGGCAATGAGCCCCCCCACTGGAATGGCGGCCCCAGCGATGGCAGTCAGTAAAATGAGCTGTGTAATTGGATCCATTCAAAGAGTTTAATAAGAACGGGTCCGAAAATCTTTCATTCTGACGATTTCTGGATCGGTACAAGTTGGCTCAAGATAAAATGACATTTCGATGGAATTTGATGAGTCCGACATCAAGCCTGCTGAAAACTTCGAGAGACGTCTTGATACAGCTAAGTTCGGCGGGAGGAGATCAGCTGTTGGCGAATTTCGTAGAGATGCCTTAGCGGCCGAGGATCGCTATATTGATCTGGCAGAGAGCAGAGCGAATCTGCAGAGAAGAACTGACGACGACTGGAGAAGAATGAGATGACGACGTTGCCCCCCTGCCCCGAATGCCAATCGGTTTATACCTACGAAGACCGCAACCTTCTTGTTTGTCCCGAATGTGCACACGAATGGACTCGCGAAGAAATGGAGGCATCGGAGGAGGTTCGTGTGTGGAAAGATGCGAACGGGAACGAATTGAATAACGGCGACGCAGTATTGGTGATCAAAGACCTCAAGGTCCGAGGAGCGTCATCTGTGCTGAAGGCAGGGACAAAGGTCAAAAACATACGTTTGATCGAAGGGGACCACGATATCGATTGCAAGATTGATGGATTCGGTTCGATGCAACTGAAGTCTGAATTCGTCAAAAAAGCCTGATTGATAGATGGGAGGAGAGCTCAATTGCAGTTCCACGAACAGTCTTCAGGTTCTGCCGTATGACAAGCAATTTTGAACTCATGCAAACTGTCTTCGGGGCCACGGAGAATTTAAGACGATGAAGATTCTGATTGAATGTTGAGATGAAAGCGACGTTGCAGGAGTTCGAAAATTAACCACGATGCAGCCGCCCACGATACACCAAAAGCCCAACCTGCCAAGACATCGGTCGGCCAGTGCACTCCCAGATAGACGCGGCTCATTCCAACGATAAGCAGCAGGAACACCGGCACAGCCAGCAGAAACACTTTTGCTCTCCGTCTGCGTTCAGCGCGGGCCATGACTGCTCCCAGTGTTAAGTAAGCGATCGATGACATCGCAGAGTGACCGCTGGGAAAACTCTTTGTGTAGATACGAGTTTCATGCGGCACGAGATCTGGGCGAGGTCGATTGAAGCCGAGTTTCAAGGCAGAGCTCATCGCTGTTCCACTCAGGACGGCGATCACCACGAAAACTGCTATCCACGGCTGTTTGGTGAAATACAGATGCCCCGCTGTTGTCGCAGTGAAAATCATCAGTGCAACAACGCTGCCGAGTGCGGTGATGTCGCGGGCCATTTCTTCAAACCAGGTCGGACCTATCGGATCACTTCGATTCTCCGCATCTCTCAAACTCAACAATATCCGTTTGTCGAGTTCATGGCTTTCACCTTCGACGACTTCATCTGCGATGGATACAAAAATCCATCCACCCAACAGGATCACTAGCACCAATGAGAAGGTGAGCAGTTCATCGCGCACAATCCACTGATAAGTTCGAACAAGAAAATCCATCAGACTCTTTCAAATAAAATCCAGCTTGGAGTGAAAGTGAAAAGCAAATCGCATTCCAGCTGACAGCGCCTCATTCGAACATTGGCAGTGTTGATGAGTTCCCTCTAAAGAAAAGTTTCTGGTTTGGCGCGGTATCTGCATTATCGAAAAGGAGAAGGATCTGCAAAGAAGAAAGCAAACAGCATTTTTTAGAACTGATCCTGAAACTTGAAAATGCTCTCTCAAACGTTGAGAAAAGCGGCTATTCCAGAGGTTTTCGGACTGGTTCTAGAGAAATGCGTTCTTCACGGGCACACGGTAAAGCAGACTGCTCTAGCAATCATCGCCGCCAAATTTCTCTTCTCCAAGGAAGCTGTCTACTGCTGAATACCAACGTGGAACTCTCCGAAACATCGCTAACATGACAGGAAAGAACAATGAAAACTTACTCATTTTGCACTCTCTTTATTTTGACAACGACAGCTGCTCTTTCAACTCGAGCGATGAGTGAGGTTCAGGTTGTCTCGCCAAATGTCGCGCCGGAAACCAATGAGGCTGGTGTTGACGAAGCTGTTCCGGTACAGGATGAAAGGGTTGTGACCGATCAGACTGATCTAAAAACGCGCAATCGAATCATCATCACTGGGCCGGATGGAAAGAAGTACTCCTTTGATTCAGAAGATGCGATTCGGGCTCCTGTGATTGTTAAGGATTTGGTGAAGCCGTATCTCGTTCCAGAATCCGAGCTTGATCCGAACGACCTTTATTTCATTGGCATAACAGTCAAGAAAATTCCGGATGGATACCATGAACTCTTAGGTGTTCGCGATCAACAGGGACTTCTCGTGACGGCAGTGATCGACGACGGACCAGCAGCCATTGGGGGACTTCAAAAGTTTGATCTTTTAATGCAGGTTAACGACCAACCGGTATTATCCTTGCCACATTTGCAAAGCGAAGTTCGCAAAAGTGAAGGTGAGGCAATCACATTGACGATCCGCAGGAAGCAGGAAATTCTTGACGTTCAAGTCGCTCCGATTCTCTGGGAGGATCTCGACGATAACGCTCGCCACATTCTCGATGCACGTCGGCACCGAATCCCGGAGAGTCTCAGCCCGCTCTTTGCGGATCATGATCACTTGTATGATGACTCGAATCTGCTCGTCGACGATACTTCTCTGGAAGTCACGCAACTTCGAGATGAACTCAATCAACTTCGTGGCGAAGTTGAAGCACGCCAGGAACTCATCCTTAAAAAGATAGAACAACTGCAAGCGGAAAGTCTCAGGAATCAAAATCGAGAGGTCGAGCCAATCCCAGCCCCGGTTATTGAATGACTCAGTCGTGATGGGAAAGTTGCACCTGTGAAAGTGGCTCGAATACAGCACCTTCATAGGCACACGGTAGAGAAAACTGTTCTAAAGCAAACTGTTCTAGTAGACTGACAGTGACGAGCCGTCGGCCCATTGGTAACTCGGCTGGGAGTGGGTGTTGGGGATCCACCAAACTTTTCTGGACGAGGCTTTTCTTGTCCAGGTATGGAAGGATGTCCCGAGACCCGGAGTGGCAACTTGAAGCGCCTCGGTGGCTCTCCAGGTTTTTACGATTTCTTGCCAGGCAAGGTTTCGCTGCTTGCGTTTGATGTGAATTGGATCGAACCCGAACCAGCTGATTTTTGGGGCCAGAATCGAACAGCCCAGGCTTTCGGCAATTCCTGAAACACCGTGGTCGACTTCGGTAATGTACTCTCGCATCAGTGGCCAGCGAACAGTTGGGCCCGGGAAGAAAATGTTTTTTACGACGTAATAATGCCAGTCGCTGATTTGGTACAAACGTTCTAGCGGCGGGCGAACGAAGACAGTCTTCGCTCCGAGTTTTGACAGCCGATTCAGGCAGGTTCCAACCGCATCAATGATTTGATCGGGCTTTGCCCCATAGAACAGATCGCACCCTAAATCCGTGACGAGAGCATAAGTCACTTTTGCAGCTGGTCTCTTTTCAAGGTCGCTCCATAAATCGCAATGAGTGATGGACGGTAAACCGCGGTAGAAAACGTAGCTCCACTTCAAGAAAGACCGACCATGTCCATGAGCAGAGATTATCTCGACTGTTCCAGGAAGAGCTGTTCGCAACGAGTGGACCAATCGCGGCAGCCCTAATGTGAGGTTACTGGCGCCGAGAAGAATGACTCTGTAATCTGGTCCACATTCCGTTTTTTGTGTCATCTATTGCGTCCAGGAACTCCGGTCGAGTGTCCGATAATTGATTGCTTCGGTGAGGTGCGGAACGTCGATGAATTCAGCTTGGTCGAGGTCTGCGATTGTGCGACTGACGCGAAGGATTTTATCGTGTGCACGGGCGGACAGTCCCATTTCTTCCATGGCAGCTTTGAGTAATGATTCCGCCTCTTTGCTCAGCTTGCAATACTTTCGAATTTGCTGAGGAGCCATCGTTCCGTTGACCAGCGAACCATCTTTTCCGAATCGCTCCCGTTGTGCTTCTCTGGCGACAATGACTTGTTCTCGCATGGTTTCGCTACGAGTCCCTTCAGTTCGTGCAGAGAGTTCTCGGAACGGAACCGGTGGAACCTCGATGTGAATGTCGATGCGGTCGAGTAGAGGCCCGCTGATCTTCGACAGATACCTTTCGATCTGCATTGGCGAGCAGTGACATTGCCGTTTGGGATCTCCACGATACCCGCAAGGGCAGGGATTCATTGCGGAGACCAGCATCAAGCTGGCTGGAAAGGTCACTGATCCAACAGCTCGCGAAATGGTGACGCGGCTTTCTTCGAGTGGTTGCCGCATCACTTCGAGAGTGTTTCGATTGAATTCAGGCAACTCGTCTAAAAACAAGATGCCGTGATGTGCCAGGCTAATCTCACCCGGAGTCGGGATGCTTCCGCCACCGACCAGTCCCGCTTGTGAAATCGTGTGGTGAGGTGATCGAAAGGGGCGTTGCAGGAGTAGTGACTCACCTTCTTCCAAGCGACCAACGGCACTGTATATGCGTGTTGTTTCTAATGATTCCTCAGCGGAAAGCGGGGGCAAGATGGTTCCTAATCTTTGCGCAAGTAATGTCTTCCCTGTTCCCGGGGAACCAATCATTAGCAGGTGATGCCGACCAGCAGCTGCGACGGTGACAGCTCGTTTCGCCATCTCCTGTCCTTTGACATCCGAATAGTCAAAAGGATACGTCCCATGTTCTTCCACAGCATCGTCCCAGCTGAACGGAACCGGATCGATGGGGAGCACTCCAGTGTAAAACCCGACCGCTTCCGCCAATGATCCGACTGGAATAACGTCGATGCCATCGACGACAGCTGCTTCGCGAGAGTTTTCAACCGGGACGATGAGTCCCTTCTTTCCGTTGGCACGAGCCTGGAGCGCCATTGAGAGCGCACCGCGAACTTTGCGGACAACTCCATCAAGTGCCAGTTCCCCAACTGCGCTGTATTCGGAGAACAGAGAAGTTTCCAGTTGACCGCTGGCAGCGAGGACTCCCAGAGCTATTGGAAGGTCAAATGATGACGCCTCTTTGGGGAAGTCAGCCGGCGAAAGGTTGATGACAATTCGGTCAACCGGGCGAGTGTATCCGCTGTTGACTAATGCTCGTTCGATACGATGTGTGCTCTCCTTGACAGCTGCCTCAGCCAGACCAACGAGAATTGTTTTCGGCATTGATGCCGGTGAGATATCAACTTCGACTTCGACCGGTCTCGCATCGATCCCAAAGATCGAGTAAGTCAATAATTTCGCCAGCATGAAGAAATAACTTTTGTCTGCCGACCATGCCATACGGTCGAGTCTCATAAAATAGTGGACACACCATCAGGTATTCTGTCAGCCAGCCTCGCAGGCTGCAAGTGTCGTTCGGCCAAAGAGAGGGACCTCATTTTTTTCGTGCTGAAAACAACGAAAGTACGGGAGAAACTGCGGGACAAAACGCTTTGTGAAAAGAAAAACGCCCGACATCACTGCCGGGCGTTTAACGATTTCAATTTCACGTACTCAATTGAACTTGGAATCTTCGTTCTCGCAAAACTTCAGCAAGCGGTCGCGATTAAACGAATCACAACTTTGTCGCTAAGGTCATCGAGTCGTCGAAGTTTCCTGGAACTGATCCTGAAACTTGAAGTTGCTCTCTCTCAAACATTGAGGAAAGCGGCTGTTCCAGAGGTTTTCGGACTGGTTCTATAATGTTGCACAGGCTTTTTTGACTGTGTCGATGATGACAGCTGCCACTTTGTAAGGGTCGGCGTTTGAAGCAGGACGACGATCTTCGAGCCAGCCTTTCCAACCCGATTCAACAGTCGCGATAGGAATGCGGATCGATGCACTACGGTCTGAGATACCGTAGCTGAATTGGTCGATACGCTGGGTTTCGTGGAAACCGGTTAAGCGTTGGTCGTTGTCGGCTCCGTACACAGCGATGTGATCTTGGACAGTTGGTTCGAAAGCCTGACAGATTTTGTCGTAAATCGCTTTGTCACCTGCTTCTCGGAGGAGCGTGTTGGAAAAGTTCGCGTGCATCCCTGAACCGTTCCAGTCTCCTTTCATTGGCTTACAGTGCCAGTTGATTTTGTAGCCGTATTTTTCGCCACAACGTTCGAGGAGGTAACGAGCAACCCAAATTTGGTCGCCAGCTTCTGCAGCCCCTTTCGCGAAAATTTGGAACTCCCATTGTCCCATCATCACTTCGCCGTTAATTCCCTCAACGTTGAGGCCTGCATCAAGGCACTCATCGAGGTGTTCTTCGACGAGGTCGCGACCGATGGCGTTCGTGGAGCCAACTGAACAGTAATAAGGCCCCTGTGGTCCCGGATATCCTTCAGCTGGGAAACCGATGGGACGGTTAATACTGATGTCCCAAATCGTGTATTCCTGTTCGAATCCAAACCAGAAATCTTCATCGTTGTCGACAATCGTGGCTCGACCATTCGATTCGTGAGGAGTTCCATCGGCGTTGAGAACTTCCGTCATGACCAACCAGCCGTTCTTGCGAGCGGAGTCTGGGTAGATTGCCACTGGTCTGAGGAGGCAGTCTGAAGATCCTCCTTCTGCCTGTTCAGTAGAGGAACCGTCGAAGCTCCAGATCGGACAATCTTCAAGCTTTCCGCTGAAATTTGATACGATTTTCGTCTTGCTTCGCAGGCTTTGCGTTGGCTTATAACCATCAAGCCAGATGTATTCCAGTTTTGCTTTTGAGCTGCTCATCAATAAATCCTTAGTAAGTGATTGTCACCTGACGTCAACCAGGAACCTGCGAGGTGAGTCTCGCAAACATAGTTGAATTCCGACTTTCGAGCGTGGACGTCAGAACTGCAACGCCCGATAAATCTGGTGAATCGCTTGTTTTGTCTTCACAAAAACAATCGAATCATTTGCTTCATGCTGATGTTTGGGGCAGCAGTCTGCTGATCCGAGAGGCAACTTTGCTTAAATCGTATGCAAGTGAAGCTCTCATGTAGCACTCGTCCCTGCAAGAAATGCTTGAAATGCTACATCCAACTCATTAGGTGGGAGCAAAAGCAACTCACGTGCCAAAGTGAGATTCCTGTGTGCCGTGACCAAAACTGATCTTACTGATTCGTTTTCTCGATTTCCAGTTCATCCGGATGGCGATTGCAGGTAAGTATCAAAGCGAGATTCTGGAAGAATATCATCGGGGCAGGCTTCTTTTTCAGCTTTGAAGAGACTTGCAGAGCGGTGAGGCAGGCATCAGGAGATGTTAGACCCTTGTCGCTATTTCGCTTTGGATTGACTCGGATTGGTTGATTCGAGTCGGATAATCCGTCATACATGAGTGCTGTTGAATTCTCTTTGATCGAAATGAAGGACTCCAATGTTGCGTCTTCTCTTGTTTCTCGCTGTTCTCTCCTTCTTCCCTTTCGCAGCAAGGGCTGAGCACCCGCTCAAGTTTGAAGTCAAATTGCTTGCGGTCGATGCCAACGAAGGTTGCGACGTCGCCGATTTCGATGGGGACGGCAAACTCGATGTCTGTGCGGGGCGGTTTTGGTTCCGGAATGGAGACTGGGTCGCTCGACCTGTGCGAGCGTTTGATGACGTGAATGGATACGTCCACTCGAATGGGGATTTCGTTTACGACGTCAATCAGGATGGGCATCCCGACATCGTCGCTGGCGGGTTCTTCCAAACAACGGTTCACTGGTATGAAAATCCTGGTCCAGACGCATTGAACAACGGGTTTATGTGGAAGGAGCATCTTCTCGTAGATACCGGTCTCAGCCAGAACGAGGCGAGCTTCATGCACGACTTCAATGGTGACGGAGTCCCTGAATGGATCTCGAATTCATGGAACAAAAAGAACCCATTAGTCATCTGGTCATTTGATTCCAAGACAGAAGAAGTTGCTGTGAAGCAAGGCAACAAGACCACCACGAAAACTGTCACAGTGCCAGTGCTCAAGCGGAATTTGATTCACGAAGGAGGAGAGGCACAAGGTCAAGGACACGGATTCGGTTTTGGCGATATCAACAACGATGGGCGTGAAGACATTTTGACAGGAACGGGCTGGCATGAACGTCCCGAAGGTGACCCTCTCACTGAGTCTTGGGTCTATCATGCTGATTGGGATGCTCATTGGAGCGATCCCGTCCTCGTTCGAGACATGAACAAGGATGGCAAGAACGACATTATTTGGGGGAACCCTCACGATTTTGGTTTGTTCATCTGGTACGCAGATGGAGAAGATGCCGACGGCAAATTGAAATTCCGAGAAGAAGTGGTCGACAAAGATTTTTCACAGTTGCACTGCATCCTTTTTGCTGATCTCGATGGAGATGGTGTGGAAGAACTGATCACCGGAAAACGTGTCCGAGCCCACAATGGAAGAGACCCAGGGGGGACGCAAGACCCTATCGTTTGTTACTACACCATTGATGAAGCTGGGAAGTTTACCAAGCACATCATCGAAAGCGGGAGCGTTGGAATTGGCCTGCAAATTCGGACGGCAGATATCGATGGCGATGGTGATCTGGATATCGTGGTGGCAGGGAAGGATGGAACACAAATCCTGTTCAACCAACTGAAGTAATCCAATAGCGAGGAATTGGAGCGTCCAATTTGGGCATGCTCCCGAACGGACCGCGTCTCACTTCTACAAAGATCCGCAGCACCGCTTGTGTTGCGGATCTTTTTCATAGCGGGAGCTGTTACGACATTTCTTTGAAGGCGTGGTCGATAAATTCCATTGATTTTTCTGCCATGGCAGTGAAGTAACGCCAGTTGTGACCGCCATGAGATGTCTTCAGGTCACATTCGTACATGATTCCCGATGACGATAACTTGCTGGCGAGGATTTCGTTGCCTTCGAACCAGGTCGGGTCCATCGGGTCACAGGCGAAGAAGTGAAACTTCGGCCAGTTAAGTGGATGGATATGCAACACAGCTGACTGTTGCCTCGCCAGTTCTGCGCTTGGGAACATTTGATCGAGCGGGTAGCCCTGCCCGTAAGCTTTGTGGAAATCGACTGCCGAAGAAATCGCAGCGACGATCGGGAACGTCAACGCATATCGGTAAGAGATGTTGAGTGCTCCTTGTCCCCCCATGCTGATGCCGAGCAGTGCCAGATTGGGAGCTGAAATTTGGAGTTCCTTCTCGATCCAGTCAACGACGTCTTTGCGAACGTACTCCATCGGAGTGATTACTGGATCAAACTCTTCGCACACAACATCCATCCACCAGCCTTTTTTCCCTCGCGGACAAATGACCGGGTATCCATATCGCTCGAACAGGCTCGTGAACTCATCTTTTTCTGAGAGGCGTTCTTCACCATGTGCATGCAAATAGATAATAGCATGGTCCGAAGTTCGGTTCTCGGGCAAGAACGCTTCCGCTTCCTTGCCACCAATTTCAATCGACTGCCACATGACTATGGAATGATATCCCGAGATTCTAGAACTGATCCTGAAGCTTGAAATTGCTCTCTCAAACGTTGAGGAAAGCGACCATTTCAGTAGTTTTCGGACTGGTCCTAAAGTTACAGATGAAAAAACGGTCAACCTCATAAAGAGATTGACCGTTTTGAGAGATTGCGAATTAACCTGCTGCGTTCTTGTCAGTTGGGAAGAACTTTTCAAGTGTTGCTTCGCTCGGTGGCGGAGTAATGAGTGAGACAATCACTAAAGCTGCCGTGGAGGCTGCGATCATCGTTGCGACAGGTTGCATTCCGAAGTAAGTAAAGTCGGGAATCTTTCCGAAGTTTGATTCGCGGAACAGCCAAATCCAAGACCCGATCGAAGCCAGAATACAGGCATATGCACCGAATTTTGTCATTCTCTTCCAGTACAAACTGGCCAGAATGAGCGGGAACAGGCTCGCAAATCCGCTGAACGTCCAAACCCCGAGTGTGAAGACCCGTCGGACTTCAAGTAGACTGAATGAGTACGTAATCGCCACAATCAAGATGATAAATAGCCTTGCCATGAAGATCGTCTGTTTGTCGCTGAAACGATCTTTCCCACCGTAGTGCACGGCAATGTCTTCAGTAAACATCGTGCCGATGCACAAGAACTGACTGTCTAACGAGGACATAATGGCTGCCAGAATTCCAGCAGTCAGGAAGCCTGCTAGCACATCTCCGGTTAATTGACCGACCATGTAGGCGAGCACACCGTTAGGGTTGAAGTGTGGTGGGACGAGTGCAACCCGAGGGTTATCCGGCATGGCTGCTGAGGTTGCCCAGACCCCGACCAGCACGCACGGAACCCAGACAATCGCGATGAAAATTGGATGCGCGATGACGGGCAGCTTGAAACTGTTCGCACTTTTGGCTGTGAGCCAATGCTGAAACAGGTGTGGAAACATTCCGACCGAAAGTGGAATGAACAGATAGGTGAGAAACGCCCACTTATCGAGTCCTCTTGGCTCTTCAGGAGCCCAACGCATTGCTCTGTAACGCCCCAGAGCTTGCTTGTTGGTCATTTTCCCTTCTTCATTCGGGTGACCAATCGAATCCGCAAAATATTTTTTGGCAATCGGTTGCCAGGCGGCTTCCGGGAAGTCTGACATCGGCATTGCGATGAAGTTTTCTGGAAGTGGGTCTGGGACAACCCGGTCGTTCTGAGAGAGTTCGGCAACTTTTAGCTCTTTGTCTGTCAGCTCCGGGAGCAAATTCTGTGCAACACTATAGGCAGCTTCTGCGCGTAGCTGACGAAATCTTAACGACCAGGGAGGACCGGGGGGCATCTTTTCATGAGCGGCCTGCTTCTGTTCCGGAGTCAGACTGAAGCCTTTTTCGTCAACTGCATAGTTGTAGCTGGCGAGCTTCTTCCAGATTGCGAAATCTTTCTCGTAAGTCTCCTGTTCAACAGGAGCAACAGATCTCATCAGTTTACTTGGGTGCTTCTCCGCGACAGCCTTACTCGCTGCTGAAAGACCTCCCAACTCGCTTGAGATGATGTAAAAAGTGACCACTCCCAGGATCATGAAAACGACTGTCTGGAAAGCATTCGCCCAAGCGGTTCCGCGCATTCCACCAAAGAAAACGTAAACCAGAACGACGATGCAAATGACGAAGGATGCCAGCCAGGGGGGGACACCGTAATCGTATTGTGGGAACCAGTTCGTGAAGGCTCCCTCCGTAATATTTGAAACGACCGTTCCAGCGGACATGACACCAATGAGAAGGTACGGAATGACGAGGCCAACCAGAATTGGAAAGAGGAGGATCCCAATTTTGTCGCTCTCGAAACGGTCTCGGAAGAACTGAATTTGGGTGGTGTATCCGTATTTTTTTCCGAAGGTGTAAACCTTAACTCCGATCAGGAAGAAGCAGAGCGAGTGAATGATTCCACTCGATGAGGCAAGCTGACCATAAACTCCGATGCCTTCTTTGTAAGCTTCGCCGCTTGAACCGACGAGTGCGAAGGCTGTCATGGTCGTTCCGAAAATCGACATCAACAGCAGGAATGGACCAATGCTATGACTGGCAAGCATGTAGTCCTTGCTTGTTCCTCGAAACAGGCGGCTGGCAAAAGCTCCGAGTCCCAGCAGCATGAGTAAATAGCAGCAAACTATAATGAGCGGAATCATGTGGTCGGCCCTCCTTCGTTTGCTTGTTCGACTGGTTGAACTTCAGCAAGTTCTTCTGGCCAGCAGTAGATCGTTGCCAGAAACCAGGTAAATGCTGCAGCAATAGAAATCCCTGCATGATAGGCAAGACCGATCGGCAAAAATCCGAACAGCAACGTGGGATCGTCCCAGAACCAAACGTCCTGGTGAATGATAATCAGGAGCACGACCAGGCCCCAAACAACTTTATTCATGGTGGAAACTCGAGGATCTATAGGGAGGTCAAACAAATATGGCTGGATCGCCCATACTCACGCTTAGAGCGTGCCGGGCTTAGAACGAGGGTGTCCAACGTTCTCCACAACACTTGGTTGCTCTGGTTGGATTTGTCGGACTCTATTCTTGGACTGAGTTCTTGGGGCTGCCTGATTGAGACAGGCCAAGTTCGAACAGTGCTTATTGGACAGTGCAAATTCTGCACTGTGATTGCCCAGCAGTGTATCAGTCAACCCCTATGACCGGAACTGAGTCCGCGATCTGGTCGACATTTTTTTCTTCTCGTCAGGCGTTCGTCCATCTAAATCAGGCCATAAAGGATGAAAACGATCACGATTTTTGCTGAGGCAACGAAGAGAAAGAAACTGCTTGGAGAGTAAATGTCGGAGGAATGGTGTAAGTTATTCAGGATGAATTGCAAAGTCAGTTTGAGGGCACATGAGATGGAGTCACACAACACATGACGATCACAAAACGGTTCTCGTTGATCTGCCTCTGTGCGATCGTGCTTTCGGTTTCTTCACTTTCAGCCGCCGAGCGACCAAATGTCCTGTGGTTTGTAGTCGATGATATGTCCGCGAATTTTTCCTGCTATGGCGAGAAGACGATACAGACACCGCATGTCGACCAATTGGCAGAAAGAGGAATTCGGTTTACGCGTGCCTATGCGACTTCACCCGTCTGTTCTCCATTTCGTTCTGCACTGATAACTGGGATGTACCAGACTTCGATTGGGGCGCATCACCACCGCAGTGGTCAGGGAGAGCATCGCATTCAACTGCCAGATGGTGTGCGACCGATTCCAGCCATCTTTCAGGAAGCAGGTTATTACACCTGCATGGGAAGTGGGTTGACGGATCTTGATTACAGAATGTTGCCGCTGACCCCGTCGACAAAAAATAGACTGGGGAAGACGGATTACAACTTTGATTGGGACAAGTCGATCTACGACAGCAACGACTGGGCGAAACGAAAAAATGACCAACCCTTCTTTATGCAGGTCCAATTGCATGGTGGAAAACTGCGCGGTGCATCCGAGGCAAGCTATGACAAGTTTGATCAACAAATTGAAAAAGTCTTCGGCAGCATTACCGAGCCGCAGTCTGTTCAGCTTCCTCCATACTATCCTCGCGATCCCGTTCTCCTGAGAGACTGGTCGACTTACCTCGATAGCGTCCGACTGACTGATCATCATGTCGGCCTGGTGATCGAAAGATTGAAGCGAGAGAAACTGCTCGCCAATACTCTTGTTGTCTTCTTCACCGACCACGGGATCAGCCATGCACGAGGCAAACAGTTTCTCTACGACGAAGGAACACATATCCCGTTGATCATCGCTGGGCCAGGAGTCGAGAGGGGGAAGACTCGCACCGACTTGGTTGAACATATCGACATCGCTGCTCTCTCTTTGGCAGCTGCGGGGATTCAGGTTCCGAAAGTCATGCAGGGAGACGATCTGCTCTCAGCGGACTACAAACAGAAAACAGCCCTGTTCGCTGCACGTGATCGTTGTGGTGAGGCTGCCGATCGGATTCGTTCTGTTCGGACCGGCGAGTACCTTTACATCAAGAACTTCTATCCGTCGCGACCTCACTTGATGCCGAGTTCATATAAAGATGGCAAGCTGATAGTGCAGCGGCTTCGGGAGTTACATGCCGATGGGAAGCTCAGTTCGCTCTCCGAAGAGCTCCTCTTTTCTCCAACTCGCCCAGCTGAGGAACTGTATCTTTATGGAAGCGATCCATGGCAAACGAGAAATCTTGCTGACGACCCTACTCATAAGAATGCGCTCGCGAAACACCGAGAGCGATTGAACGACTGGATCCACAGAACTGGCGACCTTGGCCCCGAAACACCTGAAGTTTACGATCAGGAAATTCAAGCCCAGTTGAACTCAACGCGAAGCAAAAAAGTTCGCGAAACGTACAGTCGCAATGCCGAGCAATATAGACGTTGGGCAAGCGAAGGCAAGTAGTCGTTCTGCTCGTTGCGTCATCGCTGACTTTCTAGAGCAGTTTGCTCTACCGTTTGCCCGTGAAGAACGCATCTCTCCTGTAAAAATGCTATCAGGAATTGAGTGGAGAATCAGCGTATCAGGCTGGTGTTGATGGCAGCCGTTTGATTGTCGAGTTGCAGCTCTTCAATTGGGAAGACAAGTTCCGGTTCACCTTCCTCAGTGGCTTGCTGAAATGGATGAACCAGGGCGACGTAAACTTGAATCGGTTCGCTCTTCTTGGTTTTGCCCCATTGAAGGGTGATTGGCTCTTCCATGAACTCAATCTTGTTCGGTTGAGTCTCTGATTGAAAGCGGAGCGTTAACCCGTCGCTGGTGTAGTCGACGTCAGCAACCTGATTTTCATCATTGGGTAAATCGGCATCGGTCCAAAGTATGATTCCACCACTTTTCAGAAGTGCAGCGTCGTCTACTCCAACCGATTTCGAATCGTCCAGGTCGTTATACGCGAGCGGTCGCTGAACCGTCCCGTGGTACCAACTTGCGTTTTGAGCCAGTCGGCCAGGACCAGCGATAATCGCAAGCTTCTGCTCGTAGCCTCGGTTCTTCCAGATTGAACGGACTTCCTTGGCGAGTTGTTTTCCGGGGAAGTGAATGTCTTTCGGTTGGCTGCTGTTCATGATGTATGGAAGCATGAAATTCGAAATGACCAGCAGCGCCGCGAATCCACCACCGACAGCTCCGCTGTGCAAGATCACGCGTCTCCAGGCAATACGATTCTCTTCAAGATCCGACCACAACAGCAGCAGGACACCAATAAAGGTCCAAAGCGTGAGACCTGTCGAACCCAAGTCAACGCCGACGATTAAAGCCAGAGCGAACATGAGTGCGGCTGGAAGTAGTGTGACGACCAATAAGTACTGACGGACAAAGTCCCGTTCTTCATCTTCTGAAGCTGTTGGTTCATCAAATCGAAACGATGCAATCACAGGGATTAGCAATAGCAGAATCGGAACGACGGCGAAAATTTGAGAGATCAAAAACTGGATCGTGAACTGTCCTCGGCTGCTGATCGATTTCCAACCGTGCATCGCTGTCGAAACCGTGCTGAAATCATTCGACCAGGCCCACCAGAAGTGTGGCAGTACAATCACGCCTGCAATTGCTCCAGCGAGAAATGGCCAGGAAGTGTCCCAACACTGTCGTGCCTGATGGTTCAATAGAGAGAAGGTCACCATTGAGAGAATCAGTAACGCGGTGCTGTAGTGGCTGAGCATCCCCAACCCCAGACAGATCCCGACAATGACCCAGTCACGTCGATGTTCTAAATGGAATCCCTGATACAACGCGAGAATTCCGAGTGCCCAGAAGCAGCCCGCCAAGTGGGCACTTGAGAAGGCTGTCGATCCTATTGTGAAGAAGAAGCAGCCTTCCAGAACAATAGCTCCGCAAATGGCTGTCCAGGGGTGCAGAAAGTCCTTGCCGATTTTCCAGGCGGCCCACATGCAGGTGGCGATGCAAACCTGTGCCATGAAGTATGCCGGCCAGGCAGCGGGGGCAAAAATCGTTGAGACGAAAGACATCACCCAGACTGCCAACGGTGGCTGATCAAAGTAACCCCAAGCGGGGGACTGGCCAGCGGTCAGCAACTGGAGTGTTTCGTCCGGCAAGTTTGGTTGAGTCAGCGATGCCAGAATGGTCCAGATCAAAACATGTGCGACAAGAAAGATACCGAAGAAATTGATTGTCGGGTCTTCACCAGCGAGGTCACGTTGTGACTTTCGCTGGATTGCCTGAGCTGCTTTCGTGAGCCGTTCCACTTGCCGTTCCTGATTCCAATTCATAATAGGAGGCTCCGTCCTCGTGGTTTTTTAGAACCGATCTGCTCAGCTATCTCGGGACTCTGCAATCCAGAGAGAATTCTTCAAGCATCAGTTATCTGGTATGTATGAAAATGTACGCGTTCTGCCTCGTGGCAACGGACGCTTCACAATATGAAAACACTCTTGGCGGACACCGGAAACACGGGAGTGTTCTAGGCAGCCAACTCTTCGTAAACTGACAATGTGTCCGCCAGCATTTTCGATTTCAAATACGGGTGTTCGCTGGGGACTTTGATTTCACTTTGGATCATCTTTTGAATTTGTTGCGCAGCTGATTCGAGATTACCCGCCGGGACGAGTCCTTCCGGGAAAACGTTTCGGAGAATCTCTCCGGTCCCGCCGTGATCGTACCCGACAACAGGGACACCCATCGTGAGCGCTTCAACCGTTGTTCTTCCGAAGGCTTCTGGAGGGTTGGATGTGAGGGACAGGACAACATTCGAGACCGAATAGATTTCTCGGATTTCTGAACGATGACCAGCAAAGATGATGTGCTGTTCCAGATTTCGTCGAGCCACTTCTTTTCGGATCTCTTCTGCGTACTGGGCACGTCGAGGATCGACGCCTCCCACGATGAGTGCTCTGATCTCTGGGATGTGATTCCGTAACCGATCGATGATTTCGATCAGATCCTGATGCCCTTTCAGTCGGGTCATGCGACCAATTAAAGAGATGACCGGGCGACCAACAAGTTCTGGGAACTCTTCAAACCAAGCCTGCTTCCACTCTTGTGATGGCTGAAAACCTCTCGGGAAATCAAGCGGATCGATGCCGCGCGGGATCAGAGTGATGGCATCGCTTTCGATTTTTGAATAGTTCGTTTGCAAATAATCGCGAACGGTTTCTGAGATCGCGATGACACGTTCTCCTTTGGTCATCACTTCGCTGTATCGATTGACGCTATACAATCCATGAGCAGTGGTCACAAAGTGCGGACGTCTCTGCTGATTCATCCCTTTCCAGGCAAGGTAAGCAATCCAGGCAGGGATTCTTGATCTGGCGTGAACGACATCAACTTTGTTTTTGATTAAGAAATTGCGAAGCGGCCAGACCCAACGCAAACTGAGAGGAGATTTCGCACGGATGTTCCACTCGATATGCTCCGCCCCGTGGCTGTGCAATTGCTCTACGAGTCGGCCACCTGCTGAGATCACAATCGATCGATGTCCTTGGCGGACTAATTCTTGAGAAAGTTCAATCGTTCCACGTTCGACCCCTCCACCGTTTAATTCGGGGATCATTTGAACGATTGTGAGTTTTCGTGCAGGCATTCCTTTGCCATTCCATTTCAAATGTCGTGAATCTCTCAGGATTAGCCGGTCACTTGTGCCATGACGGACTTCCTCAGTCTTTGAGAAATCAAGTTCAGGGGCTCGAAACAGTCGCCAAAACAGGCTGGCTGATTCAGGCTTCGCTAAGCGAAGACATTCTCATTCATCGGGAACGTACTGGAAAATTGTAAAATTGGTCAATATGGGCTCGAAGTGGGCGGAATATTGTGAGGACCAGCTTTCGGTTTGCTCACCACCGTTCGGCCTGCTCAACGGAAGGAATTCGCCGCGAAGCGGTCACTGCAGGAATTGTTGATTCCAACGTTGATTCCAACGTCGAGGGAGATGACCAAGTCAAAAGCCTTGCAAAACATCCATAAGCGACTTTTGAGTCTTTGGGGATTGTTTTATCATCCACTTTTTCAACGTTGATTGACCTCAGAGGAAATTCGATGACACGCACACTTGCTCTTGTCTTACTGCTGTTTTCTGTGGGGAGGCAATCTGTTTCGGCGGACGATGTCTCGGAAACCTACTTTCTCTGGCCAGATGCTGCCGCAGGAGCATCGACCTCAGAAATCGGGAGGATTCTCCCCGCCCGAGAAAACGAAGATCCCCCCGCGATTCGAATCACTGATATTGAATATCCCTTCATCAAACGTTTCGACCCTGATTCAAGTCAGAAGAATGGGACGTCGGTCCTGATCCTGCCCGGCGGTGGCTACAGCTATGATGTAGTAGGCAAGGAAGGTGCAGAGGTTGCGGAGTGGTTCAATTCAATGGGGGTGACGGCATTTGTGCTTTATTACCGGTCTCCAACTCGTAAGTTGAAGCAGGATTGGCTGATGCCAGTTCAAGATGCTCAACGCGCCGTTCGATGGATTCGGTCACATGCGAAAGAATGGGGGCTCGACCCACAGCGAGTCGGCTCAATCGGGTTCTCAGCGGGTGGAAACGCAGTCGCGATTGCTTCGACGAAAATGGATGTCGAGAGTCGATTTGAGAAACGGGACGAGATCGACAAAGCCTCTGCACGACCAGATTTTATAATGCTGATCTACCCCTGGAAATTGCTTAATGCGGATGAATCAGGACTTCGAGCAGAAGTTGTAGTCGACAAGCAGACATCCCCAACGTTTCTTATTCATGCACATAATGACGGGGTGACGTCGCTGAGTAGTGTCGAATATTACAAAGCGATGAAGCAACTCGGGCTTCCCGCAGAGCTTCACATCTTCGAAAGCGGAGGTCATGGGTACGGGCTGCGAAAGGTCGAAGGAGCCAACGTCCACACTTGGCCCGAGAAAGCCGAGGCTTGGATGAGGGGACGAGGCTTGTTGAAGAAGTGAGTGATTTAAGAATACGACACATCTCGCCGGACACATTTTGTGTCCGGCGAAGTTTCTTCATCAATCACCCTCAAAGACTATCGCAGCCATTTCCTCAAGACTTGAAGCCCCCTTCGATGAGAGTTTCTCGCACGAGTTCTTCTGGGACATCTTCGACAAGTTCGACGTGTCCGAGACGTGTCGGCAAGACGAAGCGAAGTTTGCCGCCGACGGTTTTCTTGTCGAGTTTCATGCGGCCGATGATTTCTTCAACAGAAATTCTTTCCGGCGACGTCACATTCAGCGGGAGTCCGACCGCATCCAGCAGTCCGATTTGTTGGTCGGTAAGTTGCTGCTCGATTCGCCCCATCTTCTCTGCGAGTCGACTGGCGTAGACGATTCCGATCGAGACAGCTTCTCCATGAAGAAGTTCGCCGTATCCGGTTAAAGCTTCGAACGCATGGCAATAGGTGTGCCCGTAGTTCAGAACAGCTCGGAGTCCGGTCCGCTCGTATTCGTCTTGTTCGACGACTTGAGCTTTGAGTTCGCAGCTACGCGAAATTGCAGCTCGCAGGACCGTCTCTTCCCGCTGTTGAATCGGACCGATGTTCTGCTCAAGAAACGCAAAGAATTCTTCATCAAGGATCACGCCATACTTAATGACCTCTGCCCAGCCAGCTTTGTATTCTCGGTCAGGAAGTGTTTTGAAAGTCTGGGTATCGATCAAGACACCGAGTGGTTGATGAAAAGCGCCGATGAGGTTTTTCGCCTGGGGATGATTGATACCGACTTTTCCGCCGACGGAACTGTCTACATCTGCGAGGAGAGTCGTGGGGATTTGAACAAAGGGTAATCCTCGATTGAACGTGGCTGCCATGAACCCTGCTGAATCACCAACGACACCACCTCCAATGGCGATCACAACGGTCCGCCGATCTGCTCGAAACTCCACAAGGGAGTCCCAAGCTTTGGAAATGACCTCTATACTTTTCGAGGTCTCTCCCGGCTCCATCGTGAACGTGGTCGTTCTCCATCCTTGTGATTCCAGGCTCTGCGAGACAGCCTCGGCGTAGCTGGTGACGTTCTGATCGGTGACCAGAAAAGCTGATGGGTGCTCTCTCTCTCCAGCTTTCGCAACCAACCAGGGATGAATGATCTCGGCTGTCTGCTTCAGTAAACCTTGTCCAATCAGGATCTCGTAGCTTCGATCTCCCAGGTTCACAGGGACGTGAGATGTTTCTTGGTTCGACATAACAAATCGTTCGTGGAGATTGCTGGAGGAAGCCGATGAAGCACCGACTCAAAATAAAAAAGGCTGTGATGCTGGAGGGTACTCCACGACATCACAGCCTCAGGTTGTCTATTGAACTCGAAGGTTATCGAGTCTCAGCGAAAATTACCAATCGCAAAGATTACCAGCCGTAGTATCTGCCATATCCGTATGAGCCACAAGTTCCGAAGCCACAGCTATGCCGTTTGAACGGGCAAAGTGGTCCAAGAAGACCGCAGCTTCGAACGCCACAGGCTTTGTGAGTTTTGTGCGAAAAGCAGCCCGGCTGATAGGCGACGGTTGTGGAGCAACAAGTTGGAGCACAAGCAGTTGGGGCACAAGTGGAGCAGCTGTCTGTGACGACTGGTCCCGATGTTCCACAAGTGCTGCATCCAGTTCCGGCATAAGCAGGGGCGTAACCGACGTACTGAACTGAAATAGGATTTGTGTAGAACGATTGTTGGTAGGCGTAAGGACGGTAATCAGACCAGCCACCGTAGTAGCTGCGATAGTTGTAGCTGTACCCAGTGTATGGAGTCACTCCACGGTATCCGTAGTAACTTCCGTACGGACGATGTGAATATCGCGCTCCATAATTGTAATAATCATGGAAATACCCAGAAGAGTATCGAGCGCTTGAGGAAAAACACCATCCGCCGGCATCAACTTCCTGAGTCTCTACCGAGAGAAACAGCGCAAACACCAGGCAGCTGGCTGCCAGGGAGGAAAAACGATACATGGGTGTGTGCCTTTTTTGAAACGTAATTTTGTGAACATAGAGGATTACTTCAATGTTAAAATGGGCAAAATGGAAAAGCAATAAAACTCTTGCAAATTTTGCATTTCGCCAAAAATCTCTAATCCTTTGCTACGCATTGTTCGTATCGCAAGGGAAGTATCACATCAGTTTTTGATGCAAAACAGGAGAGGAATCGAGATTGTTGGTTCAATTTGGATTTGGCGAGCCTTTGAATTCCTCTCTTCAAGGCTGTTGAAAAGTGTTGACAAGTTCGGGGCAGAAAGAGACAACAACTGAGTGTTCCACTCGCTTTTGGTCCCTCTTTTTATGAAAGAGTTCCGTTAATTACCTGAATCACTTGTGAAGCCAACTGGTCTGCTCACTTGAGTTGGATAGACATCTCTCATCAGAATGAGGGGCAGACAAAAGTTTCTGTTGTTGCACTCATCAAAAATGAGCAGTTCAGGAATGAGCAGTTCAGCAAAATCACCTCATCACTCAAGTCTGGAATCTCATCTTCAGACTGAAGCACCCAAACCCGAAGCTAGCGACTATGTTCAAGAGGATCTTCTTTACTGTAAGTTTGAGTTTGAGTCTGGCGGTAACAGCTGTCGCTCAGGATTCCCCACTGGAACTCTTCCATAAAGATGTCGACGTTGTCCTTCGTCTCGCCGAGCCAGATAAAACGACGGAAAACATCGTTGCCTTAGTAAATGGCGCACAGCCAGGCTTTGGGGAAATTGCACGGGGGGCAATCCTTGAAAACTTGGGGAAAGCGATCTCAAACCCCACGCTCACAGGGGCGGATCAGTCGCGAGACTGGCATGTCGGAATTTTCACAAACGGTCAGGATGAGCCGTCAGTTGTCTTCGCGATCCCAACAGTTGAAGCGGATGATTTTGTCAGTGCACTCGGAGATGGCTTCGATTCATCGGTCCACGGAAAATATGTCCTCTACACAGATAAAGGGACTGTGCCAGATGTTCCCGAGGCTGCCAATTCGTTGGCAAAAGAGATGAGTGAGAAAACGAAAGCTGCTTTTGACATGGGGGAAATTTCGCTTCACGTCAACTCGAAGCACCTCGTCAACAGTTATCGCGATGAGTTGAGTACGGCTTACGATCAGGTGTTGGAAGGCCTGAACCAAATTCGATTTGCCATGCCTCAAGATTCCGGAATCAACATTGGTCCGATCATCGAATTGTACGGGACTCTGGCGGAGCATCTCTTTCAAAGCGTGCGAGATTCGAAGTCTTTGACCATTGCAGTCTCTCTGGGAGCAAAGGGAGTTCGGATTGAAGAGTACACAGAATTCACCAAAGCGAGCAAAACCGCCAAGCTTTTGACAGCTCACCCCACTGCTGGAATGGCTGACCTTGTGAAACTTCCGAAAGATGCAGTTGCCTATTACGGGCTGAGCGGTGGGTTGGAAGAATCGATCAAATGGAGCATGGATTTGACTGCAGGCATGTCTCAGGACGCTGACGTTCGTGAGAACCTGCAAAAAGTTTTTTCTGATCTCGATGAAGTTGAATTCGGCGTCATGGTCGGAAGCATCGCAATTGGAAACTCAGCAGACGGTCTATTTCAGGTCGCGGGGATTGCGGATGTGAAGCCAATGGACAAATTCAAGTCCTACATGCGGAACAGCATCGGAGCGATGAAAGAGCTGAAGATGCCGGGGATGACTCAAACCAGTGAAATTGCAGAAGATGCAGAAACCTACGGTGATTACAAAGCGGACGTTGTGACGATCAAGCAGGAGTTCGATGAAGACTCGCCACAAGCTGAAATGCAGTCAAGAATGCAGAAAGTGCTGTTTGGGTCAAATGGCATGCAGTCCCGTGTGATCTACATGGAAGATCGATACTTGACTGTAATGGGAGGAGGACCGGAAGCGACCAAGAGTGCTGTTGCCGGGTTGAGTAGTTCGAGCAACACACAGATTGAAAAACCTCGCGAGATCCTGATGAAGGAAGCCAATTTCATTGGTTTGCTCGATCTTCCCGGAGGAGTCGCAGCCGGGCTGAAAGCAGCATCTGAGATGGATGAGTTCCCACTTCCAGTGGATGCACAGATGGTCGATAATCTGAATCTCACTCCCTCTTTCATTGGCTTGGGAATCGCCATTGAAGAAGACGCAATTCGTTGCCGAACAGATATCCCGATGGAACAGATTCAGGGAATCTCTAAACTCGCGATTCTGTTCATCGGAATGCAAAACCGTCTGTAACAGCCGTTGATTCTCAGTGACATGTCGAAGCAGCACACTTTATTGTGTGCTGCTTTTTTTATGGTTCGACGAACAGTAGTGGGGGCGTCGCCGTCTCGGTGGCCCGGGAGATTCCCTTTCGACTGGCAATGCTGGATCATCCTCGCGTAAACTGCTTTCCGCCAGAGATTTTCTGGTTTCGCTTCTTGGTCGGTGATTGAGAAAGCTGTGCCGATCGAGTTCACTGAGTATTTCAACGTTTGAATCCAAGCATGAAACGAATTGCTGTTTACGCCGGAACATTTGATCCAGTCACACTGGGGCACGAAGATATTGCGATCCGAGGAGCAGCACTCTTCGACGAAATGGTGATCGGTATCGGGATCAATCCCGATAAGCAACCGCTTTTCGCACCTGAGGAACGTCAAGAGTTGATGCAGGAAATCTTCCGCGAAACGAGCAACGTGACCGTCAAATGCTTCACCGGGTTGACCGTCGATTTTGCACGATCGGTCGGAGCAAACGTTATGGTCAGAGGGGTGCGGACCGTCTCAGATATTGATACGGAATTCACCATGGCTTTGGCGAATCACACGATTGCACCCGATTTAGAGACTGTCTTTCTCATGGCAGCAGAGTCGTACTCGCATATTTCAAGTACGTTGATCAAACAAATTGCGTTTATGGGACAAGGCAAAAGTGCTGAGCAACTCAGGAAGTTCGTACCGGAACCTGTGATGGCTCCGCTCCTCGATAAAGTCCGCAACAGCGGATAACTGATTGAGCACTTTCGTGTTTCTCGTGTTTGCGAGACTGTTCACGTAATTTTTTTCAAAATAGCTCTCGTCTCATTTCTCCGGTCACAACGCATTGTTCGGAAAATGAAAGGGCACTTGCAATTCAGGCAGCTACCTTTTCTTGCTGTTCCGCCAGTTTTTTTGCCTGTTCGGAAGCCTTCTTTCCAGCAGAAGTAATGCGGTATAAGAGCCCTTCTTCGCGCCCTTCCAGCTGAAACGTCAACCACCCATAAGCGATGAGTTGACCATGGATCCAGGAGAGTTCGTCGGCATCAGTTTCATCGAGAGAAGTGATTCGACCGACCCAGCGAGTTCCTTGCTCATCTTCCAGGCGTTCTTGCCCTGCTTGGATGATCAATTCGTTGTAAGTCTCCAGGACTTTCATCCAGAGAGGCTGATCGACAAGTTGTTCCAGTTCTGCGATATCCATGCTGACGAGTATCGGATGAACTCGTCAGAAGTCTCGACGATCAGCCTGCCAAGAGGTGCGACCGTTACAATCGGAAAAGAAAGCCATTCCCACATTCTGCAAAACAATTGATCTGAGGGGGCTTCTTGTCCGGGAACATCTATAATTCTCGCACTATGAAAAATGGATTCCTGGGTTTTGATGCGTCCTTCATGTTGGACTTTGTGGTAAGTGCTCTCGTGCTTATCGTGCCGATCCTGCTGTACAGCTTATATGTTGTCAAAGTTCAGAAGAATTTCACGCTCCACCGGAATCTTCAGATCGTTTTGGGAGTTGTGCTTCTTGTCGCTGTCGCTGCTTTTGAGATCGATACACAACTTGTCCATGGTGGCTGGGAAAACATTGTCAATAAGAATCCAGACGAACCACGGTTGACTGGCGCAGCCTATCTCTCTGTCCAGCGGATTCTGAGGTTTCATCTGATCTTTGCAATCACGACCCCTTTTCTTTGGGTCATCACTTTGGTTTATGCCCTGCGGAAATTCCCCAATCCTCCGCAGCCAGGTGTGCACAGCAAGCTTCACTCGACTCTCGGGTGGCTTTCCGTCATTGATATCGTGATGACCTCGGTGACTGGATTGTGGTTCTATTACGCTGCATTCGTTGCTTGAAGCGGCCCGAATTTGCCCGGCTGATTTGCAAGTTCTACAAGGACAAATTGTCGAATGGTAAATCTTGCCGATTGATCTTGGATGAAGAAACATGATCCGCCTATACTCGGATCTCGCTCAGGGAATGGGCGGTTCAGGCAGATACAAGGCAACGCGCAACGCATGGAGGCACAGCGTGGATAAATTTCTCATCGTCGGAGTGGATACGGTCGCAGGAGCAAATTTGGCACTTTCTCTGGCTGAGAAATACCACGTAACGACTTGGCATCCCGAAGAAAAATTCGATGTCGTCAATTGCGATGCTCTCGATCCCACTGATTCCCCGTGTGCTGCCATCGAAAATGCTGCTCCGGACTGGGTGATTTATTGTGGACCCGAGTCCCGCTCATCATGGGATCCGACGACAAAAGGTCTGATCAACGAGACCATCGTTGAGAACGCCGGAGAATGGGCCAACGCCAGTACGAAGGCCAACGTTCGATTCCTGATGATTTCTTCGGACAGCCTCTTTACAGGGCCATGGATGTTCCACGACGAGCAAAGTCTGGGGCATTGCCAAAGCGTTGAAGCTGTGACGATTCGAGCAGCGGAAGAAGCTGTTCGACTTGCCTCACCGCACGCACTGATCATGAGAACAAATGCCTATGGGTGGTCTGCCGATCCTTCTCGGAACGGTTGGATCGAAAATCTTCTTGCAGAAGTCGAGATGCGACGAGTCGTTGAACAGGATTCGATCCGTCACGCGACTCCAATTTTGATCACGGATCTGACAGCCATAATTGAGCGTGCCTGTCTGGAGAATCTGTCTGGGACATACCATGTCGCAGGAGCAGAACGTGTCAGCCCGCTGAACTTCACTCAACGACTCTCGGACCTGTTTGAACTTCCCTGGCTGGCAATCAAAAAAGAGACGACACTCACCGAAGTTCCTCAAGACTTCGCGTCGGGGGAATGCTCGCTGCAAACGAAAGAAATTCGTAAAGCCCTGTGCGTTGCGATGCCTCTTCTTTCAGAAGGTCTTCAACGTCTCCACGAACAGTCGGTAAATGGTTACCGCGATAAGCTGGTTGGAAATCGCAACTACAAGGCGATCTCACGAGTTGCATAACTCGGCCTCTTTTAAGAGCTTTCTTGAAACTAATGGCGGCGTTCTGCTTCGTGAATGTGGGCGATTTCCCTCATGAAAAGCACTCTCGGAAGAGAGGGCGGTGATTGACAACGCTCTCAAATAGATTCAAAAACTCCACTCGTCAGGAACGATTCGTTCCAGGCGATGTGGAGTTTTTTGGTTGAGTGGGAAAGAAGTCGATCGCCTTCGTGTTTTATTACGCGAATGGAGAAATGACGGTCTGCCCCATGGCGAGCAGTCTCATGAGATCATGAAAGCAATCTTCACTGGTACGACGAGTATTGAAAATGCTCTCTAAAAATCCATCACTGTTCGGGCGACAAGCAGTGTGATCGCGGTGACCAAAATTGAGCCAATAATGTTGAGGGTGATTCCGTAGCGAATCATGGATTTGATTGGCACAAGGTTCGAGCCAAAGATGATGGCGTTAGGAGGTGTTGCAATTGGCAGCATGAATGCACAGCTGGCCGAAACTGTTGCAGGGATCAAAAGCAGACGAGGGTCGATTTCCAACTGAGCTGCCATGGCTGCGAGTGTTGGTAGAAGTGTGTTGACTGTGGCGACATTGGTTGTAAATTCGGTGAGGAATGTGACCATCACGCAAACTCCAAAGATCAGGACAATTGTCGGCTGACCTGTGAAAAACTCAGAGAATGCCTTTCCTAGCCAGTCGGAAAGACCGGTCGACTGAAAACCTGCCGCCATAGCGAATCCGCTACCGATGAGCAGAATCATTCCCCATGGAAGCGACTTTTCTGCGATCTCCCAAGTGAGGACAGGTGAGCGATTTCCACTCTCGTCAGGTTCTCCGGGGATCAGGAACAGCAACGATGCCATCGCAATCGCCACTGTTGAATCCTGAATCATCGTCCGTAGAAAATTGAGATCTGCGTGAAATTGTGCTCCCACCCAAATGACAAAGCTGGGCCAGTCGGGAAGGATTTGCACTGATTCAAGCTTCAAGGGTTTTCGTAACATCCACAGCAATGCTGTGCAGGTGAAAATTACAAAGACACGTTTTTCCGTTCCGGAGGCTGGGCCAAGGTTTCGTAATTGATCTCGGAAGAAAACTTTGCTCAATCGCTCCGCATTAGGGAGTGGCTTAATTCCGGTCGTCATGACAGCACCCGTTGCTATAAGCATGAGGATGCTGAGGGGAAGGAAAGAAGCCATCCATTCGACCATTGAGAGGCTTTCAAAGCCTAAGGGGACAAACGTTTTGTCCCAGAAGCCGAGGAAACTGACGTTTGTCGGTGTGCCAACGAAGGTTGAAAGCCCCCCAATACTAGAGGCATAGGCAATTCCCAAGAGGACTGGAATCGTCAACTCGTCAATGGCATCTGAAGAACCATCGTGGTTCGAGAGCAGCACTGCTTCGCGCAAGGTTGATAAGAGCGCCAAGGCGATCGGGAGCATCATCATGGTTGTCGCAGTGTTGCTGATCCACATCGAGAGTGAAGCAGATGCGAGCATGAATCCGAACACGATCCGGCGAGGGCTGCTTCCGACTCTGCTGATAATGTGCAGCGCGATTCGTTTGTGAAGTCCGCATTGTTCGATGGCGAGGGCAATCGCGAATCCGCCCAGATACAAAAAGACGTTGTGGTTTGCGTACGGCAGGCTGACATCTTTGGCGGAGAGAATCCCAAAGAGCGGGTAAGCTGCAATCGGAATTAAGCTCGTGACGGCGATTGAGACTGGTTGAGCCAGCCAGAAAACTGCCATGAAAATGGTGATGGCGGCCAGTCGTTGAGCTTCGATTGGCATTCCGGTTGGAGTTGGCATCAACCAGATGATGGAGAAAAGAACCGCAGCAGTTGCGACCGAAAGCCACCTTCGCGATGACGACTTTGCCGATTGAGAAGCATTCGGATTCGGCATAGACGAGTCAGATTAGTTGAAGGGATATCGTTTTCGTGACATGTTCGGCGTCGTTTCAGTCGAGCAATCAGAAAAGAACATTCTGTCGCCCGTTCTCTGTACCTGCTTGCGAAATGCGCTGGTTGTGGGTGCCTGTTGACTCTCCGGGACAATGGTCCCGGGCTACGATGGGACAGGAATCCGCTTTTGGTTTTCACGTTCTGTCTTGTGGCGAGCAGCCGGGGAAGTCTTGAAAATCATCATCCCTGGCACAACACGCCCCGAGCAGGACATGCGTCGAAACGCTCTAGTGTGAGTCCTCTTGCGGTTCAGGATCTTTGAAGCAACAAAATCGGTCGCAAGCACCTGACAACTGAACTGTTCCGCAGAGAAATGCGATCACAACCAAGCTGGTGACATAGATGGCTTTACCAGGGGCATTGCTCACTTTGAGACCGTACAGGTAGTGGTATCCCCCCTCTGGGACAGAGATCACGCTCCAGATGAGAACCGCCATCAATGCCGTGAGGATCACACCGATGATCCCCCCTTTTTCCAGGATGGGATACAGTTGTCGCCAGTTGACCGCACACAACCAGAAGGCGATCCAGGCGAGAAGAGGGACCCATGGAGAGACAAATTGCACCAAATCGACCACTAATTGACCGAGGGCAATGACAACATTCCAGATTGATTGGAGAACGTCCATCAGTATTTCCAGCAGATGTCTTAAGGAGCGCAAATCTGTTTTCCACTCTTCCCATCTTTCTGGGAAATGCTCCGTGGATCAGGATTTGGGTTGTTTCTTCTTTCTGAAGATCCAAAGGTTCGCGAATTTGAGGCTCTGTTTCAAGTCTCTTGCCTCAAGAAATCAAGCCGTTCCTGAACCCGATAAGCGGCCGTTTTAGTGAGTCGGTCACACGAAGTACCCTGCTAACCTTTCCTTCAGATGGGTGAGCTGGATAGGATATGACGCTAAGGATTTGAGTCCCAAAGCCAGGACTGTACAACCAAGGAATGAAAATGACGGCTGAGAACAGCGGCGCAATTACAAAACTCAGTAAAGCCTACAGCGATATTCGCGAGCAGATGTCTAAAATCATCGTGGGGCAGGAAGACGTTATTGACCAATTGCTGATTGCTTTGTTCAGCCGCGGTCATTGTCTGCTGGAAGGAGTTCCTGGGCTGGCGAAGACATTGATGATTAACTCGCTGGCACAATGTTTGTCGATGAGCTTTTCAAGAATCCAGTTCACGCCCGATCTGATGCCTGCTGACATCACCGGGACTGATGTGCTCTCGGTTAATCAGGAAACCGGCGAACGGGAATTCCGATTTATCCAGGGGCCGATTTTCCACAACGTCGTCTTGGCAGATGAGATCAACCGAACGCCACCAAAAACGCAGGCTGCGCTTCTGGAAGCGATGCAGGAGCATCAAGTGACTGTCGGGCAGACCCGGCATAAGCTGAACGCTCCTTTCTTCGTCTTGGCAACGCAGAACCCGATTGAGCAGGAAGGGACGTACCAGCTTCCGGAAGCACAACAAGACCGATTCATGTTCAAGGTATTCGTTGACTATCCGAGCTTCGACGAGGAAAAACTGATCGCCAAAGCGACAACCGGGAATGTGAAATCCGAGATCACACCCGTTCTGACTGGCGAAGAGATTCTGGAACTGCAGTCGATTGTTCGAGACGTTCCCGTTAGCGATCATCAAGTCGACTATGCGTTGGCTCTGGTGCGGCAAACACGTATTGGTCAGGAAGGGGTTCCCGATTTTGTGAACGAATGGATCAGCTGGGGAGCCGGACCAAGAGCGGTTCAATATCTTCTGCTCGGTTCCAAAGCGCGGGCGTTGCTCAACGGTCGTACGAACGTTTCCACTGAAGATATCGCGGCTCTCGCCGGGCCGATTCTGCGTCACCGCATCGTGACGAACTTCTCAGCAGAGAGTGAAGGGATCACGACCGACGACGTTATTGAACGACTCGTGAAGGAAACTCCCGACAAAGACGGCGAACTGACTTCCGATCCTCGTTTGAAGAAAATGTTTGCTCCACCGGCAACCGCGAGTTAATTCCGATCTCGCTCACAGTGTTCGATCTCGCTCGCTGTGAAGTGAGCGTTGAGTGAAAGCGAACAGGTTATTTCCTAATCTTAATCCCGACTTCAACGTGCCAAAGTCTCCCGATCAAATCCTGCCATCAGATGCCATCTCCCGAATCTCTCGTCTTGAGGTTCAGGCGCGGAAAATCGTGGAAGGATTTCTTTCCGGTCAACATCGCAGCCCGTACTTCGGTCAGTCGATTGAATTTGTTCAGCACCGTGAATACGCACCCGGCGACGATATTCGGCACGTCGACTGGAAAGTCTGGTCGAAGACGGACAAGTATTACATTAAGCAGTTCGAGGAGGAGACGAACCTCCGCACGACTCTCCTGGTCGATGCCAGCGAGTCGATGCAGTTTGGATCGGGCGAACTCACAAAATATGATTACTCGTGCTCCATCGCAGCCTGTCTGACATATCTGTTGCTGCGTCAGCAGGATGCGGTCAGCCTTTCCGTCTTCGATGAAGAGATCCGGCTTCGGGCCCCCTCACGAAGTCGGCACAATCACCTCGGAACTATTTTGTCTGTTCTGGCGGAAGAACATGCTGCTAAGAAAACCAGCATGTACAAGCTGCTCCGTACTGTTGCTGATGAGAAAAACGAACGCGGAATGGTCGTCGTGATCTCCGACCTGTTTGTGCCTGTTGAAGATCTCTTCAAGGGGCTGCGAATGCTCAAAAAACGTGGGCACGAAGTTCTGCTCTTTCACATCCTTGATGATCAGGAACTCGACTTCGAATATTCCGGAACGACACGTTTTGAAGGCCTCGAAGATGCCGGTGAGTTGACGTGCGATCCGAAGTCGCTTCGAGATGGATATCGGGCAGCGATGGATTCGTTTCTCGATGAAATCCGTCGGCGCTGTTCACGAAATATGATCGATTATCAAACGATCCGCACCAGCGAGCCTCTCGATGCTGTGCTCCGGCACTACATGAACCACCGCGTCGGACTCCGTGGAACCTCGCGATGACAAAAGAAGAGGCGAGGCGCCGTCAGTCTTTCTGTGTTTTGTAGCGAGTGCTGGCTTGTTGCAGGAATTTTTTCTCCGCTTCGGAGAGGGAGTCCATTCCTGCGGTGTTGATCTTCTCCAGCAGGGCGTCCACCTTCTGTGAAGTCTCAGCTCGGGTCTGTGCTTCTTTGATGCGGCGTTTTTCTTCTCGTCGCTGACGCCAGCGTTCCACCATGCTGAGTTGCGGTTCGCGCTCTTCTTCGAACAGTCCGTATTCGTCTTCGCTCGACATTCCATACTCAAAACCCAGCTCGCCAAATTGCTGTGCGAACACGGCATTCATGTGAGCCTGAAGACCGAATGTCATTAACAGAAATCCGATGAACACGATTTCTGTCGATTCCATAAACGTTCCTGAGATTGCCAGGATCAGGCAAATTGCCATGCTCGCATAAAGGGTTCCAATGCGAGCCGTTCCGCGGTCCCAATACAACTTGGAAATCGAAAATGCGATTTGTCCCCCATCAAGTGGGTGGATCGGCAACAGGTTTAAAACGAGCAGTTTGAAGTTCAGTGAGAACATCAAAACAAAGACACTGTTGATCGCCGTTGTGAAGTTTGAAAGTGAGAAGTCGAGATGCGGCAGAACAATTGGATGCAGAGAATCCCAAAAAACTCCAGCAGAGAGGACAGCTGGCAAGCAGATCAGGCAAATCAGGGCGTTGGAAATTGGGCCAGCTGCGGTTGTCCAGAATTCAGATCGAAAATTTGGACCCGGCGAAACAAACGCTAAACCGCCCAAGGGCCACATCAGGATTTCATCTCCTTCGCCACCGGTCGCCCTGGCTCCAAAGACGTGAGCGAATTCGTGAATCAGGATGCTGATAAACAGAATTGCAGACGCCCACAGCCCAATCACGATCGGGAGCCGCAGGCAGAGAATCAGAATCAATACGAGGAACCATACACTCATCCTGACCGTTACGCCGAAATATCGACCTAACGAGAAACCGAGAATCAGTGGTGATTGGCGAATATCCATACAAGAATTTGGTGTCGATCCTGAACTGGTTCAAAAACTCCTGATGGAAATCGTATCACGCTCTGAGGGGCCGGGCAATTCGCAAGTTTGACTTTTCATCGACAGCAGGAGAACAATTCGTCCTAACTGAGGCTCTCGATGCCCCTTGAGGACTTGGAAAGTGTACGGCAGGTCAGTCGAATTCGCCTCGTGAAGATTGCAGCAAATTCACATTCTGGTAATATCTTTATCACATTGAAGTGATGACGTGTCGCTTCAAACGATGTCCGTATTTTATTCGACGTCATTTCCAAGCCACAAATTGGCCCTACGAAACTGATTTCGTTACGGAAGCCATTCCATTTCAGATAGTTGTGCTCAGTCGAGCATTCGCCTTTTATTCTTAATATTCATTATCCATTTCATTCCGGCGAACGTTTTATTGAGTCGGGGATTGATTCCTCATTTCAAACTTTCAATGTTGTCTTATTGGTGTTTTATGCGGTGCACGATTGCTTCGCTGGCTCTCCTGATTCTGTGGGTGAAAAGACTCGCCTGGAATCAGGCTTGGAATCGTCAAACTGACGAATCCGAAGAGCTGCCTGAAATTCTGAACGACCATCATACCTGCTTCTCTCAAAGTGTTTTTGAGAATCGGGCAGTATGGGGTGTCGATTTTGGGGTTTCAGTCGTGCGTCTTTCCTTGTGCGGATCGATTCTTCAGCGTCTTGATGAACGTCGTTCCGTCGTAGAAATTGGGTTATCACCCAGCTTTAGTACCTCCTGACAACTCGTTGCAAATCAACTTATTGCAAATCAATGGCCTTCTGAACGATTCAAACGGCGCAGCTTGATTTCACGAATTTGCTTGATTTCAAGGATTCTGCGATCTGGGTTCAGGTCTTGGGGAGACGTATCCAAACAAGGATGCAGCTATGCCCCCTTATGTCGCTGCTGGGATTGCACTTGTGGTCGGAGTTGCAATCGGCTTTTTTCTTGACCGCATGCGCATGGGAAGCGCCTATCGCAATCGCGATGAACTTCTTAAAGACGCAGAGCGCGAAGCTGAGAACATGCGTCGCACTCAAGAACTCGAAGCGAAAGAAGAGTTTCTCAAACGCCGCGAAGAGCTCGATAAAGAACTCGATCTCCACCGAGACAAACTCCGTCAGCAAGAACGTGTCCTCGATAAAAAAGAGAACTCGCTGGCTGATCATGAGGAGAATCTGAAGAAGCGGGAGCGAATGGTTGAGCAAACTCAAAACCGAATTGCTGACCGCAGCAAGCTAATTGAGAAGAAAGAATCTGACCTCGATAAGATTATCGAAGAGGAGCAGGAGAAGCTTTATACGATCAGTGGATTGTCCAAAGAAGATGCGACTGAGCGTTTGCTCATGCGTCTCGATAAGCAGTTGAAAAGCGAAACCGGAAGTTTAATTCTCAAGCATCAGCAACAGTTGAAGCAGGATTCCGAAAAGCTGGCTCGTGAAATTATCGGTATGGCAATTCAACGGTTCGCTTCTGATCACACTTCAGAAACAACTGTCTCGACGATCGACATCCCTAGTGATGAAATGAAAGGCCGGATCATTGGCCGCGAAGGTCGTAACATTCGAGCCTTCGAGAAAGAGACCGGCGTCGATGTGATTGTCGATGATACGCCCGGTGTGGTTGTCGTTTCAGCTTTCGACACCGTTCGTCGAGAGATCGCCAAAATTTCGCTCAACAAGCTGATTCAGGATGGTCGGATTCACCCAGCCCGGATTGAAGAAGTTGTAACCGAAACGAAAACGGAGATGGATGAGCGGATCATGGATCTGGGGCATCGTGCTGCCGATGAAGCAGGCGTTCCAAACTTGCATGAAAAACTCATCTATCTGATGGGACGCTTGAACTTCCGTGTCAGTTACAGCCAGAACGTGTTGCAACACTCCATCGAAGTGGCTCACTTAACTGCAATGATGGCTGAGCAACTTGGACTCGATGCAGACATTGCCCGACGTTGTGGGTTCTGTCACGATATCGGAAAAGCAGCAGACCATGAAATGGAAGGGGGACACCCCGCCATCGGTGCTGACTTCCTCAAGCGTTACGGTGAAGGGGAAGAAGTTGTCCACGCTGCGGCTGGTCATCATGATGATATCCGACCAGAGTACATTTATACTGTGCTGACGGCAGCCGCCGATGCCTGCTCTGCTTCACGTCCAGGCTCTCGTCGTGAAACTTTGGAGAAGTACATCAAACGACTGGAAGAACTCGAAGCAATTGCCTGCGGTTTCCCCGGCGTCAACGAAGTGTACGCAATTCAGGCGGGCCGTGAAGTCCGTGTGATTGTCGATCCGAAAAGGGTCAAAGACCGTGAAGCTGCGAAGATGGCTCGCGACATCGCTCAGGCAGTCGAAGAAACGATGACTTATCCAGGCGAAGTGAAAGTTGTCGTGATGCGAGAGATTCGCACAATCGGAGTCGCACGCTAACACGAAACGATCGTACGAAACGGTCGCGCGACGTTTGTTATCTATCAATCAACAAGGCGATCGACGCACATCGCGTCGATCGCCTTGTTTGCTTGAATCATCCACTTTGGGTGTGGTTTCCCTCTCCTGGTGACTCACCGGGGGCTAAATCGAAACTGAAGACCATTTCAAAAATTGCTCGATAGCTAATCTAACATTTGTCTTAACAGTGCTGTCTCGTGGTATCAGCGTATGGACTTGTGAAAACGTACTTCGCGGACAAGAGAAGCATTGGAAATGCTCTAGTTTGCTGGCTTGACCCAGTCTGGGCTGTCGTTCTCTTTCTCTGAGGAGGCGGGGTCGATTTTTGGGATTGGAGCAGCATCGAGAGCGATTTGTTCGTTGAGTTGATTCGGCGGTGAGAAGCTCACCACGTGAGGAACCTTGCTGTATTTCAGTGCAGCAGCTCCGGTCGTTCCATTTCCAATTTCTTCTTTCAGCTCGCCGCTTCGGAATGGGCCAGTTCCAGCGAGGTACCAGTTATTGTCTTGAGACTGAGCTAGGCTCATTCCACCTTCTCCGAGTGCGCGGCCTGACTTTGTTTCGAAAGCGACAATCCCCAGCTTAGCAGTACCAAGCTGGCTCTTCTTTTCAGCGATACGAATTTCCGGAAGTGTTACGACACCGGGCAGGACAACTTCAGGAAGTCCGAGGAAAGAATCGGACGAAAATGTCCCGACGGCTCCACTTCGAATTTCGACGGTGACGGCACTTTTATCGGCAGAATCGACCAGTAAGCCACCCGCTTTCAAGATGCGATGCCGCACCGATGCAACCACGTAGGGCTTGTCGGTACATTCAATGTACTTCTCGTTCAGGAAGACTGTGTGGCCGTGAAACGGAGTGAAGTCAATCTTGTCCAGTGATTGATCCACCGCGTTGGCGATGAGTAGCTGTTCGGTGGAAGTCCTTGCTGTGTTAGAGGTTTTGGCGGCAGTGCACCCCAAAAGGCAACACGACATGAGTGCAAGAAAGCTACAGTATCGAAGTATCATCGTCTCTCCTTGGTGGGCGTATCGTCTCCGCCCGAGAACCCGCATCGGTGAATAATGGATTGAAATTGAAGAGTTGGCCACTTGAAGTTCAGGGCTTGAGAATCAAAAGGCAACTCTCTTTTTCGTCTACACGCATCCATTTAGCGGGTCAAGTTCAATTTTGAGGATGTTTTAGAGGCTTGGCAGACGCAGTTTCAGTCATGGTTCTCTATGGAATTCAGGCTTTGGAACTCGCTACAAACGACGGGTTTCGCAGGGTCATTCGCACCTCAGTGGAACGGCGTCCTGCCGGAAAATGAAAAAACCCCGCTTCAACAATTGTTGAAGCGGGGCGGGTCGATCACGCGTTCAAATCAGAGTCAGCATTTCCTATCGACCAGACATGTTCATCTGGAGTTGTTGAGTGAAGTTGTTGAAACTGTTGTTCGCCTGACCAGGAGTCTGGTACTTCGGTTGATTGCAGTTTGCAGCCTGTTGTGCAAGCCGGCTTGGGATTCCTTGGTCAACAACCGAAATGGCTGCTTCGATGTCGGCATCGTAATCAGTGCTGTTGCTGTTCTTTTCAGTTGCTCGAACGAGGAGGTCTGGAGTCACTCCTGAACCAGCCATTTCGCGTCCTGCTGGAGAGTAGAACTTGGCAGTGGTCAGTTTTAACAGTCCTGAAACTGTCTGGAGTGGGAAGTGTGTTTGCACAGTTCCTTTTCCGTATGAGTGTCGACCGACGACAACGCCTCGTTCATTCTCCTGAATCGCAGCTGCGAAGATTTCACTGGCGCTTGCCGATCCATCATCCACAAGAACAACCAACGGGATGCTCCATGTTTTTTCTCGTGTTGCAGTTTCGGAAGTGTTGTCCGAGTAGTTTCTTCCTTTTGTGGAAACGATTGTTCCGCAAGGAAGGAACAGGTCTGAAACTTCGATGGCCTGATCCAGTAATCCGCCGGGGTTTCCTCGCAAGTCGAGGACGAGTGATTTCATTCCCTGGTTGTGAAGAGACCACATCGCTGCTTCCAAATCTTTTCGTGATGACTCAGAGAACTGTTTGAGTCGGACGTAACCAACCTTTTTGATGTTGTCCAACATTTCAGTTCCAGTGACACTACTCACGTAGATTCTTTGGCGAGATAACTGTCCGCGGTATCGTTGTCCGTCGCGTTCGATGTCGAGTGTGATTTGGGTTCCCAGTGATCCACCCAGCTTTCCGGCAACTGTGTTCAGTCCCAATCCTCGAACTGACTGGCCATTCACTGCGACGATCAAGTCACCTTTCTTAAGTCCGAGGCCTGAGGCGGGGCTGTTCTCCACAACACCGACCAGGATTGCTCCCATTGGATGGGTTTCGAGTTCAACGCCGATGCCGACGATGTTCTCTTCAAGGCTCGCAGTTTTACGGTTTTCCAATTCTGCTCCGGGAGCAAAGGCTGTCGATTCAGGCATGAATGATGAGTATTTATCGAGTGCGTCGATTGTTCCATTCATGAATTCGAGAGCAACAGCTTCTCGGCGAACCCCCAGTTGTCGGTTGACCAGTTCAGCCGACCATTGCATTAAACCGACTGCCTCAGTGGCGTTTCGAGCAGGTTGAGAGTTCATTGTTTGTGATAACTCAGCTTGAACCTGACGGATTGCAGTTGACTGCGAGGACAAGTTGTTTGCTCTCTGGAAGTCAGGATTATCTAAGGCGAGGATCAAGTTGTTTAAGGAAGCCTTCATACGGGTTTCGTATGCAGGAGGGTTCACGTGCTTGGCGTCGATCATTCGTGACGCTTCGTGGTACAAGCTGGTCAACTCTTGCATTGATGTGGTGCGTAAGAATCCGAGCATTTTCGGATCAGTGTTGCGTGACGAAATTTTCACCTGCGGATCAGTAGGCTTGTTGTTGCCTAAAATTTCTCCTCCCGCAGGAGTTTGCGGTGATTGAGGAGCAGGCTGGTTGTACTGAGGAATTGTTGTTGGTTGTTGGTATTGCGGAGCTGGTTGCTGGTACTGCGGTGCTGGTTGGTATCGAGGTGTAATCGGTGTGTAAGTTGGGTGAGTTTCACGTGGCGTCGTTGACGGAACGAACGCTCGACCTGGAACCACCGCGGTCTTGATGAGGTCCACATCCTCGCGGGCCAACGGCATTCCCTGATCAGTAGGGAAGACAGTATGAGGAACTCGTGAAGTCAGTGGTGAAGAGACGTCGTGGTTGGAGGAGGTAGCAGTTGCGAACTGTGGTTGTGGGCTTTGTGTGATTGTTTCATCTGCTTGAGTTGGGGAACTCATCAGAAGAACAAACAAAGCCAGGTTGAGTGTGGTCAGTTTTGAGATCGTGTTGTTAAGTGAAGCTTTCATCTTGAACTTGCTCCTATAGCATGAGGTTTTTTGAGATATTAAATGGGATTGTTGATTTTGGCGCTTAAGATTTAACGGTTGCTTCTGGTGCAACGAATGTTTCAGGAATTCGTGTTTCGTTATCTGCGATGAGTTGCGCGAGTTCGCCTCGAAGAACTCGAGTTGTTGACGGGGCGTCAATTCCGATCTTCACTTTGCCTCGCCCGGTTGATATCACCTTGATGACAATCGAGTCGCCAATTTGAATCGTTTCGTGTTTTTTACGAGTAAGAACTAACATCTTTTTCTCCATATCCTTGGAAATTTTGTCAAGATTTGTCGTTTCATGGCTGCTGATTGGTCTTGACATCAATCTTTGCCTGACATGAGATATCTAATGCACGGACCGTGCCAAAAGTCAGTCAGAGAAATGTGATTTGGTTTTAAGTCTTTATTTAATGGCTATTTGTGTCTAAATTCAATGTATGCGAAAAGAGTTTGATCCGCGCCGGGTGACCCTTTTCTTGTAAGGCATGCAATTCTGGAGTGTCGCGGACCGCGAGGTTACAAAATGAAATGCGGTCAAAATGAATCGTTCGGCAAGTTCCGCCGTATTGGTGAAGTTTAACGTGTTGCGAATCTGGGACAGTTGCGTAAGTGTTACGGAACTCATGTTCAGTGGTTTGGCCGCACTTCATTCTTACTTTGCTCTTTGGGCGGGCAAGAGGGCGAGAGAAAAATTTTAAAATAAATTCAAGAAGTCGATGCCCAGTGCCATTAAATTTTGAACTTTGCTCAACGGCCAGCAGGCACGCGTTGATCACTGAGTGAACTTCAGTGATTATACGGATGAACCTGATAGCTGTTCTGAAGAGTGTGGAGCGAATTGATTGTGAGTGTTCGAACGCTCGTGCACTTTGGATTGAGATGTGGCATCACAAGTCAAACCGGAGTCAGGCCAGTAAAGCAGTCAGGCCAGTATGGCGATTTGCAGTGACGTTGAGTGACGTTGGTTGAAAGAGCAGGATGAATCTTCGCGTTGGTTTAGGACATGACACACATCGACTCGAACACGGCAAGCGGCTGGTGATCGGAGGAGTCGATATTCCGCATACGCATGGTCCGGTGGCCCATAGCGATGGAGATGTTCTCCTGCATGCACTGACCGATGCCGTTCTCGGGGCGTTGGGGTGGGGAGACATCGGAGAATGGTTTCCCGATACCGATGAGATGTTTCAGGGAGCTGACTCTGCAGAGCTCTTGAACCAGGTGATGCAGAAAGTTCAGGCGAGTGGCTGGGAAGTTGGCAATGCCGACTGCATCGTCTTCGCACAAAAACCGAAACTGTCGGCTTATAAAAAAACGATCAGTGAAAAGATTGCGGAGCTCTTGTCTGTTGATTCGGAGAACATCAACGTGAAGGCAAAAACCGGAGAAAAGGTGGGCCCTGTCGGAAGAGAAGAAGCGATCTGCGCAGAAGTCGTCGTGCTGCTCACTCGCTCGTGACAACACGACGCTTGCGCGTGATACCTCACTTCGAATGTTTTTTTACAAACTTCAGAAGCAGCGGGAAAGCCGGGCCAGCCATGCCGCCATGGTTATATCCATCCAGCTCAAAGAGTTCTGTATCTGGATGGCCGACCACCTGCATCATTCTCCACATGTAAGCGTTCTCTTCATAACGGCCGAGAAGTTCGAGATCACGATCACCGGTAATCAGCAAGAGCGGTGGAGCGTCCTTGCGAATATGAAATAGCGGTGCCATCTCGTCAATGATCGGTTGCTTGCCATCGATCCCCTGCTCCGCACGGGCTGTGAAGTGTGTGATCGTGTGACCGCTGAACGGGATCAGCCCAGTGATATTGTCCGCGTCAATCTGATACGCCTTCAGCCATTTTTTATCGAGACCGAGCATGCTCGTTAAGTATCCTCCAGCAGAGTGCCCGCTTACGAAAATTTTCTTGGGGTTCCCGCCATACTTTTCGATGTTACGAAATGTCCAGGCGACAGCAGCTGCAGCATCATCGATGCAATCATTCACCTTGACGTTTGGACTCAATCGGTAATCCACAGTCACAACGGCGATTCCCGACGATTTCAGTTGCTCCGGTAGTTTCCTCTTTCCGCCGGTGAGTCCTCCTCCATGAAACCAGACGACCGTCGGAAAGTTTTTTGCGTCCACGGGGGTATAGATGTCCAGCCGGCACATCTTCTTCATTCCGTCCGTCACGTCATCCCCTGTGCGATAGAGGACTCCCTCTTCAATCTGGTAAGACGAAGTGGCGGCCGGCCTGTTTTGAGCATTCAGGGACGCGCATGATAATAAAACGAGAGCAGCAAAAATGGTTCGAGAGAGCATCTGGGCCTGACTGGATTTCTAGGGATCGTTGACTGATTTTAAAACACTTCGTATGACATTTCGGGATCGACTGTCAACGATGTGGAGAACGATCTTAAAGACATTGTGCTGAACCAACGCTCATAACACTGCGGTTGCTGAGTCTCTGAGATTGCCTTTAAGCGATAAGGGCGAGAGAGTGAGGATATCAGGCATTTCAAATGTTCATCAGAGCATGTTTAACGCATTTATCGCAAATTCACGATTGCTCTGGAGGCATATCGCTGCATCTTGGGCGGTCGTTTACCTTCCCCAGTGACTCACCGGTGACTAAATCGACACTGAACACCAATTCGAAAGATGCTCTATTTCACATGAAAAATACTTCGAGAGAACGAATCAAGCCAATGGTGGGGTGCCTTCGATGAGGCGTTGGAGTAAGACTTCGCTGATGCGGCCTTTGAAGCGTGTTTTGCCGTCCACCTGAATGACAGGGATCTCTTCACCGAGTCGCTCTTGAAGATCGTGATCGAGATCAATGTCGACTTCGGTGGTTGGTGGCAGCCAGCGGCGATACGCTCCGAGGAGTTCTGCCGCTTCGTCGCACAACGGGCATCCGCTGCGTGTGTAGAGAACGATCGTTCGAAAACGTCGTCCAGAGTATGTGGGGCGCCAAGTGGTTTGTGCGTGAGATCGATTCCACAACAGCCAAATCCCCAGCCCGAGCATCCCGGCGAAGGTCATCCCCCAGATCGGAGCGTGCGCTGTCAGAGGGTGGCTGAGCCTTCCGGTAAAAGTTCCGTTTTGTGATTCCAGCAACAGGTACATCCCTGTTGCTCCGAGAAGAATAAACGCAGTTCCAATGAATACAGGGGCTCGAAGGTTTGACATATCTATAGAACACTTTCGCGTCGCTTGTGCCTGCGTAGAACGCATTTTGCCTGCAATATTGTTGATCGAGACGAGGCCGAGACCGGTCACCAGTCCGAGTCACTCATTCGAAAAATGTGATTGCCTGAGCCAGCCGAATGGTACAGATTTTTTAGAACCAGTCCGAAAACCTCTGGAATCACTGCTTTTCTCAATGCTTGAGAGAGCAATTTCAAGTTTTAGGATCAGTTCTAAATTTTGAGCTCGGTTCATTCCCGCGATAAATTGTGCTGCAGGAGACGAATGTGATTTTAAATTCGAAACGATTCTCTTGAGTGCCGATCGGACATTAAAAGGAGTCTTCCCAGTCGTTTCTTTCATCGACCAGCTGACGAAGGATTTCAGGGGATTGTTTGGCGGCATCGTTTTTTTCTTCGAGATCGCTTTCGAGATTGAATAGCTTCCAGGGGTTTGTCGGTTTTTCGCGAACAATTTTCCATGCACCCTTGCGCAACGCAGCGTGTCTCTGGTACTGAAAATAGAACGATTCGTGAGGCGACTTGGCTTGTTGAGTGAGAGTGGGTAACGGGTTCTTTCCATCGTACACAACATCGGCAGGTAAGTGCGTGTTTGCCAGTTGGGCACAAGCGACCATGAGGTCGGGTGACCAGAGTGGCTCATCGATGATCGTTCCGGCTTCAATTTTTCCGGGCCATCGAACCATCGCTGCCACGCGCAGCCCGCCTTCCCAACAGGTTACGCCGCCACCCCGCAGCGGCGAATTGATGCCGACATCGAGCCCTTCGCGGTTCAGGCGGAACGCTCCGTTGTCGGAAAAGAAAAAAACGAACGTTTGGTTCTCGACCTTTGCGGCTTCCAGTGAGTCGAGTACGCGGCCGATTGCTTCATCGAGAGAAGTCACGACAGCGTAATAGCGTTTCTGTGGGTCTGTTTCATCCGGCCCAAATTCATAAGGATCAAACGCCCGATCAGGAGCTTGCCATTCAAACTTTTGTCCCGGCAGTTTGTTCTTCTTGTTTGGGAAATGCGGAGAGTTAAAGGGGAGATAACAAAACCAGGGGGCATCTGCTTTTGACTTTCGTTTGATGAAATCGATAGCAGCGTCAGCGAAGAGGTCGGTTGCGTACTCACCGTCGGCATCGAATTCTTGAATCCCTTTGAAGAGATCGTGCTTGCCGTTGTAGATGTGGTGATAGTAATCGATGTTCCCTGAAGCATGGCCGAGGAACTCATCGAAACCTCGTTCAGTCGGTCGTGATCCCGGTGCGAATCCGATATTCCATTTCCCGAAACATCCGGTGTTGTATGGAATCGGCGACTTCTTCAGCACATCGGGAATGAGAATTTCGCTTTGATTAAGTCCGACTCCGTAGTTCCCTGCGAGTCCGCCCAGTTGGTTCGTTAATCGATGTCGTTGTGGGATTCGCCCGGTCAGTAAACAGGCACGCGAAACGGTGCATGTTGGCGAAGCGGTATAGAAACTGGTGAGACGGGCACTCTCCTGTGCAAGTTCGTTCAGCCGCGGAGTGACGATCGGAGAGTCCGGGTTGTAGCAAGCTAAATCTCCGTACCCAAGGTTATCTGCTGTGATGATCAGAATGTTCGGCGGCTGGGATTCCGCTTGCAGGGAGTCTCCTCCGAACATCAGGCTGAACAGGCACGCCAACAATAGCTCGGGGATCATTCGGCTCATTTTTTATTTCTTCGGTCTGGTCATTCAATCAAGACGGATTCATTTTTTGAGAGGTGACTCACGCAGTGCGGGGCGACAACGAAGCTTTTGAGGTGGTACGACGGGATTGAAGTCCCGCCGTACGTGATCCACCTTTCTTCGAAACGAAGAGGCTTACTTCACCAATTCGTTCCATGCATTTCGGTTTTCGTGCATCGCAGCGACGATGTCTTTCGGGACTACTCCATCTTCAAGCAGTGCCCAACCGGTGAAAGAGGGGGCGTTTGTTTCTTTCAGTAATGGAAACAATTCTTTCCAGGGGTATTTCTCATTTGTTAAATCATGAATATGAATTGTCCCCATGCGGTCTTTCAACAGATTGTAATTGTGTTCCAATCCTTCGCCGACGAGGTCTGTCGGGTTGCAGTTCCAGCAGACAGCAACGTTGGGGTTGTCTGCGATGTCCATGATCGACTTCATGTGCGGGATTTCGCTCGTTCCTCGTCCGTGGACTTCGACACGAATCTGTACGTTGTGCTCCCCTGCAAACTTGCCAACTTCGTTGAGCGATTTCCCGATTTGCTCCAATGTCTTTTCGACTGGAACATCTTTAGGGAACCCGTTCGGGCGGACTTTCACTCCACTGCCGCCGACATCCTGGCAGAGTCGAACAAAGGCTTTTGTCTCTTCGATGTTTTTCTTGACAACAGCTGGGTCGGCAGCGTGGTACTCACACGCACTTCCCAACCCGACGAGAGTCACATCGCTATCTGCGAACTGTTTTTTGACCTCTTCGCGACGTTTCTTGTCGAGGGTGATTTCGACACCATGTTTGTGAGTGCTGCGAAGTTCGACGCCAGCGAAACCCGTTTCCGAACAGTTCTTGATGACCGTTGGAACGTCCCAGTCTTTCCCCCAGTTGTAGGTGACAAGTCCCAGCTTGAGCTTGTTTGCGGCGGGTTGATTGGTAACAAAACTGACATTTCCAGTTGCCTGGCCTCTTCGTGAATTGCGTCGATTCCGTCTGCGCTCAGAGGCAAGACCAACGGAGGGAATCAGAACGGAAGCGGCGGCAGCTTTGATGAAGTCGCGACGTTGAAGCGGCATGAGGTACCTTTTGTCGTGGAGTTGAAAAAGTTCAATTGAATTAGAGCATCTTCAATGCTTGTTGTGCCTGTGAAGTTCACTTACATGATTTCATAGACTGCTCGCCACACGGCAGAACGTAGAGACCAATGTTGAATTTGCTCACTCGATTTTGAGGAAGTGACGATCCAGAGGTTTTTGAGCCAGTACCAGTTCAATGATTTAAGGGGACACCAAAATCCTTGGCGGACAGCTGTTGGTGGTTTGCTGAGAGCGAACTACTGAATCACCATTTCCAGGTTGATAATAATTTCTTTGAGTTTTGGGTGATTGGTTGTCAGGACAATTTTTCCTTGAGAGTCTTTTCGCCATACGCCAGCAGGACTTCCTGGGGGGATTTCGAGGTTGAGAGTGTAACGGTGCCTTGTGGCTGTTTCACTGTTTTCGGCAGCTTCGAAATCGACAGTGATGAAGTTCGGTTGAATCTGTGAGTCGAGAATTTTTAACTCCTCCTCAAACGGTTCGACCATCATTGTCAGGCGGTGCTTCTTTCCTTTCTTTTCAGAAACCCTGCCAAGATTGAGCAATCGCTTCCCAGCCATCCAGCCAGAAGCAATAATCGCGATGGGGCCTGTGCGGCTTCCAGTGACGTTTAAGACAATTTTTGCGTACTTGTCCAAACTCGTTTTCACAGTCACTGTTTCGCGGAATTTACCAGCCTCATCTGGTGGGTTGTATTCTCCGATCAATTCGAAGCCTGATTTTGCATTTTGCGCTGCCAGATCTTCTGGCAACATCGGCTTGCTGGTGAATGTCAGGCGATCTGATGTTGTCTCGATTGAAGTGATTTCAAAGGAGTCGTGGAGGCCAGTCGAGATCCCTCCCCCAATTTTGGTGGGTCGCCCACTGGGGACATTGGCGAGAATCCAACCGTTTTCCGGGTTGATGTTGATTTCGGAAACCATTTCGCCTTCGACACGCAGTTCAAGTTTTTCGTTGGCAGGGTCATTTGTCCAGATGACCGCTCCCTGACCGAATGGTCCCATCGACTTGGGGGTCCACTCCAAGTGGATCTTTGCTTCGCCACCAACAGGGACTTCCTCATCCTGAAGTCCGCTGACGGTACATTTGCATTGAACTTGCCCTTTGGCCAATTTGAGAGGAGCCTCTCCTTCGTTTCGAATGATAAAGTTGTGCGTGCCAGTTTGCCCAAGAGCCATTGCGCCAAAGTCATGGACGAGTGATTCAATCACAACCTTTGGTTGAGGCCCTTCGGTGGTCGGAGTAAACGGGTTAATGTTGTGGACGCCATCTTCCGTTGGGGTATCAACGGGGGCGTCGGGAGGGAGGGCTTCGGTTTCCTTCTCATGAACTGTTGTGGGGGCCGAATCTGCCAGCCACAGCACGATTCCCAAGGAGAGAAGCAAAGTGAACATGACGGCTGCAATTTGGGCGATTTTCATATTGCACCTCTTCTTCAAGTAAAGTTAATAGTTGATAAAAAATAGAAATACGGAAAATGAATTTTAAGTGGTCTTGGCTGCAGGTCAAATCGAGTCGATTATTCGACTGAAGCATCTGGCCCGACAGCAGCAAATCGCATGGAAAAATAATGAGACTCAAGGATGGCGCGGTCTCCTGTTTCTCGAACTCTCTTCCAGAGTTTCGCCATCATCTTTTGAATATGATCTTGCTGTGTTTCTTCGTTGATGAGATTCTGCATTTCGTAGGGATCATCATCGAGGTTGTAAAGTTCGTCGAAGTCGAATCCGTTGAAGACGAACTTCCAAGGGCCTTCCCAAAGGATTCTTTGCATCAACGGAAATCGTGTTCCATGGTATTCAGCGTAGCCCGTTTGGAAGCTTTCCAAGATATCATCGGGTGAGTGAAGCAGTGATTTGAATGAATTGGAATCAGTGGAGTTCATCGACTCTGCCTGTCCCAAATCGTTCAGCGTGACGCCAACATCTCCGATACTTACGAACGCCTCGCATGTTTTTCCGGAGGCGACTTCGGGGCCAGCGACAATCAGCGGGATGCGATAGATTTCTTCAAACGCTCCAAAGTTGTGAGCATCAAAACCGTGCCCGCCGACGTATCGACCGTGGTCAGCGAGGAAGACGACAACGGTATTTTCGAGCTGGCCTGCCTTCTCGATGGGAGCGAGAAGCCGCGGCAGCAAGGAATCGATCTCTGTGATTCGCCCGAAGTAGCACCTTCGAGCTGCCTTCCAATGTTCATCTGAAAGATTCGCTCCGATCTTTCGTTGGCGTTGATAGAAATTGGGGCGATCCGAGAGGTCATCTTGAAAATTGACCGGTAACGGGATGTCGATCTCTGCGTATTGGTCCCATGTCTCCCGACCGACGACAAGTGCTTCGTTCGGCTCAGAGAAGCTGACACAACAACACCAGGGAGACTGCTCTGTTGTCGCTTTTTGTAGATAGTCTTCAGCATCAAGGACGGTCGTGCCGGGGTAGCGTTCAAGGAGCGGCGTATCTGTAACGCCCCAGTGCAAAACTGTGCGGTATCCTTTCGGGCCACTCACTTCGCCCCGCAAAGCTTCATCGATTTGAAGACTTTGTGGACCACGGTCTCCGCGACCAAGTCCTTTGACGTGCTCAGCTCCTTTGACGACACTTTCCTGCCATCCGAAATTTGCAACTTCGTTTGTCCGTTCGATGTGCCACTTCCCAAAGTATCCGGTCGAGTAGCCCGCGTCGGAAAGTTGCTGAGCGAAATGCGGGTACTGTGTTCGAAGAACGGATTGGTCTTCATCGCGACCATGCTCCACTTCGAGGACACCATGGTTATGCGGCAACAGCCCGGTCATTAAACTGGCTCGTGCTGGTGAGCAAGTTGGGCATGTTGTGTGAGCGTTTTTGAATCGGACTCCTCGATCGGCGAGGGAGGTCAGGTTTGGTGTGAGGCACGGATGATTCGGCTCAACAGCACCCGCCTGCATTCCATCGGCGATTACGAGCAGGATGTTCGGTTGGTTCATGATGGCTAGCCGGTGAGCCCCAGACATGGAGTCTGGGGCAATATGAAAGTCACAATATTCAGGCCGATCTCAATTCGGGCCGAGGTTTGTTCAGGCTGATGTCAGACGAACAGCTTCGGCGAGATCGACGGTTCCTTCGTAAATCGCCCGTCCGGTAATTGCACCGATCAAATTGGGATGCTCCTTCGAAATCGCATTCAGCTTGGTGATGTCTTCCATTGTGGTCACTCCTCCGGAAGCAATCACTTTGAGCCCCATCTCCGCAAGTTGCACGAAGTCCTTCAGAGTTCCATCGTCGATTCCCTGCATCATTCCATCGTTCGCAATGTTCGTGTAGATCACTGCTGCCAAAGGTAGTCCGACGTATCCTTTTGCAAGTTCCAAAGCAGAGGTCTTTGAGACGTCCAGCCAACCTTCGGTCGCAACCATTGAGTCTCGAGCATCGAGCCCCAGGCAAACTTGATTCGGAAATTTCTGTACGATCTCTTTGAACCAATCCGGTTCTTTGAGGGCCTGCGTGCCGATGATGACCCGGTTGAGGCCAACATCTTTGAGCATTGATTGCACGATCTCTTCGCTTCGAATTCCACCTCCCAGCTGACAGGGGATCTGCACCGCTTCCACAATTTTCCGTATGACATCGACGTTTGCCGGTTTGCCGGCTTTTGCACCATCCAGGTCGACAAGGTGCAGCCATTGGCCTCCTTCGTCTTCCCAGCGTTTCGCCATAGCGACAGGATCATCGCCAAAGATTGTTTCCTGGTTATAGTCTCCTTGTCGGAGCCGGACACATTTACCGTTTCTAAGATCAATTGCAGGCAGGATTTCCATCGATTCTACGTTCTTTTCAGATTCTGTTTTTCTGGAGCCGTTCGTTTGACAGCTTTGTGTTCATTTCGAACAGTACAGAATACTCGGTGAGACTCGGAACTTGAAGCCGCCTCAAGCCGAAGCCGTATAAGTTCATACCGAAAGAGCAAACGGCTGACCAATCGTTAGTGATGGACAATTCGGGAGAGATCAGCTTTCGAATTGGTGGTCAGGTTCTGCCTCGTGGCGAGCAGCGATTTTATTGATGAAACGCGTTCTTCACGGGGACGCGCTAGAGCAAACTGCTCTAGCATCCATCCATAAGAAGTGGATATCTTAAGTTCTCCTCGGGGAATCTCTGCGAGAGAGGCTTTTCATGGAACTGATCCTGAAACTTGAAATTGCTCTCTCACAAAGTTGAGAAAAGCGGCGATTCCAGAGGTTTTCGAATTCGGTTCGAAAAGTCATGCACAACTTCAGTGTGCATGTTTTATTATTTCGATCATGTTTCCGGAATTCAGATAGCGCACTGATTCTGGATTGGACGCAAAGATCCGTTTTGACTTTCGAGTACTCGCCTTCGGATCAGCGGCGACTGTTTGGTCCTCAAGGTTGGTTGCAGTTCACTTAGACTGTGATCGAGACACTCAGAAAACATTGCGCAGGAAACACTCATGCTTTCGATCGTCATCCCCGTTTTGAATGAAGAAGAATCGCTCCGAGAGTTGCATCGGCAGATTGTTGATGTGTGCCAGTCGAATGCGATTAACGTTGAAGTGATTTTCATTGACGACGGTTCGACCGATACATCGTGGTCGATTATCTCGGACCTGGCGGAAAAGGATCAACGAATTTCCGGGATACGCTTCCGTCGCAACTTCGGGAAAGCGGCGGCGTTAACAGCCGGGATGAATGCCGTCCGTGGTAACTACATCATGATGATGGACGCGGATTTGCAAGACGATCCCGCAGAGATTCCGAGTTTCCTTGCGAAAATCGATGAAGGGTACGATGTCGTCAACGGCTGGAAAGAGCGTCGGCTCGACCCTTGGCATAAAGTCTATCCGAGTAAAGTATTCAACTGGATGGTTGGCGCTTTAAATGGATTGAAGCTGCACGATCACAATTGCGGTATCAAAATGTTCCGGGTGGAAGTCCCGCGAGAAGTCCGCCTGTATGGTGAGATGCACCGCTTTATCGCTGTGTTGGCACATGCTCGTGGCTTCAAGGTTGCAGAGGTCCCGGTCCACCACCGTCCGCGTCAGTTCGGATATTCCAAGTATGGGGTCCGACGGTTCCTGCGCGGTTTCCTCGATCTGTTGACGGTCAAGTTTCTGACCGGTTTCGGGCAGCGACCACAACATATGCTCGGCGGAATCGGTCTGTTCTTCTTCGGGCTTGGTGTGCTCGGGCTGACTTATCTGGGAGTGCTCTGGATATTGATGAATACGCTCCATGTTTTTGAGCCAGCACCGATTGGTGGTCGTCCGCTGTTGTTGTACTCTGTCGCTTCGCTGTTGCTCGGAGCCCAGGGGCTCTCACTTGGCATGCTTGCAGAATTGATTGTCGCGAATACAGGTCGTGAGCGAGATACTTACAGCGTCTCCGATCGAACTCCATTTGTGGACCAGGATCGCCCGACCGTTGATGTTTAGCAGGGCTTTGTGACAGGCTCTGGCTGATGACATTGAAGTTGAACTGAATGCTTAATGGCATCCGGTCGAGTCTTCCTTGCACAGCTGGCTTTGAACATCTTCGATGTTTGTCGTGATGGAAGATCACTTTTGTGTTTTCGCAGATCAGCACGTCTTGTTGCTCATGCGCGCCGGATCTGAGGCGACGCGTGTTTCTCGCGAACCTTGAGGACCAGCTGATATTCTTTGAGTGCTTCTGCTCGTTTGGCTGCGGGTGGTGTTGATTGTTTAGCAGCCCCTCCGTTTTAAGCTCTGCGTTTGAAATCTTCACGCGCCCACCCTGAAGAATCCAGCCACCAGATTGGTGATGTGATGGAATCGGTGATATGATGAGAGGGAACCGTTCTGGGATGGTACAATTGCAAAAGCCACTCTGTATCGAAGCAGAACCCAATGGAGACAGGAATGCCTTTAAATCGTCCGAAACAACGAGTCCATCCTGTTGGAATCGACTTGGGAACGACGTATTCCTGCCTCTCGTATCTGACGCCGGAAGGGCAACCTGTCACGATCCCAAACACTGAGGGGGAGTTGACGACTCCATCTGTCGTCTTTTTTGATGGCGATGAAGTTGTCGTCGGTTCAGAAGCTCTGCGGAATTCAGTGACGAGTCCCGAACGAGTTGTTTTGCATGCCAAACGGCACATCGGCGATCCAAATAAGTGCTGGATCTTTGATGGGCATGTCTATCGCCCCAAAGAGATTTCCTCATTGATTATCCGGAAGCTTCTCGATGGAGCAGAGGAACGTCTGGGACGTGTTCGTCATGCTGTGATCACCGTTCCGGCTCAGTTCAGCGACGTCCAAAGACAAATCACCGTGCAAGCAGGGGTAGATGCCGGGCTGGAACGAGTGGACATTATCAATGAGCCGGTTGCAACCGCACTCTGTCACGTGTTGAGCGAAGGGATCTGGTTTGCTGAAATCGCTCAGGACCAAACTGTCCTTGTGTTCGATCTTGGAGGCGGAACCTGTGACCTCTCTTTAGTGCAGTACAACAAAGATGAAGTCAAGGTGATCGCTTCGGGCGGAGATTTGCAGTTGGGTGGACTCGATTGGAATCAACGGCTGGAAGACTTCGCTTGTGATGAATTTGTGAAGTCATCAACCAGCGATCCCCGGTTGGACTTAGAGAGTCAGCAAGGGCTTGCCATCGAGATTGAACAAGTCAAGCGGAGCCTCAGCGTTCGGCCTAAAGCAACGATTCTTGTCCAGCATGATGGGCGGCGAAAGAGCATTTTGATTGAACGCGAACGATTTGAATTGTTGACGAACGACCTCGTGAAGCGGACCGAAGAGATCACCAAAGAGATGCTCAAATCTCACGGGAAGGGCTGGGCGCACGTTGACTCTGTTCTGGTAACTGGTGGAGCTTCGCGGATGCCGATGATTCGGAATATGCTGCAGCGTATCAGTGGGACCACACTCAATACCACACTTCCCCCGGATCAATCGATTTCGCATGGAGCAGCGTTTTATGCGGGGATGTTGCTAAGCGGTCAATCGCTCGAAAAGTCTTCTCTTGATGAGTCTGCCTCGGCACGATTGCAAAAAATCAAACAACAAAGTGTGACTGGGCGTTCACTCGGAATTTTAATTCGTGATCCGGAAACAGGAGATCGCCGGCCGCACTACTTGATTGAAGCGAACACGCCTTTGCCCTGTGCGTATCGTCAAACGTTCGGGACTGTGGTCGAAAATCAGAAACGAGTTCATCTGCATATTGTCGAAAGTGGTGCGACGCTCGGGGAAGAATATGTTGAACTGGGAGACTGTTTGATCCATAGCCTCCCGGAAGAACTCCCGAAACGTTCGCCGATTGAAGTGACGATTCAATACGATGAACAAGGGCGGGTTCGTGTTCACGCAGTCGATCGGAAAAGTGGTCAGGTCGCTCGTACCACGATTCTTCGTGGAGGGGGAAAAACGTCTGATGATGACATCGATGTGCAAGCTCCAGTGGAAGAACAACCCTCGCAGTCGAAGCCTGACGAACCCGGAGATTTCAGTAACGCCTTTGAAGCCGACTTGCTCAAGATTGAAACTGAAGATATCGCCCCGTCGGTTCCAGAAGAGACTCCTGTAGAAAGTCGATCGCCGAAGAAACCGCGTTCAGCGGTTGACGCAAAACGGACTCGCAAATCGACACGACCACCAAAAATCTCAAGTTCCGTTTCTCTGGAAGAAGCAGAACGGCCGATTCCGTTATGCAACCGTTGTGGGAATATTCTCGAAAAAAGTGGGAACTGTCTCGAATGTGGGCGTTCTGGGGCGGAAAAATCTTCGAAAAAGAAATTGGCAAAGCGGAAGCAGTCGGAGGACCCGACCGAGCCGATGACCTCATCGCCGACTTCTCACAAACGCCCCCGGCATAAACCTCGGTAAGTCGTCCCTTCCTGACTGCCGAATTCTAGAGCGAATCCAACGTTTGTTATTACGTGCTGCCTCGTGGCGAACAGTCTCTGAAGTCGTCAAAGTGACCTGTCGTGGCATTATACGAGCATAGAAAATGGTCTGTGCTAGACTTCGAGGCGAGGTTGTTACCTTACGATGCGGCTTTCGCTGGCGTACTGCTTTCGGTTGTTTTCAATTGAAAACGGTTGAGAAGCGTCTGATCGCGAAAACAAAGACCGATTGCACGACCTTGCACGGTTGTTCACTTGTTGAGCCCTGCGGTTTGCTCCGAAGAGAGGGCATCTCGAAAGAGGAGGTAGACAGTTGCAAAATGGACGGATAGAATAAAATCCAGAGAAGTGCTACCAGATTTAGCACTCCACCCACCTGAATTTGTTCGTGTTGTTGTTGCTTCCCACCTTTTTCAACAATACGCAATTCACCCCACCACTCACGATATGGCTATACGTGATCAATGACGTTTAGTGTAGCACCGTGTGTGACCTTCCCACCGAGTAGCCTGCCATGCCTCTCACAAAACAATCCTCAACATCTTCGCGCGACGACATCTTGCGCAAGAAATCCTCGCGTCATGGAATGATTATCAAAACAATTGTTGCGATTCTTGCAGCAACATCGATCACAATTCCCGTTGTCACTTTTGCCGTCGCTGAGAAGTTCCCGGTTGTTCCTGAAGAAGGGTTCGCCGTTGTCAAACGTGGATCGATGGAACTTGTGGTTACTCAAAGTGGTGAAGTCGATAGTGCCGACAACGATGTGATCATCAGCCAATGTGAGTGGAGCACACGAGTGATCTCCCTTGTCCCAGAGGGAACGTGGGTGGAAAAGGGTGATATCATTGCGGAACTTGATTCTTCCAGCATTAAAAAACGCTTTCAGGATCGTGCCGTTCTTCTCGTGAATGCCACTGCTCGTTTGGCCGATGCTCAAGAAGATCTGCGTATTCAAAAGCTGACGAATGAAAGCATCCTGGCTCGTGCGGAACTGCAACAACGGTTGTCGAAATTGCAGTTGGATGGGTACGTGGAAGCTGAGCATCCTCAAAAACTCAATCAACTCAAAGCTTCAGTCGCGCTGGCAGAAGAAGAACTCAACCGAGGTGAGAAGCAACTCGAATTCGTTGAAGACATGGTTCGACTCGGCTATCGATCACAGAGCGAACGAGACAGTGAACGCATCAACGTTTTGAAGCGAAAGCAAGCGTTAGAGCTTGCTAAGGATAAACTGAATGTTCTTCAAGACTTCAGCTACGATCGGAATCTGACTCGGCTCGAGGCGATTGCCGTCGAGGCAGAGCGAGAACTTGAACGGGTGAAGATGGCTGCCTCGGCATCGATTCTACGCCGTGAAATTACTGTTCGTTCCCGAGAGCGATCATATCGAATTTATAAGGACTATCAGGATCGTCTGGAGAAAAATATTGCAGCCTGCACGGTTCGAGCAAGCAGATCAGGTGAACTGATTTACGCTCGAACAAGTTCCAGATCAACCTCACGCATCGATGAAGGAAGTTCGATGCGGTACTTGCAACCCATTGCAAAGATTCCAGATCGGGATCGTCTGCAGGTGAAGTTACGGTTGCACGAATCAAACATCCGATTGATGCGCATCGGTTTACCAGCGATCATCGAGATTGACGCTGCCGGACAGGGCCGTTATCAGGGGCACATCAGCCATCTTTCGACTGTTCCCCTTGCTGGACTCTATCCTAACTATCACCTCCGTGAATATCGCGTGACGGTGGATGTCGATGTTGATCCCGAATTGGCTCGCACAATCGCTCCCGGGATGACAGCGAAAGTGAACATCATCGCAGAGCAGCGACAGTCAGCCATTCAGGCACCGGTTCAGTCAATCGTTGAAGTCGGTGGGGAGCACCTTGTCTTCGTACGCCGCGGCGACGAAGTCGAACACCGCACCGTCGAGGTTGGAATTTCCAGCGACAACGAAATTGAAATTCTAAACGGTCTCGAAGAGGGCGAAGAGATTGTCCTCAAACCACGCGTCACCTGTGCACAACGAATCATCGCACTTCAAAAACAATCTAGTGGGACAGAAGAAGAGCGATTCTGGTTGAGCATGACTAATTAATGGAGCAGGCAGCACAAGTGTGGCTCGCTCGATTCCCGATGACTTAGCTTTTGTTTCGGAGTAGAGCAGTTCGTGCAGCCTGAAACGTACCTTCAAGTCGCAGAAGATACGAGAGAGCTTATTTGGGCTGGGAAAGGGCTTCGGTTCGTCTTCTCATCTGCTCGATCAACTCCTGAGTGTTCGGGAGTTGCGATGCGAATCGCTTCGAGGAATCAATCTTTTCTGAGCTCAATAACTCTTGCGCCCGCTTCAAGTGTCGTTCCGCGCCGACTCTGTTTTCTTCCAGGCATTTGACTCCACACGCTGCGAGTTTGATGAAACCTTTGATGAGATCAGCATCAGGTCCGCGCCGTTTCAGCGCAATCCAGACCTGTTCCCAAGCTTCATGTGCTTCCCAGTAGTAACCGTTCTCGAATAGAAACAACGCATGTTGGAACATGCTTTTTTCGTCGATCTCTTTCTGATCATGCTGACCGTATGAATGGCCTTGAGGATCGGAGAACGGATGCGGAGTCTTCCCCGGAATATGCGTGTACGGCGGAAGATGAAATGAGGGTTGCGACATCTCAGACGAACATTAGGGAGCCAATTTCCAGCTGGAATCTCAATTTGAGCGGAAAACTATGTCAGGGGATAACCTCATAATAGGTTATCAGAACTTGCAGTCCATCAGGAAGTAAAACTGATCAGCATCGCCTCGATTGGCTACATCAGGATTCGGGTTTTTCGTGACGGCATCGCCGTAGAAGAACCAGAAGTATCCAGCCTGGAGGGTGACGTTTTTGCTTGCAGCGTACGTGGCAACGAGATCAAGTTCATTCCCCAGATGTCGACTTGCCGTTGGAATGTTTCCTCCAAACGGAGCCCCTGCCACATTCCAGATGGCATCTTCAGCTTGTGCTTTGTCGAACCAGTGCCAAGCTGTGAGGAACGTTAGTTTCTCGGTCGGTTGTACTGAAACTTGTGCGCTGTAGTCGAGCAAGTTTTGACCCGAGAAGTTGTCGATCAGCCCCCAGTAGGCATGCCCCAACGGAAAGAGTGTGCTGACCGTGTTACTGGTTCCGTCGGTTGGGTCGTCATCACCCGAGCCCCAGAAGAAGACACCTGTGATTGTTGGCGACCAGGCGATTTGATTGAAGGTGAGTCCGGTGTTGGTCGAGATGAAACCCGCACGAACGTCTTTGACGGGACCAGCCCCGACAACATCCTTGCCGACCTGGAAGGCTCCCTCGTAGTCCCAACCCAGTGTCATCCACAAGTGACCACACTCATCATTCATCGGGATCTCGCCAGCGTATCGTAATCCAAATGTATGTCGATTGCCGTCGATACGGTCGGGTTGGTCATCATCTTCGTCTAGCCAGAGCCAGTACATGTCCAACGTCCCCATCGGGGCATTTTTGTAGGTTGTGTAGACTCCACTAAACCATCGACTTTGGTCTGGATTGTCGAAGCTGTGTGGACGGTTGATGTTTCCTGAAGCACCATTGACGGGCCGGGTTGCAAAAGCGTCAATCTTCCAAGCATCACTGGTATAGTAGAGTTTCGCCCCTTCAAAATTCCGAAACGTATTCGACCACGCCAGAGGTGAGATGAGGTGCTGCGAACCGTACTGTAAAAGCTGTCGACCTGTTCGCAGGCGAACTTTCTCGCCATATCCCGAGTCAAACAACTTTACATCGGAGTAGTACTGAAGCAGGTCAAAGCGATTTTGATCGACTGGAAGTAATGGAAGGTCGGCGTTAAACGTTGATCCGTCAATTCCTTCAACGTAAGCGGTGAACTCGTCGCCGTGTTTAAGTTCGAGGTACGGATTGAAACGCCATTGATTGTAGCTGCTCTTTCGACCAGTCGTCGGTGGTCGCAGGCGATTGGATTCATCGATGTAGCGGTATCGTAAAGCCCCACCGACGGAGTAGGTCCAGTTACCCCACTGTTGATTTTTGAGGCCACTCAATGGTGGGTCATCACTCAAAATTTGGCGACACCACCCAGGATTGTATTCGTGGTAAGAATCACAAGCGAGAGGCGGTCCAGGCAGGCAGTCTGTCTCTGTGATGTCACATTCAATTTCTGTGAATGTGATAGGACTGACGGCGTCGTCTTGGATGTCGTCAGCAAAAATCTCTTCTGGAGACGAAGGGATTTTCTGCTCAGCAGTGCTCTGCGCGAAGACTGAATTTTGCACAAGTGCTATCAAAGAAAAGAAATACAACACTTTCTGAAACATTACAGCACGCTCCAAACGCGAGGGTAGTCACTGATTCAGTAGAGCAAAACCTGAATTCGGAACGGTCACTCCGTTGAACGACCACAACTTCAATAGGCTTGTTCGGTATTGTTGAGGAAACGCACTTCTGATCGCTAAGGAGTACTCAAAAGCACGTTTGAAGGATCAAACTCAACGGCCACACTTGTATTGGAATCGGCGAAACCACCTCAGCCGTTGAAGTAGTTTCGATCGAGCGAACGATTGATTCCGCTGTTTTTAGAATAGGTCGTAATAACCGGATAATCGTTAAAACTGGAGCAGCGAGATGTGGCTTGGACAATCCCAATATTGGTCTGAGCGACCTGCCTCGTTGCGAGTCGTTCATGGAATTGTGAAGTTAGCCTTCAAGGGCGAGGCGAATTATGAATAGCCTTCGATTCCGGATAGTTTTCGGTAGAAGTGGCATCCGGGGCTGTTCACTTCGAAGACTCGACAGGTCGACGGTCGTTGATCGTAGAATCGGCACTGCTCTTTTTTTGCGTCGAGCCAAACACAGGGGCCATCAGTGGGGATCTCTCCGGCAGCGGACTGCTTCAAGTAAGCGGAGAGTAAATCACGAGGCTCTCCGCTGAGTTGGTCGAAGCGTTCGACGTCTTCCGCGAAAGAAGGGTCCTCTCGAAAGTGTGGGTTGAGCGATAACGCCACAAAGTCCGGTGGTGCACCTTGCACGTGGCAACAAACTCCACACCCATTGCACGATTCGACAATGGGGAAGTTGAATGATGAGTCCGACATGGGATGAATTTTGAAGGCGTTTTTTGTTTGCGAAGAAGCCTGCGTACGATCAATCAGTTTTGAAGCTTTTTCGCTACGCCTGTTACCTGATTCATGAGTGTGTTGTCGAATACGATCGTCCACTGCTCCGTGTCGGCAGCAGAGAAATCGGATTCGTACTTTTGAACCTGTGAAGAACTGTCAACGGCTTCGAAGGTAAACGTTTTGAGGCTGTCATTCCAGTCTCCGGTGAGCATTGACATGTTTCCCTGAGTGTCCAGGAATGTCATTGTGTATTTGTTACTGCGAGTGTTATATCCACGGTAAATCGTCCCACGTAACGCTCCTCCGGGAAGCTCAAAATCGTGTTTTAGAAAATAGCCGTTAAAGACCCACTTTCGCTCAGATGGGATTTTGAGGTCTGAATTGTTGAGCTGCGCCTCCCATTCACCGCTAAAGCGTGCCAACTCTTTCAGTTCCGGGACATTGGGGCTTGGCTGACCGAAGTCCTTTGAGTCTTGAGCAAGAAGAGACGCAGTGCCTGAAGATAGAATGGCAATGACGAATAGAAGCTGACGACTTTGTAGCATGACTCTCCCCCGATTCGAGTACGGTGTCGTGAGTATTCGATCGTACGAGGAAACGATGCCAGCTTCAAGCAGTTCTCGACTCACTGCTTGGTCGTGAGTTATAAATCAAGCAATTCAATGCCGATCTTTGAATAGACGGAAGCGCGCCATAGCAATTGTGTTGACGCAAAGATTGCTCTCACGACTTTATAGACTGCGGGCCGCGAGGCAGGACGTAAAGTCCCAGCTTTGCTCACTCTGGACGAATGTTATTCGCCGAGGATCTCTTTTAAGCGAGCGATTTCCTGGTTTTCTATGTCAACATTCACATTCGACAGTTCCAGGAATCCTTGAATGAGATGACCGTGCCCTTTGCTATCGGGAGCGATTGCAACGGTCTCAAAGTCCGGGCTCACTTTCAGCAAGCCATTTTGATAGTAGCTCAGTTGGTTGCTTGAAATCACCGGTGTCAGCATGATTGAACCTGCTGAGACAGCTTTATCGTTGGAGTCGTCGTTCACATTCACGTTTCCATTCACGTTCACATTGACTTGGCCGTCTGCATTGATCGTGATTTGAGTGGCGGACTCAGGAATCGTGACCACTGGTTGTAGAACGTATTCAGCCTCATGGTCGATGAGGGCGAGTTGTCGTTTCTTGTTCAGCGAGAATCTTCCTCGGCGAGTCAGGTAGTTTTGACCTTTCGAGTCTTGCACGCGGAACATGCCTGCTCCCTTGATCATCAAGTCAAGCTGTGTTCCAGCAGCGAATCGTTCTCCGAAATTGAAGTCAATTTCTTCGGTGACACCAGTGATGGTTGGGGCACCGTCGATGATTTCTTCAGTGAAACGTGGAACAATACGGATGTAGCCCAGTGTCGACACCATGAGGGCGTTTCTTTGGTGAATCGAAATCGCTTTTCTGAGTGCCTCTTTCAAACCGGGTGTCGCCTCTGCAGATTTGCTTTTCTGTGAAGCGTTTGGCGGAGCAGAAGGGGGCAGGATTAGCGACTCTTCACCAAGACCTGGGATCGGGCCGCCGATCATTTTCCACATTCGGATCACACCTGTTGCATCGTCAACATGCATGTCCTTAAGAGATTCGAACCAGACATCCCGCTGAGATTTAGGAGTGGTCGACAGTTCATCGTCAATCGCTTTTCGAACTGCGTTATGGTTCTTGCTTGGAACCGTCTCGATCGGAGCTGCATTTTCGATGTCGAGAGGATTAGGTTCCTCAGCTTCAGGCGTTGGGGCTTCTTCGATTTCCGTATAAATTTGATCAGAGACAACTGATGCAACTTCATCCAGGTCAACCGTTTCCACTGCGATGGCGTTCGCTAAAGGAGAGTCTGCAGGGAGCTCTTCATCGTGTTCATATTGGTTCGAATTGTAGATTGGCTTGAGAGGTTCCTCGGGATAATACGGATACTGGGACGATGTCTCTCCCAGGTCGTAGGACATTCCATTTGGAGCAACTTCCTTAACTGGAAAGGTTTGCGATATCGGCGCGGAATGAGTCCGGACATCTTTCCAGATAGAAATATGTCCCAGGATGACTCCCAGAACAATGCCAAAAATGGTCCCAGAAAGGAATGTTGAGCGGGACGAACTCATGACAGCCTCCTTGCGGCCACGAGGAAATTGAACGTTATTGGACGTCAGAATCGATCCCTGATGCCCCCGATACCCGCAAACGTTACGCAATTCGGGAAAGTGCCGCAAGATGAGACATTTCCTTTGGGAAACCCGGCTCTGTTGGTTGCAGATTTTCTGTTGTCGCGAGAGCATGTTGACTTGCAGAAAACGTTCGAAACATCGTTTGAAAGTTCCTCCCGTGTCTCACGAAATTTATCAAAATCCTCTTAATACCCGTTATGCCTCTGCTGAAATGAGTGGCATTTGGTCTGCTCAGAAGAAACATAGCACTTGGCGTAAGCTGTGGGTGGCGTTGGCAGAAGCTCAACAGGAGTTGGGGCTGGATATCTCTGATGCACAATTGAACGAACTTCGCAGCAACGTTGACAACATCGATTTCGACATCGCTGCGAAGCACGAACGTGAAGTGCGTCATGATGTGATGGCACACGTCCACACCTATAAAGAGTTGTGCCCGGAGGCAGGCGGAATTATTCACTTGGGAGCAACCTCCTGCTATGTGACTGACAACTCCGAATTGATTCAAATTCGCGAGAGCCTGGAGTTGACTCAGGCTCGACTGGTACAAGTGATCGATGCTCTTGGAAGTTTCGCAGAGCAATACAAAGATCTTCCGTGCCTTGGCTTTACGCACTTGCAACCAGCTCAACCGACAACTGTCGGCAAGCGTGCAACATTGTGGTGTTACGATTTGGTTCTCGACCTGCAGGAAGTTGAACATCGTCTTGCGACGTTACGCTTTCGCGGTGTCAAAGGAACGACAGGAACACAGGCCACGTTTTTGAGTCTGTTTGAAGGAGACCACGAGAAAGTCTGTCAGTTAGACAAACTCGTTGCGGAGAAAATGGGTTTTGATCAACGATATGCGGTGACCGGACAAACCTATTCACGAAAAGTCGACGCTCAGGTTCTCGCGACTCTGAGTGGAATTGGACAATCAGCCCACAAAGCTGCCAGCGATTTACGTCTGCTGCAAAGCTGGAAGGAAATCGAAGAGCCGAAAGCAGACAAGCAGATCGGTTCCTCTGCGATGGCGTACAAATTCAACCCGATGCGGTCAGAACGAATCTGTGCTCTGTCCCGCTTTGCCATCAGCCTTGCCCAAAATGGTGACCAAACAGCTGCGACTCAATGGATGGAGCGGACTTTGGATGACAGCGCAAACCGACGTCTCTCGTTGCCGCAATCTTTCCTCGCGATTGACTCCGTACTGTTGATTTATCGCAATGTTGCCAGCGGATTGAGAGTCTATCCAAAAATTATCGAGAAGCGTCTGAACGAAGTGTTGCCGTTCATGGCGACTGAGGAGATCTTGATGGCTGGTGTGAAAGCAGGTGGAGACCGTCAAGACCTTCACGAAGCTGTTCGGATTCACAGCGTCGAGTCCGATAAGCAAGTCAAAGAATTCGGCAAAGAGCACGACCTCATGGAGAGGTTGGGCAACGATGCGTTGTTCGCAAATGTTGATCTGACAGCGGCTCTTGATGCTCGAAAATATATCGGCCGCGCTCCAGAACAGGTCGACGAGTTTTTAAGCGATGTGATCAGCCCGATTCGAAAGCAGTACGAGAGTCAGCTTGGTGGCGATGCCGAAGAACTCAAAGTCTGACGAGAACGAATCCAATGTTGATCATCCAGCATTGGCCTGCGCATCTTGCACTTGTGGTGAGCCGTCTATGTAGTCCTGAATGTGACTTCGTCGGGACGTGACAGGCACCACTTGGCATGGATTGAGAATGCGCAAGTCTGTGCGGATGTTCTCGGAAGAAGTGATGTGCAGAAGATGTTGGAAATCGTTCAGCTGAGATCAGTCGTCCGAGATCAGCGGGAGGTCGTTTTCGCTGTCAACGCTGACGAGTTCGCCCTCTTCTTCATCTTCCGATGTGTCGATCAGCTTCGGGAGAGAGAGGAGCTTTTCAGTCTGTTCAGCAGCTTCCACTTCATCCGGACCAAGGTGGACTCGAAACTTCACGTTGGCAAACGCAATTTCATCGCCAGGGAGCAGTGCCCCGCGAGAAACGCGTTGACCATTAACCTTCGTGCCGTTGGTACTTCCCAAATCGCGAATGAACAGAAGTCCATCCGTTTTGGCAACGGCACAGTGAACCTTCGAGATACTGGAATTGTCCAGAACGAGATCGCAAAGCCCTTTTTTACGTCCAACGATGGTCAGATTGCGATCGATTGCAATCGGTTGTGAACCATCGGTAGGGATCAGCTTCGCGATCATTGGCTGAAGATGTGTAGAATGAATTGACTGTCGGCAGAGTTACCGCTTCTATTATTCTGCGATGCAGTCCGGAGAAGTCAACTCCAGCCTGACGAGAATGCCGTTCTCATTGTCCAAATTGGGCAAATCTTTTGGTTTTATCGACCAAACCGCGTAAGAGGCCTCACTAAAACGGTTCCAGTGCCCTGAATCGTTAAAAGTGATTGTCGCAGCTGAGCGGATTGAGTCAGCTCTTCTGGGGCTTCATTGCAGCTGTTCAGTCATTCTGTTCGCTGGAAATATCGCTGAGATCTATCGATTCTGGATGATAAAACAGGACCAATGGCAACAGCAGCAGGGCCGCCGCTCCGTACATGGCATTGTAAGGAACGTTCAAGCCTTCAATCGCGAAAATCTGATTCCAGATCGAGTAATAGACTCCGGCCATTGCCATTCCAATCCAGTTGGCCAGGTTCATCGCTCCGATGATTCTCCCTTTATGCAGTCGAGGAGTGGCAGTTTGTAGAAAGACTTGCAGTGGAACCGTAAACAATCCGGCACAGAAACCGAGCCAGATCAATCCGATGATTGCACCGGGCACACCAATCGCAATCGTCGTTGGAGAAGAACTTGGCAAGGCCATCAAGATTAAGCCAATGAACATTCCGATCGCTCCGAGGCGGACAAGCTTTCCATTAAAGCGATTTCGTGAGAGATACCCGGCGACCAGACAGCCGAGTGCAATTCCGATCCCCGTGCAGGCAGCCAGTCGTCCTGTGGCAGCTTCTCCCCAACCGAATTGTTTGATGCCCAAATCATTCGTCGCATTCGGATAAACCACGCCACCTGTCGTCCAGAAAACAGAAGTCGCAACGAGTGTCCACAGCAGGCGGCGGTCTTTGAAGATCAGGCGTCTTGTTTCTGAATTGACAATCAGTGTTGACGGCTCAAACTTTGCGTCTGGATTTGCGATGGGAGTCTTACGGACCATCAACGCAGTCAGAGTTCCTACGATAGCGATGCCGACACAAATGTAAGACGCTTTCCAGAGGTCATCATTGAGAGCCTCCTTGATTTCCCCGGAGATGGCAAAGCCGAGAATGATCGACAGGAAAGTTGTCATCAAAATCCAGCCATTCACTCGCGGGAGATCTTTCTCCGAAAACAGTTCAGGCAGGATTCCATATTTTGATGGCCCGAACAGCGCGCTTTGAGCTCCCATCAGGAAGAGCACAGCCATCATGATCGAGATATTCCCAGAGAGGAATGCGAAACCTCCCAGTCCCATCACAACGATTTCCAGAACCTTGCTGGTGACAATCAGATTTCGTTTGCTGAGCTTGTCGGAAAGGAAACCGCAATAGCCCGAGAGAATGATGAATGGAATCGCAAATACGGTCGTGGCCAATCCTTGAAGATCAGCTTCTCGCTTGCCGGCTGCGAAGTCGATGCAAACAAACAGCAAAATTTGTTTGAAAACATTGTCATTGAATGCCCCCAGAAACTGAGTAACAAGCATGCCGAGAAATGACCGGTCCTTGTAAATCGGCCCGTGTGACTTTTGTGGCTCATCGGCCATATTTCAATCCGTTGTCTAGAACACTTTCGTGTTTCTTGTGTCCGCGAATTGAGCGTGTTGTCAGGTGAATGGCTGAGTGCCACGAGACAGGACTGCTACACCTTTATCAAAACCGCTCTTGTCGATAATTTGAGTTTGATTACGACTTTGTAATGTCCGTTTCGGGGAAACGTAGTCGTTCGGGCTGATCGAGGCAATCTGTTCTCGGGATTCTGGAACTTCAATCTCAAGAGCAAATTTCAGATTGGTCTTTACTTTCTACCTCGTGGCGAGCAGTCTATGGAGTTATCAAAGTGACCTTGATGGGCACCAAAATGATGGAATGAAGTTCGAATTTCTGGAATTCTGCTAAGTGAGCTGATGGGTACATTGCATCAAGTGACTCCCGGTGAGAGCGTCGATTTGTCTGAAATCACGACCGCTGGGAAAGATCTACACGACGATCGCGACAAGGCTGAGAAAGAGTTCAAGAAATTTCGAAAAAGAATCGCTGAGCTTCAGCCAGTCCTGTACGCGGAAGGGAAACATAAGCTTCTGGTCGTTTTACAGGCAATGGATGCCGGCGGGAAAGACAGCACCACTCGATCCGTTTTTGAAGGGGTCAACCCGCAGGGAGTGCATGTCATCTCTTTCAAGGCTCCCTCAAAACGAGAGCTTGCCCATGACTATCTCTGGCGAGTTCATCGCAACGTTCCACCGCTGGGGATGATCCATGTTTTCAATCGATCCCATTACGAAGATGTTTTAATCGTCCGGGTTGATGAACTTGTTCCACAGGAAGTCTGGGAGCCCCGATTTGACCAGATCAACCAGTTCGAGAAATTTCTGACCGAAACAGGCACAACGATTCTGAAGTTCTATTTGCACATTTCAAAAGACGAACAGAAAGAACGATTTCAATCGCGACTTGATGAACCTCACAAGCACTGGAAGTTTTCGCTTCAGGATTTAGAGAAACGAAAGCAATGGGATCAGTACCGTACTGCTTTCAATGACGTCATCACGAAATGCTCGACTGAGCATGCACCCTGGCATGTCATCCCGGCGGATCAGAAATGGTATCGCAACTGGGCCGTCAGTAAGATTCTTTGCGAAAAACTTGAAGAGCTCAATCCACAATATCCTCCCGATGAACCGGGCTTAGATCAGATAGTGATTGAGTGAGCGGATGTCTTTCATTTCAGATTTGAATCTGAAACCTGAATTACTCGTCTATCCAGCACATGAAAAATGTGAGAGTTTCACAAACTTCCCGACTGAATCTAGAGCAGTTTGCTCTACCGTTTGCCCGTGAATAACGCATTTTTCTAGTGAAAATGCTGTTCGCCACGAGGCAGATCCTGCAAACCAATTCGAAAGATGCTCTAAGCTGCGAAAGCAAACCGGTATCGTTTCAAAATCCATTCAGTTGTGTGATAGACCACTTCTCGCCATTTGGGATCGTGGTGCGGTTCGTGGATCAGGTCGTCGAGTGGGATGAACCGGGCATCGTTGATTTTTGAACAGAATTCCCGCGTTGCTTCCGGAGAGGTGACTCTGTCTGCAGAACCATGGACTGCCAGGATTGGGAGCGGAAACCGTTCTGCGTTTGCTAATGCAAATTGACCAGCACGATAACACTCGGTGAGTGTCCGGAGGCTGATGCGGCGGTGGTTCAGGCTGTCTCTTTGAAACCTCTCAATGGCATCATCTGATCGACATGTTTGCGTGACGTGAATTTTCGTTGAGATTGTGAGCTTGGGGAAAACACCTGCAACAGGGAATGCAAGCAATTTCTGCCAAAGAGTGAGCTGTGATGTTAAGCGAAACCAGGGGGCCGAAAGCACAGCGCCGATGACGTGGTCGCTCCAACTGTCATCGAATCTTCGTAATGCCCAGTTCGCAACGATCCCGCCTCCCATACTGTGCCCGTACAGTACGATTTTCTGGTTTGGTCTGTTCTCGATGACACGATTTGCAACAAGCGAGAGGTCGTCCAGGAATGTCTCGTAACTGGGGATATGTCCCCGTCGTCCGGGAGAGAGCCCATGTCCACGATGGTCGAAACGCATCACGCTTAACCCAGAGCGGTTCATCACCTGAACCACATGGTCGTATCGGGCACTATGTTCACCGAGACCGTGAACCAGCAGGACGGTTCCATGGGAATTGATGACCGGATGCTCCACGCAGTGAAGCTGAACACCATCAGAAGTGGTGACAGAGCTGTTTTGAAATTTCAGGATGGTCATCCGTCCTTTTCTCCTCCTCGAAAAAGACTCGATCTCTATTTTGATCGTCACCCCCGCATCGGTGACAATATCAATTGTCATGAAATTGAGTTTGATTCGTTGAAAATCTACAAAATTGCCAGGGAACTCCATTTTTCGGTTAAGATTTTCGCATGTCGTCTATCTCAATCCTTCTTTGCTCTCGGTGATGCTCGAATCTGTCCGGGATTTTTGGGAGTGAGCAGTTTACTGAGTGATTGAGTGATTGAGTGATTGAGTGATTGAGTGATTGAGTGATTGAGTGATTGAGTGATTGAGTGATTGAGTGATTGAGTGATTGAGTGATTGAGTGATCGCGGCTGTAGCTGGGGAACTCCCACGAAAGCTTCAAAGCGATCTTCACGTAATGGGCAAGGACTGAATGTACTCTACTGAATGTGCTGTATTGTTCCCAAATCGGATCGGGTTGATACAATTTCAATCAGTGATCAGACCGCTTATTTTGAATTGCAAACGTGCTGCTGAATCTCGATGTGACTCTTTCGAAGAGAGGTTTCATCGTTTCACAGGAGCAGGAGTTCAGTATCGAATCGAATTACTCAGGACGCAGACTATGAGAGTTGATATGAAATTTTCCCTCTGCTTAGCGATGTTAATCATTTGCTCTCAAGCAGCTTTTGCGGACTGGAAAGAATTCCGTGGTCCAACTGGACAGGGTGAAGCACCCGCAAGCAAATTGCCCATTAACTGGTCCGCCACCGACAACGTTCTCTGGAAGTCGAAGGTCGACGGACTCGCCTGGTCCTCACCTGTCATCCTGAGGGACAAGGTCTTTTTGACAACAGCTGTCGAAACTGAATCAGAGGGGCACGATCTGAATCTCGTTTGCCTGAACGTCAACAGCGGAGAGCTTCTTTGGGAAAAGACTATCATCCAACAACGGAGCAAAGCCAAAGTTCACAAAAAGAACAGCCACGCCAGCCCAACACCGATCATTCAAGATGATCGCATTTACGTTCACTTCGGACCATACGGAACTGCATGTACTTCGCTGGACGGCGAAGTGATATGGAAGCAGCAGTTGGAATATCGACCAGTGCACGGGAACGGTGGTTCGCCAGTACTCGCCGGCAATGTGCTGATCTTCTGCTGTGACGGTGGGGATCAACAGTTCGTTGTTGGACTCGATAAGTCGACCGGAGAGATTCGCTGGAAAACTGATCGTGACACTGAAGCCCGGAAAGGTTTTTCCTTTTCGACACCTCTGCTGATCGATGCAGGAGGGCGGGCGCAGGTTGTCTGCCCAGGGTCAGACGCTGTTTTCTCCTACGATCCTCAAACTGGCAAAGAAATTTGGCGAGTCGATTATCCCGGTGGGTTCTCCGTAGTCCCTCGACCGGTCTTCGGCCAGGGACTCGTCTTTATCTGTACCGGATTCAACACACCTTCTCTGTTGGCAATTGATCCCACAGGGACCGGAAATGTCACTGAGACGCACCTGAAATGGAAGATTACACGGAAGATGCCGAACTCTCCTTCGCCGTTGCTGGTCGGTGAAGAGCTCTATGTTGTCTCTGATAGCGGGTTCGCAACGTGCATTGACGCGAAGACCGGGGAGATCCATTGGCAAGAGCGAATCGGTGGAAACTATACAGCGTCACCGATGGTCGCGAATGGGAAAATTTATTTTCAAGACGAGGATGGGACAACGGTCGTCGTAAACGCATCAAAGAAGTTCGAAGAGATTACTCGAAATTCTATCGGCAAGGATGAGCGAACCTTTGCGTCTTATGCCATCGAGGGGGATTCTCTGTTGCTTCGCAGTGAGCATCATCTCTATCGTATCGGCGAAAAGTAAAACTGATCGCGACCGGTATTGTGATCTCTCGAATCTCAACTCTTAACTTTAGACCCTAGACTGATTTCATGGCAGCTACCGCGAAAGGAACGTCCAGCTACATGGCGGACGATATCGAAGTCCTGGAGGGACTCGAGCATGTCCGGACACGTCCTTCGATGTACATCGGAGGAGTTGATTCACGGGGGCTGCACCACCTTTGCTGGGAAGTCGTGGACAACTCCGTCGACGAATATCTTGCTGGCGAGTGTGACCAGATCAAAGTGACACTCCACAAAGATGGCTGCTCGGTTTCTATCGAGGATAACGGCCGCGGAATTCCAGTCGATAAGCATAAGAAGACCGGCAAGTCGGCTCTCGAAGTCATTCTTACCACGCTGTACGCTGGCGGGAAATTCTCAGAGAAGAACTATGTTCGCAGCGGCGGTCTGCACGGAATTGGTTCATCCGCAGTGAACGCCCTCTCCGAAGAAATGATTGCCACAGTTCACCGGGATGGTCATGAGTATCAGCAAACATACATGCGTGGACGCCCACAGGGACCGGTGAAAAAAGTGAAACCGTTCCGCGGACATGGAACGATTATTTTTTTCCGTCCCGATGATCAAATTTTCCGCCGCACACAATTCAATGCCGACACCATCCGCCAGCACCTGGAAGATATTTCGTACATCCATGGTGGGCTGAAAATTATTTTTGTGGATGAAGCCAAGAACGAACGATTCGAGCTTCACCACCCAGAAGGGATTGTGGCGTATCTGTTAAAAATCATCAAAGACGATAAACGAAAAGTCGTCCACGAAAACCCGTTCAAGCAGGCGAAGGACGAAGGGAAAGTTCACGTTGACATGGTCCTGCAATGGACAGAATCGACCGACGAGCACATTCGCAGTTACGTCAACGGGATTCGAACGCGTGGCGGCGGAACACATGAATCCGGCTTTCGCTCGGGAGTGGCGAAAGCGGTGAAGAATTATATGGAAGTCCACAACATCAAGCCGAAAGGGTTGACGATTTCCCCGGATGATATCCGCGAAGGTGTGATCGGAATCGTCTCGGTCTTTCATAACGACCCGATGTTTCAGGGACAAACGAAAGATCGACTCAACAACCCGGAAATGAATTCTCTCGTCGACGGGATGGTCCGTCCTGGTGTGGAATCGTGGTTGAATAATAACCCGTCCATTGCTGATGCTGTGATCGGTCGAATTGTCCTCGCTGCTCGGGCAAGATTGGCGAGCCGCGAAGCTGTTAAAGAGATCAAGCGAAAAGGTCCCGGGTCGAGGCGGAGTAACCTGCCGGGCAAGCTTCTCGACTGCCGATCCAACGACCCGGAAAAGTGCGAACTGTTCATCGTGGAAGGTCAATCTGCCGGGGGAACCGCTGCCAGTGGTAGAGATTCCAAAACCCAAGCTGTTCTTCCGCTTAAAGGAAAAATCCTGAATACCGAGTCTCTCGCGCTGGGGAAAATTCTCAAGAATCAGGAAATTCATGACCTTGTCGAGACATTGGGAACCGGCATCGGCCCCAACTTCGATGTCCACAAGTTGCGTTATGATCGCATCATCCTGCTGATGGATGCGGACAGCGACGGCTACCACATCAGTACACTCTTGCTCACTTTCTTTTTCCGGCACATGCGTGATCTTGTCCAACAAGGGAAGCTCTACCTGGGGCAGCCGCCGTTGTACAAAATCGAAGTTGGCAAAGAGCGCCACTACGCTCGTGACGACGCCGACAAAGAAGAAATCATGGCCTCTCTCCCAGCCAATCGAAAAGTCGACGTGCAGCGATTCAAAGGGCTCGGTGAGATGAACGCTGCACAGCTGAAGGAAACGACGCTCGATCCCAAAACCCGTACGTTGTTACGAGTTGATATCGAAAGTGCCGTCGACGCCGACACCATCTTCTCTCAACTCCTGGGAAAAGATGCCAGCGAACGCTATCGCATCATCATGGACGAAGCTGGCGAAGTAGACGATATCGACGTTTGATAGCCTATGTTGTCTTTTCGAATTGGGTGCAGATCCTGCACATGTATACGGTAGAGAAAGCTGCGCTAAAAAGTGCTTTAACTTCCGAAGAGAGAGTGCTGGCGGGAGAAGCTTACACCGGAGATGTGATCTTCAGCCCGGCAATCCCGATCACGATAAACATGACAAACAGAATTCGGGAAAACGTAGCAGGTTCTCCAAACAGGGCGATGCCCAAAAGGACTGTTCCCACTGAGCCGATGCCGACCCAAATGCTGTAAGCCGTCCCAATCGGAAGTGATTTGAGAGCGGTCCCCAGAAGGAGGAAACTGGCGATCATCGCGGTGATCGTCCAAATACTCGGCCAAAGCTTTGTGAAACCTTCTGTGTATTTCAGGCCGATTGCCCAGCCGATTTCAAAAAGTCCGGCGATAAATAAAAGAAACCATGCCATCGGGAAGCCTCCACTGTTGCAGGGCCGTCCCTGATCGAGATTGGAGCGGTGAGGTCGTCCCCACTTCCGTAATGTGATTGCTGGAATTTTAGAGTTTAATTTCAGGATTTCCAGCCTCGGTCCTGCGCCATGTGTCCGCAATGGCAATGATTGCAACGCGGCAACGGAGTCGCACCTGTATGTTTCGGTATGCTACTCGGGAGCCTGAAATTCAAACCGTTCGCATTGCGAGAAGAACTCTAACGGGTTGTCGTAGACGACCTTTTTGATTTTGGCTTCGCTGTGACCACGTTTCCGCATCTCCTGAATGAAGTCCGGGACTGCGAGTGGATTGGATGGTCCCCAGTCGCCAGCCGAGTTCACCATGATGCGGTCGTCGCCGTAACGCTCGATGATATCGGCAGCTCGGGCGGGAGTGCATTTGGTGGTCGGGTAGAGTGTCATCCCGCACCAGAATCCACCCTCTTTCGCGTACTGAACGGTGTGCTCTTCCACATGGTCGATACAAACACGCTCGGCAGGAATGTCGTTTCGTTCCTGGAGCATATCGACAATCATCCGGGTTCCCTTGTACTTGTCTTGCAAGTGTGGGGTGTGGATGAGGACAAGTTCGTTCGTTTTGGCTGCCAGGTCGAGGTGTTCGCGAAAAATGGTCGACTCGTTGGGCGTGTTCTTGTTGAGTCCGATCTCTCCGATGCCAAGCACGCCGGGGCGATTGAGGAACTCCGGAATCATCGCAATCACTTCTCGCGAAAGAGGAATGTTCTCCGCCTCTTTCGCGTTGATGCACAACCATGTGAAATGCTGAACTCCGCTCCAACCTGCGCGCTTCGGTTCGAATCCTGTGAGTTGTTCGAAGTAGTCACGGAATCCTTCGACTGTTCCACGATCAAAGCCGGCCCAGAATGCTGGCTCGCTGACCGCGACACATCCCATGCGGACCATGCGCTCGTAATCGTCAGTTGTGCGAGAAACCATGTGGACATGTGGGTCGATGAAGTACATGCGATACACAAGGGGCTAAAGTGAAAAGGCAAATGGAATCGAGTTACAGCGGAGTCTGTCGTTCAACACACGGCAAGGCCCGCGAACTTATTGAATTTGTAAATGTTTGAGGATCGCTTCAGCGTCCATGATGTAGCCAATGTAAAACTCACCAAACTCTGCATACTTTGCAGAGGCTTGGTCAAACCGCATTGTGTAGACGATTTCCTTGATGTATTCCGGAGTACGTCCCCACAAGGTGACGCCCCATTCCCAGTCATCGAATCCGGTGGAAGCTGTAATCAATTGTGAGACGCGACCAGCGAACTTGATTCCAGACGTCGCATGCTCGGACATCAAGGCAGAGCGTTTGCTGAACGGTTCCATGTACCAGTTCGCATCTGGAACGCGACTTTTATTCATGGGGTAGAAGCAGTGAATCGGCCAGTCTGGGAAGTCCGGGTAAAGCCGCTGCTTGTTCATCATCGGAAGTCGTTGTTCGTAAGCTTTGACTTTGGCAGCGTAGGATGGATCGTCTGGTGAAGTTCCGCCGAGACGTAGTTTTTCGGAATACTGCTCCACTGTGGGAACATACTCAGAGACTTCCGTCAGGGAGACGAACGAATATGTCGGCTCAAGTGCCAAGCCAATTTTTGTGGACATCAGCTTCTGGTGCAGGGCATCGATCATCAAAGGATCTTTGTCCATTAACATCAACCCGATGTCAGCCCGGTGACCTGAAACAACGAAGCTTTGCACACGTTCCGGAGCGTGTTCTGCTTCAGGGTTCAGCACTGCTTTGAACTCTTCAACGCCAGCAGAGATTTCCTCTGGAGAGAGTTGCTGAAGCGTGACGCGATCCAGCAGATAGTAGATATGCAGGCAATGCCAGCCTTCGGAAATTTCAATGGTCGGGTCAGGAAGTTGCTGAGCGGGAGCGTGCGGTCGATTCATGTCATTCAATATGGGCAAGGCAACAATGGGTGTGAAGTTACCTTGATCATAGAAACCCACCGTCGCAAAGGAAACCATTTGCGAAAACCGTACAGCTTTCCAGATGATGGTAAGACAGGCAGTCGCAACTTTGAGAATGAAAACACAATCGTGCTTCATCCCTCCACGAGACAGGTCGCGGACATCTTTACGAAACTGCTACTTCACCCCAACTTACTCCGCCCGGTGAATCACACCGGGTGCGATAAATCGCCAAAGGTGCAGCGATATGACTGCAAACCAATCGTGGACTGCTTCTAGTAGGAAATTTTCAGGGAAATTGAGGCATCACCTAGGTTCACCTGTTTGCCATCGTTTTTCGATTCCGTGATTGAATCGGCTCGGGTTTCGGTTTGGATCGTTTCCGACCAGGTGTTGATGGCACTGTTGATCAGGGCTGCATTGTCGGAGGTGGACCACAGGACTTGGATGCGTTGATTCTCTTCAAGGTTGGCTTCCTTACGAAGTTGCTGGACCTGTCGAATCAGGTCGCGGGCCATTCCTTCAGCGATTAACTCATCAGTCAGGTTTGTCGATAGAGCAATTTGGATTCCATCGGCATCGGCACTCGCCCAGTCGCTGGCTTGTTCAACACTGATCAGAACGTCTGCTGGTTCGAGGCTGATCTCTTCGCCCCCGAGGGTCAGCGTGACTGCTTCATCGTTTCGCAGCGGAGCCAGAATTGCTTCGTCGATCTCTGGGAGTTCTTTGCGAATCGCTCCCAGTAACTTGCCGTACTTTGGGCCGAGCGTTTTTAAGTTCGGCTTGAATGAGTAGCTGACAAGATCATCGAGATTCTCAGCCAGAGAGACTGATTTGACATTCAATTCATCAGCGATGACTGCATGCGAATGGTTGAGTGCGTCCGCCGTTGCTGGATTATCACAGGCAAAACGGAGTTCAGCGAGCGGTTGCCGAACACGCAGTTCGGCCGATTCGCGGAGCCGGTGTCCCATGCGAACCAGCGTTTTAATCGCCTGGCCTCGGGAGTCGAGTTCCGGATCAACCTTCGATTCGTCAACAGTTGGGTAATCAGTAAGGTGAACAGAGAGGGGATGGTCCAGACTTGAGTCTCCAGAGTCGAGACTGTCTTCTTTACTCTTGTCCCGTGAACCTAGACCCTCGACGACGAGATTCTGATACATCCGTTCGGACAGAAACGGAATCGCTGGGGCCAACAACTTCGAGAGAGTGACCAGCACTTCGTACAGTGTTTGATAGGCTGCAAGTTTGTCAGCGTCCCACTTTTCGTTGCTGCTATGCGATGAATCTTCTGAGGATTGATCTTCGCCGACAGCTTTCCAGAAGCGGCGGCGATTGCGGCGGATGTACCAGTTCGATAAATCGTCGATATATTCCGTCGCTGCCTGCATGAAGTTGGCAGCGTTAAACGACTGGAAGGAATCGTGGGCAACTTGCGTCAATTCTTGCAGACGCGAAAGGATCCAGCGATCGATTTCCGCGCGGTCCTGAAGTGGAACTTGCTCTGCCTTTGGATCGAATCCATCAAGGACGGCGTAGTTCACGAAGAATGCGTAGCTGTTCCAAAGCGGGATCAATACTTGTCGACGAATGTTGTCCGCCGGGGTACTGGTCACTTTGCAGGTGGGGAGCCCTTCTTGCGTTTCGTTGATTGGTCCTTCGGGGGTTTCGAGGGTCACAGGTTCATCGGGATGACGAGTTCCGAATCGCAAATCCGAAGCCGGGTTCTGAGCGAGGTACATCCAGCGAATCGTGTCGACACCAATCTGTTCGGCTGCTTCTTCGAACCAGATCGCAGTCCCGTCCGATTTGTGCATCGGCTGTCCCGTTTCGTCCATCACGAGTCGGTGGCCGAGCAGGTTTTTGAAAGGTTTTTTCTCTTCCGGATCATCGGTTTCGTCGTGCCGCATCATCGTTGCCAGCGACAACAGCGAATAGAACCAGTTGCGGAACTGACCGGGGAAGCATTCGGTGACAAGATCAGCCGGGAACCATTCGTCCCAGTTGAGGTCGGATTCTGTGTTGCGTCCGTTGTAGTTCATTGTTGAGAACGGGACGATGCCGGCGTCCAGCCAAGGGTTGCCGACGTCTTCGATGCGGTGCATGAGCGCACCGGTCTTTTTGCTTCTGATTTTGACGACATCAATCCACGGACGGTGTGGCGTGTGACCTTCGAACTCGTCCCAACCTTCGCCGCCATCTTTGGCACGTTCTTCCAGTTCTTGCAGCGAGCCAATGACATCGAAATCAGTCGGGTCATCGGGATTCACCCAGATCGGGAGTGCGAGGCCCCAATAGCGCTTCTTGGAGATCATCCAATCCCGCATCGTGTTCAGCCACTCGATTTCCCGCTCTTTTCCCTGGATACTATCCGGAATCCAGTTGATGCACTCGGTGACCGCTTTGATTTCATCCCGCCAATCCATGTTGATGAACCATTCGTCGACCAACCGGAAGACGAGCTCTTCACCTGTCCGCCAGCAGTGCGGATAAATGTGTGGATATTCTTCAACGTAAACCAGCAGATTCTTCTCTTTCAGAGAATCAAGGACCATTGAAACCGTCTCCGGATCGACAGCTTTCTTCCCGGTGAACGGCCCGAATCCTTCACCGAAGCTGCCATCTTCCTTGAGTGGAGCAATTGCTGGAAGCCCCAGTTCCATGCCGATTTTATGATCGACATCACCACAACCGGGAGCAGAGTGAACGATTCCAGTTCCTTCGCCAGCAACAACGATTGCGTTGCCTTTGAAGTCACGACCGGCATCGACGACTCGGTGGGAATCAACCGACGACTTTAAGTCCGAGTTTGCCTCTGGTGATTCACCAGAGGCTAATTTACTGGGATATCCGCCCGGTTGCTGCTGGGCTTCCAACTCGTCAAACGGTCCTTGGTATTTCCAGCCAACTAAATCAGCACCTTTAACACTGCCGACTTCTTCGAACCCACCTTGTTCTTTGAAGATCTGCGCGATGGTTTTCAGCTTGCCGAGACCTTCGGGCCATTGCCATTCGGGGCGGCCGAAGCCTTCTTTGAATTCTTTTTCAAGCCGTTTGAAGTTCAAGTTCTCTTTGGCGAAGTAGTAGATTGCTGGCTCTTCATCGCCACGGATTTGGGCTTTGACGCGGACATATTCCAGGTCCGGATTGATCATGGTCGCGACGTTGGAAGTGAGCGTCCACGGGGTTGTCGTCCAGATCAGCAAGTATTCTGGCAAGTTTTCTTGTTCGCTTCTCCGTGTCTCCGTGTCTCCGGGGTTTTCAACAAGTGGGAATCGCACGAAGACCGACTTGTGTGTCGTCAGCTTACGACCATCGGCGATTTCCATTTGGGAATACGCACTTCCCGCTTGTCCGCCCCAGGGCATGACGTCGTGACCGAGGTAGATTTTGCCCCGTTCGAAGCATTTCTTCAGGAACGTCCAGATGGTTTCGTTGTTTTCGGTCGAGAAGGTGAAGTAGCTGCCACCCCATTCTGGGTTACCAAGTTTGGAAACGAGTTGTTCCGCGGGACCGGTGACAGTTTTGCCTTTGGGAGTGCGAAGCGACACTTCATCTTCGCTGTCGATATTTTCTGAAAGCTTGCGGAGTTCGGCGGGGTCGTCCCATTCCATCCAGTAGCCGAGTCGCTGCGATTGCTCGGTTTGGCGAGCTGCGAATTTGAGGACACGTTTTTTGCAGGTCCGCGTGAAAACATCAATTCCGACATTTTCGATGGACTCTTTGGTATCGAGCTTCAATTCTTTCTGAACTTCGACTTCAACCCACAAACCCTGACAGTCAAAGCCATTCTGGTAGCGAAGTTCGTGCCCGGTCATCGCGAAATATCGCTGATAGGCATCTTTGAAAGTCCGGCCCCAGGCATGATGGACGCCCATCGGGTTGTTGGCAGTGATTGGACCGTCGAGGAAGGACCACTTCTTCTTCCCCTTGTTCTTTTCCAGTAATTGTTGGAAGACGTTCTGATCTCGCCAGAAGCGAAACATTTGGTGTTCGCCTTCGAGAAACTGGGCTTGGTCGACTTTTTGGAACATGGGAAAGAATGGGAATTAAGAGTTGAGGAATGTTTCGCTGAAAGCTTTAAGTGCCCGGCAAAGCAAAACGCCGATGTTGGTCAATGACTCACATCGGCGCGGAAAATCAATTGTGATTGTAGTCTACATGCTTGCAACACTGAACGGAACTGTCTCAGTGTTGAGATGCCTATGAGCGGCAGGAAGACGCATCGGGAGCGGTTGATTCAGTTGCGGCCTCAGAATGTGTGCTCAAGTGTATCTTGTTTCATAGCGAAGACTTAGAAGTCGTCGTCATCGTCGAAGTCATCGTCGTCATCATCTTCGTCGTCGAAATCGTCGTCATCAAAATCGTCATCATCGAAATCGTCGTCGTCGAAGTCGTCATCGAAGTCGTCGTCGTCTTCGAAGTCATCATCGTCGAAGTCGTCATCGAACTCATCGTCCTCGTCATCTTCATCGTCGACATCGAGTTCAAAGCCTTCGAATTCCTCTTCGTCCTCAATCGCCATAACGAGCGTGGAGGTTGCTTCTTCTTCGAAGCTCATTGTGTCCAAAATCATCGTCTCCGAGGTCTCTCCATGTGGTGACCTTGTTTCGATCATGATAGTCATGGTCTGAAGCCTTTACTTCTACATCAATAATTCACTGTCTTCCCCGCCAAGAGGGCCGGACAACCGGAATCACAACATGCTTAATAGTTCTCAGCCGGTGTCGATAATGGATTGAAAAGTCGTTGTCAACCTTTTTTCTTAGACGGGCAACTTTTTAACTCGGAACCGGACAAGCCACTCTACAGCTTGATTTCACGTGTGGTTGGGGATTCTCGGAAAAATCGCGCGATTCTTCCAGATTCAGAGAGCTTCTGAAGGAGAGAGTCGCTGAGTCTTGCAGGGGGTGATTCCTGACGGTAATTTCTGTGGTATGAATACGAAAAAATCACGGAATCCGGAAGACGATGACGTCGAATCGTTAGCCCATGACCTTCTAGGTGTGGACTTGAATGCCTCGGACTATGATGAAGAACCGCTCGAAGTCGATGGCTTGGGGCTGGATGACCTCGGATTTGGCTTGCCTGACGAAGAGATTGAGGCTGTCGCCTCTTCTTCGGCGGACGCTGAGAAAAGCGATGCTGAAAAGCTCGATCCTGAAAAAGAATCGGCCGCTGCCGAAGCCAGCGATGACGACGATCCCATTGCCTGGATAGTCTCCGCGGCGAAAAAGCCCGTTGTCCCTGCTCAAGAGGCGAACTCTGAATCTGAATCCGGATTTGGTGCCGGGTTGCTGGATGATGACTACGACGATTTCGGAGCAGGCGTCGAAGATTCGTCTTTCGATGACGACGATGTCAGTGCCGAAGTCTGTGAAGATGAAGACGTTGACGAACTCGAAGATGAAGCTTTCGGCGACGATGACGAAGAAGAGGCCGCCGCTGACGACGACGGCGACGATGATGGAAATGACGACGACGAAGAAGAACGAAGTGAGCGAGATGCCTATTGGGATGCTCTGGATGGTTTGACTGACGATGGCTCAAAGTCGCGAGCTAAAAAGTCAGAACCTGCGAAGAAGCGGAAGCCGGAGCGACGCAAGAAGCCTAAAGCGAAAACGGTCGTTGAAGAAGAGGCTGTCGAATCAAGCGGTGAAGAAGAAAGTCCTCAGGAGGAAAGCTCCAGAAAACCCAAAAGGAAACGACGTCCCAAACGTCGTAAGCCCAAACCGGTTGTGCAGGAAAGCATCGAAGATGATGACGATGGCTTCGGAGCCGGTCTTCTCGATGGGCCTGAACTGAGTGACTCCATCGATGACGACATCGACGATGATGAAGATTTCGACGATGTCGAAGATGATGACTTCGACGATGAAGGAGTCGAAGAATCCGTTGCCAGTAGCGATCACGACTTCGATGACGATGACGGGTTTGGAGCCGGTCTTGAAGTTGACGATGACGCACCTCGTCCGAAGCCTAAAAAACGCCGTGCCCCAAAACAAAAACGGGTTCAGCGAGAAGAAGCAACTGAGAAAAAACGACGCACTTCGAAAAAGGCGTCAGCAGCCAGTGAAAAGCCTGCAGCTCGTAAAAAGGCTGAAAAGGTTGCCGATAAGAAACCTCAAGAAGAGGCGAAAGATCGTTACGCCGGAATTCCAACTTGGGAAGAGGCGATCTCCTATCTGGATACGAAAAAGCAAAATGCGTCGTCTTCCAATCGCAAAGGAGGACAGCGTAACGGTGGTCAACGTGGCGGCCAACGTCGGGGCCGCGGGCGTCGACCTCAAAAAGATTCCTGAAAAGGATCGTCAAGCGGGTTCAATCAGGTCCCTCTGCTGGTGAGTCAGTACGAGAAGTGATTCAAATTTGAAAGAAGGCAAAGTCAAATGGCCAATGTCAATCAACTTGCATCTGCAGCTCTGTCTGAGACCGGTGGGATTTTTCGGCTCGCTCCGAACTGGGTTCCACGCTCCTTCCTGCAACCAGGACGCCGGCTGAAACTCCATCCGAATGATTATTACGCGCTCGGAATGAATCGGGGCGGGATCGATGAACGCTGGTTCGGTTCAACCACCGAAGCAGCCAACGATAACCGTGGATGGGACGAAGGTCTTTCGTACTGTGTTCACAACGGGGAAAAATTCCTGTTACGGGATGCTGTCGAGGAGCTGAAGGGCGAGATTATCGGAGACCACATTTGGGACACTTACAAGAAGTGGCCGGTCTACTCGAAATTCTTTGATAACATGGGGCCGATTCCGCACCACATGCACCAGAATAAAGAGCAAGCTGCCAAAGTGGGGCAAGAAGGAAAGCCGGAGTCGTACTACTTCCCACCACAAATGAATGCCATTGGAAATAATTTTCCATACACATTCATGGGGTTAGAGCCAGGCACCACAAAACAGGATGTCATTGATTGTCTCGATCGCTGGAATGATGGCGATAACGGAATTTTGGATCTCTCAAAGGCGTATCGCCTCAAGCCGGGGACAGGCTGGTTAATCCCCCCTTGTGTCCTCCATGCTCCTGGTTCATTAGTGACATACGAACCACAGTGGGGAAGCGATGTCTTCGGGATGTACCAAAACCTCGTCGAAGGTCGTGAAGTTCCACGGGCATTGCTCACCAAAGATTTCCCAGCAGACAAGCACGACGACAACACTTACCTTGTCGAAGCACTCGACTGGGAGAAAAACGTCGACCCGAACTTCAAGGATTCGAATTATCTCGAGCCGATCGTTTCCGAGCAGGGAAATGGTTGGGTTGATAAGTGGATCGTCTACGGAAAAGTGGACGGTGAGCAACTGTTCACGGCGAAAGAGCTGACGCTTCAACCTGGTGCGAAATGCACAATCAAAGATGGGGGAGCGTACTCCTGGATCACCGTTCAAGGTAGTGGTCAAGTCGAAAGTATGGTTCTGCAGTCTCCTGTGATGATTCGTTTTGGCGAAATGACGGAAGACGAAATTTTCGTCACTGCGAAGAAAGCGGGCGAAGGAGTGACCTACGAAAACACTGGTAAAGAACCTCTCGTCGGCCTGCGATACTTTGGCCCCGACGCACAGCCAAGTGCTCCCGCTGTCGGCGACTACAAGAATTCGTAAAGACGCCGCGAGCTGTTCATGATCCTCGCAGGCAACAGACTTGAAGTACCGCAAAAACTGCGACTGACATTGTTCTGAATCATTGAGGGTTCGGAGTTCATCTTCAGGTTTTGGGTGCGAGTCGGTCAGTTGCGAATGAATTTGTTTCATGGAGGGACAAGAGATGGCAATTGGATCAACAACCCCTCCTTCGGAATGGGTGTCGAGCAACACGACCTCTCAGGAAATTGATGAAATTATTCAATTTCTCGTCGATCAGGGAACGTTCAATTTTCCAACGTTATCGACCGGTCTGTTCTCCGCAGCGGCTGCTGAAAATCCAGAATTCCGACTGACCGGTTACCAGAACGTCTGGGTTCGCGACAACATCCATATCGCCCATGCCCTGTGGGTGATTGGCGAAAAACAGATCGCAGTCAATGCGATTCAGTCGTTCGTCAGATTCTATTCGAAGTATCGACACAAATTTGTCGACATCATTTCAGGCAAGACCGACCCCGAGGATGTGCAATCACGACCGCACATCCGCTTCGATGGAGAGTCGCTGACTGAAAATGCTGAACACTGGGCACACGCTCAAAACGATGCAATCGGTTACTTCTTGTGGTTGATGTGCAAGCTGTTGCGGTCTGGCGATCTTGCCGCAAACGAAAAAATTGTTGATCTGCTTTCGCTCGTTGTTCAGTATCTTCACAAGATTGAATATTGGCAGGACGAAGAGAGTGGTCATTGGGAAGAGACGAAGAAAATCGAAGCCAGTAGCATCGGCCCGGTGGTTGCAGGTCTTATTGAACTGAAATCCTGGCTAAGTGAATCGGGAACCGAACTCGATTCTTCAGTACAAGATCAGATCGTCAAATGTCTGGTTGAGGGAGAATCGGCGCTCGATGAAATTCTTCCAGCAGAGTGCATTCAGTCAGATCCATCTCAGCATCGGCTTTACGATGCTGCCCTTCTTTTTCTTAGTTACCCGCTACAAATTGTAGATCGCGAAACAGCAGCTCAGATCATAGATAATGTTCGTGAACATTTGATGGAGCCAATCGGAATCAAGCGCTACATTGGGGATTCTTACTGGTGTGCCAACTATCGCGCATTGCTTTCTCCGGAAACGCGAACGACTGATTACAGCGAAGACCTTTCTGGTCGAGATGCACTTTTGCAAGAGGGGCAAGAAGCGCAGTGGTGTCTGTTCGATCCGATTCTCTCAATTATTTTCGCTCAACGATATCTTGAATCTGGCCGCGAAGAAGATCGCGAGTTGCAACTCTTCCACATGAAGCGATCACTCGCTCAACTGACCGATTATCATTCACGCTTCGGTCCCTATCGTTGCCCGGAATCCTACTTCCTTGAAGATGGGAACTGGATCCCGAACGACATCTGCCCACTCCTTTGGACCCAAGCCAATCTGCGACTCGCACTGCATTGGATGAAGTTGAGTTGCCAAGCGTCGTGAAAGTCAGGTGCACCGTTTTCTTTGAGCAACTTATCTAGAGCAAATCTAAATTTCGTCTTTACAGTTCTGTCTCGCGTCATCAGCGTATCGACTTGTGAAAACGTACTTTGCGGATGAGAGAAGCATTGGGAAACTTTAGATCGCTTGCATGACACTGATAAATGCAAGAATAGAAGCGAAAGCCGTCACGGCTGCAGAGACCAACACCGTTACCGCCGCGAATAAGATGAGATATCGTCTGGGGTTTTTCTTGGTGAGGCCAAAAGTCAAAAACAACAAAACAGCTCCAACTATCAAGATGATTGTCCAGTAGTACAAGAATCCAAAGTTTGGGCCAATCATGAACACGAGAGGTCCTCGACTGAGTCACTTAGTTTTCGTACGTCTGGAATCAACCTCACATAAGGAGCTTCGTCGTGCGCATCCAATGTGAGGGTGAACGCTTATCAGGCGACTTTCATTTTGAGACGCCACGCAGAAAACCAAAGAAAATTTTGCATCGGCTCATTCTGGAAAGAGAAGAACCAGGCTGTGTCTCATTGAAGAAGTGATGAAGTCCTCAATCAGTTTTTGGAGTCCTCTTTCAGCTGTTCGCGAAGTTTCTCTTTGAACTGATCGCACTCTTCCGGTGGGGTCGTGCAGAGTTCGCAGATAGAATTTCCCTGTTCATCTTTTGTACCTGCGATTCCTCCGCAACTCCCTTTGAGAGTTTTGTTCGAAAGGATCACTCCGGCGGCCAGGCCGATCAGGGCAATTGCAAAGACAGCGGCAGCTAGCAGGAACGTAGTGAGCATCGGTGACATCGATTTCTTCTTCTCGTTTTGAGCCTGTGTGAATTTAACAAATTTCTCGGCGACATCACTCGATGACAACTCTCGAAAATCATCGCCTTGCCTTTCAAGCAAATAGGCTGAAAGATGATTGGCCTCAGCAAGTTTAAGTCCTTCTTCGGAACCCATCACCATTAAAGTGGTGGCCCATGCATCGGCGTGCATGCAGTTTTTGGCGACAATCGAAACCGAGGCTAACTGATGAGTGACCGGTTTTCCCGTTCGGGGATCGATGGTGTGTGAGTAACGGACGTCGTCTTTTATGAAATAGTTGCGGTAGTTCCCCGAAGTTGCGAGTGCTTCATCCGTCAACTCGACTTTCGCATGCATGCTTTGAGTTAATGATTCCGGACGTTCAATTGCGATCGTCCAGGGGACACCATTTTTTGTTCCAGCGGCGCGAACTTCCCCGCCGATTTCCACCATAAAGTTTTCAATTCCTTGATCTTGAAGCAGTTCGAATACGACATCGACGCCAAAGCCTTTGGCAATCGCCGACAAATCAAGTTCAGCATCGGGATTCGACTTTGAAATTGCAGGAGGGTCAGTTCGAACATTGATGAGCTTGTACCCCACCGATTTCAATGCCTTTTGAATTTCTTCATCAGTCGGTGGTTCATTGGTATGCGGTCCGCTTCCAAAATTCCAAAGCCGGACAAGTCGGCCGACCGTCGGGTCGAACGCTCCTTTGGAAAGTTTGCTGATTTCCAGAGCTGCTTGCACCACAGTGGCCGTTTCTTCAGAAACTGGAAACCAATCAGTTTGAGTCGATTTATTGAAGCGGGAAAGTTCTGAGTCCGGATCGTACGTCGACATCAATTTATTGATTTGCACAAGTTGAGCGTCGACGAGTTGCTGAATTTCGTCAGGTTTCGAGTCGTTACCGATCCAGGAGATGTGGTACGTCGTTCCCATTGTTTCGCCCGCAATTTTCGTGGGCTCTTCGGCGAACACGAAACCAGGCAGGCAAGCGAATGGAACAGCGAGAAACAGAAATCGGTAAATGAAAGGCATGAGGCGATCGAGAGTCAAAGTGAAGTACTGATACGAAAACCTCTCGAATGACGGCGATTCTTAGCGTTTGAGAGGATAGCCCAAGTTTTTGCTGCGTTTTTGAAAGTTTATTACCCCTATCATACTCACTCTGATAGGGCAGGACAGGTTCGAATTCACAGAGGCAGCCATTCTTGGTGTAATTTTTGGTCTCTGATTCGGCTGGCACTTCTCAGTTCTGGCTCCCCGTGGACATACGAATCTTATAAACTTCAATGCATGTGATATGCTTGCAGTCTCTCAAAAAATAAACTCCTGCTGGAATCGTAATTGTGAAACCGTTTTCGAAATTCGTTCTCTGTTGTTGTCTTGTTTTTTCAGGAATAAATCTCTTTGCCGCTGAGCAACCGAACATCATTTACATTATGACGGATGATTTGGGTTATGGAGACTTAGGGTGCTTCGGGCAGAAAGAGATCGAGACTCCGAATATCGATCGCATGGCAGCTGAGGGAATGCGATTCACCAATCACTACGCCGGTCATACGGTTTGTCGACCGTCACGACTGGTGTTGTGGCTGGGGAAACATTGTGGAAATACTGGATTAATTGGAAATCGAAGCCGGTTGCTTCAACCTGAAGAAGTAACAGTCGCTGAGTTGCTCAAGGCAAAAGGTTACAAAACTGGCGGAGTCGGAAAATGGGCACTCGGAAACGTCAACGATCCGAGCGAGGTCAATAACGTCGGGCATCCGAACAACAATGGCTTTGATTATTGGTACGGATACCTCAATCAGGGGACTGCCCATAATTTCTATCCGCCATTTCTTTGGGAAAATAAAACCCAAGTCACTCTGCCTGGAAATGTTTTAATGCAAGATCCACAGGCTCGTGGTCGGGTCTCTTCGCAGCGAGTCAGTTATTCGCACGATTTTATGACAAGAGCAGCCTTTGATTTTGTTCGAGCGAACCAGAAAAATCCTTTCCTGTTGCACATACACTGGACAATTCCACACGCGAATAATGAAGGCGGCCGCGTTTTAGGGGATGGGATGGAAATTCCAGAATACGGAATTTATGCAGATCGAGACTGGCCGAATCCCGAAAAAGGATTTGCAGCGATGATTACCCACATGGACCGCGACGTTGGTCGGCTCTTCGCACTTCTCAATGAGTTGAATTTGGATGAAAAAACTCTCGTTATTTTTACATCAGACAATGGGCCGCACGAAGAGGGTGGGCACAAGCATGAGTTCTTTGATTCGAACGGACCGCTTAAAGGGTATAAACGCTCGATGCACGAAGGTGGTATTCGGGTTCCGATGATTGCCCGCTGGCCAGGCAGGGTGAAAGCCGGTACTGAAAGCGATTTACCTTCGGCGTTTTGGGATTTTCTTCCAACAGCGTGCGAAGTCGCCTCGGTTGAAATTCCAGAAAATATTGACGGAATCTCCTATTTGCCGACACTGCTCGGCAAGGATGCTCAGCAAAAAAAACATGACTACCTTTTTTGGGCCAGTCAAGAAGGAGAAACTGCGATTGGAATGCGTCATGAGCAGTGGAAACTTGTCAAATATCGCAGCAAGAAAACGAAGAAATCAAAGTCTAACCAGCAATTTGAAGAAGATTGGCGACTGTACAATCTAGAAAAAGATCTCGGAGAGGAGACGGACATTTCCTCGAAGCATTCTGAGGTCGTCAACAAAATGAAGAACATGTTAGAAGATGACGGACTGTTGTCCTTGGATACCAGCCGGTGAAGTCAAAACGCGTCGATTGAGCCTGCTCCCGTCTAGCGCATCTTTCGAATTGGTTTGCAGGATCTGCCTCATGGCGAACAGCATTTTTACTAGAACTGATTCTGAAACTTGAAGTTGCTCTCTCAAACGTTGAGAAAAGCAGCTATTCCAGAGGTTATCGGACTGGTTCTAGGGAAATGCGTTTTTCACGGGCACGCGTTAGAGCAAACTGCTCTAACTCTCACTGATTTTCTCATTGGAAATTCATTCGAATTTTCCGGTAGAAGAAATTCACCTCGCGGAATTTCTGGGTTTTTGGTAGAGATTATCTAGAACTGATCCTGACACCTGAAATTACGCTCTCAAGCATCGAGAAAAGCGGTGATTCCAAGGGTTTTCGGACTGGTTCTAAAGTTGGCTCAAGAACCTGACATTGACGCTTCAAACTATGAGAATCGTCTTGGTGATCCAGGTTCCCGAACTGAGGCTCTTCTACATTCTCAACCTACAACTCCGGGCAAGGATGCTCTGATGTCACGTTTTTCAAAGATTTCGTTCGCAATTATTATCTTCGCGAGTTCAGTTGCTCAGGCTGAGGACTCAAAAGAGTACTTACTGCGGTATAAATTTGTTGAAGGTCAGGTTATTCGGTACGAGGTCTCCTCTCGCGATGATTATGTCATCAAAATTGGCATGGATGAGGACACGCCTTTCTCGTATCAGGATTCCGTCAAAAACTACACCGTGATCTCAGTCGACAAAGATGGGATGGCGACTCTCGAATTAATGAATATGGAATGGGTGAAAACCCATGTGAATCAAAACGGCCAGCAAGCTGAGTATGACAGCCGAAAAAACGAGGAACCCGAAGCTCTTTTTGCCCCACTGGCATCGATGGTGGGAAAGAAACATTTGCGAGTCGATCTCTCAGCGACGGGCGATATCGAGAAAATCGAAACTTTGTTGAACAAGGACAAAGAGGTCAAAGAGCTTGCTCAGGATGTTCTTGTCAAATTGCCCGAAGAACCAGTGAAGGTGGGTGGGCTGTGGAAAGAAGAAGTGACCGTTCCTTTGAATCTCCCAGGTGGAAGCCTGAAGCAGAATATTAAGCTGCAGCGTCGATATTTTATTCAGTCGGTCAAGGACGGAATCGCTAAGATTAGTATGAAGACCAAGGTTCTGACTCCTTTGAATAATGCTGATTTGGAGATTCAACTGATTCGCCGCCAACCAGAAGGGACAATTCTTTTCGATCTGGAAAAAGGGTTGGTGATCAGCCGAGAAGTGTCTCAAAATAATCAGGTCGTGAACTTCGGTCAGGGGGCCTCCCAAATGACATTCACGCAAAAACATACCGAGAAACTGTTGCCTGGTGACATCGCAAGTGGTGAATCGGAAGCGATTCAGAAGTAGTACTGCTTCTGAATCGTCGAAACTTGCACTCATTCAGCGAGCCTTGAAAACATTAGACCGTTTTCAAGGCTTTTTTCGTATCTCGATGGTTAGGAGGCGACTTCGATTAGCGCGAAGACGCTCTCTCTGATTTCTTGTGGAACTCTCATTCACACGCACCAATATGGGAATTGATTGAGTCGAATATCAGTGGGTATACGTGAAAGTATAAGTGGATCGTGAATCCACCTGGATGAGACCAATGAGTTATCGATGGTCAAGGTTCAGGTTGGAAAGGCTGTGATCGAGCTACCGAGTGGTATCGGAGAATTCAAAATGCCTCACCGCTCATAGTTCATTGAAATGATATGGATAACGGGATTCGCGGAATGAAAGGCGAAGCATCCAAAATGTAAATCATGGATGAAACGGTACTGTATTCCAGACGGTGGGTAATTGGATTTGGAGCCATTAAATGAAGGCGCCCAGGGAGGGTAAGAAGAGGATCTGTTTGTGGGGAGCGTTTGCGATATCAACGCAAGTGTAGAATCACAGGATTGCAGCTGCTTGATATGCGGTGAGATTCGCCACGGAAATGATAAGGAAGATTGAAGGCCGAGGAACTTGAGCAGTTTTCTGGGTTGTGCGTCCGTGAAGAACGCGATTCGTCAACAAGATCGTTGTTGCACACGAGGCAGACCTCGCAACCCAATTTGAAAGGTGATCGAATAGAATTTGTGATCGACACAAAATGGAATGAAGACACCATTCTGGAAACTGATCTGATCGGATGTCGGAGCGAGTGACAGAGAAGAGAGTGTCTATGTGTTAGCTAAGGTTGATCGAGAGCCTCAGGATTGCTGTGTGAATGCAAGCAATTATAGATGATTGTGGAGGAGTCGAATAAATATGAAGTGGTTCTACGTATAAGTGATGGGCGTATGCGTGCAAGAATAAAGTCGGCGCATAAAAAAAACCCTTCAACCGAAGTTGAAGGGTTTAAAAGAACCGGCAATGACCTACTTTCGCACCTTGCGGCACTATCATCGGCTCCATGTGCTTAACGGTCGTGTTCGGAATGGGAACGTGTGTTTCCACATGGATATGGTCACCGGAAAATGACTTGAAAGCGATGAAACTTTCAAGTCATGTATTAATATGGCACAAGACGCGTGTAACTCTTAGTTGTAGCGTTTTTACAATGTATGATGCATTGTTTCGTTGACCGGTTTCTGCATGATAGAAACTAAAATGGTCAAGCATTTGTCCGTTAGTACTGGTCAGCTGAGATAGTTACCTACCTTACACAGCCAGCCTATCAACCTGGTAGTCTTCCAGGGGACTCATCGAAATCTTATCTTGGGACTGGCTTCGCGCTTATATGCTTTCAGCACTTATCCGAACCGTACATAGCTACCCTGCGCTGCTTCTAGCGAAACAACAGGAACACCAGAGGTACGTCCCTCTAAATCCTCTCGTACTAAAGAGAAAATCCCTCAAATTTCATACGCCCACAGCAGATAGGGACCAACCTGTCTCACGACGGTTTAAACCCAGCTCGCGTACCACTTTAATCGGCGAACAGCCGAACCCTTGGGAGCTTCTTCACCCCCAGGATGTGATGAGCCGACATCGAGGTGCCAAACCACACCGCCGCTATGGACGCTCGGGTGTGATCAGCCTGTTATCCCCAGAGTACCTTTTATCTGTTGAGCGACGGCCCTTCCATTCGGAACCGCCGGATCACTAACTCCGACTTTCGTCTCTGCTCGATTCATCAATCTCGCAGTCAAGCACCCTTCTACGTTTACGCTCTACGCCTGATTGCTGACCAGGCTGAGGGTACCTTTGAGCTCCTCCGTTACTCTTTAGGAGGAGACCGCCCCAGTCAAACTGCCCAACTGGCACTGTCCACCATTTTGTTGATGGAGTTAGATATCAAATAAATTCAGGGTGGTATTTCACCAACGGCTCCTAGAAATCTGGCGACTCCTAGTCTCAGCCTCCCACCTATCCTACACAAAATGTATCTAATACCAATACCAGCCTACAGTAAAGGTTCATAGGGTCTTTCCGTCACGCTGCGGGTACGTGGCATCTTCACCACGGCTACAATTTCACCGGGTCGCTGGTTGAGACAGTGTATCAGTCGTTACGCCATTCATGCAGGTCGGAACTTACCCGACAAGGAACTTCGCTACCTTAGGACCCTCATAGTTAGGGCCGCCGTTTACCGGAGCTTCGGTTGTGGGCGTGAACCCCCTTCCTTAACTTACCGGCACCGAGCAGGCGTCAGACTCTATACATCCTCTTACGAGTTCGCAGAGTCCTGTGTTTTTAGTAAACAGTCGCCGATACCGCTTTGCTGTGACCTACCGAAGTAGGCACCCCTTATCCCGAAGTTACGGGGCAATTTTGCCGAGTTCCTTAACCAGCGTTTTCCCGAGCACCTTAGGCTACTCGCCTCGCCTACCTGTGTCAGTTTTAGTACGGTCGCGTTTAGTGTATGGGCTTTTCTCGGTTACTAATTCAATGACTTCATCATCAAGGACTCGGCCTTGCGGCACGGACTAATCTAACAGTCCGATCATCTTCATAATAACGTCCTCCATACTGCGGCGCAGGAATATTAACCTGCTGTCCATCGTCTACCCCTTTCGGGCTTGACTAAGGGACCGGCTAACCCTGGGCGGATTTACCTTCCCCAGGAAACCTTAGGCTTACGGTGGGCAGGATTCTCACCTGCCTTATCGTTACTCATTCCGGCATAATCACTTCCAGTACCCGACACGGCTCCTTGCGGTACCGCTTGCTGTACTGGAACGCTCTCCTACCATTGCGTCTTCCGAAGAAGACGAATCCACTGCTTCGGTGCTTTACTTACTCCCGTTCATTATCGGTGCATGAATGCTCGATCGGTAAGCTATTACGCACTTTTTAAATGATGGCTGCTTCTAAGCCAACATCCCGACTGTCATAGCACTCAAACATCCTTTTTGACTCAGTAAAGCTTCGGGACCTTAGCAGGTGGTCTGGGTTGTTTCCCTCTCGACCGCGGAGCTTATCCCCCGCGGACTAACTCCCAAGATAAGCGTATTGGTATTCGGAGTTTGGTTACAGTGGGTACCCCGGGAGGGGCCCCATCCGAAATCAGTCTCTCTACCCCCAATACGTAGTAACTTGAGGCTAACCCTAAAGTTATTTCGGAGAGAACGAGCTATCCCCTAGTTTGATGAGACTTTTACTCCTCCCCACAAGTCATCCCCCCATTTTTCAACATAGGTGGGTTCGGTCCTCCACGCAGTCTTACCCGCGCTTCAACCTGCTCATGGGTAGTTCACTAGGATTCGCGTCTATCGCCACTGACAAAATCGCCCTATTCAGACTCGGTTTCCCTTAGGCTCCGACCCGTAAGGTCTTAACCAGCCAATGACAATAACTCGCCGGATCATTATGCAAAAGGCACGCCGTCACACGGTTCCGAGGAACACAGTGCTCCGACAGCTTGTAGGCACATGGTTTCAGGTTCTTTCCCTCCCCTAGAAGGGGTTCTTTTCATCTTTCGCTCGCGCTACTTTTTACTATCGGTCGTTGGTTAGTATTTAGCCTTGCGAGATGGGCCTCGCAGATTCAGACCGGGTTCCACGTGACCGGTCCTACTCAGGTGCTGACTAGCAGCTTCACGCTTTCGAATACGGGACTCTCACCCTGTTTCGTTCTGTGTTCCAACAGATTCTTCTAGCGATTCGCAATACATATTGTCAGTCCTACAACCCCGCATGCCGTAACATGCAGTTTGGGCTAATCCCTTTTCGCTCGCCACTACTCAGGGAGTCGAGTTTTCTTTCTTTTCCTGTGGGTACTTAGATGTTTCAGTTCCCCACGTTCGCCACCCTTTCGGGTTAATTCAGGAATCCCGGGATCAACGCTTGTTTGACAGCTCCCCCAGGCTTTTCGCAGCCTTCCACGCCTTTCATCGCCTACCAACGCCAAGACATCCCCCATGTGCCCTTAGTAGCTTGACCACTTTAGTTTCGATCACGCACACGCATTCAAGTTGAATGCAAGGCGATTGCAAAACTGCAGTGCCAAACAATGATTATCATCTTTCGATGACACCGTAAAAACGTGTAATTCTAAGAGCTCTAAAATCTTTTGCGTCACGAGTTGCTTTTCCAACCGGCTAGGAAGGATCAGTTTCTCGTGACAGATGCCACGCGTCTTGTTGCCAGATTATCAAAGATCAAGTTGCTTTCACCGTAGGTGAAAAGCCTGTTTTGCACTTCTAGGTGCAACTCGCAAACTTGCGAGAGATAAGCACTTATGGAAATGTTTGTCTCTTGAAGTTCGCTGCTCCGCTTGTTGGCGGGGCGGGATGTTAAGAGGAGGGAAAGTTTTAGTCAAGCCACTGGGAAGTGTTTTTTAAAACTTTTCTTTTCGCTCTTTGCTTTCCGTTTTGTGTCGCTGGGCTTCCCCAAAACGGCGATCGATGATTGTAGTAAACACGATCTGAAATGTGAAGTTACAAAGTTTTTTATTGTGGTCTTCGAATCTAATGGAGACGATCGGGCTCGAACCGACAACCCCCGGCTTGCAAAGCCGGTGCTCTCCCAATTGAGCTACGTCCCCGGGAGTGGTTTTGCGAACAATAGTTGTTCCTGCAAACCGTTACAAGCAATCGCGTTAAAAAAACTTTTGCTTGTCCATTTTGCCAAGTTGTGACCTTTTCACTGTCTGGCAAGTACTCTCTGTAAGTAAGTGGGCGTGCCAGGATTCGAACCTGGGACCTCAGCTTTATCAGAGCTGCACTCTAACCAACTGAGCTACACGCCCTACTTCGCCAAGTGGCGAGGAAAAGGGATGATATCGGCGAAGAATTGCCGCGCCAACCGAACACCCTCAAAATTTGTACAGACTTTTGCAGCATTCACTCCTTTTGATCGAGACATCGTCAAAATCAACAAGGTTCGCCTTTTCGTTTATGCTTGCGGTCTCGGCTTTCCTGCTCTTTTCACTTTCGTTTGTCTGGTCTGTCTCTGCGTTATGGGGATTGTTAACGATCTTAATTCATTCTTCACGAGTAGAATGATTCGGCATCGATTCCCGTTTCATCACGTACTCGTCGTGTGATGTTGTCGACTTCCTCGTCTTTGAGGGGAGAAACGAAGCTTTCAGCGGGTTGTCTGGAAACTGTGTAGACCTGTACTAATTTGAGTTTTCCACCCGCAGCCTGAATTTCATTGAGACGGTTTAAGAACTCCTTGATTTCAGCTTCTGGTGGGGATTCCCCGTTTATTTTCATGAATAAGCTTTGAATCACGAGTGATCTTTCCTGTGAGGCCTGAGTGATGTTGTCCAGGATTCGTTGGAAAGGGATTTTCGTTCGGTCGACAAGCTGAAAATATTCTTCAGTCCCAGCTTCCAGTTTCGCCCAAACCTCTCCGTTGTTTTGGTCCAGGATTTTCAGGCCACGTCTGACAGCGTCCCGATGGAACATGCTTGCGTTGGTGATGAGGACCATTTTGACGTTCTTTAACTCGTGCTTCGCTTTTAGTTCAGCGACTCGTTGCATGATGTCGTCAAAGTTTCGGTATGTTGTTGGTTCTCCGTCTCCTGAAAAGGCGACGTCGTTCAGTCTCTGGAGGTTTTCGGGGATTGTGGAGAATTTTGGGTCGGTGAAAATTTCTCCCGATGCAACAATGCTGAGCATGTGGTCCAGTTCAGCGAGAAGTTGGTCCATCTCGACAAACTTTGTTGTTGCCACACTCGTCCGGTCAACCTGACAGTATATACAGTCAAAGTTGCACACTTTGTCCGGATTGAGGTTCACACCGATGGAAATACCTTGGCTGCGTCTGGAAAGAACAGGGTAGACGAACCGGTTTGACTCGTATTGTCTGGGGTGAAAGCGATGTTGCTTCAGGTTTCGCTCATTGGACATGGGATTCTTTCAAGGTGAGATCGCTTGGCCATCGAAGGCTTTCGTCGACGTGAATAATAACAGACTGCAGATGCCATAGAAAATCTGGCTCACAGGTTGAGTTCTTTGACGGGACAATTCATACTCATTTTGGTTGATGAACCTCCCTCCCCTCCTCCTTCCTGGAGAACTGCATGAGTCATGACTTCCAACCTTCCCGGCGAGATTTTCTCTCGGTTGCAGGTGCCTCTTTTTCTTGCGCGGGTCTCTCTGTGTTATCGACAATGTTTGCTCCTTCGGGGTTCGTTTCAACTGGGGTAGCGAAAGAGCCTGTCAAGTCGGAGAGCTTAAGGCCACGGAAGTTGCTCGATTGTCATTTGCATATCAATCATATTGACCGGTCGATTGAAGATACGATTCGGCATATGGATGCGACGGGAACAGAGAAGGCATTTATTCTCCCTCTCGAGACAGGCGAAGGGGGTGTGCTGCTCCGGTCGGAAACGGTGTTGCATGCTTATCATCAGTATCCCGAGCGGATCATTCCGTTCTGCCAGACGGATATTCGCAAACCGGACTGCCTCGAACGTTTGCAGGCATATCGTAAGCTGGGGTGTCGAGGAATTGGTGAGCAGAAGGAGCACGTTCCTTTGAACGATCCTCGCGTTGAAGCGGTGATTGCATTTTGCGACGAAGCCAACTGGCCCATTACGATTCATTTTCAGGATGGGGCGAAAGGGTACAATCAGGGATTGGCTGAGCATCTTGAAACGTACCTCAAACGCTACAAGAAAGTCCGCATCATTGGGCACGCCCAAACATGGTGGGCCAATATTAGTGCGGATGTCCCGCCGGCTGAGAAAACTCTTTATCCGAAGGGGCCGGTGAAGCCTGGTGGGTTGCTTGATCGGCTAATGTCTGAGTATCCCAATTTGTACGCGGACATGTCTGCCGGTTCCGGCTTTGGTGCTTTAAGTCGCGACGAGGAATTCACAGCTGGTTTCATCGAAAGACATCCGAATCAACTGCTCTTCGGGAGTGACTGTCCTTGTCGTGATGGTCAAGGAGGGAACTTCAAGGGTGTCTGTTACAGCACACAACTGCAAGATTTTGTGAGTCGAATTGTTACCGATCCGAAGATTCGTGAGAATATTTTCTACAACAACGCGATGCGTGCCCTTGAAGGGGCATAGCATGATTTTTCAACGTTTTAACGACAAATTCGAAGAGTGTCAGCCAAGCTTTGATTGTCAATTCAAAAGGCCAATGATGAAATTTTTTACTTCTGTTTTCATACTCAGCTGCAGTGTTTTCTGCCTGCAGGGACATGCTCAGGATGCAGCGACTTCCAAAGTGGATCACTCGGACCTGACCTATTATCTCGATGAGGCGGGTACTCGACAACCTGTCAAAACGAAGTCTGATTGGGAAAAGCGTCGGAAGCAGATTATCGCAGGGATGGAGGAGGCGATGGGGCCGCTGCCTGATCGCTCAAATCTTGTTCCGTTAGCGATCGAGGCTGTCGAGCGAACGCAGGGCGATGGTTATCGGCGTACGACTGTCACCTTTGCAGCTGACAAAAATGACCGGGTCCCCGCGGATATCTATTACCCGGATCCACTCCCGGAAGGAAAGAAAGTTCCCGGAGTGATTGCTTTGCATCCGACCGGCGCTCAGGGGAAACGCATCGTCGCTGGCGATGGCCCTCGACCAAATCGGCAGTATGCTGTTGAGCTCGCACAGCGTGGATATGTTGTTGTCGCGCCAGATTATCCATCTTTCGGTGACTATAAAGATTACGATTTTGAATCGGATGACTACGTTTCGGGGACGATGAAAGGGATCTTCAACCACATGCGGTGTGTCGATCTCCTGGAAGCGACTGCCAGTGTTGATCCGGAAAGAATTGGAGTCATCGGGCATTCACTCGGTGGTCACAATGCGATGTTTGTGGGAGCGTTTGACGACCGGATTGATGTGGTTGTGACGAGTTGCGGTTGGACACCGTTTCACGATTATTACGAAGGAAACATTAAGGGCTGGACGAGCAATCGTTACATGCCATTGCTGCAAGAGAAGTACGGCCTCGATCCCGACAAAGTTCCGTTCGACTTCTATGAAGTGGTCGCTTCACTTGCTCCACGGGCGTTCTTTTCGAGTTCTCCGAAGGAAGATAGTAACTTCGAAATCAATGGGGTGAAGAAGGCGATTCCTCGCGCTTTGGGGGTCTATTCACTCTTCGATGCGACAGACAACCTGAAAGTTGTCTATCCAGATTGTGATCATGATTTTCCGACAGAAACTCGTGAACAAGCTTACGAGTTCATCGATAAGGCCTTAGGCCATACGCCGCGTCAGACGTTGGACTTCGCTGCCGAATTGCCTCGCATTGCCGGGAAGTCACCTGCCGAAGCGATGAAGACATTTGACTTGGTTCCCGGTTTCAAAATTGAACAAACTGCCTCTGAGCCAATGGTCACCGACCCAGTGGCAATGTCGTTCGACGAAAACGGTCGTTTGTATGTTGTCGAGATGAAAGACTACTCCGAGCAGGATACCGAAAGCTTGGGGCAGGTCCGCCTGCTGACTGACACTGATGGTGATGGTAAGTTCGACAAGAGTGTTGTGTTTGCAGATAACCTTTCCTGGCCGACAGCGATTATCTGTTCGCAAGGTGGTGTGTTCGTCGGTGCTGCTCCTGATGTCTATTTCCTTCGTGATACCAATGCGGACGGGAAAGCGGACGAGAGAAAAGTTGTCTTTACTGGTTTTCAACGGACAAACGTTCAGGGACTTGTGAACAGTTTCCGCTGGGGGATGGACAACCGTATTCATGGTGCGACCAGTTCTTCGGGAGGTCTGGTGAAGCGGGTCGGTGATAAAAACGATCCCGGTGTCAACTTGCGTGGACGTGACTTTTCGTTTGATCCAATCAAACTTGATTTGCGTGCGGAGAGTGGAGGAGCTCAGCACGGAATGTCCTTCGATGACTGGGGCCGCAAGTTCGTCTGCTCGAATAGTGACCATGCTCAAATGGTGATGTACGACGACTTGGACATTGCACGAAACCCAGCTTTCAAGGCTCCCGGGCCACGTACTCGCATCGCTGACGATGGTGCACAGGCTCCAGTATTTCGAACCAGTCAAGTTGAGCCTTGGCGAATCGTGCGGACTCGTCTGCGTGTTTCGAAACAGGTCAAGGGAGTGGTTGAAGGTGGCGGAAGGCCAGCTGGGTACTTCACTGGTGCAACAGGAATTACGCTTTATCGCGGAGATGCATACGGAGAAGATGCCAAGGGGACCGTGTTCGTTGGTGATGTTGGAAGTAACATTGTTCACCGCAAAAAACTGACTCCGAAAGGGGCTACTTTTGTCGCCTCCCGGATTGATGAAAACCGCGAGTTTCTTCGCTCGACCGACGTTTGGTTCCGTCCAGTTCAATATGCCAACGCTCCTGATGGTTGTCTGCATGTCCTCGATATGTATCGGGAAACGATTGAGCATCCGAAAAGTCTACCGCCCGAGATTAAACGACATCTTGATCTCACAAGTGGTCGTGACCGAGGGCGTTTATATCGAGTGGTTCCGGAAGGCGGAGTGAAGGCACGCTCAGCGAATTTAGGGCAGATGTCGACTATTGCACTCGTGGAATATCTCGACCACACGAACTCCTGGCATCGCGACACCGCCAGTCGTCTCCTCTTTGAGCGAAAAGATCCTGCAGCGACAGCCGCGATCATCAAGTTGGCCTCAACTGCAAAAACACCATACGGGAAAGTTCATGCTCTGTCTCTTCTGCAGAGCTTAGGCAAACTCCCCGTAGAGACACTCGCGGGGGCGTTGAAAGATCAACATCCAAGAGTTCGGGAAGTCGCTGTTCGTCTCGCCAAACATCACCCCGATGTACGCCAGTTGTCTGAGCTTTTTGTTGCTTTGAAAAACGATCCTGATGCCCGTGTCCGTTACGAACTCGCTTACACAAGTGGAGCCCTTGCAGTCGAGCCCCGTGCGGAAATTCTTGCGGAGTTGCTCGCGAAAGATGGCACAGACCGGTGGGTGTTCATTGCAGCCATGAGTTCACTCAATGAGGGGATTGAGACCGTCTTCTTCGATCTGATCTCGAGAGACAAGCCCGTTTCAGGCTCTGTTCTTGTTGGCGTGTTCGAGCAACTCGCCACTCAGAGTTCGAATGAACTGGTCGTCACATCTTTGAAAAAGATCTCTGGGTTACCTGACAGTCAAACTTCGCTCAAAGCGAATTTTGTGACAGCTGCGCTTCAGCGCAAGCCGGCTCTTCGTTCTCAATTGGACTCGGGGGATTTGAAGCAGGTTATCGAGGATGTGGTCGTCGGTTCTCGTGCGGTCGCCTTCGATGCGAAGGCGTCGTCAGCTGCTCGTGTTCAAGCGATTGATAATCTGAAACTCTCCAAAGATGAAGGGGATAGCCAGAAGTTGCTTGCATTGTTGGTCAATACGGTCCCGCAGCAAGTTCAGTCTGCTGCGATCAACACCTTGACGGCTGTGGACTTCAAGAAGCTTTCAGAAGAGCTGGTTAGCAATTGGGCCGGTCTGAGCCCTGCAATTCGTCTGGAAGCTGAAGAGGCTCTCTTTGGTCGTTCACAAGGAACGGACGTCTTGTTGTCAGCTGTTGAAGATGGAGATTTGAAAATCACTGATCTCAGTCTGGTTCGTTTACAGGCCCTTCAGAAATCGAAAGATGCCAAGCTGAAAGCACGCGTCGATAAACTTCTGAAGAATTCGAGTCGACCAACGAGAACAGCGGTGATTGAGAAGTATCGCGAAGCTCTGAGCCTCAGTGGAAATCCGGGGCGTGGTCGACAGGTCTTCCTGAAGAATTGTGCAACGTGCCATCGTCTGAATGAAGAAGGGACCGAGATCGGACCGAACCTGGCGACCATTCAGAATCGTGGAGCCGATACAATTTTGCTCAACGTGTTGGATCCGAATCGCGAAGTGAACCCGCAGTACGTGAACTACCTTGTGCTCATGCAATCCGGGAAAACACACACCGGGATGATTAGCGACGAGACAGCAACATCTGTGACGTTACTCCGAGCCGAGAAGAAGACCGACACCCTGTTGAGAAGCGACATCGAAGAGATGCGCAGCTCTGGGCTTTCGATTATGCCCGAAGGGTTGGAGAAGGAGATTACTGTCCCGATGTTCGCTGATCTGATCGCGTACTTAATGTCGATTCAGTAGAACCAGTCCGAGAACCTCTGAAACAACCGCTTTTCTCAATATTTGAGAGAGCAATTTTAAGTTTCAGGATCAGTTCTAATAATAGTTCGAGCTTGTCCTGCCGGGTGCTTCAAGTGCCCGGCGGGCGGCGTCGGGCTCGATTTAATCGCTGAAGCTACTCGCAACACCAATCCGGAAATCAACAGCATGACAACCGGGAACTCGACTTGTGTCAGCGTTGCCAGTGCAATTCGGTGGCCGAAGTAAATTCGATGCTCCGGTTGTACGAAGAGCAACCAATGAAAGATTTCGTAGATCACGATCACAAGCGATGCGAGAAGTCCGACACCGACAAATGTGTTCGCGGTGATTCGTGCGATTCGTTGTGGATAAACTCGATTCACCCATAGGATGACAGGGAAGAGAATCAGCCCCCAGATTGCCTGGCACACTCCAACCGCAGCGAGTGGCGGTGAGCAACCCCAGACTCCACAGGCTGCATGGTCCCAGTCACCTTGAATGTCTTTGAAGCTGAGTACAAAGAGGACCGCTCCACCCCAGGCGATTGCCAGAAGCGTAATGTAGATCAGAGAGTGGTAGCGGGTTTGGGGCATACGTCACATTCTGTTTGCGTAATGTATATGTTATCGCAAACAAACGAGACGGGTCAGTGAGATAGCGAACAGATTTCTGTTGTGAGTTGTTGCAGTCGAATTCAATGGCCCTTCGCATCGCACTGTGATGAATGAACGGCGAAACGGGTTAGGGGCCAGGCCAACATCTTGACTATGTTTCGTTTGAACAGGCTGTTCCGCACTGGCGTTGAGCGGCATCCTGAACGGCATCGATGATCTTGTCGTACCCGGTGCACCGGCAAAGGTTCCCGGCGAGGTAGAAGCGAATCTCTTCTTCGGTCGGATTCGGATTCTCTCGAAGCATTGCTTTGGTCGACATGATGAATCCGGGAGTGCAGACCCCGCATTGCAAAGCTGCGTTTTCGAGGAAGGCGTCTTGCACTGGAGCCAAGCCGTCTTTCGTGGCGACTCCTTCGATTGTCTCGATTTCGGCACCTTCACATTCGACAGCCAGAACGAGACAACTTGTGACAGGTTTCCCATCGAGTAGAACCGTACAGGCTCCGCAGTTTCCGTTGCTACAACCTTCTTTGGTTCCCGTTAAATCGAGATTGTCGCGAAGGACTTCCAGTAATGTTTGGCGGGGTTCGCAAAGGAATGACTTTTGAGTTCCATTGATATTGGTCGTCACAACGCGTTGTGCTGCCATGGTGTGAACTTTCAATCTCTCTCGGTTGTACGAATCTCTGACGGAGGGGCGAAATTACTTGCTAAGTGCGCGGGTGGCGGCTTCGGTTAAGACCCGTTTGACTAGGACTCCAGTGACGTGCAACCGGAATTCTCTGGTGCCACGGTGATCATCGATCGGTGAAATCAGGCTGCGTGCGATGTTGCCCGCTTCGGTGAAGGTTTCTTCAGTCGGCTCTTTCCCGGCAAGAAACTCATTGACTTTTTCTGCGAGAAATGGACTCGCTGCAACGGCTCCTAGGCCGACTCGAGCCGATGTGATTGTTTTCCCTGAATCGTCCAGTTCAACGCTTGCTCCAACGCCGACAACTGCGATGTCCATTTCATATCGAGGGATGAAGCGTCGGTAATGGCTGCTCGATTTGCCTTGCGGTAATGGGAAGCGAATTTCCTTCAGTAATTCGCCCTGCTTTAAAATGTTCTGGCTCGGACCTGTGCAGAAATCTTCAACAGGAACCTGCCGCTCTCCATCTGGCCCTGCGAGATGACAGACGCCGCCGAGTGCAATGAGTGCTGGAGTCGAGTCGGCCGCCGCCCCGGAATTACATAAGTTTCCGCCAACACTGGCTCGCGATTGGATTTGGATTCCGCCAATGATCGAGCAAACATCTTTTAGAGCCGGGTAATTGGCCTGTATGTCTGCATTGGCACAAATATCATGGCAGCAAACTGCAGCGCCTAACCGCAAGCCGTTCTCGGAAAATTCCAAAACATTGAGTTCCGGGATTTTTTTGATATCGACCACAACATCGGCGACCACCCTCCCGGTTCGGAGATGATCAATCAGATCGGTTCCGCCGGCAAGGGGTTTTGACTGTGGGTGATTGAGGAGTTGAATGGCCCCGTCGAGTGAATCAGGTGATTCATATTCAAAGTCGCGCATAGCTGGTTGTGACCACTTCTCTGAATTCATTGATACGAATGTTTAGACGATAACTTTTTCAGGCCGGTTTTCCAATCGACTTGGAAAGTTCAATCCCACTGCGGGCTGACCGATGCGATGAAATCACCAAATCCTCACTCGTTGACTTGTGATCTGTCAGCTTTTATCTTCAAATCCTAAATCAGTCGGTATCGATTCGAACTCTTCGCGATTTCATATTCTTAACTGCAAACGTTTCTATCTGGGATTCGCACCAACCCGCAGGGGCGTTTTAATTCTGGGTAATCACGAGTGAACTCATCACAGCTATTTAGGATGCACAAATGGACCCACTTCGCCGGTCGTTTCTCTTTATGTTTTCCGGACTTCTCACTCTTTCCTTCATGGGATGCCCAGGTGAAACACCTGAAGCAGGTCCAGGGGCAAACGGAGGGAAGAAGCGGATCGTCCTGCTTACCAATGGTCCCGATCCATTTTGGGATACTTGTGAAGCGGGAGCAGTGACCGCCGAAAAAGAACTGGATCTGGAGGGACAGGGATATGTTCTTTCGTTTGAGCGGGGAGACTTCACCGACAAGGCACAACTCGACAAACTCAAACAGTACAATCTGAAGTCCGACATCGTTGCCGTTGGAATTTCTGTTTATAACCCCGAAAGTGCAGCGATTGCCCGCGAGATGAAGAAGCTTCGCGACAAAGGGGTCAAAGTCATTTGCTTTGACGGCGACATCGATCGGGAACAGTTTCGTGACGCCCGGTTTGCGTATCTTGGCACCGACAACATCGTCGGTGGACGTGAGCTCGGTCGTGCTGCAAAAGCGATTCATGGAGAAGGTGCGAAGTACAGCTTCTTCGTCGGGTCAACCAGTTCAGCTAATGCGGTTGCCCGCATGGATGGTTTTGTCGAAGGGATGGGGAAGTCGGGCGAGGAAATGGAGCGACTCGCGGATGGTGCTGATAAAAAGAAAGCACGCGAAAACGTCGAAGGTGCTCTCGATCGAAACGCCGACTTGAACATGCTGGTTGGCATCTGGGCTTATAACACTCCCCAAATCGTGCAAGTGGTGAAAGACCGGAATTTGACTGACAAAGTGGATGTCGCCTGCTTCGATGCCGCCGAAGCCAGTATCAAAGCGATGGGTGAAGGCGACGTTGATGTGATGGTTGTTCAGAATCCGTATCAGATCGGATATGAAAGTGTAAAATTGCTGCTCGCGATGGTTGAAGGCGATCAGCTTACGATTGATGAGTATTACCCCGACTACGCTCAAGAAGGGGAAAATGATCTCTTCAAAACTGAGTTGCGAGTCGTTGTCCCCGATGGAAGTCCGGTCAAAAAAGAAATTTTCGCAAAGGAAACCGTCTTTATGACCTACGAAGAATTCAAAGCCTGGTTGGAAGATCGGTCTTTGGTGAGCTCGTAAGAATGTTGTACGGCGAGTGGGGGATATCCACGACATCAAAAGCGTGGTGGTCTGGACACTCTGGGACACCTTCGTGATTTCAGTGACCGTTTAGAATGCTTTTGACGTTGAGGTATGTCGAGGATCACTCATTTCCATGAGACAGGTCGCAGAGATCATTTTCAAATCGGCTCCAGGTGGCCGGCTAAAGTAAATCTCATATTGGTCTTTGCGTTCTGCCTCGTGGCGAGCAGTCTACGAAGTCATAAAAGTGAACTTCACGGGCACGAGAAGCATTGGAAATGCTCTAAACAGTTTCATTCTAGGCGGTTGCGGTCTTTAGGCCGCGCGAGTAGTACTGGTCTATGGAATTTCTAAGAAAATACCGGAACGAAATTGGGTTGGTCGTCGCCATTTTTGCGGTGATGTTTGTGACGACATCACTCAGCTCATCTTATCGTGAAAAGCCGATCGAGAACGCACAGTCCATTCTCAGGGATGCTTCGATGCTTGGCATCTTCGCGTTCGGGGCGGCCATTGTGATCATCGCCGGTGGGATCGACCTTTCGAGTGGATCGGTCATTGCGTTCAGCGGGACAATCTTCTTCGGTCTGATTATTTTACTCGTTCCAAAAACAGAACGGGGGCAGCCGATGACAGGAGACGTCGCGACCTGGATTCTGGTCGTCTCTGCGCTGGTAACGCTTGCTTGCGCAGTTTTGATAGGAACGTTTCACGCCTGGCTGATCACCGTGATCGAGCTCCCTCCGTTCGTCGCCACGTTGGCATCACTGGTCGGTTTGCGGAGTCTGGCACGACTGCTCTCGGAGAAAATGACTGGTAGCGAACAGATTACAGTCAATGATGAGACCCTACTTTCAGTGGGGTCCGAAGCGTGGTGGATACCCGTGGTGTTGTGGCTTGTCTTTGCAGTGTTCTTTTGGGTGCTGATGAATAAAACAGTTGTGGGGCGTCATTTGTATGCCATGGGAGGCAATGAAACGGCTGCCAAACTTTCTGGCATTCGGACTGAACGTCTTAAATGGCTTGCCTATTGCCTGGGAAGTGTGACGGCAGCGATCTCCGGAATTTTATATGCCTCGTATCTTGGCTCCGTGGGCGCCTCAAATGCCGGTTTAGGTTATGAACTCAACGCGATTGCAGCTGCTGTCGTCGGCGGTTGCAGCCTGATGGGTGGGCTTGGCACTGTTCAAGGGGTGATACTCGGGACTCTGTTCCTGAGGCTGGTCGTCGATTCAGTTCAAAAGCTGGCTTCGTCGAATTCCGATAAGCTCGAAGGCTTGGTTGTCGGAGTTCTCGTCATTCTGGCGGTGGCTCTGAATACGATTAATTTTGGAGCGGGTAAACGAAAAGAGTTCTTCCCCGGCTGGCTCGGCATCACGAATGTCATCATTCTTTCTCTCATCGCTGGTGTACTTTATGGGGTGACAACAACAACGAATCCATTGTTCATGGGGCTTCTTGTCGGTGCAGTGACCTTTGCTGTCCTGGCATCTCGCGCAACTTGGGAGCGGGTCAAGGGACGGCCGAAAGTCGCGTGAACAAATTTTGCTTTGCAATCGCGTCTGCTGGATGCGTCAGAGCTTGGACCGTTATTCATTATTGAGCCGATTAGATCAGTTTGGGTACAGCCACGGTGAAATGGCAGTCCTGCTCTTTGCTGATGGGAGCGTCAAACTGACTAGTCCGAGCGTCTCACCCGAGGTCTTGAAAGCGATCAGCACTCCTGATGGCGGTGAAGCCATTTCCGATTTTTAGGCTTTTCAGATTTGGTGAGTTATGATTCAAGATGAACGCCCCTTTTCAACTGGATCACACACAGTCGAAGTCACATCGCAGCAGTTTACTTCGACTGGGGACATGAATTTGAATCGACGGCAAAGTGAAAAAGTGGTTGTCATCACTTGCTCACTTGCTCACTTGCTCACTTGGCAAGATTGAGTGCCTCACAACCACATCCTGATCAGGACAACGCAGTTCTTTCATGAAAAAACGACGCTGTCTCATTTGAGACAACGTCGTTGAGAATACTCAGGCTCGCGCTGGCCGATTTAGTCGTTGAATGCAGCGGTGAATCTCAGGACGTACCAGAAAAGTGTTGCCAGTGACGAGAAGATCGCCAGTGAAGCAGCCACGTATTGATCAGTACGATAGTGATGCAGCACGTTGGATGTTTCCCAGAGAATGAATCCAGACATCAGCAAGATCATCGCTCCAGAGAACCAAGTTCCCAAGGTGATTGATGTGAACAGTGAGACGACAATTAATGCCATCGCTGCGAAACCGCCCATGACGAGAATGTTTCGCATGAAGGAAAAATCACTCTTGGTCACTAAAACGAAAGTTGTCAAACCGCCGAAGATCATCAATGTGAAGATCGCGGACTGCATGATCACGTCACCGCCCATTTGCCTCTGGATGAGGTACAGAAACGGAGCAAAGATCACCGCTTGGGCGAGGGCATAGAACGCGAGTCCGGCGTATTGCAATCCTGGATTGGCTCCGGTTGCCGCCATTCTATGAGCTGCGGTGCTGGCGATGAAAAACACAATCAGGACGATCCACCAGTTGCCCAGCATCAAGTTGGTTAATGGCTGAACGATGCTGGGAGTGTTGAGGATGATGGACAGCAGGACAACGAAGAAAGCGACAGCTCCAGCGACGTGAGCGTACGTTCGGCGAATGAACGTGACCCGTTCTTCTTGAGCTGCGTCGGCAACGAATAGATCCTGTTGCCCGTAATCCATCGAGTAATTATCGGCAGGGTAGTTCATGAGGATGCCTTGGTTTAATTATTGATGTGGAGTTGAAATTGGAATCATGTCAGCGACACGTAACCCGTCAATTGTAAGTTAATATCCCTCTTGATCCAGTTCTGCAATCCGATTTTCCCAAAATTCCAGATCGAAGGGGCGGTTTTGCTCCGGTTGTCCTTGCTCGGTTTGTGGTGAAGAATCACTCTGTTCAGAAGGTTTTTTCGCTTTGGTCGCTGGTGCGGGTTTCCGTTCGGCGATGGCCTTCTTGATCTTATTCTCTTGCTGGATCTCTTTGACGACTCCTTTTTCGATTTCCTGAAGGTCGATATCTCCAAATTCTTCGAGCCAGTCTTCCGCGTTCCCCAAAGTTGGCTTTTCCGGTTCTGGAGCTGGTTCGGAACCGGTTTGACCTAATCGCTCCTTTCTTGACCGTACTAGCTGTTCAAAGAACTCTGTTGAGTCAATTGCCTGTGCTTTGCGAGCCCGGGCCGCTTTGTGCAAGCGGTGATCTCCAGAGACGACAAAGAGATTCTTCGGAAATGAATGAGCTGCGATAAACTCTTCGATGAGGTCGTCAGCTTCCTGCCCCGAGGAAGAAAATGTGACCAGTATTCCGTGGAATTGAAACTCTGGACTGAAGCCACCCTTTGTCCCTTGCCCATCAAAAACGACTGTTGTGTGAGCTCGCTGCTCTTGAGTCAGACCGTGTCGAATAACGGAGAGGAGCCGGTTGCGACTTCTTTCTAATCCACCTGGAGCGTAGTTTTCCCGTGCAAGCCCAGCGGCATGCATTAAATTGTATCCATCGATAATAAAATCAACTCGCACTATTCAGACCGGGACTGACTGTTTCGACTTGGCTGAGAAACCTACAGTATAACGAGCAAGCATTGAATTAGGTGCGATCACTCGAACATTCGACGTGGGAGTTCAAAAGCGAGAGAGCCCAGAGCCCAGAGCACGACCTCCGGTTTATCGCGATGTGTTCGTGCGAATCCGGGGTGAACGTCTTGCGGCTCGAGCATTTTTGAAAAAATGTCGTGGTGGATCTCGTGGATGTGAGTGATTTATCAGATGAGAAACAGACTTCACAGACTCGAAGAACGCGAAAGTGTTCAAGTAGAGATTGGTCGTTGCCCCCATCGGAACAGTTCATGAAGAAGAAACGCAGAGAGAAAAAGATCATCGGCTGGCGAGAGTGGGTCAGCTTGCCTGAGCTCGGCATCGATGCCATCAAAGCCAAAATCGATACCGGAGCGACAACATCTTCTGTTCATGCGATCCATATCGAACGATTCCGCCGCGATGGGCAAGACTTTGCCCGATTTGAAATTCACCCGTTCCAACGAAATTCAAAAAAGACCATTCGGGCAGAAGCTCCTCTGATTGAGTATCGCTCGGTGCGCAGCTCCAGCGGCCATGAATCCTCTCGTCCAGTTATTCTGACTCATATTGCACTGTTTGATGAAGTCTGGCCCATCGAGTTAACTCTCGCAAATCGTGACGAAATGGGCTTCCGAATGCTCATTGGTCGACGTGCCATGAGAAAACGATTCTTGGTTGACCCCGGAGCTTCTTATCGCGACAGTTCCCGCATTCCGAAGAAAGAGCAACAGTCAACAGAGCAATAGGCCGAAAACTTGTGAAATGAGTGCTTCACGGGGACGACAAGCATCGAAAATGTTCTTGTGCAATTCCTAATTCAAGAGCGGCACTTCTTCACGGAGTGACGTTTTAGACGTATTTAGAAAAAGAGTTGTGACGAAGTCCAGCTACAGCCTTAATGAAAATCGCGATACTTTCACGGAAATCGAGCCTCTACTCCACTGCCAAGCTCAAAGAAGCAGGCGAAAAGCGAGGCCACGAAATGTTGGTGATCGACTACTTGCGATGTTTCATGAACATCGCATCGCATCGGCCGACGATCATGTTCGCAGGTCGCGAGCTTGTGGACATCGAAGCAGTTATTCCAAGGATCGGTGCCTCTCACACCTTCTATGGAACAGCTGTGGTGCGGCAATTTGAGATGATGGGCGTGTACAGCTCGAATGAATCTCAGGCGATAACTCGTTCACGAGATAAACTCCGCTGCCTGCAAATTCTCTCTCGCGACGGTGTTGGACTTCCTGTTTCGGGGATTGCACACTCGATAAAAGATATCGAAGGTCTCATCGACAGCGTTGGCGGCGCACCGTTAGTCGTCAAGGTTGTCGAAGGAACTCAGGGGACAGGTGTGATTCTCGCCGAAACCCGGAAAGCTGCCGAGGCAGTGATTGAAGCGTTCCGAGGTCTCGACGCGAATATTCTGGTTCAGGAGTTCATCAAGGAAGCCGCTGGGAGTGACATTCGCTGCATTGTCATCGGAGGCAAAGTTGTGGCATCCATGATGCGGACTTCATCGGGGGGAGACTTCCGTTCGAATCTGCATCGCGGAGGGATTGCTAAAAAAGTGAAGATCACTCCTGAGGAGAAAGCGACAGCGCTTCGAGCTGCCAAGTCCATGGGGCTGCAAATTGCAGGCGTCGATATTCTGCGTTCGAATCACGGTCCGGTTGTCATGGAAGTCAATTCCTCTCCCGGTCTGGAAGGAATCGAAATGTCGACCGGCATCGACGTCAGCGAAAAGATCATCGAGTTTCTGGAAAAAAAGGCCCGTCCGAACCAAAACAAGGATCGAATCAAAGGGTGAAAACCCAATGTCCTGCGGCCTGTTCATCTCAATCGGCCGGCAGGCGCAATGCTTTGGCCTGTTTCTCTCCTTTGTAGCGAATTTAGCTGCAATGAACCCTATCCATCGACGTGAATGTCATCAGTTGAGGCACTCGCTTTTTGAGAATGTTGCGTGACAAGACAACATGCAATGATCGGTGCTGACCAGACAATCAATCTGCTGACGTTAAGAAAAGGGATTGAAGGTAGGACAAGCTTTACGAGCCCAAATGTAATGACTAGAGCTGCCGGTATTATGACGGTGTGGTTTTGCAGTTTTTCAAAGACCCGTGATTTACCTACCAATTGATGCCATGGAACAAAAACACCATACGCGATAATCGCAGGAGCGTATGGAATGAGCATGACTAAATCGATTCCTAGGTGAAAAAAAGTTGCAACAAACAGCCAGTATCTGAATGCAGAGCGTTTCCAAACTACGAAAATGCCTGACAATTCAAAGACAACAGTAGTCCAGTCAAGCAACTCCCACATCCATGGGCGTAAACAATTCAATGCGAGTTGTCCAACGGCTGATCGGCGCCCTGTTACATTGAAGTTGTTGAAGCAGTCGCTTTGAACAACCGAGTAGCCGAGGTTAAGCCAATCTGTTGTGATTTTCTGCCATCCCGCTGTAGCCATCCAAAATGCAGTGAGAAATGCGAATATCGCCACCGGTAGTCCATCATTCAGTTTTTTCTTTTCACTCAAATCTGTCTGCGTGTGAATTCGGAACGCGTTTCCCCAATTGGAAAAGGCTAGCACCGCAGGTATGAGGGGGACGAGGATGTCGTGATTAATTTTTCCTGAGGCGTATGCAAAGATACGTATTCCAAATAGCAAAAATGAAAGAAGGATCGACGTGGATTTTGGCAGGATTCCACCGAGTAACAGAAGGGATGTGGCAAGTGTGCCGAGTTTGATGAAATCATACACATAGTCGGGAGGGAAGTCGGTAAATATTGCAGCTGGGGATATTGGCGGAGCGAACATGAATGAAGGAAGATCCTTCATCCAAGTTGCCATTGAAACGCCGGTACATATGACTAGGCAATAGAGAATTCGGAAGAATGCGAGGTCTCTAGTTTCGTACGAATACTCAGTGGATAAGAATTTATCGAGACCGAGAATAATCGATTTCATATTTGCCCTTTGACCCAATAGGTTGGAATTCATTCCAGTTGTATGTCAGCCAATCTACCTCTACTGAATCAAGATCCTCTCTGGCGAAAATTCTAGTCGACTGGAGGCGGAACCATTCGCCGACCTCTCCTGCACGATTTTTTCGCTCGAATCGTCCTAGGTGATAGCCTGGAAGCAGAGTGTGAAGCTTGCGAGGCGGACGCGAGTCCTCACTGATTGGGAGAAAGAATTGCATTAACGCTCCGTGATGGCTATCTGGGAACTGCTTTAGAAGGTCGGTTTGCTGGATTGTCTTGCTAGAACCGTCTGAAAAGCGAAATACAATACTAGGTTTCGTGTAAGTCGTATTTACTCCACGACCATGGAAGCCTGGGGCCCAGATTGCTGGGTATGGTTCACCCTGATCCTTGATCAGGATGCCTTGAAATAAAAGGACTACAACTAGCGTTACAAAAATAGATCTCCTAGCGTTTACGCTCATTTATGTGCTTCCCATTAAGCTCACTGTCGTCCTTGGGGGGGCAAAGTATTGAGAGCCTGATTTCATTGTTCAAACGCGAGACCTTTGCGTCGATTTTTTCGTCGACCAGAAGAGGTGGAAAGGTTCTATGACGTGCTAAAGACTCTGAGGTCGTGAAATTGGCAGTCGCGAGATCGACCAGCGTTGAACATGCTCTAATACCAGTTACTTTTTCGGTACGCGATTCATGGAGTAGGCTCCGAAGGATGGGAAGAGGGGTTGGCCATCTTTTCCGATTTCCCCAATGTTGAATTCGTACAGGAATTTCGGTTTGAGGTTTGAGGAGTACAGGGTGACGGATTTGCCGTCCTCGGAGAGTTCAATCTTTTCGATCTCTGGGGAATAACGACCTGAGTCGTCGGTGGCGTAAGAGCCTTGCCAGACTCGGGTATATCCAGAGATCGAATAACTCTCTTTGTTCGTGGCGGCTTGGGCATCAACTGCAGTGATGAAGTCGATTTCGAAACCACCGGGAATGGCCCGGATTTCTCGAATACCGTTGCCGTACTTTCCAATTTGTTTCAGCTTGACCACTTCACCCACGTTCGGTCCGCCGAGCCAACCTGAGTCGTAGATGCTACCGATGTAAATGTCACCGTTCTTCGCTGCGACTCCGGCAATGGGTCCAAGGAAAGTGTTCGCCTCATTTTTCCAAGTCAACTTGGTAAGTGGGTAGCAGGCTCCTTGAAGCTCGCCATCGACTTCATGCATTGAGAATCGGACCAGGAATTTTTGGTTGTACTCGCAGCCGACGCCATGACCTGCAAACGGACTCTTTGTGTTCTCGGGCAGGAAGAAGATTCCGTTGACACTCCGTGTCCAGGGGTGTGGGATTTTCACCGCAGGGAGCCGTGGTTCTTTGGAGCCTTCTCCATCGAGTTGTCCGGGAACGCCGTACGCTCCTCCGGGGACGATATGATTGATCTCGTTGAATGTGTTTTGAACGCCTTGTTGGTCGCTGACGAAAATTCGACCTTGTGCATCTGTCGCAATTCCAATGGGGTATCGGAGTTCGTGTGCGTAGGCTTCGACTTGACCATCGGTCCCGGCTCGCACAATTTTTCCTCGCCATTTGGCAAGTTTGCGGTCCCGCTTGGGCTGCGAGTAGTCACTGCCCGTGGCGACGAACAGGCTTCCGCTTTTGTCAAAGACCGGACCTGAAACCCAGTCGTGATAGTTGTCGGAGTGTCCCCAGCCGTCTGACGGAATTTCACGCTTTTCGAAGCTTCCGTCGTTGTTGCCATCAATGAGTCGTAAGAGTTCGGGCTTGTGCGCGACGAGAACATCGTTTCCATCTGCGACGACTCCAAATGGGGCGGAGAGGCCTTCCGCGATGAGTTCGAGCTTCTCTTCGAGTCCATCATTGTTGCTATCCGAAATGCGATAAACATCTCCCTTCAGCGAGGTGACCAGCAACCGACCTTGGCTGTCCTGTGCGAGAGCCGTTGGCATGATTGTCGTAGGAATCGGAAGTCTTGTTCCTTCATGACCGGGAAAGGTTGTCACTTTTTCGGTGGTGGGGAGTACGATCTGACGTTCGGGCAGTTGTGTTTGTGGGGCCTTTGCAGTCGTCTGGTAGAAGACTTGGATCGATTCTCCGGCGCGGGCTGTCGGAATCGTGACATCATCATGTTTCACGACATCTTGCTTGTTACCAAGCTGAGGCTGGATAGCTGCCTGGAACGATGTTTCAAGATTTGGAGTCGGTCGGAATCCGATTTGAATACCATCCGGGAGACTCAAAGGAGTGATCTTCCTTTGCCATCCAGATCCCTCTTTTGTGGTAGATCCGGTGTACTCTTCCCTGACCGGGATCGTGATGTTTTTCCCTCCGATCTTTACTTGCAACTCATAGTTGAGTTCCACACTCTGACTATTCACTTTGTAGTCAGTCGCGTGGGCAATGCGAGCAGGATCGACTGGGATGAATTCCTGCACGCCGTCAGTTTCGCTGATCATGACCAGGTCTGATGACGAGTTGAATCCTCTCGCAACTGAGGCTCCGGCAAGATCCCAGAACCAACTCTTTCCGACGGTTCGCTGACGTGCAAAATCGCCGTAGCTCCAATCCCGGAGAGCCATTTGGTCCAAGTCAATCAGCATACCATGTTGATTGTCAAATCCGACGGCGAAGGCTCTTGCAACAGTTCCATCTCCATTGGCTTTGTCTACTGTGAAGACGTCTCGGACAATTCTCGGAGACTCACCTTTGGTGACCTGCCAAAGTTGTTCAACTTGAGATGGATTCGTGGGTGGTTCAAAATTCGGATCATTGACAGCTGCGAAAATTGCAGCGAGTTGCTGATGTGGATCGTTGTCCAAGACGCCCGGAACCGGCTTGGTGAAAGATGGCATTTCCATTCCAGGAATAATGCGGATCGGCGATTTCGCCCAGCGGTAATAAAACTCTGGTCGCAATCGTTTGCCGATCGCCATGAGATCCGAACCGCGTGTGCCCAGAGCAGTGTTCTTAGGGATGTAGTCACCAATTTGATGACAGGCGATGCAACTCCAGCCACCCGCACCGACTAATTTTCTTCCTACGAGCAGAGCCTCACTCGGGGAGAGATCGAGTTCGGGTTGCGGCTCGGCTGCTTCTGGTGGAAGTCGGTCATGTTCGATGAGATAGTGCTTGAGCGCAGCGATCTCTTCCTCTGAATGAACGAAGGTCGGCATCTGAATTTTCAGCCAGTTCGCCCGCACTCGGTCCTGCTTCCCGGAGAGAGCAACATCGAGAACGGAATCCTGGAGCTTGTCGCCAACAGCATTCAGGCTGGGGGGGATGACAAGTTGAGTCTGGTTTTGGAGTGATGGTGTCGCCTTCGCAATTTGCATCGCTTGTGCCTTCAGCCCTTGCTCTGAAGATCGTGAGTGACAGGCGAGGCATTGTCGACGCTCAAGAACTCGTTGTCCCTGTTCGAACATCGAAAGTTTTTCGCTCGGCGCGCCATCCAGACTGTTGAGGTATGCCGTAATCGCTTCCCGGTTCAGATGAAGGTATCTCGGGCGTTTCAGTTTCTGGTCAGCCTGTTTGGAAAGGCAGGTTCCTTCCAGGTCTTCAGGAGCTTTTGTGAGCTTTGCGACAGGCTTGTTTGTTGCTTCGATAGCGGGAATCTTGTGGCAGTTTGCACATTGAAACTCTTTCACAAGTGCTTGTCCGCGAATCGTGCTTTCTGTGTATGTGACCTTCGCGGCGCGACCAAACCTGGTCTCTTTTTTCTTACCAAGTGTTGAGAGATATTCGGCAAGCAGTCCACGCTCGGTGCGTGAGAGTTTGAACTCCGGCATGCGGTGCACTGGATTCAAACGATCCGGAGTCGACAGCCAGGTTGCGAGCCAGTCGGCGGAACGTTTGTTGCCAATGTTTGTGAGAGGCGTCCCTGAAAATGGACCGCTGGTGCCGAGATCATCGACTTGGTGGCACGCCAGACAACCGAGAGAGTTGAAAAGTTCTTCCCCGCTGGGTTGTCCCTTTTTCGGTTTAGCATCCGGGCTGGTCATTAAGTCGAAAGGAGCATCCAATCGATGTAAGTAAGCGGCAATGTCCTCGGCCTGCTCTTTCGTGAAGCCAAAGTTTGGCATCTGGTCATGTTCGGCTTCTGGATGTTGTCCGAGAAGTTTGTCAACAATCCATTGAGGATTTGTCCCGCTCGTAACCCCCCAGAGTGGTGGAGCCGGGCTGAAGCGATCGATGATTTTTTCTTCCCGGTGGCAGTTTGCACACCGCTTTGCATCGAAATGTTGTCGACCAAGCTCGATGAGTTGAATCTCTGAGTCATCTTCTTCATGGAAGAATTGGTGTGAAGGAATCGGTTCAATATCGAACTCTTCACTGGACCAGAAAAGTTTCAGCTCAGCTCCCTTGCTGCCAGGTTCGTATTTGACTTTGATGTCCTGAAAACCGGGAGAAACCTTGACCGGTTCTCCGGAGAGCCATTGCGGCCCATTCGATTCCACTTCCAGAACGACTTCATCGTCGATGAAAACCGTGACTGATCCATTGACTTGAGCATGGAACTGATATGGCGTGAGCGAGCGCAGGAGCACTTGGCCGGTCCATTCAGCTTTCCAGTCTTTAGCACTGATTTGTGGATGAGGTGCTGAATGTTCCCACTGGAAGGCGATATCCGGGTCAACACGTTGAACGTGGTTTGTGTTCGGGGATGTGTATGTCCCGATCAATCCCTTTTTGAATTCGTCGTCTTGGGCGATGAGTGCGGAGTGGAGAAGAGACGCAATTCCAAGAGCGAGCACAAAGGAGCGAATCATAGGTCATCAGTCTTGAATAGAGTCAATTATTCTGAAGGGGGCAACACCGGTTCTGCCAGCCCTTCGACAAGTCGCTTGGAGTCATTCTCTTTTGGAGACGATCCGTTTGAGCAGGATTCACTTGCATTGAGCGAGAGATTGTAGAGTTGCTTCCCCGCTTGGGTTGGGTATTCACCCGTCAAGCATGCCTGACACAAATTTGACTCATCAATGTTAATGGCTTTTGCAACCGATGACACGGGCAAGTAGCGAAGCGAGTTAGCATTGAAGTGCTTCGCCATGCGGTCTTCGATTTCTAGTGTCAGATCAAGTTGGCCATTTGTGAACCGTGGGGCGAACAAGTCACTGACATCCGGCATGTCGATCCCGTAGAAGCAGGGCGCCATGATCGGTGGGCATGCGACGCGAATATGAACCTCGGCGGCTTTTCCGCGAGACAAAATCTGCTCTACGAGAACTTTCATTGTGGTCGAGCGAACGATGGTGTCATCAACAAGAAAGACCTTTTTACCTTCGAGTACTTCCGGCAATGGAATGTACTTCATTTTCGCTTTCTCTTCGCGATCCTCTCCTTCGATGAAAGTTCGTCCTAATGCGCGATGACGCATCAATCCTTCCAGACATGGGATGCCCATCTCAAAAGCCATTCCCTCGGCGGCGGCTTTGGCTGTATCCGGAACCGGGACCACGATGGCGTTTTCTTTGGATTCTGTTTCCTGCTTGGCAAGTTCCTCACCGAGCATTTTCCGGGTGAGGTACACGCTGCGCCCGTCAAGACGGCTACAGACGTTCGCGAAATAAATCCATTCAAAGAAGCAATGAGAATTCCGGGGTGCCGGTCGGTACTCTTCGACTCGCAGTTTGCCATCTTCGATGATGACCGCTTCCCCGGCGGCGAGGTCTTTGATATCAGCGCTGTCAAATCCAAGGTTGGAGAGGGCGACCGATTCGCTCGCGGCAGCGAAGAAACCATCACGGTCAGCATAGCAGAGTGGTCGGAACCCTTGTGGATCACGCGAAACGAACATGTCGCCACACGCATTCATAAAGGCAATGTTGTATGCCCCATCGAGATGAGCGGAAATTTTCCAGAGCAAGTCTTTCATAGAGATGTTGGACTTCAGGGAAATTTCCTGGCTGATCAGGTGCATCAAAATTTCGGTGTCTGTTTCTCGAGCGAGGTGGAAATCGCCTTGAGAAACAATTTGATCGCGGAGTTGACCGTAATTCGCCAGTTGGCCATTAAACCCGAAGGCGAACCATTTCCGCTTTTCGAGGTGTGTCCGTTCAAAGGGTTGAGCGTAACTGGGATCGTCTTTGCCGCAAGTTGCATAGCGCGTGTGACCAATCGCAGCCGGTCCGCAATGCTGAGCCATGAGCTTGTGGTACTTCTCTTTCCGACTCATCTTGAAGACTTCGGAAACGAGACCCACATTCTTGTGTGTCAGCAGCAGATCGTGATTGTTCGGCTTGTAAGTGGTGATCCCGGCGGCGAGTTGCCCTCGATTTTGAATATCGAGGAGCATGCGAGGGATCATCTGCGAGACACAGTTGCGTCCGTAATCTTTCACTAGCGGAGATTCATTCTCCTGGCCATAGTGGTAGACAGCAACAATGCCGCATTCGTGATAAAGGTCAGCCATTCAATGCTCGTTTGATGACGACAGGGGCAGTACAGAGAGAACTCACTCAATCTTAATGGACCGGCATGCGATTGCTACCGCTTCACACCGAGAGCGCAGGAAAAATGTAGAATCTATCAATATTGGGTGAATTCGTTTCCTAAGCGTTGTAATGATTTCAGCTCAGATAGTAGCTCAGTCAGCGGGAAAAAGAGCTCAGCCAGCAGGGCAGTTTACTCGACCGTGTGCCTGTGAAGAACGCGTTTCATCAATGAAATTGCTGTTCACCACGAGACAGGCCCCGAGCTTGCAGGCATTGTACCGGCAAGGAGGCGTTCGCAAAACCGCTGTCGTATAACACGAGACTGATCCGTGGTCTTTCTCCCGCCAGTGAGACAGCCTGCAGTGAGACAGCTACCAGTAAAGTCGGAGTCTGTGCTGTCTGATGGAGTGACTCTTTCCAGCTTTCGGATATCGATGGGAAAGGGAAAGTTCAAAACTGCTCAATCCGCTTTCAAGTGCTCTCTGAAGAAATAGTCCATGTCATCCGACATAGCGATGAACCAGGGGAGTTGGTTCCAGCAGCCATGTTTCCCCTCGGAGTAGGTGTTCAGTCCTGTCCAGACACCATTTTCTTTCAGCTTGTCCCGTGAGGGCTGATTTCGCTGTGGGTTATCGTGTTCGCCGACCATGAAGAGAATCGGGCTGCTATTCTTAGAGATCTGAAGGTGAGCATCGGCGAGGGCGTATAGCTCGGGAGCTTCTTGAATTGTCTTGCCCAGCCATTTGTTGGAGTTGGATTGTTTGGGGTTCTTCAGGGAGCGTTCCGCCACGCTGCCCGTTGTCATTTGCATTGGGCCAGCCATCACGATGGCAGCCTGGAGACGAGATGAGTGGTCAGCATGCCCGCCATCGCCTTGCAGTTGCTGATTCTCCCAGCCGGTCGCCATCAAGCCGACAAGATGTCCCCCTGCGGATCCGCCGACAGCTCCGATTCGCTGAGGCGCAATTTCGAGCGTTTCGGCATTGGCTCGCAGGTAACGGACAGCTGCATTGCAGTCATGGATGCCTGCCGGAAACAGGGCTTCTCCAGCGAGTCGATATTCAATTGCAGCGGTCACATATCCACGTTTGGCGAGTTCTATCGCGAGTGCGCGAAACTTTGTTTTATCGCCGTTTAACCACCCACCTCCATGGACGACAACAATAGCCGGTTTTGGACCTTTAAGATTTGCTGGAGAGAAAATATCCATCAGCAGTTTGCGATGCCCGTACTCCGCGTACACAACATTCAGTTGAGCGGTGACTTCTTCGGGAATGGCGGTTTCGGGCCGCGATGAATTCTCGGATTGAAGTTTCTTTACTGAAGGGGGATTTGGTGACTTTCCAGAAATTGTCATTCGCTGTTTGTAGAGGCCGCCGAAACAGGTGATGTAGAGCGATCGCATATCCGGATCACCAAAGGCACAGTTAATTGGTCGGCTGGGGGTTTCGATCTGTGTCAGTTTTTCTCCTGCTGGTGACCAGATCCAAACAGATTTCGGACCAGCGCAGTAGACGTTCCCTGCCCGGTCAATCGTCATCCCGTCAGCTCCTTTATCAGGTCCGTCATCCATTTTTGAAAACCGACGAGCGTTCTCAATTTTTCCGGGAGATGTGACGTCGTAGGCCCAAATTTCTTTCGGGGCATAAGCGGAGACGTAAAGTCTCTTTTCGTCCGGAGACATCGTGATGCCGTTGGGAGTTTGGATGCCTTCGACTGCGACCGACTGTTCTCCCTCGGGGGAGATGTAAACGACCTGGTTTTGCCTTGTGAGCGTGACATAAATGCCACCGTTGTGGTCGACGACGAGGTCGTTTGGTTTCTTGACTGGCTTCTTGGAATCGTCGAGCTTGGCGACTTCGATCAAGTCCTTGTCATTCAATGTGACAATCCGGGCATTGCCGTTGTCTGACAGGTATAGCTGACCGTTGTTGTAGAACGACGCACTGAATCGCCCCGCGTTTTTGAGAAGAGGAAGCAATTTATTCTGCCGTGAGAAAAATCTGTAAAGCGACTCTCCTTTGACATCCGGAATGAAGAGCGTGCCATTTCCGTCCCAGGCTGGCCCATCACACAATTCGAAATCCGTAGAGACTTCCTCCAGTGCCGACGACTGATCAACCGGAGATGCTGCGAAGGAGACAACTGAGAGTTTCAAGAGAAAGGAAAACGCCAAAAGAGTTCGAAGCATCAGATCAGTTTCCCGGTTTGTGTAGACGGAATTGTGTTCAGTTCAATAATCGCACTCGCTGTACGTTAGAGCATCTTTCGAATTGGTTTGCAGGTTCTGCCTCGTGGCGAAAAGTGTTTTTACTAGAGATATGCGTTCTTCACGGGCACACGGTAGGGCAAACTGCTCTAGTGTTTGACGTACCACCAAGCCAACCAGCAGAGAGCCGGGAAGATTACCAGCATCAGCAGGAGAGCAATGAGGTTCGAACGAGTGTTGTCTGGCCAACGTGCCATGGGGGCTAATCTCTTAAATCATCTTTCGAATTGGTATTCAGATTCTGCCTCGTGGCGAACAGCATTTTTTACTAGAACCAGTCCGAAAACCTCTGGAATCGCTGCTTTTCTCAATGATTGAGAGAGCTATTTCAAGTTTCAGGATCAGTTCTAGAGAAACGCGTTCTTCACGGGCACGCGGTCGAGCAAACTGCTCTAGCAGTTGGAATCAAACACTCGCACCTGTTTCCACTTGGCTTTGTTGTTTTCAATGAACTCCAAGTGTGCGGGGACAGTCTGGTAGGCGTCATGGTTTTCACGTGTATCGAAGATGACATGCAGTGCCACATGAAACATTCGATCATTGACGGGGCGAGCAAGATCTTCTGCTAAGTCCCCAGCTGCGAAGAAGACGACTCCCGGGTGATCCTTCAAGTATTTGTGGCATTGATCAATCATCGCCTGGATGGCTTCCGGGGAGGAATCGAAGAGCGTGAAGAAAACATTGTGAGCAAGCATGTGCTGAGACTTTCCGTCGTACTGTGATAATGTGAAGTGAATGAGGACTCGCTGATTCTAAAGCAAGTTCAATACCGGTCTTTACGTTCTGGTTCGTGGCGAGCAGTCTCTGGAGCGATGGTGATGGCCTTCTCGGGCATGGCAAGCATTGAAAAAACTCTAAAACCCGCCGGCCCCACCCGATGGGACTCCTCCACCTTGTTGCGGCTGACCGATCGGTGGTGGGCCTGATTGTACTGGAGGACGACCACCGGTCGTGTAGAGTTCGCGTCGGGCGGCGTAGCGAATCGGGAAAGAGGCCCAAATTCTTTGGGTACTGACGTCGGTCGGATTGGATGGGAACTCGGCACCGTCGAAGATTCGATTTCCGCTACGCTTCATGGACTTCTCTGAGACGTACTGTGTAAAGGCCAGCCACTCCCGGTCAGGGGCAGTGATCGACAGGAAGTTGTTGCCTTCTGGGGTAAAGCCGATGAATTCTCGCGGAAGAGGAGCAACGTGCAGCGACGTCAACAGGATTGCCATTGTGATGTACCCCGTGAAGAGCCCCAGTCCCCAACGGGAAACTTCGTAGAACATGGGATTCACTTCCGCATACGTCGGAAAGAGGTTATCGCCCATGACTCGGATGAGTGTCACGCCACCGGCGAAGAGTAGAAGCATCGCGATGATGTCGCTCCGATTTTGCCATTCAAAAGAGTTGCCAAGGCTGCTCGCTATAAATTCTGCCAGAGGCTCAAAGAAGTTCATCGCGATCAGCCCAGCAAAGATCACGGCAAACAAGGAAATGGCTGCCCCTTGCGGACCCTCGTTGGCGACGAAGTAGGTCACGCCAATCAAAATTGCGAGCAATAGAAAATTGATCATCGACTCAATGTCTTTAATGAGTTGGGTTCTGTTTTGAGCATCTTTCGAATTGGTTTGCAGGATCTGCCTCGTGGTGAACAGCATTTTACTAGAGAAGTGCGTTCTTCACGGGTACACGGTAGAGCAAACTGCTCTAGACATTGGACCTGATTTGAGAGAAGCGGTCAACAATCGAAGTCATGATCCAGAGAATTCTGTGGTCCAGAACACTTTCGTGTGTCTTGTGTCCGCGAATAGAGTGTCTTGTCAGATGATTGGCTGAGTGCCACGAGACAGGACTTCTACACCTTTGTTAAAGCCACTTTTGAAGACAAACGACGTCACTGGCCTTGGAACCATTTCTAGACTATTTCGAAAGTGACCGAGTATGAAAAAAGGAAGCACAACCTTGTGGGTTGTGCTTCCTTCGAGTTTTGAAATCACGCCGAAAGACAAAAGTCTTCCGAAGAGAGATTAAGCGTTCGCTTTCACACCCTGACGACGACGTCGATAGCTGTAAGCTCCAGCAGCAACCAAACCAAATCCACAAAGGATAAGGCTAGAAGGCTCCGGAGTTCCGACTGAGATTGATTGTAAGCTGAATCCCGGTGGGCCACCAGCAGGGATAAAAATACTGATTCCAAAACCAACTACTTTTGAAAAATCACCACCAGTGGTAAAGGAGCTAAACGGAACGTAAAAGTCGTTTGTGATTCCAGCCCCACTGACAGGGACTGGAGTAGAGACCGTGGTTGTGCCCATCATGCCATCATCCGTAGTGACTGTAATACCAAAGCTAGGCAGACCACCTGAGGCAATGTTAAGGCCGCCTAGGATAAAGCCGTTTGTGCTTCCCCCGTTGGTGAAGTCTAGCATGTTATCCACTACCCCTAGACCTGTAAAACCGCTCCAGGAAACGCCGTAGCCTCCAGAACCAGTACCGGTTAACTGCGAGGGAATGGTGTTTGAATTCAAGGTTGTGCCAAATCCATTTGAGAGTTCCCTTGTGGCGTCTGCGTTAAAACCACCTAAAGCGACCGGTGTTAATGAACCTGGACTCGTTTGGGGTGTAGTGAAATGGTCGATCAATAAAGATGCTTCGACGGGAGCGGCGCTCAAAAAAGCAAGAACAAGCCCGAGTAGAGAGAGTTTCAATAAGTTTTTCACTTGAGTACCTATAAATAGTAATAGAACGAAATTTTAAGCTGTGAATGCTTCGCAATCACACACGTTGCAAATTCGTTCAGCCCATGGGGGGACGGAAGATTCCGTCGAGAAATGGTGGTGACAGACTTAGGTGGTCCTCTTCAGCAAGGTAGCTGACGAGGCGGCCTTCTGGGAGTGATGGGACTTCGTCGAGAGCGGCAGGACTCATTACAGAGCTTGACCCTGATAGGCCATGTCCGGTTGAAGAAGCCCCGCTGTGGTTCTGTGCGAGACCAATAAGCTGGGTCAGAAATTCTTCAAATTCTTGGAATCGTTTCTCCTGCTGATCTTCTTCAGGCGAGTGATCTGCAGTTACAAGAGAGGTCGATGGATAAGTTTGTAATGTTGTTGTGAGAGAAATGTCGTCCGTGATCAGTCCAGCATCCGCACTTTGTGTCGCAACAAATGCGAGACAAAGCCCGAGCAGGAAAGACAAAATGTGACGACTACGAAACATTTCTTTTCTCAAAAAATCATCAAGATTGTTCTATAAGATATCACGTCAGAGTCGAAATAGTCAATCTTTCGCGATCATTCTGGAATTTTTTTTGATTTTTTTTTGACTTTCGCCATTGAACTGCGGTCGGCGGAGTTGATGAACTGGTCAAGAACCGGCTTTGAGGGATTTTTCGACCTCTTCGAAGTCTTTTCTTTCGAGCGGATGGAGTTCCTTCAGGGAAAGCCCATCCTCTTCAGCAGCCTCGAACAGGCTGGTCGCTTTTTTCTTATCCCCTTTTTCCATATATGCTTGCGCCAATCGGAACTGTGAAGAGACTGTTGGGTTTTCATCAACAGCCTGGGTAAGGTCTTTGATTGCCTTGTCCAAGTTTCCACTCTTCAGGTACACGACACCACGGGTGTCGAGCATCGCAGCGATCGGGCCGACGACTTCAATCGCACTGTTGATCGCATCAAGCGCCCGTTTTTTGTCTTTCCCAGCCAAGGTGCTCAAGTAGGCAAAATTGTTAAGGGCGACGAGATTTTGAGGGTTCTTCTCCAGGATCTGTTCGTACAGAGCGACCGATTGGTCGTGTTCACCAGCTAAATCTTTTAAGTCTGCCAGATGCATGAGGATCTGATCAGGAGTTGCTGATTCCTTCACGGCTGACGTGATTTTTGCTTCAACTCGTTTAATTTCATTCTTCGTCGGTTGACCCGTTCTTAAAACAGCGACTGAAGTCTTGGCTGCCAGAGTGTCGGGGCCTTGCTCCCAGAGTTGATCGCAAAGGTCAAGGGCATCATTCAGGTGGTTTTGACGTGAGAGAATCGAGATGAGTTCCAGGTTGTCAGAGCTTCGTTCCGAGATCGCCATTGCTTTTCGGAAGTAAGTTTCTGCTTTGTCGTACGCTTTCAGTTCGGTGAAGAGTCGTGATGCCTTGCGGTGAAAGTATGCTTGGACTTCTTTCTTCAGGTCATCACGTTTCAGGAATGGCAGAAACTTTTGAATCGCAGGTGCGACTTGCCCATCGCTGAGAAGCCGGGTTCCTTCTACGAATTTGGCGTGCTCATCCGGGGACTCTGCTTCAAGGGTTTTTGAAAAGTCCCGTAGCACTGTCTGGCCATCACGATTTGTGAGGAGGTCCTGCACTGTTTGAGGCGATGTTGTGATCGAGTCCTCATTGTCCAGGAACTCAATGACGCTCTTCTCAGCTGCATCGATTCCGTTGGTTTTGTTTTGAATCGTGGCATCGAGGCGCAAAATCGCAAACGTTTGTGAGGACTTTAGTCTGGCTCGTTCCAACCACTTCTTCGCTTCGTCGAGTTCGTCGTGACGAACAAGAGCATGCGAAAACTCGATCATGAGTAAGTCAGCGTTGGGAAGACTTTGAGCCAGTCCTTCAAATGTTTGACGTGATTTTTCCCAGTTATCTGTCGCATCGTATAACCGTGCCAGGGTCAGTCGTTCGTCATTGTTGATTTCACCTCGCTCAGAGATCGTTTCCAGAATTTTGATTCGTTCTCGGTGATGCGCCTTGGTGGTGCGTGATGCGAGCATCTCCGCTTTCGTGCGGAGGTTGAATAATGATGTCTCTTGCGGACTGGCAGCGTCATCAATCAGTTTGAGAGCCTTCTGGATGTCTGAGTAGTTTCCTGAAGAAGCAAGACTTCGAGCGGAGCGGCTTCTCGCCCACTCTTTTAACTCGGGAGACGCTTTGCTTTCAGCTGAGCTGAGAGAGCTGAGCAGTGGAGTCGCTTTGTCGTAGTTTCCCTGACGGCTGAAAAAATCAGCAAGTACGTATTGCAAAAACGTGTTCGCCGGATCGGTATCGAAAGCTGCCTGGTAATATTGAGTCGATTTCTCCACGTTGCCAATCAGCTCGTACCCTCTGGCCAAAGTCAGTGGAGTTAAGTGCTGGGGGACATCCGGGAGTTTTTCCTCAGCTTGTTTTAATGTTGCTTCGGCTTCCTCAATTTGATCGTTGCGTCTGAGGTGGTCAACCATTGCCAACCATGCTTGGGGTTCTGTTTCGAAGCGTTTGATTGCAGTGCGAAGTGGTTCCATGACACGTTCATCGGATTCTTCCAATGCGGCTCGTTTTCGACTGAGCAGGACCAGGTCCCGGAAGTCGTTGGAACTCTCAGCTGCCGCTTCGGACAATTCAAGAGACTGGCCGTATTGCTGACGCTGCCAGGCGACGTTCGCTGCCAGGCGTGCGAGAGGGCCTGTAGTCAGTAGCTGTGGAGTTTTCTGAGAAGCTTCTTTCAGGAGCCGACCTGCTTCGTCGTATCGCTCCTTTTTGTACAAATCTTGGACGATAGTCCAGACAACTTCTAGTGAATAATCCCCAAGCTCAAACGCCTTGCGGAACTGTTCGAGAGCGACCTCTTCATCGCCCAGGAGTGCTTCAATACGTCCCAGAATTCGAGGGATCAGTGGCCAGAACGCACGCTGTAACTGAGCCTGTTCAAGCAATCCTCTCGCTTGAATTAGTTTATCTCGCTGTGCCGAAGTTAATTCGTCTTCTTGAGTTTTTACGGAGGCGACAAGTTCCTGCGCGAGAAGAACATTTCCAATCGGCCCGCCAGCTCCTTCAATCTCAATCAAGTCGGGAAGGTGGTTTTTCTTAAGGGACTCGTCATTGTTATTGTTGGCGATTTGAAGCAGGTGGACGCGAGCTAAGAGATTTTCCGGGTCGAGTTCGACGAGTTTCAGCCATGTCTGCTTCTCCCCTTCGATATCTCCCAGTGTTGTGTAAACACTCGCAATTCGCTGCAGTAATTGTTCAACCTCCGCAGGGTCCCAAGACTCAAGTCCCGTTTGTAACGATGTCAGCAGGCCGTCCGCTTCAAGTGGAGCCATAAGTCTGGCGATTTGGCTTTTCGCGGCCCGCAATTCAAATGAATCACCAAATTTTTCTTCAGCTTCGTCGATGATCCGTCTTGCTTCCTCGATTCGCTTTGAGCTTTCGACTTCGAGGTTTGAGAGAATGATGCTCACTTGGACGGTCACCAGTCCGGGGTCTTCCGGGTAAGCGAGGCGTGCTTTTGCAAGAAGCTCTTCCGCTTCCTCGCGACGACCTTGAAGATTGCTCAACTCCGCGCGAAAAGCTTCGATACCTGCGGTTGATGGAAGTCCTTTTTCCTTTCGGAGTGATAACTCAGCGTTGATCGCCTGATTGACGACATCCCAGCGTTGTTGCTCGACAGGTTTTTGAGACTCGCGATACAGTAGTAGCTGTGCCAATTCCAACGGGACTCCGGGGATTCCCTGAATAAGTCGGAATGTCTGGATTGCTTCATCATGGCGATTGGCAGCCCTGAGTGCGCGAGCTAATTCTAGTCGTGCGTTGTGCCAGAGTGGGTCCTGGCTCAGTGCCCGCCTGAAGACGACAATACGCCGGTCCGGGTTGTTGAGTCTCTCGTAACAAAGCCCCAGATTCAGATCGATGAGTCGTCGATGTCCAAGTTTCTGACCGGAATCTGTCGTCGATGCAAGGAGGTTGCGAACTCGTTCCAGCTTCGGAATCGCCTGCTTCCACTCTCTTCTCGCAACATGAAGCCGCGATTCAAGATAGTTCGTTACCCAGGATTCCCCAGCCTTTGTCCTGAAATCATTCAGGGATTCCTCAGCTTCCGCCCACTTCTCTACTGCAACTTTGGGGGCTGACTGTCCGCCCTGTGTGATCAACAGGTCGATGAACGTCATTTGAAAAATTAATTCGGTCTGGGTCAGTTCCTGACGCCTCTCTAAGTTCGCACCTTCTTTTTCCGCCTCAATCGCATCAAGCCCATTTTGAATCTCTTTTTGGGCAGCGACGAGATCCTTTCGTAGCATCTCCACTTCGTAGAGCGACATGAAAAAATTCGGGTTCGGATTCGGGAGGTTCAGCCCCTCTTTGGCGAATTCTGTTGCTTTTGTGAGATGAGAATTCACCAGATCCTCCCCATCTGCCTGTTGTGCAGCTTTGGCCTGAGTGATCTCCAGAGTGGCTGCCGCAAGCAACACTTCAGGATCATTCTTGGCGAGTTCCAGTGCTTTTTGGACGTCTGCGCTGGCTTGCTCAAGCTGATTGTTCCGGGTTCGGAAGTATGATCGTTCCAGGTGGGCCTGAAATTTCGGCTCGCCTTGGGTGACCATTGCTTCAAGAAGTTCAGTTGATCGCTCAGCGGGAGTTCGATCGTCGTAGGCGAGTTCTCCCTGTTCGTTTTTCGTGGCCCGTGTCGGGAAAATGTCCACGATTTGCTTCGGAGCCTGAACATCTTCGAGTTCTGACCGTTTCGGAATCTCTTCAGGGTAGCTCAGGAAAAGATCTGCTAATGCGGAGTAGGATTCAACATTCGTCTGATCGAAGTTCAGGACATTGAGATATCGTTTTGCACTCGCCGGGACTTCACCATTTGCCAGGTAGCAGCGAGCCGCTAGTAATGACAGTTTCGAATCGTGCTGAGACTTTTTTTCCAAAACCTTGATGTGGTCGAGCGCATCTGTGAATCGGCGAAGCGTCATCGCGATTTCAGCAATTCGCATGCGTAAATCGTCTCGAGCACCATCGATGCGGAGAGCTTGCTCATACGTGAAGTAGGCACGCTGAAGATCATTTCCATTCTGGGCGAGACCATCCAGCAATTCTGCATAATCGCCAATCGCTTTGGAGTCTTCCGGGCGAAAGCTAATATACGTTCGGTAGTACTGAGCAGCTTTCTGGAATTCGCTCTGGGCTTGCGCCTCCTTGGCTTCGTTGAGAAGCGAATCGGCATTCCGGTCAACTTGGTAAGCATGCAGGAAATGGATGCCAACTCCAAATACCAAGGTTCCCGCGATCAAGCTTAAGGCAAGCTTCAGGTTGAACGTCGTTCGCTTCCGATGCGCCTTGAATTCATTCGGAGGAGTCTCCTGCCCTGCGGGCTTGGAGGTCTCAGAGGAATCAGCGTTTTTTTTCTCTTCGTCAGCCACAACGGCCCTCTCGAATACTCAAATGAAAAAATTAGATGGACAGCGTCACTCTGTGGTCGGGGGGGGGAGTATTAGAACTGGTCCTGAAACCTGATATTGCTCTCTCAAACGTTGAGACAAGCGGCGATTCCAGAAGTTTTCGGACTGGTTCTAGACGTTATCCTGCGAAGATTATGACAATTGTTGCTACTCGACCATAGGGTGATCTTCAATTCGTTCCGGCGAAGTGAAGTTAGCTGTGAACTGATCCCGTCTGTGAGGTCGCGCTAGATGATTCACGAGAAATGGTTCCATTACCCATTTTTCAGAGAGCACTGTTTTCAAGTTTGGATCACTCAAAATCGATGCTGTACAAAAGCGTGACCCCGATCCAGCATTCCCCGCAAATTCTCCAAGCAATCTCACCTCGGCCCCCTCAACCCGCCAGAAACCAATTCAACCGCAATCTGAATTGTACGACACTTCCACCGACCCATGTCAAATTATTAACCCGAAAAGCCCCAAAGACAAGAAACAGCGGGTGGTGTTACTCTTTGAGTGAAAGTTTTTGGGGTTTGATCCGGAGCACTTGCACTTCCTGTCTTCGTCACCAAGGGACTCGCACTCACGTCTGAACAGTCAGCCTGATCACCACCAGGCAGAACGTGATGCCCATTTTTTGTTTTTCTAGAGTAATTCCAATACTTGGCCTTTACGTTCTGTCTCGTTGTGAACGTCAATTTTATTGGCAAAACGCGTTCTTTAGAGGGACACGGTAGGGAAAACTACTTTAGCGAAGTGATTCGATTCGCAGCACAATCGGAGTGTTATACACTCGGCCAACGACATAGCAGGCACCGAATTTGTCCTGAGTTTGCGACCCGTATAGTAAAACTCCTTTTTTTCCTTCGGTAAGTAGTGGTAGTTGAAGTGGGCTGGTCTTCGCCTGATAGGTTCTAAGGTTAAATTCACTCCACTCAAATCGATCCTTACCGTAGACAACTGCTGCAACAGTTTGGTCGCTCTTGCCAGCGAAAAGCGAAGGGGCGTATGAGGGCCCATCTGGGTGGATCCAATTTAATGGTTGGACGTAAGACTTTGAACCGGCTTGTGAAGGAGTGATTCGGAACAGAAAGCCTCGACTGGTTGTGAAAAGAATCGAACCATTCGAGAGTGTGGAAACTCCGACAATCCCATGATTCTCCCAGTAACTTTCAGTCAGGTAGTTCGAAAGTGGGGTTGAGCCAACCTCACGAAGTGAAGTGTCATACTCCACCAATTCGACGGTTACGTCAGAATCTTTTGAGGTTGGGTTTTTCGGTCGATCCAAAATTGAGCCTGTGTGGGTTAGTCGTGGAACGTAGGCATGGCCTCGCAGATCTGTGATAAAGTTTCGTGAGATGTGACCTCCGATTGCGCCCACGCGAACATGTTTTAGTTCTTTTTCACGAACATCCCATTGATAAAGTATGTGATCAAACAGCCCCAAACTATAGATCCACCTTCCCCCGCCAGAGACAGCGATGAGTCCTTCTGGAACGCTTGCTAAATGTTCGAAGACCTGGATTTGAGGATGGATTCTCCAGAGGTGTGACCCCCACGTCGGCAGCTGGCTGCCATCGCTGGCTTCGCCTTTTTCATCCATCGAAGCGAAGTACAGGTATCCGTCCTCTGCTTCGACAAATTTCGAATGCACCTTCGACTGGGATTCTCCCTCTCGAAGCAGTCCGAGTCGTCTCAGTTCGGGAAGGATACTACCAACTTCGGTCAGTGTTCCTCCGACAGGATCTAATTTGAAAACGCGAGCTGACGGCAGATGCTCTCGACCATCTGAAACGCCAAACCAAATATTCCCACTCGAGTCCGCGCCGGTCGATCCCCAAATAGCTTCTGGGAAGTCGGTCGTTGGAACAATAATGTTCTGAATCCGAAATTTGTCGCTCAGCCATTCTCGGTCGACAACCAGATCGACATGCCTTTCCTTGGGAAGTGATTGGGTCAAAGAGAAATGTGTTGTTTGATAGCTTGCCGTTGCTGTCCCGATAAGCCCGATTGCTCCTAAAGCTCCCAAGAATAGAACCCTTCTCAATGTGACGAGTCGTTGAGTGCTATCCAAGAATCCAAATTTGGCGAAATCGATCAGGGCGGGGCGAATGACAAGTCCAAGGATCCCTCCAATTCCAAGTAAGATCGCGTCTGTGACATCGGCATATCGGTCCATATTCCAAACCTGCCCGATCTCCAGGAGTGTTGCAATCATTGCCAAGAGCAGGACGCTTGCTCCAAATCTCCACTTTGTTTGCTTTAATGTCTCGCTGGATAACGCCAGGTCCCCAAGGAGGAACCCGATTGGCGCAAGTAATGCGAGTTGCCGAGAGATCGTAAGAAATGCATTCAGTTCAGTTCCCCAATACAGTCGTGCGAAGGGGACTTGCCAGAAATTCTGAAGACGAAATATCGTTTCACCGAGGACTCCTGGCCGAAGTGGGCCAACATAAAAAATTGCCAAGCCAGTCAAGTACGAGGCGATAATCACAACTGTGGAAACTGTTCTTGAAGCTCGTTTCTCAGGTGCTTCAAGCAGGCGATTTGTGATTGAACCGCCGAAGTGGCGGGTAACGTGAAATCCCATTAATGCACCGACAACTCCTGCCAGCATTCCAGTGAGAGTTGCATAACGCGAGAAGACTGGAATCTGAATGATTTCCAGGAATATCGGAATACAGACGGTCAGTGAGAGGGCTTTCCAAAGTGATCGATGGGAGGCACGGTCTTGCCAGCGACTTGTCCAAATTCCAATCGGGAAAAACATTATCGATGTGCCAAGTAGGTTGGCGAGTGTAGCGGAACTGAACTCAGGAAATTGTGCCGAAATTCTTCCGGCTTGCACTTTTGCTGCCAGCTCTGCCGAATTCAATATGAAGTCGAACGGCATTAATGTTGCGAAAAACAATGCAAGAATATAAAGCTGCAGAAACCAGTCTAGACTTGCTCCCGGGTTAGAGAGGCGAATCATTTGGCGGAACCACTTCACAGATGCTTGAATCGTTGCTAAGGCCACTACGCTGCCAAGGGTTGCGCCAATTGCCTCTGCGATGATGTCATTTTGTGAGACCGTGCGAGGTGGAAACCAAATTTGTAAAAATTCCGTTCCGATCGCAATCCCAGTGAGAATTAGCGCGACGCTACTACAAAGCAGGGCTCGCACAGCGAAGTTATTGCGATCGAAGATAAACGCACTCGCCCAGAAATATCCTAGCGGAACGTAGAGAAGAATGTTCGCAACCCAGTCCTGTCTTCTATTGACGTCAATTTGAAGAAATGGAGTGTCCAAAAAACGCTCGACTGCTGAATCGAAAGGCAGAGGCTGATAATTGAGTGGAACGAGTGAGCCGTAAATCGCAAACAGAGTCACTAAACAACCTGCCAGGGCGAATTGGCCGCGGGTTGGGATTGATATCGCACCGTTGCTTGGGGCATCGGGATGAGGCTTTATCTGTGGGCTCGTCTCTTCGGTGGGTGGTGTCCAGTCAGCCTCTGGCTGATCAGCGAGAGCCGGGAGCTTTGATGCGATTTCAATCCTGCGCGAGCGTCCCTCCTTTGCTCGATGGGAGACTTTCGAAAGCACGAAAAAAATTGTTGCTGCTGCGATGACGCTCCCCAGAAAACCAAATATTTGCAATGCTGAAACGGAGGCTAAACTTTTTGACGCGGACCATGGTTCAGGCGTGAATTCGGATTTGATGAAAATAGGATTCGTGTAGACAAGGTAGTCTTCACCACCATCCACGGAGCGTCGAGCACAAGCGCGGACAACGACACCTCCGTTTGGGGTCTTCAAATCCCATTGGTGGTTTGCGTTTCCCAGTTGAATGGTGTTTTCGACCAGTGTTTCAACTCCACTCTCGCTAATGCACACGAGTTCAATGGAGTCCAGCCAATTGGGCTCGCCGGTCAGATCTTGTTCTGGAATTTTGCAAGCGAACGAGACTGTTAATAGTGTCTCTGCCGGAACCGTTATCGCACCACCTGAGGGCACTGCTTGTTCAAGTCCGTTGATTGCAACTGAGAAATCGAGTTCGGTCGCGATCCCCCCTTGGCCGCTGTAAAAATCGCCGGAGTGTAATGCCAACAAAACTCCGTTTGAGGTAGGCTCACTCGTTTGTATCCAAGTTTCGGTGAGTGGGGTGGGAGGGTCGGTTGTCGTTTGGGAGCTCGAAATTGCTGCAAGGACATTCAAATCGCGTTTCAGCAGCTGATTCCAAGATTCTTCTCGGGAATTCAATGTGTCGAGTGAGGGGACCTGGGGAGTGAAGCCCCTGTCCTGAGCAGGGAATATGGGGAACCCGAGTACCAGTTCACTCACTCTCATCAATGCAGCAACGGGAATGACAATTTCGGAAGCTGACTCCCCGAGCCAGCGATACGAGTGTGAGATGACCACTGGTCGAAGGCCATTGTGGACGGCGTTTTTTTCCAACCAACTCAACGTTTTTTTTACGGACTCCAGCGTATTAGTCTCGAACTCCAACGTCCCGACGAACTTTTCGAACTGACGCTGGTTGTCGAATTCTTCAGGAGTTTCTGGGAAGAGAATTGTGAGGTCGAATGAGTACTCGTCGCTTGAGATGTTCCAACTGATTCCTGAAAGAATGACGATCTCTGGATGCTCTCGCCTCGCACTGAGAATTGATGACTCAAAACGAGCAAGGTCTGAGTTGTTTAAATGCTCGTTGCTCTTAAGCTGAATCGGTCGAAGAATGGAGACAACTTGGGTTCCGGAGTCACTCCTCTCTTGAAGATAACCATTCACCGAGTGCGACTCACTGGGGAATCTAATGCTTGGAAGCAGTTCGGATTTCATCCAGTTCGGAGAATTCGCATGAAACGAGTGACTCGGGATCGGAGTTTTGTGATCCTGCGAATAACACTCTCGGGTAGAGAATGTTGCTACATTCGCCCAGAGGATAGTGATCAAGAATGCCGACCAGACTACTCGGTGTGAAGCACGCGATGGATTGTTTGGTTGCTCAAGCGGCATTTCATCGAGTCTGGAAAGAGATGGTGCGGGTTGAGAAGAGTGATCGCAGAAGCAGGTAGCAGCTCCACCCGATGATTAACCCTGACGCATTTGCGAGCATGTCTGAGATCGCAGCGTGTCGATTGGGGATGAACCACTGCAGCAGTTCGGTGATCACCGCGTAGAATCCAGATGCGTAAAGCAACTTGCTGGTTCGACCTGAGGGTGAGAACTGAGTGCTCAGAAGAAAACCCAACACTGCGAAGGCAGACAAATGTTGAATCAGGTCGGACATTGTGAAAATAGAAAACTCATCCGGTTGACTCAGACCTGTGAGGAACCAGAGAGGGTGTGGAGCAAGCAGCAAATAAGTGAGTAAGGTCCAGTACGGAAGAATTAATCGGGAAAACGATTTTCTAAGCCAATCTCCATCACCTGTTCTTTTGTTGCTGGTCAATGGTAGGCTTTCCCCATCGTAAAAATGAGAGTCAGTGATTTGAGGTGATTTCGCCATTTTTCACTGGTTTCAGTACATCTTTCAACACATTCAAGTCCTGAACTTCACTGAACTCTTCCTTCCAGTCGATACCATTTTGCAGACTTAGTAAAGAAATTCAAGAAGAGGCGCCATTGGAATCAGTTTGTCAAATACTGAAAGAGTTTTCAGGCGGAAGGTCTTTCAATATGAAAAATTCCTATTTCTCTAATCGTGGCACTGGCGTATGCTTAATAGATAGTGATTTATCAGTGGGGCGTGATATGAACGTTGCATCCGCAAGCATTACTAAATGTCAAGTTGAAGCGACTTCGGCTGTTGGACCAGTCTGGGAAAAGGAACCAAAGATTGCGCCTTCGCAGCCTGAGTTTCGAATTCATGAGTTCCAAAATCGTAACTGGGTTGTTTTTGATCAGTCAGATGAAGTGAGGTTTTCGGGGTCTTTGGGGGAATGCGAGGACTGGTTGGACTGGGAAGAAAATCAGGAAGGCCGAAAAGGATTGATCAAATTCGTTCAGGTTTTCTTTGCCTCTAGTCGCTGATTCCTCGGATTGCATATTTTCATTAGGGCTTCGTCGAGTTGCTCAACAGCTTGTCATAGATTGCTCGGACTTTTTCCATACGGACCGAAAAACTGAATTCGTTTTCGATGGTCTTACGGGCATTCCGCGTGAGTCTCTCTCGGAGTTCGGGATTCAGCATGATCTCTTGGATTGCTGTCTCAATTTGCGAAACGTCTCCCGCCTCAACAAGAAGTCCATTCTCTCGGTCTTGGACTAATTTCGGAACACCGGCAATACGGGTCGCTACGACAGGAACTTCCATTGCCATCGCTTCCAAAACCACATTGGGAAGCCCTTCTCGATGACTGCTCAGGACGTATAGGTCCATTGCTTCATAGAGAGACTTGGTGTCAGAGCGGTAACCGAGCAGCTGGATTCGGTCTGAATGCCCCGATTCCGCGATTTGCTTTTCCAGTCTCTCTCTCTCGACTCCTTCTCCGATAATCGCAAGCCCAACGTTTAGACCAGCCTCGATCAACCGAGTCACAGCTTCGATCAGTAGGTCAAACCCCTTTTCATCCGACAAACGTCCGACGGCTCCGATCAGAAACTGACTTTGTTCGAAACCGACTGTTGTTTTGGCTTCGTCTGTTGAAGTGCTTCGTTTGAACTGCTCGGAGTCAATTGCGTTTTGGATCAAGCTGCAACGCTGTTGAGGAACTCCCATCTCCGTGCAAGTTTCGTATAAGTCTTCTGAAACACAAATGACATGATCGTGGCGACGGATCGCTTGGCGGTCGACCCAGTAATAGAGTAGGACTTTGGGGGTTTGATGCCCCCAGCCATGGACTGTTGTCACAAGGTGCATGCGATGGAATCGTCTAAGGAGTAAACCAAGCGCATTCGTCTTGTAGTCATGTCCATGCCAGATTGAGACATTGTTTTCCTTGCAGACTTTGAGGAGTTTGCGAACAATCGAAAAGTCCAGCGCACCTTTGTCTGGAATTGTGATTAAGGGGCATTCCGACTGAGTTGCTATCGTTTTTAGAGTTTCGATCCCCTCGTCTTCAGGAGGGTGCAGGTAAACGCAAGCACTTGAGTAGCCGAGTTCTTTGAGGAATCGTGGCGAGTTCAAGATGGTCTTGTCTGGTCCTCCCCCGGTTTTTGTAACAACTCGTGTGTGTAGGATTGAAGGAGTGCGAAGTTTATAGTTCATTTCCCACTCGATTGTTCTTTTTCATTCGAGGTTGCTCGCCTTTTCATCAAGACCAGCCGCTTGGGAGTCATTGCGTCGACAGCACGTTGTTGCTGCCCTGGTAATTGACGGAGGAGCTTTCCAGCCAGTAGTCGCCCTGCCGGGACATGTTCTTGATACGATTCCGTTTCAATCCATCCCTTGGCCTGTAGATCCTTATATAATCTGGGCCGGCGCGAGGGGGAAATTAAGATGAAATCTCCCGACGAGGGTGCCGTTGCTGTTACAGACTTTATTTCGGTGACCGAGCGAAGAATTGAGTTCCTGCCTAACTCTGTGCCCGGGGAAACTCCTGGAGGTGGGTTAACTGAATTGTCAAGCCAGAGCAGCGCTACGAATTCATATGGTTCTGAAGCGACAGGACCGGGGGGCTCTTTACTCAGGAATTCGCGATGAGCTGCTAGTGCACTCCCTCCATTGTCGAATGATGCACATACGAGGCCACTTGTGCAAAGTACAGTAATGATAGAATAGCGTAAAAATGGGATGCGAATATTGCTGATGTGGTAACTTAAAATGAATGCGGCAGGAATCGTTAGTCCAGCAGAGTATCGAGGATCACGTTGTAGTGGGACCCAGTCTGTCGGGACGGTCGTTCCGTAGTATTGCCAAATGAACCCAAATATTAGCCAGATTGCGAAAGGGGCTGTCTTCAGGTTTCGGATTGAGAAGAATGCTAGCACAAGACTGGCTGTCATGAAGATACTAAATTCATGGCTGAGAAGAAGCATGAGTAGCGGATCAGTGATGAACCCTCCGCCGGCAGTGGATGTACTGATTAGAGTTAAGTTGGCCGGGTTTTCCTGCTGATGAAGAATGCTGTCGATTCTGTATAAAGGGTCGCCGTGATAAAAATTGAATAACACTGATTCAATCACAAGGATGGTTAGAGGAGCTATTGTTGCGATCAGGATTTTTGGACGAATTATTCGACCGCTCGTTACCAGTAATGCTATGTAGACAGGTCCATCCAATAGAATTGTTTCACGAAAAAGGTATCCGATTCCAAAGCAAAGTCCGGCAAGCAGAAAAGAGAGTCGCGAGTCGGTTTTAAGTGCATGGATCCAAAATAAGAGGCTGAGAGAACTTAGGCAGCTGACGGGTATGTCCGGGAAGAAGTGAGTCGCGTAGATTATTTCGAGAGGAATTATTGCCATGATTATCCCTGAAAGTATCCCGTATTTGCGACCTAGTAGAATGTTGCCGCCAATAATTGCTACGGCAATTTTCAAGGTGCTAAAGAATAATGGAATGGCAACAAAACTAAACTGGATGTTTCCGGTTGTTTTTAGGATTGCAGAAGGCAGGAAGGTCATGCCTGCTCTTGTGGTCCAATGTGTCTGCTCTAGTGTTGGGTTACTACCATGTGCCAGGGATAGTACCTGAGCCGCATAAATGACATCGTCTCCCATTGCGAGCCCGGTGAAGAATGAAATTCGAATTAAAAATCCAGCAGTGATGATTATGCAAATGACAGTTAGGTCCATAGCTGTGCATTTCCAAGACTCATCCGGATTTAATGTCGCCGTCGGCGGGATTTTGTCATTTGCGATTTGGTTCATGGGGCGTTTTTCGGGGTATCATGTAGGACGCTGACCAATTTTTCTCCAACAGAACTCCAGTCGTAAGTCTTTTCAACCAAGTTTAGAGCGTTGAAAGTCTGTAATCTATTGAGGCAATTTTCGGATACGAATTTCGAGAGTGAATCAGCGAATTCGTCGTGCTTACTCACGATGAGGTGTTCGCCATCGACGACTTCTAAACCTTCGCAGCCGACGGGTGTGCTGACGACCGGAAGGCTGGCTGCAAAGGCTTCGAGGATTTTGAGACGGGTCCCGCCTCCAGATTGTAATGGAACTGCCAGAACTGAGGCGCGATGGTAGTGAGAGAGAATTTCAGGTGCGTTCGGGATGACGGTCACACCTTCTAAGTTGTTGAGAGTCTGTATTTCGGGGACTGGGTTTCGCCCAACGATTGTTAAGGTCGCGTCGTTTGAGTGTTGTCGAACTTTTGGGATCACTTCGTTTGCCAGAAAGAGTGCGGCGCTGATGTTCGGCGCCCATGACAGGTCTCCTACAAATAGGATCTCCCGGCTGTTTGTGTTTGGTTTTTCCTTGTTGTTTTTGTATTGCTCGCAATTGACTCCGTTGGGAATTGTAGAGGCAAACGTTGCACCGAGGCTTCGAAAGTGTTCGCGTTCAATGTCAGAAACAGCAAAAACTGAGCGAGCGGATTTCGCGACTTGTTCTTCAGCCTTCTGGATCAGTTGAGTCTCGTGGTGAAGGTACGCTTTCTTCAGAGGGTTCCTAGTTTCATTTGCGAGTCGTTGAGATATCGCTGAGTAAACGTTGTGCATGTCGACGACGAACGGAAGATCGCCGATCTCCTTGCGATAGGTAAATGAATCGAGATGGTCAAAATACACCAAATCCGGTCGCTCGAGTTCAATTTGCTTTCTGATTTCTGCGGCAACTTGCTTCCAGTAGTGCCGTCGATAGAAAACGTATGATTCTCGTCGGACGATTGATTTGAGGATTTTCCATGCTTCAGTGTGTCGTTTTCGCACGCATCCCGGAACGGGGATCACATTGATGCCTTGCTCAATAAGTGCTCTCACGTTTTCGTCTTGGGAAGGATCCGCAGGAACGACCAGACGCAGAGAAGCAGACTTCGATATTTCACGTAGCAAATAAAAAGATCGAAGGTGACCACCAGAATTTAACGGCCATGGGATCTCGCTGGTCACAGCGAGAATTTTCAGTGAGTTGGTGGGCATCTCAGGAATACAATTTACAGATGAAGTCGGTATCAAGAATGGTGGAAGTCTGGAGAGTTTAAGGAATCCCTTTAACAATCCACGGGCCGATGATGTTGGCGAGCCAGACCGGAAGACGTTTCCAAAGTTCGATCAACATCTTTTTCTTTCCGCTGTCGGGCCGCATATCGTCAACATTGCCTTCGCGGAGATAGTATTGCCAGATGGCAGGTTCTTGTTGACAGCCCCATTGTTTTTTGAACTTGAATGTCGGCCCATCTATTGTAGAACGGCCGAAGTCGAAAATCGTCTGGCCCCGTTCGACGCTGCGTACGAGTAAGTTCCAATACATCAGCATGTTGGCGTTTGTTCGATTGTATTCGGGAAGTGAACTCGCGCTCGGAACTTCTGTGACTGTTGAACCATGAATCAGCAGCGCAACAGCAATAGGTCTTTTGCCATCGCGAACAGAACAAAATTCGGCGCCATCTTTGAATTCATCAAGTATCGCAGCGAAGAACTTTCGGCCATAAACTGGCGTCCCCAAGTCTCGCATCCGCCGGCTGAAAACCTTGTAGAAGTCATTGAGGAGTTCGGGGCCACCCCAATGGATTGTGAAACCTTGCTTCTCACCTTTTTTGACTTGATTGCGAACACTCGCCTTGAGGGCAGCTCGTTGGGCTTCTACGTTTTCTTGGAGTGCCAGTCGCATGTGAATTTTTGTTGTGAGTTCCGCATTGAAACCAGGGTTCACCCTCGGTTCTTCATGTCGAAGTTCAAGGTAGCGACAGTCGTGCTCATCAGTGAGGTGGATGGCCTGCTCAATGAGCATCGCGGCAGCTGCTTCGTCGTCAGTTTTGACACCTCCTGAGTTCAGGTAAGGTAAGCCAACAAGAAATTTTCCAAAGATTGGCCCTTGAACCTTGGCCAATGGGAGTTGTCCAATCACGCTCTCGCCACGCTTGGCTCGCAAGAGGAGCGGGCGGTGACCAAAACCTTTTGCAAGCACCCGCAGCCATCTCAGGTCGTTAGCTGGGTGATCCGGCAACGCTTGGTCTCTCCAGATCTCGGACGCCGAATTCAGCACATCTTGATTTTGCAGAACCTCAAGTGTGAGTGGTTGGCTCGATGGTGTTTCAGAGATTGTTTCGATTTCTTTTTGCATTGCAGGGTGACAGCTTACGTGGATGCGATGCCCGACATCGCATCGTAAAGTTCCTGGTATCTTCTGTGGTTTTCAATTTCTGAAAAATGTTGACGAGCCCGCTGGCGGCCAGATTCTCCGAGTCGACTTCGCAGTGCCGGGTCTTTCCCAAGTGTGATTAAGTAACTCGCAAGGGTTTCATCATCTCCAGATGGGGCGAGATAGCCTGTTTTATCTTGAATGACAACTTCAGAGTTTCCGCCTACGTCAGTCGCCACAACCGGCAGTCCGGCAGCCATTCCTTCAATCAGCGTCAACGGAATTCCTTCGCTCAAGCTCGACAAAAAGCAGACATCGGAGGCTTGCAGGATTTCCGGAATATCGTGGCGTGTCCCAAGTAGTGTGATTGTCTGTTCAAGTTGTGCCTCACGAATTTCTGCCTCAATTTTCGTACGCTCTTCTCCTTCGCCAACGAAAAGCATTCGGAAATTCGGCAGCTGTTCAGCGACGCGTCTGGCGGTCCGAATCGCTGTCGAGTGATCCTTTAAATCGTTCAGGCGACCAACAAGTGAGACGACAAAATCATTCTCGCCGATTGCAAGTTCGTTACGAATCCTGCTGCGTGCAGAAGCGTCTGTTGCCTCAAATTTGGTGAGGTCGATTCCATTGTAGATCACCTGAGTCCGATTTTCAGGGATTCCTTCGTTGTCTACAAGAGCTTTACGAACAGCCTCGCCAACGCCAACGATGCGGTCATTTTTTCGCATTAACAGTCGATTGAAGATGGCATGCTTTCGATTAGGAAGATCGGGGAAAAAACGGCCATGTTCGGTAAAAAGAATGGGAGGTCGACGGCCGGAAATCCCGGTGGTCAATGCGTAGAAAAATGGAGTGTACTGATGGGCATGAACGATTGTTGCCTCTTGTGATTTCAGTTCTTCTTTCAATGCTCGCGAGCAAGTCCAGTCAATTCCTGTTCCGCGATGGAGAACGACGAGAGGAAAACCTTCATCACGGAGTTGTTCTCCTAACTCTCCGACGGAATCGAGGCAAACAAAAACAAACCGATACCGATCCCCCAATCTCCGAGCCAACCCTGCAGCAAGAACCTCGGCACCGCCGACAGTCATGCTATGCAGCAGTTGAACGATTGTGATTTTAGGAGACATGTTTTTTAAACCGAAAAGTCAAGAAGTTGATCCGCATGGTTTTACTCCGAACACCAGTGGTTCATCCAGCAGCCAAGGACAAGTAAGGACCAGAGGACGCTGCCGTAGCGGCCGGTTTTGTTGAGGTGAGCATTGTACAGTTTTTTTGCGGTTTTGATCTCGATGAAGTTTGCAACTTGGCTGTTCTGCGAGAGGACCTGGCTTTCGAATATCTCTCGCAGAGGTCCCCGCAACCAGTCATCGGCGGGGATTTCAAAGCCCTGCTTTCGTCGCCAGATAATGTCTAGCGGAAGACGCTTCTCGCAAGCTTTTTTGAAAATCCATTTGGTCTCTCCATCTTTCACTTTGAGTGACGAAGGGACCTTGGACGCAAGTTCGAGAAATTCGTGATCAACCATCGGTGGTCGTACTTCAAGTCCGACGGCCATGCTGGCTCGGTCAACTTTCGTTAAAAAGTCGTCAGGGAGTAGCATTGAGGTGTCGGCGGAGAGCATGCCATTGAGTGGTGACGTGTTTCCCTGCTGGAAGCCACGGATGATGCGGTCTTCTGGGTGGTACCCGTTGAGATGCTCACTGACATCTTGGCGAAGCAGTTCGCGTCGCATGTCGGGACGGCATAGTGAAATCGTATTTGCATATGCAGCGTCGTCTTTGAGGGACAAATTTGTAAGCGCTGTCTTCAGCCGCATGGGACGGGGTAACCAATCGGCCTTGGGCCAAATAATCGCAGCTTGATGCAGAATTGATTTTCGAAACCATTGAGGGAGCAGGGCTCGTAGTTTGGCTTCTTTGAGGTCGTGTGCGTATCGCGAATACCCGCCGAAGGCTTCATCCCCTCCATCTCCCGAAAGAACGACTTTGACATGTTCGTGGGCGACCTTGCAGACTGCCATCGTTGGGATCGCAGAGGAATCAGCAAAGGGTTCATCGTAGTAGTGGACGAGGTCTGCAAGTCCGGCAACGGCATCAGAAGTGACGGTCTCTTCGATGTGTTCAGTTTGAAATTTCTCTGCGATGATTTTGGCGTAAGGAAGTTCGCTGAAAGCTTCTTCCTCGAAACCGATCGAAAACGTTTTGATCGCTTCGGTTCCAGATTGCATGAGTGATCCAACGACAGCACTCGAATCGACTCCCCCGCTCAAAAACGCTCCGACTGGAACGTCTGCAATTCGATGCGCATCTGTCGTTTCATCAAACTTATTCGAGAGCTCTTCGATCCACTGGTCCAGACTCTTTGATTCATCCGGTTCGAAGTTCAACTGCCAGTATTTTTGAGGAGTGGCCCTCCAGTTGTTTCGATCAATTACGAGCGTTGTCGCTGCGGGCAGCTTATGAATGTTCCGGAAAATTGAGAGTTCACCGGGGACGACTCCGAAGGTTAGATAGCTCTCTAAGGCCTCAAGATTGATCTCTCTTGGGATGTTTCCCCAACTCAAAATTGCTTTGATTTCAGAGCCGAAGAGAACACGTTTCTCATCTTGGAAATAATAAAGTGGTTTCTGTCCTACGCGATCGCGTGCCAGTACGAGCCGTTGACGTTTCACATCCCAGAGGGCAACCGCAAACATCCCTCGCAACCGTTTCACGAACTCAACGCCCATCTCCTCGTACAGGTGGACAAGAACTTCTGTGTCGCTGTTGGTTCGGAATCGATGCCCTTTTGCGATGAGTTCCGATTGCAATTCTCGGTAGTTGTAGATTTCGCCGTTAAAGACGACTTGAACGGATCCGTCTTCATTCGCAATCGGTTGATTTCCATCGGAGAGATCGATAATCGAAAGTCGACGATGAGCCAGTCCGATTCCCGACGCTTTCCAAATCCCTTCCGCATCCGGTCCACGATGCGCGATGGAATCCGCCATCTCGCGCAGCCGTACTTCTTCAACAGGCTGAGCACCATCAGCAAAGAGAACACCCGCGATCCCGCACATAAAAGAGAACTTTATAGCTCTAGCAAACCTCGTCTTAGATCTGGAGATCACAGTGACCGATCTCGATCTCAGTGGTATTGCTAGTGATTCTTAATATTGGTTGAAATTGTAAACTAACAAGACTCAAACAGAATCTTTTGCCGGTTGAAGTTCGTCTCTACGGCCGATGACTTTGGCTGGGTTTCCGACAACGATTTCATAATCGTTGACAGGTTTTGTGACGACCGATCCCGCACCGATGACGCAATGTTTGCCAACGTTTGCCATCACAATTGCCCGATCCCCAATCCAGCTATCCTGCCCAATCGTGATTCGTGGATAAACTCCGACTTGTTCCCGAATTGGAAGATCCAGCCGGTCGATTCCATGTTGCCGGTTTCCGTTGATGATAGAAACATGCGAGCCGATCAAGACATCGTCGCCAATCTCGACATCACCAATCATGCACCCGACACCGACGTAAGCCGTCTTTCCGACCGAGACCCCCGGGTGCGAAAAAACGGTCCCGAAGCAAATACAGGCATCTCTCCCGACGTACGGCAACACGACTCGGTAGAACGATTTGCGGAAGTAAATACCACAAAACCCCGGCAAAACACTCACTGCTTGAGAGTAACCGGGAAAGGCCTGTGTCTCACCGATTAGTGCTTTGCTCAGTTGGTAGCACCCCACAAATGGTAAGGCCAAAAGGCTCGCCACGAAATTTGCCAGATTTTTTACCGTCTCTTTCATGTGGCTCTGTTTTTAATACGCCAATATCGTTGCCAGCGTAACGGATTCAATGTCGAGGCCACAGCTTTGGCGATCCCAACCGGTTGACGTAATTGACTTTTTACCCTCTGTTTTTGTGAGACGAATTGTTCTGGAGTTCCAAACTCTCTGTATAAAGAGGCATCAGCTTGAGGAGCTGGGGGATTGACATTAGCGCGTAGACGACAATCGGTCATCCCCTCGATCATCATGACTGCAAGAGAGCGGGCATTGGTTCGAGTTTCAAATCGGAGCAAGTCCTGCCAGGCACGATCTGAAAACTCCTTGCCTCGCTGAAGCAGGGAGTGTCGTAAATCACCTTCGGTATGAGCAGCAGCGAGTCTCAGTACATTTGCTTTCCGAAACTCTTGGACGGCCCAAGCCTCTGTCGGATACTCCAGCTTCTCGATCTGGTCGAAGTAAGGGACTTCATTCTCGATCATCCACTTCGCGTAATGGATAATCGAAGCTTGGGCATATGCATACATGCGATCCAGTTCACCAGCTCGCGCTTTCAGCTCCAGATACTTCAGGACTGATGACAAGAATACGGTGTAGGACCAGCGTGCCTCGACATTCAGCAAGTCGTTCTTGTTAATGTCATCGTGAGGATGAACACAACGGCGTATAAAGCGCTCTGCTGTTTGAATGTACTTGTCTTGGTGAGTCAGTGTCCAGGCGTCGAGAAGTGCGTTGATCGAAAATCCTCCGCCGCGGTTTGGCCCATGGTACGTATCGCTCCCGGTGGCCAGCCCAGTGAACGAATCGTCGACAATTCCAAAGACTGTTCGAGACCCGTCGTCCATCGCAATGACCCAGTCTGCGAGTTGCTGAACCGCCGCTTTTGAATTCGAGTTTCCTGTGAGGAAATAATGCAACAGCAAGCCGCTGGTGAAATTGTGTTCCGCTCCTGGGCCTCCACCATACATTCCATTTGCAGGGCAATTGTGCTTCGAGTAAGTCCGGTGCGTCGCGGTGTGTGCGTGAACATAGTGGTCAGTCAGCCAAAAAAGACCACCGTTGTACGCTGCCTTATCTTGCGTCGTGTGGTAGAGGTCAATGTCAACGACATGCTTCGCGAGATCGTCGCCCAGTTTGAACCAGGACCACTTCCCCGTACGCAAAGATTGCAACAGGAATCCGTGGATCATGTCGTATTGATTGTTGTAATGCGACATCAGCGGCTTTGAGCCCTCGTAGTAGGCCGCCTCGTGATCAGCGAAGATCTCTCCAAAGTTTCGCCAACCATATTCGTCGACTTTCTCGCGCTGAGCTAGAATTCCATTGTCACCTTCGACTCCTTCAGAAAGAAGTGAATCGAAGTCGCTGCGCCGCTGGCATTCATCGATTTCAAGCTGCGGTGTGCACCCAGTTGAGTCGCACCACTTCGCCGTCGGTTGAACCCTCGCAGGGTGATGAATCCATTCCAGTTCATCGAGATTCGATTCACCAGTTTTAAAATCGATCCACACAGAGTGAGTTTTACGTTCTCCTCCCTGAAGTTCGTGGAGGTCACTATGTTCATGCGGAAACAATCCAATTCGAACTTTGTTCTGAGCCACCGTGATCGCTTTGGGAAATTGCTGCCAAAAGTTTGGAGCTCCGAACGCTGTTCGACCTTGTGGCGTCAGGAGGTCAAAAACAGGCTCTGCTCGTAGCCCCGCCGCTGCCTCAGTCCCTAACTTGTTGCGATAGCCTTGGAAATTGGTCGTGACCTTCGCTTCCCAATTGACGTGGTTGACGCTGTTCCAGTTTTCTCCGCCGCTTGAATCCTGGTACAGGCTCCAGCTTTGATCCTGAACTACTGAGGCTGGAGAGTCTGGCTCGACCTTGCAACGAACCTCATTTTTACTGGCTCCCTGGGCAAATTCGAGTTCGATCGACAAGTCTTGAAATAGCAATGAGCCGCTGTCTCCCAGGTCCCATAAACCGCCAGGGTGTTGAGCTCGGTTTGGGTTGTGAACTGCGACTTCCAGGAGAACTAACCCACTGCCTGAATAGAAATTCAACCTGATCGTGGCACGCAGGTTTTTCAGTTGAGGAAAGCTTCCGCTGCCAACAATTGTGGCTCGTACTGGCCCCGAAGCTTCCACTCTCCAGCCTTCGCACTCCGCTTCAAATTTCTCTCCAGAAGAATTAGTAACGACGAGTCGGATTCCTGAAGCCCCAAGTATCTCAGCGCCGTTGAGAGAGACCTGTTCGAGCGGTCGCAATGTTTTTCGGCCAACCTGAAACAGGGCAGTTCCGGTTTCGATGGCAATCTGTTTCTCGCTCTCGCGAATAATAATCGATTGCTTCGCTGGAGAAGTTGAGTCACTTGAGAAGTACGCCTCAGTATCAGCCAGTTCCAAGGTTGAAGTTCCCGGCGAATAACCAACTGGCAAAATCGCATCCACTAACAACCACTGTACAGAATTGTCAGGCCACTGACTCAGTGGTTCCAGTTGAACAGGGACGCAACCACCATTCCCGTCATGCAAACGTCCTGCTAAGACCTGTGTACCCTGCGGCAAAGGGACACCAAAACAGACCGGCTGAGTTCGCAACTCGGAACACTCGCCGAACTCAACGTTCAATGGAATTTGAATCGCTTCTTCCTCAAAAGACTGATCGTTCACGAAGGAGGCCATTGGTGAGAATTGTGTATCGATGAGATTCAGTTCGCGTCCGACGCCACTTCCGACCCCTCCGCCACAGAACAGCCCTCCAACCCCGCAACAACCTCAACCCCAAACAACTCCCCCGCTTGCCGAGCGAGTGCTGACCAGTCGAATTGGCTGACAACCCAGCCTCTTGCCTCGCGTCCCATTTGCTCCCGTCGAGCCTCATCATTCAGTAATTTGAGGATGGCTTCAGCCAATGGTTCCGGAGAAGTGCAGTCTGCAATAACACCAGTCTTGTCGATATCCATCGTCTCTGCCGTTCCACCTGAATCGCCTGCAAGCACAGGCCGACCACTGGCCTGAGCTTCTAGTAACACCATGCCAAAACCTTCAATGTCACCGTCGATCTCCCTGTTCGGCAACGCAAAGAGGTCGCATTGTCGGTAACAGGCTGCAAGTTCTTCGTCGGTCGTCTCACCTTGAAATTGAAGTGACTCTTTGACGCCCAGTTCTTCGGCAAGTCGTTCGAGTGATTCGCGCTGCGCTCCATCACCAACGATCGAATACAGTACGTCAGGAAACTGTTCACGGATCGCAGGCAAAGCACGGATGAGCATGTCTTGCCCCTTCCGTTTTTGTAGCCGACCGACCGTTAAAATCACTGTCCGGTCTCCCCATCCAAGAGATTCCCGAATGCTCAGAGACCGCTCCTCTGGCATGAAACGCTGAGTGTCGACTCCGGGGTGGAGTACCTGAATCTTCTCTGCAGGTAATCCCCAATCTTCCTGAAGAAGCCGTGCAGTATTTTGACTATTCGCGATACAGTAAGTCGCGCTATTTAAAGCTCGGCGAACAAGAAAGGTTAATTCTCGACTCGACCAGGCGGTGTTGACGTCTTCGCCATGAACATAAAAGACGTATGGCGTCCCCTTGAGCTTTTTGACAGCCATCGCCACGACCGCTTCCGGCAAGCACCGACCAGCGTGAATCATCGTGATCTTCTCGCGACGCACAACTTTCAGCACTCGTTTGAAGATCCTCCAATACCCATTAAAGCCCGACCAACTAGCAACTCCCCAAGTCGAAAGCGTCAGTGGCAATCGCTCTACGTTCAACTCATGTTGACGATCAAACTCCTCAGCCCCCTCATGCTCTCCGGCAGCAATACAGACCTGCTCCCGGTTCAGCCGAGAATAAATCTCCCAAAACCACCGCCCCGACCCCCCATTCTGAGGCGGAAAAACTTCCGAGAGTAGTAAGATTTTTTTCATGATTTCAGAGTGGCGTCACTTCGGCCTAGGAAAGCATCGAGCACGGTTTCGCACTCACTCTCGTGAGCTCGAAACCATTCATTCGAAGCATATTGCTGCCATCGTCCAGTGACTGGTTTTTCAAAGATTGATTCGATTTTGGTCCAGTCTTGGATTTCGATATTGAGCAGATCGAAGACTGCTTTAAGCTCTTGGTTTGGTTGTGCAACAAGGTTCTCAAAGCACAATGAATGATGTGCGTACTGCTGCCCGAATAAATAGGAGAGCTTCCAAATCCAATAGTAATGTCGGTACGGGTGTACTGAAGTCTCAGCGAGAAATGGAAAATGTGGCTTTAAGTCGTTGACCCAAGTTCTGAGGTAAAATTTGTCGGCACTGGAAAAGTCTTCAATTGTCCCATCCTCTGGCCCAAATAGAGAAATGTCCTGAAGCGTAGAGCACCATTGCTCACGCGGATGCCGGTAGATATGAATGATTTTTGCGTTTGGAAAATAATGACGAAACCAAGGGAGTCGGAAGTCAATACGATTGAATTGCAAGACTGGTCGACCTGATGAGTGTTCAATCATCCGCTCGAGATAACGCTTCATCTGGCCATCCCAACTCCCTTCGTCCATGTACAGCCCGCGTCGAATCCAGTCCTCGTGATAGAATTCGGCAAGATCTTCAGCATCCTCGTACTCCTCCCAGTAGCTGTTCACTTGACGATGAGTGCCATCAACATTCGCGCCGCGTGTTTGTGGGTCAAACCAACGGCGTTCATTGAAGGGCTCGTAAAAGCTGGTAGTCCCGTCAAGCTGACGAAAAACATTCCAAAGCAAAGTCGACCCACTTCGGAATCGGCCAGTCAGGAGAACAATGTCGCTTCTGGAATTTGTTTGATTGAGATCGTTACTCTGAGGCAAATCAGAGTAGGGGGCGCGAGTGTTTTCGATTCCTCCTGATGTGAGAAACCGCTTACCGAAGATCGGACCTAAGCAGCGCACCAGGCTGTCGACACCAGATTGATGTTGAGTGATTTTGTCAAAAACTTTGAATACAGTTTTTTTTATCGTGTTCATGTCACTACTTGAAGACGCTTCATCGACACGACGCCCTCTAAAAGCCTGTTGCCCAAGACATAGGATGCACTGTTATTCTTGATGTTCTGACTCGTTGTGAATAGATGATGACTTGGGGAAGATGATCTATCCGAGGCTCAGAAGTATAGAACATGTACTGGAATTTAATTTGCGTGAAAGGCACCTTGGCCCGAACGCGACCGGCAAGGACCTCAATGGCTACTGGCATCCCGCACCACGTTCACGCTACTGGCAAACCACTTGTGAACCTGCTCAGCAGCCTTCTTTGAGCCCTTATGCTACGTGTTGACGATAATTACCAAGTTGTCACCTACTAATCTTCCAATACTGTAGTGGCTAATTTCGGGCTTTTGCGTTTGTCGGTGACGGTCAATGCTGCGTCGTAGACTTGATGAATTGCTTCTGCATGGGCTTCCGGTGTGAATAATTTTTCGACTCGTTTTCTTCCGGCTTTTCCCATAGCGTTCGCGAGTTCAGAATCACTATGAATTCTTAACACAGCCTCCGCGAGTGAATGCGGTGAAGATGCAGGAACTAGCAAGCCAGTGACACCATCGTCAACGACTTCAGGGATTCCACCAACTCGCGTAGCGACAACTGGTTTTTCACACGCCATCGCTTCAATCAAGCATCTCCCAAACGGCTCCACGTGAGATGGACAAACTAGCAAGTCGAGTTCGGCCAGCAGTTCCGGAATGTCGTTTCGATGACCAAGGAACTGGACACTCTTGCTTAATCCCAAGTCAGTGGCAATTTGCTCTAGTTCCGATCTGTATCCAGTGTTGTGAATGTCTTCGCCGATAAGGCTGAATTCCATTTCACAACCTTGTTTCAGAATCAAGCGTGCCATTTGAAGGAAATCAATGTGGCCTTTAATAGGAATTAAATTGGCTAAGATTCCAACTCGATATTTTCTCGACTGTTTGGGGCTGGGGTAAAATTGTTCCAAGTTCACAGCATTGTGGACGACATATTGCTTCGACTCTGGGCACGCTTGCTCAAAATGAGGTCCACATTCAGCCTTTAGGGCGTGACTGTTAAAAATGAACGCTGTTGGTTTGGGGAGTCGCTTGAAAGTCCAGGCAATTGCTTCGGGACCTAAGGGAAAGCGAATGTGGCAAACAACGGGCACGTCCGCCCGCCATGCAGCGATAGCGACTGACCGGGCGGTTGTGGTGTCGTTTGCGTGGATAATGTCAGCATTCGATTGTTGTAAAATTCGACTCCATCGACGAGCGGACAGCCAAGCCCTGTCCGGTCTTTGCCATGAGGGGCTGTCGATCTCATGGAGATTGTAGGGGACCGACTCTGCTAGACATGCCTGTGCCATTGGCCCTTCCTCGGGGACCACAACACTCCCAGCGACTCCGCGTGATTTGAGCCCTTGGTGTAATAATAGCAAGCTACGGTTGCCACCGCCAATTTTGGGAGAATTGGATAGGAGCAATACGTTATGGGGAAGTACCCTGTTCATCTTATTGTCATTTATCTCGCTTGGATAGTGCGTTGCTGGATCTTCTTAGTTTAGATTAGAGGGGATCAACTAGGCCTATGAAGATTGGGTATTGAAGACTCCCCGCTTTCGATTTGTTACGAGACTTCAGGCCAGCATCGATGGTGGTAGTTACGTGTGGAAGTTTTACGAACATCTTCTAGAGCTGTGTCCAATCATTTAGTCACGTTAAAGGTTGTGTAGAGAAGAGTTGGGCAAACTAACTTTCGGAGAGGATACATTCTCAACTGGACACCCATTATTCATGGGGATCTTCATGGCTTTGAGGGACAGTCCTTTTTTGGGTTTCTGGCATGTGCCACATGCCAGAAACAATGTTCATATGATTCTGCCAAGAAAATTTCGACGAAGCACGATCTCTTCCTTTCAGTCCCATTGATCGTCGAAGTCGGTGGTCTTTGATGAGTCTTTCAAGGTGCTGCGTTAGCGACGCGACATCGCCTGCGTTGAACGTGTAGCCTGTTTCCCCTTCTAGGACAATGTCCTTAGCTCCTGCTGTGCGTGAAGTGATTGTTGGCAGTCCTGATGACATCGCTTCAACTGTGACAATTCCAAAGGACTCTCGTTCGCTGCATAACGCAAAAATATCTGCAGCCAGAAATTCTTCTCGGACCCGACTGTGGGGTTGTGCTCCTATTAATCGGCATGTGTCATTTAATGCCAGATCAGAACTCAATTTTCGGAGTCGTGTCAGAAATGGACCGCCGCCCACAATTACCATCTTGAAATCCAGCTCTTTTTTTTTAAGAATTGCTGCAGCTTGAAGAAGATCTTGGGGACGCTTATGTTCTACGC